>MKJX01000220.1 GCA_001942415.1 Pseudonocardia sp. CNS-139
CTTCTCGTTGTCGCCGAGCAGCCCGAACGCGACGACCGCCACGTCGATGTCGCCGCCCGCGAACGCCTTGCGCACGACGTCGGCATGCGTGGACAGCTCGCTGGCGTCGAACGCGAGGGTCTCGACGGCGCACCCGAGCTTCTCCAGCCGGGCCTTGGCCGCGTCCAGCCGCTCGGACGGGCGGGCGGCCAGCACGGCCCGCAGCGGCCGGTCGGACGCGAACGCCTCGACGACCGCGAGGCCGATCTCGGACGTGCCGCCCAGCACCAGCACGCTCTGCGGGTTGCCGACAGCGTCGATCATGTCGCCGAGCTCCAGGTGTCGATCATTTCGTCAGCTCCAGCCTTCTGGCCATGTCGGAGGTGAAGACGCCCTCGGGGTCGGCGGTGTCGCGCACCTTGCGCCACTCGTCGAACCGCGGGTAGCCCCGCCGGATCGTCTCGCCGCTCGCCCGCGACTCCTTCGCGAGGTACAGCCGCCCGCCGGCGCCGAGCACCAGCTCGTCCAGCTCGCTGCAGAACCGGTGCAGCCCGCGGGCGATGGGGAAGTCCACGGTGATCGTCCAGCCGGGCTGCGGGAACGACAGCGGCGCCGCGTTGCCCTCGCCGAAGCGCTTGAGCACGTTGAGGCCGGACGCGTGCGGCGAGTGCGCGATCTTCTCCAGGACCCGCCGGAACGTCGGCTCCTCACCGAACGGCACGACGAACTGGTACTGCAGGAACCCGCGCGAGCCGTAGACCCGGTTCCAGTCCCCGAACAGGTCGAGCACCTGGTAGAAGGCCGTGATGTTCTGGACGGCGCCGCGCTGGCGCTCGGCGCCTTGCGCCACCACAGCTCGCTGAACGCGCGCAGCGTGAACCGGTTGGCCAGCCCGTTCGGGAAGACGTCCGGGAAGCTCAGCAGCTGCGGCGCGTCGAACTTGAGCGGGTCGGCACGCAGCTTCTCCGGCAGCTGGTCCACGGTGGCGAGCGAGCCGCGGGTGAGCACCGCGCGGCCGAGCTGGGCGCCCGTGGTGGTCGTGTCGAACCAGGCGGCCGAGTAGCCGTAGGTGTCGTCGGAGCCGTCGGTGAGCAGCACCATCAGCTCGTCGAGGTCGGCGGTGCGGTCGGTGTCGACCACGAAGTACGCCGACTCGGTGCGGTGCAGCGCCACCGTGGCCCGCACGATCACACCCGTCAGCCCCATGCCGCCGACCGTGGCCCAGAACAGCTCGGAGGTCCGGGCCGTCCGGGGTGAGCCTGCGCAGCGACCCGTCGGCCGTCACCAGGTCGAGCGAACGGACGTGGTTGCCGAAGCTGCCCTTGGTGTGGTGGTTCTTGCCGTGGATGTCGCTGCCGATCGCGCCGCCGATCGTCACCTGGCGGGTGCCGGGCAGCACGGGCACCCACAGCCCGTACGGCAGCGCGGCGCGCATCAGGGTGTCGAGGCTGACGCCGGCGTCGAGGTCGGCCAACCCCGTGTCGGGGTCGATCGAGTGGATCGTGGCCAGCCCTGTCATGTCCAGGACCGTGCCGCCCGCGTTCTGCGCGGGGTCTCCGTAGGAACGGCCGAGGCCGCGGGCGATGATCCCGCGCGGGCCGGCTGCCGAGACCGCGGCGGACACGTCCTCGGGGGACCTGGGGGCCAGCACTGTGGCAGTGGTGGGCGCGGTCCGTCCCCAACCGCGCAAGCTCGCCGTGCTTGACATCGGGCGACAGGCTACGCCCACCGGGGGAACGGGCTCGCGACGGGTTGTGACCACGAAGTGACGGCCGTCACCGCCCTGCGACGCCCTAAGCTGATCCAGGTGAGCGAGCAGCCGTCGCATGCGGAGCCCCGCGGCATCCGGATCTCCAACGCCGACCGCGAACGCGCCGCCGAACGCCTCAACACGGCGCTCGCCGAGGGCCGGATCACGCTCGGTGAGCTGGAGGAGCGCCTGGCGGTCGTCTACGCGGCGAAGTACGAGGCCGACCTGCGCCCGCCGCTGGCCGACCTCCCCGGCGCCGAGGCCGTCCTGCCCGCCGCGGCGGTGGCTCCGCCCGTGATCCCCGCCGACGCGCCGCCGGTCGTGCTGCGCGCGGGCATGTCCACGATCAAGCGCAGCGGCGCGTGGGACGTGCCGCCGCGGCTGCGGGTGCAGAGCGCCATGGGCTCGGTGGTGCTCGACTTCTGCGACACCGTGATCCCGTACCCGGTGGTCGACGTCGAGGTCGACCTCGGCGCCGGCTCGGCGAAGCTGCTCGTGCCCGACGACGCCACGGCCAACGTCGACGGGGTCGTCGCGAGCATGGGCACGGTCAAGAGCAGCCTCCCGTCCGTGCAGCGGCCCGGGGTGCCGCACTTCGTGGTGCACGGCCGGGCCGGCATGGGCTCGGTGACGGTGCGCCGCCGCTACAAGATCGCCGGCCACTTCTTCTGAGCCGAGAGCCCGACGTCGCAGCCCGCCGGTACCCGTCGCAGCCCGTCGACGGGCTGCGAGGAGGCGCCACGGGCTGCGAGGGCTTGTCCGGTCAGAGGCGGGACAGCTCGTCCGTCAGGTCGTCCAGGCCCAGGCGCCTTGTGACAGGGCCGCGGCGTGCCACGCCTTGAGGTCGAAGTCCGGGCCGCGGGCCGCCTTCGCCGCGTCGCGGCCGGCCAGCCACGCGCGTTCGCCGAGCTTGTAGCTGATCGCCTGCCCGGGCCAGCCCAGGTACCGCACGATCTCGCTCGCGACGAACGCCGCCGACCGTCCCGAGTGCGCGCCGAAGAACTCCTGCGCCACCTCGGCGTCCAGACCGCCCCGGCGTGCAGCGGCGAGTCGGCGGGAACGCGCAGGCCCAGGTGCATGCCGATGTCGATGACCACCCTGATCGCGCGCATCTGCTGGGCGTCGAGGTAGCCGATCCGCGCGCCCGGCAACGTCAAGAAGCCGAGCTCGTCCATGAGCCGCTCCGCGTAGAGCGCCCAGCCCTCGAGGTTGCCCGAGACCGACCCGACCGACGTCTGGAACACCGAGAGCCGGTCGGACAGGTGCGCCCACTGCGCCAGCTGCAGGTGGTGGCCGGGGACGCCCTCGTGGTACCAGGTGCTGACCAGCCCCCACAGCGGGAACCGGGTCTCGCCGAGCGTCGGCAGCCAGGTGCGGCCCGGCCGGGAGAAGTCCAGCGACGGGCGGGTGTAGTACGGCGCGGCCGCGCTGCCCGGCGGGGCGATCATGGCCTCGACCGTGCGCACCGGCGGGGCGATGTCGAAGTGCGTGCCGTCGAGGGCGGCCATCGCGGTGTCCATCATGTCCTGCAGCCAGGCCCGCACCTCCTCGACGCCCTCGACCGCCGCGCCCTTCTCGTCGAGGTGACGCATGGCCGGGACGGGGCCGGCACCGGGCAGCACGAGGTCGGCCTCGCGGCGCAGGTCCGCGTCGAGCCGGCGGAACTCGTCCCAGCCCCAGGCGTACGCCTCGGCGAGGTCCAGGTCGGACCCGGTGCTCAGGCGCGCGCCGATCCGGTACCGCTCGGCGCCGACGCGTCCGGCGTGCCCTCGGCGGCCGGGAGGTAGACGGTGGCGAGGTGGTCGCGCAGCCGTGCGGTCGCGCCGGCCGCGGCGTCGGCGGCGGCCGTGAGGTCCGCGCGCAGCGCGGCCGGGGCGTCGGCCGGTGCCGCCGCGACGAAGGTGTGGAACCAGGAGCCGCGGTCGCCCGCCAGCCACTCGCCGAGCTGGCCGGCCACCGTCTCGACCTGCCGCGGCGCCGCGAGGAGCCCGCGGCTGGCGCCCTCGGTGAGCGAGGCCGTGTAGCCGGCGAACGACTCCGGGACCTTCGCCATCCGCCGCGCGACCACGGCCCAGTCGTCCGCGGTGGCCGTCGGCATCATCTGGAAGAGCTGCCGCACGCTGGCCGGCGGGCCGAAGATGTTCCGCATCCGACGCAGGTGCTCGCCCGCCGCGCTCTCGGCGAGGTGCGCCTCCAGCCGCTCCCGCAGCAGCCGCGCGCAGCGGCGGTCGTCCTCGTCCGCCACGTCCGCGGCCGGCAGCGCGTCGAGCGTCGACCGGGCGAGGTCGTCGAACGCCTGCTGGCCGTCGGGGGAGAGATCGGGCACCCGGTCGTCACCGGGGTGGGTGCCGAGGGAGGTCGCGACCCGCGGGTCGATGTCGGTGAGTCGGCTGACGAAGTCGTCGGCGAGCGCACGCACGCCCGTCCCAGCGGTGGTGGTCATCATGGCCATCCTGCCGGGTGGCTACCCTTGGCCGCATGACCGCGACCCAGCCGTCCGCCCCGGCCCAGCTCGGCCTGGTGGCCCAGCTGAGCCGGTTCGTCGCGGTCGGGGTGCTCTCCGCGCTCGTCGACTTCGGCGTCTACCACGCCCTGCTCTCGCTCGGCACCTACGTGCACGTCGCCAAGGGCATCAGCTTCATCCTCGGCACCACCACCGCCTACCTGCTCAACCGGCGGTTCACGTTCGGCGAGTCGAAGGGCGGCTCGGCCCGGTTCGCGGGCTTCCTGCTGCTCTACGGCACCACGTTCGCGATCAACATCGGGATGAACGCGCTCATGCTCGTGGTGCTGCCGGAGATACCGCTGCGCGTGAGCATCGCCTGGGTCATCGCGCAGGGCACCGCCACGATCATCAACTTCGTGATGCTCCGCCTGGTGGTCTTCCGCAGCTGACGCCGCTGCTCAGGGCCGGTTGAACCGCTGTGTTCACGGGCGGTGGAACCGCTCTGCTCGCCCCTGCCGCACCAGCTTGAGCCACTGCACGAACTCGCGCGGGCTGCGCTTGGTCATCAGGAAGTACCAGGCGAACCGCGGCACCTCCAGCGCCCCGAGCTTGCGCATCCCCGGCTGCGCGGTCAGGTAGCCGCGGTTGCGGTAGGTGTAGAAGCGCTTCACCGGGTCGTCGGGGTCGCGGGCGTGCAGCCGCCCGCCGAGCATCGGCTTGTCGTCGGCGCCGCCGGCCGGGTGCAGGTAGGTCGCGCGCAGCGACGTGCCGAACGGCAGCCCCGAGCGCACCAGCCGCCGGTGCACCTCCACCTCGTCCCCCCGGACGAAGAGCCGCAGGTCCGGCACGCCGACCGCCTCCAGCGTGGACGCGCGGAAGAGCGCGCCGTTGAACAGCGCGGCGATGCCGGGCAGCAGCTCCTCGTCGGCGCCGTGCTCGACGTCGGCGGCCAGCTCCTCGCGGGACTTGTGCCAGGTGAGCCCGCGTCGCAGCGGGAACGCGAGCCGGTCGGGGTGGTCCTTGTCGGCCACCGTGGGGGAGACGGCCGCGAGCCCGCGGCGCTGCGCCACCTCCATGAGCGTGGCGAGCGTGGTCTCGTCGCCGGGGTAGCCGTCGTCGTCGCCCAGCCAGATCCAGTCGGCGCCCATCGCGAGCGCCTGCAGCATCCCGAGCGCGAACCCGCCGGCGCCGCCGAGGTTGCGCCACGACGGCACCCAGGTGGCCGGGAGCCCGCACGCCTCGACGACGTCCCGGGCCGACTGGTCCGGCCCGTTGTCGACGACGACGAGGTGGGCGATCGGGTGTGTCTGCTTGGCGAGCGCACTCAGGGAGTCGACGAGCTGCTCGGTGCGGTGGCGGGTGACCACCACCGCAACGACCGATCCGGGCGTCAGCGGCGTCGGGGTCACCGGGCGTCGATCTCGGCCAGCACGTCACGTCCCTTGTAGTGGTGGAGCACCTCGCGCAGGGGCCGTGCTCGCGGATGGTGCCGTGCTCCATCCAGATGGCCGTGTCGCACAGGTCGGCGAGGAACTCGTCGGAGTGGGAGGCGAACACGAGGATGCCCGAGCGTTCGACCAGCTCGTTGAGGCGGTCGCGGGCCTTCGCCAGGAACTCGGAGTCGACGGCCCCGATGCCCTCGTCGAGCAGCAGGATCTCCGGGTCGATGCTCGTGACGACGCCCAGCGCGAGCCGCACCCGCATGCCGGTGGAGTACGTGCGCAGGGGCATCGAGAGGTAGTCGCCGAGCTCGGTGAACTCGGCGATGTCGTCGACGCGCGACTCCATCTGCTTGCGCGTCATGCCCAGGAACAGGCCGCGGATCAGGATGTTCTCCAGCCCGGAGATCTCCGGGTCCATCCCGACCGCCAGGTCGAAGACCGGCGCCACCTTGCCGACGACCGACGCGCGCCCGCGGGTGGGCTCGTAGATGCCGGACATGAGCCGCAGCAGCGTGGACTTGCCGGCGCCGTTGTGCCCGACCAGCGCGACCCGGTCGCCTTGCGCAGCGACAGCGAGATGTCGCGCAGGGCCTCGATGACCGGCACCTTCGAGTCGGTGCCGATGCGCCCGCCGGCCCGGCCCAGCACGGCCTTCTTCACGACCGCGTCTTCGCGTCGAAGATCGGGAAGTCGACGGCGGCCCCGTCGATGTCGATGCTGACCATGCGTCCCTCAGACCCAGTACGCCACGCGGGCGCGGTAGTTGCGGAGGCAGACGAGCGCGGCGAGGCAGCCCACCACCGTGATGGCACCGACGACGATCCAGTGGTGCCCGACGATCGGGGTGCCGAGCAGCGGCTGGCGCACGATCTCGACGAAGTGCATCACGGGGTTGATCTCAGCGATCCGCGCGCGCTCGGCCACGGCCGGGTTCTGCAGCAGCCGGTCGTACTGCCAGACGATCGGCGTCATGAAGAACAGCAGGTTGGCGACGCTGGCGATGATCGGCGGGATGTCCCGGAACCGGGTGGCGATGATGCCGGTCAGCACCGCGATCCACGTGCCGTTGACGATGAGCAGGGCGAACGCGGGTATCGCGAGCAGCACGGTCCAGCTCAGCGGCTGCGGGAAGATCACCACGAGGATCGCCCACACCACGAGGTTGTGCATGAAGAACAGCGTCTGGCGCCAGACGAGCCGGTAGACGTGCAGGCTCAGCGGCGCCGGGAGGAACTTGATCAGCCCCTCGTTGGCGATGAAGACCTCGCTGCCCTCGAGGATGCAGCCGTTGACGAAGTTCCAGATCAGCAGGCCGGTGGCGACGTACGGCAGGAACGTGCGGATGTCCTCGCCGAACAGCGCCCCGTAGAGGATGCCCATCGCGACGGCGATGACGGCCATGCTGATGCTGATCCAGAGCGGCCCGAGCACCGAGCGGCGGTACCGCTGCTTGATGTCCTGCCAGCCCAGATAACCCCAGAGCGGGCGTTGCCGCCAGCCGTCCCGGAGGTCGGCGAAGGCCCGCTGCCAGCTGCGCGATCCAGCGACGTCGACCACGGCCGGCGGCACGGACGTCGCCTCGTCGGCCCGGTCGTCACCGGTGGTCATCGTCTGAGCCACCAGGCGAGGGTACCGGCGGCTGCGCCGGGCGTCGTGAGCGGTGCTGGCGTGCGAAGACGCGGTAACCGGCCATATGCAGCGCGGTTGCGCGCTGCACCGGACGCGGGCCGCCGCCCCCGCGAACGGGCCATCAGGAACTCACCCGTTCGGGTGGCCGTCAGAGATACTGCCCGGTCCCGCGGCCGAGCCCGGTCTCGGGGCCGGGCTGCTGCGGCATCGCCCCGGGCGGCAGGCCGCGGCGCATCTGCTCCAGCTGCGCCCGCGCCGCCATCTGCTGCGCGAACAGCGCCGTCTGGATGCCGTGGAAGAGGCCCTCCAGCCAGCCGACCAGCTGGGCCTGTGCGATGCGCAGCTCGGCGTCGGACGGGATGGAGTCGTCCGTGAACGGCAGGCTCAGCCGGTGCAGCTCCTCGCGGAGCTCCGGCGCGAGCCCGTCCTCCAGCTCCTTGATGGAGTTCTCGTGGATCTCCTTGAGCCGGGCCCGCGACGCCTCGTCGAGCGGCGCGGCCCGCACCTCCTCCAGGAGCTGCTTGATCATGGTGCCGATCCGCATGACCTTGCCGGGCTGCTCGACCATCGAGCCCACCCCCTGCTCGTCGTCCTCGTCGGACTGCGGCACCCGCGCCATGCCCACCGGCCGCCCGTCCGGCCCGATGACCATCACCTGCTGGTCGCCGTTGTCGCTGCCGTGCTGCCCCGTTGGCTGGCTCATGCCCCTACCGTATCCGGACCGGGACGCCGCTAGCGGACCAGCAGGAGCTTGCCGACCACACCGCCCGCGTCGAGCATCCGGTGCGCCTCCCGCGCGTCCGGCAGCGGCACCGTGGCGTGCACGACCGGCCGCACCCGCCCGTCCGCGACGAGCGGCCACACCTGCTCCCGCACGCCCGCGACCACCGCCGCCTTGCCGCTCGGCCCGTCCACCGGGCGGCTGCGCAGCGCCGTCGCCGCCACGCTGGCCCGCTTGACGAGCAGCTTGCTGAGGTTGATCTCGGTCTTCGCGCCGGTCTGCATCCCGATGATGACGAGCCGCCCGTCGGCCGCGAGCGCGTCGATGTTCGCGCCGAGCGCCTTCGCGCCCAGGATGTCCAGGATCACGTCGGCGCCGTGGCCGTCGGTGGCCTTCGCCAGCTCGGCCGGGACGTCGTCGTGGTAGTCGATCACGATGTCGGCGCCCAGCTCGCGGCAGCGCTCCGCCCGGTCCGGGGCGGCCGTGGCCGCGACGCGCGCGCCGAGCGCCTTCGCCACCTGGATCGCGTGCGTCCCGATGCCGCTCGTCCCGCCCTGCACCAGGAACGTCTCGCCGGCCGCGAGCCGGCCCAGCCGCACCACGTTCGACCACACCGTGCAGGCCACCTCCGGCAGCCCGGCCGCCTCGGTCAGCGTGACGCCGTCCGGGACGGGCAGCACCTGCACGGCCGGCACCGCGACCTTCTCCGCGTAGCCGCCGCCGGACAGCAGCGCGCACACCTCGTCACCGACCTGCCAGCCCGCGACATCGCCCTCGCCGACGGCGGCGATCCGGCCAGAGCACTCCAGGCCGAGCACGGGCGAGGCCCCGGCCGGCGGCGGGTACATGCCCTGTCGCTGGAGCAGGTCGGCGCGGTTGACCGCGCTCGCCGCCACGTCGACGAGCACCTCGCCGGGCCCGGGCACGGGGTCCGGGACCTCGGTCCACTCCAGCACGTCCGGCCCGCCCGGCTCCCGCACGGTGATCGCTCGCATGCCCGCCACGCTATTCGCTCGTACCCGGCCCGGCCGATCGGGCAGGGTGCTGCGCGTGACGCACCCCGACCCGTGGCCGCTGCGCCACCTCGTCCTGCGCACCCCCCGCCTGGAGCTGCGCCCGGACGACGACGCGGGGCTGCTGGAGCTGGTGGCGGAGGCACGCCGCGGCGTCCATCCGCCGGAGCGGATGCCGTTCGTCGTGCCGTGGACCGACGACCCGCCCGACCGGCTCGGCGTCGAGACGCTGCGGTTCCACTGGCTGCAGCGGGCGTCGGTCGGCCCGGACGACTGGCCGCTCAACCTCCTCGTGCGCCTGGACGGGCGGGTGATCGGGTCGCAGGGCGTGCACGGCACGCACTTCGCCGTCGTCCGGAGCGTCCTGACCGGCTCGTGGATCGGCCTGCGGCACCAGGGCCGGGGCATCGGCACCGAGATGCGCGCGGCCGTGCTGGCCTTCGCGTTCGACCACCTCGGCGCCGTGCGGGCGCGCTCGGGCGCGTTCACCGACAACCTCGCGTCGCTGCGGGTGTCCGAACGCCTCGGGTACCGCCGCAACGGGTCCGAGTGGGTGCCGCGCCGCGGCGTGCCGGCCGAGCAGGTGCGGCTCGTCGTCACCCCCGAGACGTTCGTGCGGCCGGACTGGGAGCTGGAGGTCGACGGCCTCGACGCCTGCCGGCCGCTGCTGGGTCTCTGACCCGTCAGTAGGGCAGGTCGGCGTCCACCCAGCCGCCGTGCTCCTCGGCGTTGTCGAGGATCTTCTGCCAGCGGGCCGGGCTGCGTTCGGTCTCGCGGAAGTCGGTGCGCGTCGCGTGCCGGAACTCCAGCACCTCCACCCCCTCGGCGCCGGCCGTGTACCCGTACGCCTTGCCGGCCGGGATGAAGAACCCGCCGCCGGGCCCGATCTCCCGCCTGCCCAGGATCGCGAGGCCGCGCAGCACGTAGTAGAGGCAGTCGGCGTCGTGGGTGTGCGCCGGGAGGATGTAGCCGGGAGCGAGGTAGACGCGCACGATGCTGAACCCGGTCTCGCCGGCGTGGCAGAAGGGCACCAGCGAGCGCAGCCCGTTGGACATCGACCCCGCGGCGAACTCCTCGCCCGGCCCCGGCGTGTACACGACCTCGGTGAACATGTCCCGCAGGCGGTGCACGGGCTCCCCGGTGAAGATCGAGAACTCGTCCGGTGCGGGAAGGGCGCTCGCCGTGTCCGGGGTGCGGTCTGCCGTGGTGGTCATGGATGTCCTCCGTGCTGCGTCGCAGGTGCCTCGACGCTATGCGCGGGACCCCGGCTTGCCCAGGGGGCGTTCCACGGACCGGGAGCAGCGCCTTTGTGGCTCAGCCCAGGTCGACGCCACGGGAGAACGTGTCGCAGCGGGCCGGGTCGCCCGTCTGGTAGCCCGTGGAGTACCAGCGCTCGCGCTGGGCGGAGCTGCCGTGGCTGAACTGGCTCTCGTCCACCCGGCCGCCGCCGAGCTGGCTCTGGATGAAGTCGTCCCCGATGCGCTGGGCGGTGTCGAGCGCGGCGTTCACGTCGGCCCGGGTGACATCGGTGATCAGCGGCCGTCCGGACGCGGTCGGCACCGACTCGGCGTGGTTGGCCCACACGCCCGCGTAGCAGTCGGCCTGCAGCTCCAGCCGCACCGAGCCGGACGCGGGCCGGTCTCGCCCGGCCGCACCCGGTCGGACGTGCCGAGCAGGGTCTGGACGTGGTGCCCGTACTCGTGCGCGATGACGTACGCCCGCGCGAACGGGCCGCCCTCGGCGCCGAAGCGCGTCTCCAGCTCGCGGAAGAACGTCAGGTCGATGTAGACCTCGTTGTCGGCGGGGCAGTAGAAGGGCCCGACGTCGGACGTGGCGCTGCCGCAGCCGGTGCGCACCGCGCCGGAGAAGAAGTTGGTGCGCGGGGGCTGGTAGGTGATGCCCGAGCGGGCGAACGTGTCGCTCCAGTAGCCGTCGAGCGAGTTGACGACGGCGACGACCTCGCAGTCCAGCTGGGTGTTGGCCTGCTCGCCGGTGCGGCAGCTCGACGCCGCCGTGGAGGTGTCGGCCGACTGGCCGGCGGGCAGCCCGTGAGGCCGCCGGGCAGGCCGAGCCCGCCCCCGCCCGCACCGCCGCCGATCTGGGAGAGCAGGAAGTACAGGATCAGCCCGACGATGCCGAGGCCGCCGCCGCCGATGGCGACCCGACCGCCGAGGCCGCCCCCACCGCCACCGCCCCGCAGATCGTCGATCTGCGAGGTGTCGAGATCGGCGTTCTCGTCGAACCGCATGGCTGCCTCCCGCGTCCGGCGTGATCCCACCACATCCCGCCCGCCGCTGTTCCGCGGACCGCGCGCGGTCGTCACCGTCCGTTCATGCTCGCCTGATGGGGTGATGCCATGCCGCGCCGCTCCCTCGCGATCACCGCTGTCGCGCTCGCCGCGGCGGCCGGTCCCGTGCTGTTCGCCGGGCCCGCTGCCGCCACCTCGCCGGAACAGATCCGCGTCGCGACGTTCAACGCGTCGCTCAACCGGGCCGTCGAGGGCGAGCTCGTCGCCGACCTCTCGACCCCGGACGACCCGCAGGCCCGCGAGGTCGCCGAGGTCGTCCAGCGGGTCCGCCCGGACGTCCTGCTGATCAACGAGTTCGACTACGCGCCCGCCGCCGTCGACCTCTTCCGCGACAACTACCTGGAGCGCGGCCAGAACGGCGCCCGGCCGATCGAGTACCGGCACGCGTTCATCGCGCCGTCCAACACGGGCGTGCCCAGCGGCTTCGACCTCAACAACAACGGCACGATCGCCGGCGGCGACGACGCGCTCGGCTTCGGGGCGTTCCCCGGCCAGTACGGGATGCTCGTGCTCTCCCGCTACCCGATCGACACCGACGCGGTGCGGACGTTCAAGGACTTCCTCTGGAAGGACCTCCCCGCTCCCGCATCCCCACCGGCTTCTACGCGCCGGAGGAGCAGGCGATCCTGCCGCTGTCGTCCAAGTCGCACTGGGACGTCCCGGTGCGGGTCGGCAAGCGGACCGTGCACGTGCTGGCCAGCCACCCGACCCCGCCGACGTTCGACGGTCCCGAGGACCGCAACGGCCTGCGCAACGCCGACGAGATCGCGTTCTGGCGGCTCTACGTGCAGCCGGGCCGGGAGAGCAGGGCGCTCTACGACGACGAGGGCCGCCGCGGCGGGCTCGCGCCGGCGAGCGGTTCGTCGTGCTCGGCGACATGAACTCCGACCCGTTCGACGGCGACTCGGTCCGCGGCGCCGCCCAGCAGCTGCTCACCGCGCACCGCGTGATCGACCCGGCCCCGGCGTCGGAGGGCGCGGTCGAGGCCGCCCGGGTGCAGGGCGGCCCGAACCTCACCCACCGCGGCGACCCGCGCTTCGACACCGCCGACTTCGGCGAGCCCGCTCCCGGCAATCTCCGGGTGGACTACGCGGTCCCGTCCAAGCCGATGCAGGTGGTCGGCAGCGGGGTGTTCTGGCCGCTCGCCGCGGACCCGCTGGCCCGCCTCAACGACGCCTCCGACCACCACGCCACCTGGGTCGACCTGCGGGTGCGCTGAGCCGCCCCCACCGGGCTACCCTTCCCACGCGACTCGGGAAGCGTGGCAGAGCGGCCGAATGCACTCGCCTTGAAAGCGAGAGACCCGCAAGGGTCCGGGGGTTCAAATCCCTCCGCTTCCGCACGGGGTCAACACCCTGGTCGATGGAGCAGTCCAGCTCGATCAGGGTGTTGACGGCGCCTGTGACATGGCCTGGGTTGCGCCCGCTGAGTGCCAAGGGTCTCGATCCCTCCGCTTCCACCTCATGACGCCCAATCCCCTGGGGGTCACCGCACCACCAGCCCCGCCGTCACGTTGGTCATCGAGCCGGTGATCCCGGCCGCCCGGTCGGACGCGAGGAACGCCGCCGTCTCCACGACCTCGGCCAGCCGCGGGCGCGGCGCAGCACCGACATCCCCGCGATCATGTCCAGTGCCGCCTGCGCCTCGGTGTCCGGGTTGACCGCCGTGAGGTCGGCCGTCATGAGCGTCTCCTCGACGCCCGCCGTCCAGATGCCGCAGACCCGCACCCCGTGCGGCCCGACCTCGGCGGCCAGGTACCGCATGAACGACTCGACCGCGGCGTCGGCCGGGCCCGTGCTGCCCATCCCGGGGAACGCGCCGGCGCCGGACGCGCTGTTCAGGTGCAGCACCACCCCAGAGCCCTGCGCGACCATCTGCCGGGCGGCCGCGCGGGCGGTGAGGAAGTTGCTGGTCAGGCCGTTGACCGTGGCGCGCAGCACGTCCTCGGTGCGCATCTCCACCAGCGGCGTGCCCTGCACGTCGCCGCGGCTGACCAGGTTGAACGACACGTCCACCCGCCCGGTCCGGGCGACGATCGCGGCGACGTGCTCGTCCACCGCCCGCTCGTCCGTCGCGTCGAGCACGGTGACGTCGGCGCTGCCGCCGGCGTCCGCGATGTCCTTCGCGATCGCGTCGAGCGGGCCGCGGGTGCGTCCGGCGAGGAACACACCGGCGCCCTCGCGGGCGAAGGTGCGGGCCACGCCGCCACCGATCCCGCCCCCGCCGTAGACGATCGCGATCTTGCCGTCGAGCATGCCCATGTCCGTCCCCGTCCTGCGTCGTTCTCCGTCGGTCGAGGGTGGAACGGCGCCGGTGGGGAGAACTCATCGGCCGGGCGGGCCGGTCAGCTCGACCCGGCGCCGTCCGGGTCGAGGGCGACGGCGCGAGCGACTCGGCGGCCCGCCGGAGGATCTCGTTCATGGTCTCGTCCACGGACAGGCCCGACGCGTCCAGCCACAGCCCGGTCCGCGACGTCCCGGTCCGCAGGTCAGCGCGGTGAGCCGGTCCCTCGGGCCGAGCCGGCGCAACGCCTCGGGGGACGCCTCCGGGGGCATGCCGGCGGGCCCGGTCACGACCCGCCGGGACCGGTCCCCCCTGGACCAGGGAATTCGGTGGGCCCCGGTCACGGCGGGCGGCTACCGTCGGGCGCATGCCAGGTTGACGCACGTTGCCGCCCGCGGCCCGCCCGCTCGTCCGGCGCATGCTCGGATGGGCCCTGCTGGCCGACACCGTCCCGATCTACCCGCTCTACGCGCTCCTGTTCGTCGACTCCGGGCTGTCCGGCGCCGAGGTCTCGGCGCTGTTGGCGATCTGGTCGGGCGTCGGGTTCGTCGTCGAGGTGCCCTCCGGTGCGCTGGCCGACCGCTTCTCCCGCCGCAGCTGCCTGATCGTGGCCGGCGTGCTCCAGGCCGCCGCGTACGCGGTGTGGATGCTGGAGCCGAGCTTCGCCGGGTTCGCGGTCGGGTTCGTCCTCTGGGGGGTCGGCGGCTCGTTCGTCTCGGGAGCCCGCGAGGCACTGCTCTACGACGGGCTCGCCGCGGCCGGTGCGAAGGACCGGTACGCGCAGGTCAACGGCTGGGTCACGGCGCTGGAGCTGGGTGCCCAGTTCCCCGCGGCGGCGCTCGCGACCGTGCTGTTCGCGGCGGGCGGCTACCCGCTCGCCGGCTGGGTCAGCGTCGGCACCTGCCTCGGCGCGGCGGTTGTCGCCGCCCGCATCCCGGAGCCGCCGCGCCTCGCGGAGGAGAACGACGACGGCGCCGGCTACCTCGCCACGCTGCGCGCCGGAGTGGTGGAGGCGGCCCGGACGCGGCCGTGCGCGGGGTGCTCGTGGCGTCGGCGCTGGTCGCCGGCATCGACGCGGTCGAGGAGTACTTCACGCTCGTCATCGACGCGTGGGGGGTGCCGACGGCGCTCGTGCCGCTCGCGGGTGTGCCGATCGTCGCGGCGGGCATCGGCGGTGCTGCGCTCGCCGGGTGGACGAGCCGGCTGGGCCCGTGGGCGCTGGGCGCCGCGCTGGCCGTCGCGTTCGTGCTGTTCGGCGGTGCGGGGCTGGCCGGCCACCCGGCCGGGCTGGTCGCGGTGGCCCTCTTCTACGGCGGTTACCGGGCCGTGCTCGTCGTGGTGGACGCACGGCTGCAGGACCGGCTGGCGAGCGGCTCGCGGGCCACGGTGACGTCGGTGGCCGGGCTGGGCGCGAGCTGTCGGCGTTCGTGGTGTACGGCGCCTGGGCGGTGGGCGGGGTGCTCCCCGTGGCCGCGTACGGGCTGGTGGTGGCGCTGCTGCTGCCGTTGCTGCTGCGGGCGCGAACGCCCGTGGGCCCGGTGGTCCGGAGCGGGTAGCGACGCCCCCGGGAGCCGCTACCCGCCGGTGGAGAAGATGCGGATGGGGCGTCCGTGATACATGGTGTCGATCACTCGTTCGAGTGATCGACGTCACCATCGGCCGGATCGTCCGGCACGACCTCGGACGACCGGTGGCGGTACTCGCCGCCGTGGCCGGCCACCTCGTGCAGGTCGTAGTGGTGCACGATCTTCGGCCCGTCGTGCAGGTGCACGTAGCGGACGGTGCACGGGGCCGGCTCCGTGGGCTCCCGTGTGTCGACCCGCCCGTCCAGCGGGCCGCCGACGAACCAGTAGACGTCGCGCCCGCCGGCGAGCGACGGTTCCTCGCCCGTCACGCCGGCCACCATTGTCGCGGTTCCACCCGCACCACGGTACGGGCGCGCACCGCGCCTGTGCAGCACCGGATCCCGCAGGATCCCGATCACGCGGGATCGGTCAGGAACGCGGTGGCGGCCGCGGCCATGTACCCCGGGTCGGCCACCCCGCACAGCTCACGGGCCGAGTGCATCGAGAGCACCGGGATGCCCACGTCGACGGCCCGGATGCCGAGCCGGGTCGACAGGATCGGGCCGACCGTGGTGCCGCACGGCAGGTTGTTGCGGCTGACGAACACCTGCGACGGCACGCCGGCGTCGCGGCACGCCCGGTGCCACGCCGCCGCGCCCGGCGCGTCCGTGGCGTAGCGCTGGTTGGCGTTGACCTTCAGCGCCGGGCCCTCGTTGGGCACGCACCGGTGCGCGGGCTCGTGGTGGCCGAGATAGTTGGGGTGCGCCGCGTGCGTGACGTCCACCGAGAGGCAGCGGGAGGCCGCGAACGCGGCGCCGCGCGCGTCGAAACCGCCGGCCAGCGCCGTGAGCACGGTCTCCAGCAGCGGGCCCGCCGCGCCCGTCGCCGAGGCGCTGCCGACCTCCTCGTGGTCGAAGCCGACGAACACCGGGATCACCCCGGCCACGCCGTCCGCCGCGGCCAGCAGCGCGCCGATCCCCGCGTGCACCGACGCGAGGTTGTCCAGGCGCGGCGCGGCCAGCAGCTCCTCCTCCTCACCGAGCAGGGCGGGCGGGGTGACGTCGTGCACCACCAGGTCGTGCGCGGCCACCTCGTCGGGGTCGACGGCGACCTCACCGGCCAGGAAGTCGATCAGGTCGCCGTCCTCCGCCGCGCCCAGCCCCCAGACCGGGAGCAGGTGCTGCTGGGGGTCGAGCTGGAGTCCCTGCTGATTGACCTGCCGGTCGAGGTGGATCGCGAGCTGCGGCACCCGCAGCAGCGGCCGGTGCACGTCCACCAGCACCGTCGTGCCGTCGAAGAGCACCAGCCGGCCGGCGAGCCCGAGGTCCCGGTCGAGCCACGAGTTCCACAGCGCGCCGCCGTAGACCTCCACCGCGACCTGCCGCCACCCCGCGGCGCCGGTGTCGGGGCGCGGCTTGACCTTGAGCGTCGGCGAGTCGGTGTGCGCCGCGAAGATCCGCATCGGGGAGCCCGGCGGTGCGTCCTCGGGGACGAACCAGGCCAGCAGCGTCCCGTCCCGCACGAGGTACCGGCCGCCGGGCCCGCCGAGCCACGGCCCGGTCTCCGGCTGCTCGGTGTAGCCCGCGGCGGTGAGCCGGGCGACGCCTTCCGCCACCGCGTGGTACGGGCTGGGCGCGGCGGTGATGAATGCGGCGAGATCCTGTGCGAGATCGGTCATCGGATGCATCCTCTCCCACGTGGTCCGGCACGGGTTCGACGTGGTCGTCGTCGGCGCCGGCTCGGCGGGGTGCGCGCTCGCCGGCCGGCTGACCGAGCACCCCGCGCGGCGCGTGCTCCTGCTGGAGGCGGGCCCCGCCGACACGTCCGCCGACGTGCTGGACGCGGCCTCGCTGGCGGCGACCCGGCCCGGCCACCCGCGCAACTGGGCCTATGCCGCCGACCTGCGGCCCGGCGTGCCCGCCGTCGTGCCGCGCGGCCGGGTGCTCGGCGGGTCGAGCGCGATCAACGGCGCCAACTGGGTGCGCGCCACCCCGGCCGACGCCGACGGCTGGGGCGTGCCGGGCTGGACATGGGCCGACCTGCTGCCGCACTACGTCCGCTCCGAGCACGACCTCGACCTCGGCGACACACCGGGGCACGGCGACCGCGGCCCGGTGCCGGTCCGCCGCCCGGGCGGACCCTGCTGCACCCCGCGGCCGTCCGCTTCCTGGCCGCGGCCGAGCGGCTCGGCGTCCCCGCCGAGCCGGACAAGACGCGGGTGGCCCGCCCGGCGCCGGGCTCGTGCCGAGCAACAGCCTCGACGGCGTGCGGGTCAGTGCCGCGCAGGCGTACCTGGGCCGGGAGCGGCCCAACCTCGTGGTCCGGACCGGCGCGCCGGTCGCGCGGGTGCTCGTCGACGGCGGCCGGGCGGCCGGGGTGGTCCTGCTCGACGGCACGGTGGTCGAGGCGGGGGAGGTCGTGCTCGCGGCGGGCGCGGTCGGCAGCCCGCACCTGCTGCTGCTCTCGGGCATCGGCCCGCCCGACGACCTGCGGGCCGCCGGGGTGCCGGTCGTGCGCGAGCTGCCGGACGTCGGGCGCGGCTGGTCCGACCACCCGGCGGTCCACGTGCCGTTCACCGCCGCCGACCCGCCCGCGCACCCGCACGCCCCCGGCAGCCAGGCCGCCGTCGACCTGGACGCGGGCGCGGACCCGGCAGGCGACGTCGAGGTGCTGCTCTTCGTCCGCCCGTTCGTCCCCGGCGGGGAGCTGCACCTCATGTGCGCCCTCCAGCACCCCGACAGCCGCGGCACGCTGACCCTCACCTCGCCGGACCCGCGCGCGCCCGGATCCGCCTACGGCTACCTGCGCACCGAGCACGACCGCCGCCGCCTGCGGCACGCCGTGCGCACCGCGGCCGAGCTGCTGCGGGCCGGGCTCGGCACCCGCGCGGCCCCCGGCGGCGACGTGCTGGGCACCGACCGCGACCTCGACGCCTGGATCGACGCGCACCTGACCACGTCCGTGCACCTGTCCGGCAGCGCCGCGCTCGGCCCGGTCGTCGACGCCGCCCTGCGCGTCCACGGGGTCGACGGGCTGCGGGTGGCGGACACGTCGGTGCTGCCGGTCGTGCCGCGCCGGGGCACGGCGGCCACGGCCGTCGCGATCGGGGAGAAGGCCGCCGACCTGCTGACGGCCTGACCGCTCATGCGGCCGGGAGGGCCCGCCACGGCCGGTCGAGCACGATCCCGAACCGCTGCGCGAGCAGCGCCCGCTCCTCCTCCGCGCCGACCGGCCGGTCCTGCCGCCGCCCGTCGGTGATCTCCGTGAACACCCCGTTGAGCAGCGAGATCCGTCCGCGTTCGGTGGCCAGCACAGCCAGCCGGCGGCCGGTGAAGTGCGAGGTCGGGTCGTGCTCCTGGAAGCGGCAGCGGTCGCTGAAGTCGGCGAGCGCGCGCGGCACCGGCGTCCAGTTCCAGCCGCGCTGCCAGCTCCCGTCACAGCGGCGGTCGGCGGTCCACCACAGGTCGCCGTCGCGGTGCACCTGCACGTCGCCGTGCGTGCCGGGGACCAGCGGCACCGGGCCCGTCCAGCTCGCGCCGTTGCCGACATCGGCGATCCACTCGCCGTCGAGCGTCCGGACGAGCAGGCGCAGGTGGTCGAACTCGGGCCCGCGGGTGCCGTCGTCGCCGATCTCGAACGCCGACACCAGCGTCACGTCGAAGCCCAGCGCGGTCAGCAGGGCGGCGAAGAGCCCGTTGAGCTCGTAGCAGAACCCGCCGCGGCGGCGCCGGACCACCTTGTCGACGAGGTCCGGCACCTCCAGCGAGATCGGCGTGCCGGCCTGGATGTCGTAGTTCTCGAACGGGACCGACCGCGACTGCGCGGTGTGCAGCCGGGCCAGCGCGTCGGCCGTCGGGGCGGACGGGCGGGCCGCCCCGATCCGGGTGAGCAGGGCGGCGACGTCCATGGCGCCAGCCTGCCTGTTCACCCCCGGGGCAGGTCCAGGAACCCCGCCTTGAGGCAGCGGCCGAGCGGCGCGAACAGCTCGTGCCGGCGCTCGTACAGCTCCTCGGGGCTGAACCACGCCAGCTCGGTGGCCTTGTCCGGCTCCATCACCCGCGGCCGCCCGCCCAGCCGGGTGCAGGCCACGAACAGCGTCACGTAGTGCCGGCCGATCTCCGGCATGGGGTCGTCGGTGAAGCCGAGCCGCGCGCTCGCGCACACGACGAGCCCGGTCTCCTCGGCCACCTCCCGTACCGCCGCCTCCTCCGGCGTCTCGCCGAACTCCTGGTGCCCGCCGGGCACCCCCCACGTGCCGGCGCCGTGCGCGCCCGTCCGCCGCAGGACGAGCAGCCGGCCGTGGTCCATCACGACCGCGCCGACACCGACCTGAACGTGTACGTCAACCTGAGCGGAAACCTGTGCGGGACGGGACTGAACTTGCATCACGCCCATATGCTCGCCCGGGTGATCGGCAACCCCTTCCTCGCCCCCAGCCCCCTCCCGTTCGAGTTCCCGGACTTCGCCGCGATCCGCGAGGAGCACTTCCGGCCGGCGTTCGAGGCCGGGATGGCGGAGCAGCGGGCCGAGGTGGACGCGATCACGGCGACGCCCGGCCCGGTCACCTTCGAGAACACGATCGTCGGGCTCGAACGCTCGGGCCGGGTGCTGGACCGGGTGTCGCGGGTGTTCTTCGCGCTGGTCGGCGCCTGCAGCACGGCCGGGATCCGCGAGATCGAGGCCGAGGTCGCGCCGCTGCTGGCCGCGCACTCCGACGCGATCGTGCTGGACCCGCGGCTCTTCGCCCGCATCGAGGAGCTGCACGCGTCCCGCGCCGAGCTGGGGCTGGACCCGGAGTCGCTGCGGCTGCTCGAACGCCGGCACCGCGACGCCGTCCGGGCCGGGGCGCGGCTGGGCGCGGCCGAGCAGGACCGGCTGCGGGCGCTGAACGCCGAGCTGTCCGCGCTCTCCACCGAGTTCGGCACGGCGCTGCTGGCCGGGGCCAACGCCGCGGCCGTGCTCGTCGACGACCCCGCGCAGCTCGCCGGGCTCAGCCCGGACGCGGTCTCAGCGGCGGCGCGGACGGCCGCCGACCGCGGGCACGAGGGGAAGCACCTGCTCACGCTCGTGCTGCCGACCGGGCAGCCCGCGCTCGCCTCGCTCACGGACCGCGACCTGCGGGAACGGCTGCACCGGGCGTCCATCGCGCGCGGGCTGGGCGGCGAGCACGACACCCGCGCGATCGTGCTGCGGACGGTCGCGCTGCGCGCCGAGCGGGCCCAGCTGCTCGGGCACCCGCACCACGCCTCGTGGGCGGTCGAGATCGGCACGGCCGGCACCGTCGAGGCGATCGACGCGATGCTCGGCAAGCTCGCCCCGGTCGCGGCGGCCAACGCCGAGGCCGAGGCGGCCGAGCTGTCGCGCACCGCGGGGTTCCCGGTCGAGGCGTGGGACCGCGCGTTCTACGCCGAGCTGGTGCGCCGCGAGCGGTTCGCGCTGGACGCCGCCGCGCTGCGGCCCTACCTGGAGCTGGAGCGCGTGCTGCACGACGGCGTGTTCCACGCGGCCGGAGAGCTCTACGGGCTGCGGTTCGCCGAGCGCCACGACCTCCCGGGCTACCACCCCGACGTGCGCGTCTTCGACGTGTCCGACGAGAACGGGCCGCTCGGGCTCTTCGTCGCCGACTTCTACGCGCGCGACTCCAAGCGCGGCGGCGCATGGATGAACTCGTTCGTGACGCAGTCGCGGCTGCTCGGCCGCCGGCCGGTGGTGACGAACACCCTCAACATCGCCAAGCCGGCCGACGGCGAGCCGACCCTGCTGACGATCGACAACGTCCGCACGCTCTTCCACGAGTTCGGGCACGCCCTGCACGGCCTGTTCTCCGACGTCGAGTACCCGACGTTCGCCGGCACGGCGGTGCCGCGGGACTTCGTCGAGTACCCGTCGCAGGTCAACGAGATGTGGCTGGAGGAGCCCGCGATCCTGGCCCGCTACGCGCGCCACCACGAGACCGGCGAGCCGCTGCCCGCGGAGCTGGTGGCCCGGCTCGCGGAGTCGCGGCAGTTCGGCGAGGGGTTCGCGACCACCGAGTACCTCGCCGCCGCGCTGCTCGACCAGGCCTGGCACCGGCTCGCCGCGGACACCGACGTGACCGGCGTCGAGGCGTTCGAGGCGGCCGCGATCGAGGACGCCGGGCTGGCCGTGCCCACCGCGCCGCCGCGCTACCGCAGCACGTACTTCAACCACGTCTTCGGCGGCGGCTACAGCGCCGGCTACTACTCCTACATCTGGAGCGAGGTGCTCGACGCCGACACCGTGGAGTGGTTCCGGGAGAACGGCGGGCTGCGCCGCGAGAACGGCGACGCGTTCCGGCGCGAGCTGCTCTCCCGCGGCGGCTCGGTGGACCCGATGGACGCCTACCGCGCGTTCCGCGGCCGCGACCCGGAGCTGGCGCCACTGCTGATCCGCAGGGGCCTGACGGGCGCCTGACCCCTGGCGCCCGCGCCGGAACCGCATTCTGGAGCCATGACGCACCTTTCGGGTGTCCCTGGGTGCGTTCTGGAGCCATACGGCGGTTCTGGCCGGGGGCTACGCCTGCGCAGCCGCCTTCTCATGCGCCCGGTCGCCGGGTCACCAGGTGATCCGCGCGCGCTCCCGCCAGAGCGCGATCACGGGGTTGTCGCCCGCCGGCGCCCCGCGGTTCCAGAGCTGCAGGTAGAGCGCGCTCGCCGGGCCGCGCGCGGTGTGGTCGGCGGGCTCCTCGGCCGTCGAGACGGTGACGCGGCAGCCGTCCGCGTCGATCGTCGCGAGCCAGCGCCGTGGTTCGTCGTCCGGCGCGACGAGCAGCCGCAGCGGCCGTTCCGACCGCAGACGCCTGCCCGGCCGGGTGAGGAAACAGGTGAGCAGCTCGTCGATGCCGTCCGCCGCGAACGCCGCCGAGTAGCCGACCGGCCGGCCCGCCGCGGCCTCCGCGTCCGCCCGGTGGACCGCGGCCTCGTGGGCCTGCCGGCGCGCCCAGAACGCCAGCGGCGACGGCGCCGCCAGGAACGACCAGGTCTGCAGGTCCGGCGGGGCGGCGCGCAGGGCGGCGACGAGCTCGGCGTGCGCGGCGCGGTACCGGGCCACGACGTCCTCGCCGGGCGCCGGCCCCGGCAGCTCGGCGTCCCGGACGGCGTCCGGGTCGGCCCGCACGAACGTCGTCGCCCACGCGTGCACCCCGGCCGTGTGGGCGACGAGGTCGCGCACGGTCCACCCGGGGCAGTCGGGCACCGCGGCGTCGGGACCTGCCGCCTCCGCCGCCGCGACCAGCGCGACCCCCTGCCGTTCCAGCTCGTCGACGTGCTCGCGGACCTGCACGCCGACGAGCGTCGCAGGAGCCGGGCGAAATCGGGAGAGCCGGTTGGCGCGCCCGACTAGGCTCCGAGCATGGTCCTCTGAGCAGTCTCCGGTCCGCCGCTTCCCCTCTCGACCCTCGGAGGTCCCGTCATGTCCACGCCCGTCCCGCCCGCCGACAGCGCCGAGCCGCAGGTCCCCGAGCCCGTGGAGCCCGAGGCGGAGGAGTCGTCCGTTCCGCTCAACCGGGCCGCCCGCCGCGCCAAGCGCGCCAGGCCGAGCCGTCGCACGTGGGGCCGCGCCAGGAGCAGGAGCGACAGGTGCGCGGGGCGCGGGCCCGCACCAAGCGCCGCCGCTGACCGGAATTCGGCCTCCCGGCCCGGTGTTGCCGAGGGCGTGAGGCTCGCGCTGCTCGACCGCTCGCGCACCAGGGCCGGCGAGCCGGACGCGCGGCGCTGCAGCACACGGTCGAGCGCGCCCAGCGCGCGGAACGGCTCGGCTACCAGCGGTTCTGGGTGGCGGAGCACCACGCGGTGCCCGGCATCGCGAGCGGGAGCCCGGCCGTGCTGATGGCTGTGGTCGCGGCCCGCACCGCACGGATCCGGGTCGGTTCGGGCGGCGTGATGCTGCCCAACCACCAGCCGATCGTCGTCGCGGAGCAGTTCGCGATGCTCGAGTCGCTCTTCCCGGGCCGGATCGACCTCGGCGTCGGCCGCTCGCTCGGCTTCACGGCCCCCGTCCGCGCGGCGCTGCGGCGTCCCGCCGATGGGCCCGACACGTTCCCGGCCGACCTCGCCGAACTGCGCGCCCACCTCGCCGGGACGGCGCAGGTGACCGCGCGCCCGCTGGTCGACCGGCCGCCGCCGGTGTTCGTGCTCGCCACCGGGCGCGGCCTCGCGGTCGCCGGCGCGGCCTCGCGGTCGCCGGCGCGCCGGGCTGCCGGTGGGTCGTCGGGGTCCGGTGCTGTCCGGCGACGGGATCACCGCCGCGCTCGACGACTACCGCGCGCGGGCGCGGGCCGCCGGCGCCGAGCCGTACGTCGTCGTCTCGCTGGACGTGCTGGTCGCCGACACGGTCGACGCGGCCCGCGAGCTGGTCCTGCCGGAGGCGTGGGCGCTGGCCGCGGCCCGTTCGGCAGGGGAGTTCCCGCCCCTGGAGCCGCCGGACCGGGCCCGGCCGCTCACCGCGCGGCAGGCCGCCCTCGTCGACGAGGCCGTAACGCGCACCGTGCACGGCGACGAGGCGACCGTCGGTGCGGAGGTGGACAAGCTCCTCGCGCGCACGGGCGCGACGAGCTGCTGGTCTGGTCGTCCACGTACGACCGCGCCGCGCTCGCGGACTCGGACGCCCGGCTGGCCCGGCTGCTGCTGTGAACGTCCGACGAACCCCCTGAACGCACTCGTCCCGCCCGGTGGGGAGCGCCGGGCGGGACGGGTCGTGCGGTGCGGAGTTGCAGGTCCTAGCGGTAGATCCGCATGTAGTCGACGAACATCTCGGTGGGCTCCGGGTCCCCGCCGTCGGGGAAGTAGTCGAGCTGGATCGTGGGGTGCAGCGCGCTGCTCGGCAGGTGGCCGCGGTTGGTGCTCTCGAACCACTTCTGGCCGTCGATGAACCCGGTGAGCCGCCCGTCCACCCACTCGACGGCGTAGGTGTGCCACTGGGTGATGTCGATCGTCTTGTGCGCGTACTCCTGGTCGTTGTTGCCGTAGTGCATGAAGAAGGAGACGTCCGGCGACGCGCTGGTGGTCTCGGCGAAGTCGGTCTCGCCGTCGTTCTTGTCGCCGCTCTCGGGCCAGAGGATCAGCACCGGGTGGTACTGGTCGTCGCCCCTGGGGAAGCGGGCGCGCATCTCCCAGCGGCCGAACCGCTGGTCGTCGCTCCACGCCATGCCGCCGGTGTTGCCGTCGGAGTCGCCGCGGATCACCAACGAGCCGTTCTCGACGCTGACCGCGTCGGGCGTGCGGCGGCCGTTGCCGGCGTGGCCCTCGCCGTCGTACAGACCCCACTTGTCGCTCATGCCGCCGTTGAACTCGTCGGCCTCGACGAGCGTCCAGCCGTGCGTGGCCGCTGCCGACGGGCCCTCGGGGGGCGGGGCGGCGGGTGCGGCCGGCCGGTTCGCCGCCGCGCGGCGCGCCGGTGCCGGCTGCTCCGCCGGAGCGGGCGGAGGTGCCGCGGCGGGCGGTGGTGGCGGGGGAGCCTCGGTGGGGAGCGGCTCGGGGACCGGCGTGGGGACGGTGGTGGTCGTCGGGTCGGTGCGGACGATCGCGTTGCTCAGCTCCGGCGCGGCCAGCGAGGTGTCCTCGGCCGGGCGGGCGAGCGTGGCGACCGTGGTCGCGACGAGCATCACCGCAGCCCCGACGGCGAGCGGCGCCAGCCGGCGGCTCGACGTGCGCTTGGTGGGGGTGTCCTGGGTGATCACGGAATCGTCGGCGCGGCTCGGGAGGCGGTGCCGCCCGGTCCCGGAGACGATCGTGGTGCCGTGCTCTGCGGCGATCCTGGCGATCAGCTCGGTGGGGGACTCCAAGCGATCTTCCGAGGGATCGTCGTGGTCGTCGTCCAGGTCCACGAGATCATCGAGATCGTCCGCAGCGGAGGTCGTCCGTCGCATGGCCAGAGACCATAGGGAGAATCGGGCGGCGTGATCAGGAACCTGAGAGCCGAGGTTGCTCGCACGCGCCAAGGGTCGTTTGGGCGCGCCAGAACGTACCCGAACGGGAGAAGCGACCCAGCTGCGTAGTCCTTTCGGGTTAAGCGGGTTCTCAGCTCACGGTCACAACTACCGCTCATCCGGGGGATGTCGCTCCGTTAGCCGATTGTTATCGGTGGCTCCATCCGGGAAGCTGGGTAGCGATGCTCCCCGCTGCTCCCCCGGGGGGTGCGTCCTCGTACGTGTCGGCCGGTCTGCCGTCACGTGTGTCCGTGCCCCCGAACGACCATGTCCTGTTGGCGCTGCCCCCCACGGCCGCGTCGGCGTCCGTGCTGCGCAGCCTCCGCTCCGAGGGTGTCTCCGTCAGCCCGGTGAGCGACGGCATCGGCGTGCTCGACGCCGTCCGTGCCCGCGACCCCGCGCTCGTCGTGCTCGACACCGAGCTGCCCGGACCTGACCAGAGTGCGGTGCTCGCCGCGCTCCAGGCCGAGGCGCCCAACGTGCCGGTGATCGCGGTGACGTCACGCGAACGCCGGTCGAGCCTGCTCGGCCTGCTGCGCGGCGACCGCGACGACTACCTCGTGCGCCCGTTCGCCGTCGACGAGCTCGCGGCACGCATCCGGCTGCGGCTGCGGCTGGGTCCGTCCCCCGAGAACAGCGTGCTGCGCCACGGCGAGCTCTCCGTCGACACGGAGTTCGGCGAGGTCACGGTGGACGGCCAGGCCGTCTCGCTGTCGCCCACCGAGTACGCGCTGCTCATGGCGCTGTTCGCGGCGCCGGGCGACGTCGTGCCGCCCGACCGGCTCGCGAGCGAGGTCTGGTCCGAACCGGTGTCGGCCAACCTCGTGCAGGTCTACATCTCGTACCTGCGCCGCAAGATCGGGGCGGAGCGGATCCGCACGGTCCGCGGCGAAGGTTACGTACTGGAGGCCTGAGCTGGGCGGTTCTACAACTCTTCGGGTGTGATCGCGCGCTGCGACGTGCGACGGGGGCCGCACCGTGCTACCCAGGGGCTCACACGGGTCGCTGGGGCGGCGACCCGGACGAGAGTTCGGGAGCAGCAATGACCATCGGTGGCATCATCAGCGCAATCGTCATCGGGGCGATCCTCGGCTTCGTGGGCCGGCTCGTGGCGCCTGGCAAGCAGAACATCCCGATCTGGCTGACGATCCTCACCGGCATCGTGGCGGCCTTCATCGGCACGTTCATCGCCCGCCTGTTCGGCGTCGCCAGCACGGGCGGCATCGACTGGATCGAGCTGATCGTCCAGATCATCGTCGCCGCCGTCGGTGTCACGCTCGTGGCCGGGCTGTGGGGCCGGCGCAGCGTCAACCGATAGCCGCGTCACCTGACAGACCGGCGCGGTCCCGTTCGCGGGGCCGGGCCGCCGTGGTTTCCACAGGTCAGAGCACGAAGGTCCGCGCCGCCGTGAGGAAGGCGTCGTTCTCCTCCGGCGTCGAGACCGTCACCCGGACGCCGTCCGGCGCGAACGGCCGCACGACCACCTTGTGCTCCAGGCAGTGCGCGGCGAACGCCGTGGTCCGCGCGCCCAGCGCGAGCCAGACGAAGTTGGACTGCGTCGGCGGCACGGTGTAGCCGGCCGCCAGCAGCGCGTCGCGCACCCGCACCCGCTCGGTGATCGCGATCCGGCAGTCCGCGAGCAGGCCCTCGGCGTCGTCGAGCGCCGCGATCGCCGCGGCCTGGGCCACGTGGTTCACGCTGAACGGCGAGCAGACCTTGCGCAGCGCCTCGGCCGTCTCGGCCGACCCGATCGCGTACCCGACCCGCAGGCCGGCGAGCCGGTAGGCCTTGGAGAAGGTCCGCAGCACCACGAGGTTCGGGTGCGCGTCGACGAGGTCCATCCCGTCGACGACGTCCGGGTCGGTGACGTACTCGTGGTAGGCCTCGTCCAGGGCCACCAGCACGTCCGGCCCGACGCCCGCCAGCAGCCGCTCCAGCTCGGTGCGGGTGACCGCGGTGCCGGTCGGGTTGTTCGGGCTGCAGACGAACACGAGCCGGGTGTCCGGGCCCACCGCGGCGGCCATCGTGTCGAGGTCGTGCCGGAAGTCGGCGTCCAGCGGCACGGAGCGGATGACCGCCCCGCCGATCTGCGTGACGATCGGGTACGCCTCGAACGACCGCCACGCGAACACCACCTCGTCCGCCGGCCGGAGGCAGGTGATCTGCACCAGCTGCTGGCACAGGCTCACCGAGCCGCAGCCGACCGCGATGCGCTCGGGCGTGACCTTCAGCGTCTCGGCCAGGCGGGCGGTGAGGCTCGTCACGCCGAGATCGGGGTAGCGGTTGCCGGCGGTCGCCGCCTCGGCGATCGCGGCCAGCACCCGCGGGCTCGGCGGGAGGGGCACCTCGTTGCTGGCCAGCTTGATCGCCCCGGGGATCGCCCTGCCCGGCACGTAGGCGGGGAGGGTGTCGAGGTCAGGACGGATCAGCGGCATGGCATGACGGTATCCCGGCCAGGCCCGGTGGCGGCGCCGCGCCCGTGCCACCCTGGGACCATGACCGAGATCCGGACGGAGATTGTCCCTCTCGTCGACGGCAGCACGCTGCGGCTCACCGTCGGCGAGCCGTTCGGCCCGGTCCGCGGGGGGATCGTCGTCCTGCACGAGGCGCGGGGCGTCACCGATGCCGTGCGCCGCCTCGTGCGGGGACTCGCGGGCGACGGCTGGCTGACCGTCGCGCCGCACCTCTACCACCGCGACGGGGCCGACGAGCTGCACGGAGCGGAGGACGAGGTACAGGAGCAGGTCGACCGGCTCGACGGCGACGAGGTCATGGCCGACACCGACACGGCGTTCGGGTGGCTCGCCGACCGCGGGATCGGCGCCGACCGGATGGGCGTGCTGGGCTTCGACCTCGGCGGCTCGGTTGCGCTGTTCGTGGCCGCCAAACGCACGCTCGGCGCAGCCGTCACGGTGGCCGGCGCGGCGACGGCACCGGCCGGCCGGCTGCGATCCCTGATCGACGCCGCGCCCGGCCTGACGTGCCCGTGGCTCGGGATCTACGGCGAGCGCCGGCCGACGGCGCCGCCGATCCCGAGGTCGCCGAGCTGCGGGCGGCGGCCGCGTCGGCCCCGGTCGCCACCGACGTCGTCGTCTACCCGCAGAGCGGCCACCGGTTCGACGCCGACCCCACCGCCGCGGCCGACGCCTGGCAGCGGATGCTCAACTGGTTCGACTCACACCTGCGCTGACGTTCCCCTGTGGGCGGGCCACACAGCCGTCCGGTGTCGGCTGGGTCGCGCGCCTGGCGAACGGGTGGCCCGGATTGCATGCTGATCGGCATGGCCGCCTCCGAGACCGCCGACGTTCCCGAGCTGCTGTGGACCCCCGACCCCGGCACGCAGGTCCGCTCGCCGCGTTCACTGAGTGGGTGCGCGCGCATCGCGGGGTCGACGCGCCGGACTACGCCGCGCTGCACGAGTGGTCGGTGACGGACCTGGAGGGGTTCTGGTCGGCGGTCGCCGAGTTCTGCGGCGTCCGCTTCCACGACGCCCCGTCCGCCGTGCTCGGCCGGCGTGAGATGCCGGGCACCGAGTGGTTCCCGGGCGCCACGCTGAACTACGCCGAGCACGCGCTCGCCGCCGGGCCCGGCCGCACCGACGCCGACCTGGCCGTCGTCTTCGCGCGCGAGGACGGGCTGGAGCGGCAGGTCACCTACGGCGAGCTGCGCGACCTGGTGGCGCGGGCGCGCGCCGGGCTCGTCCGGCTCGGGGTGGGGCGCGGTGACCGGGTGGTCGCGCTGGCCCCGAACGGCGTGGAGACGCTCGCGATGTTCCTCGCGGCCGCGAGCCTGGGCGCGACCTGGTCGTCGTGCTCGCCGGACTTCGGGGCACGGGCCGTGCACGACCGGTTCGCCCAGATCGAGCCGGCCGTCCTGCTCGCCGTCGACGGCTACGTCTACGGCGGGCGACGGTTCGACGTCCGCGCCACCGTCGACGCGCTGCGCGCCCAGCTCCCCACGCTGCGCGCGACCGTCCTCGTCCCGTACCTGGACGAGGACGCGACGCTCGACGGGACGCTGCCGTGGGCGGACCTGGTCGCCGAGGCGGCCCCGCTGGAGTTCACGCCGGTCCCGTTCGACCACCCGCTGTGGGTGCTCTACTCGTCCGGCACGACCGGCCTGCCCAAGGGCATCGTGCACGGGCACGGCGGGATCGTCTGTGAGCACCTCAAAGCCATGCGCCTGCAGATGGAGCTGGGGCCGGGCGAGCGCTTCTTCTGGTTCACCACCACCGGCTGGATGATGTGGAACTTCCTCATCGGCGGCCTGCTGGTCGGCTCCACGATCGTCCTGTTCGACGGCAACCCCGGCCACCCCGACCTCGGCGCGCTGTGGGCGCTCGCCGAGCGGCACCGCGTCACCTACTTCGGGACGTCCGCCCCGTTCATCCACGCGAACCTGAAGGCCGGGCAGCGCCCGCGCGACCGGCACGACCTCTCGGCCCTGCGCGGCATCGGCTCCACCGGCGCACCGCTCTCGCCCGAGGGCTTCCGCTGGATCGGTGACGCCGTCGGCGGGCACGTCCAGATCTGCTCGGTGTCGGGCGGCACCGACGTCTGCGCGGCCTTCGTCGCCTCGGCCCCGAACGTGCCGGTGTGGCTCGGGGAGCTGTCGTGCGCGGCGCTCGGCGCCGCCGTCGTCGCCTACGACGAGAAGGGCCAGGAGCTCGTCGAGGAGGTCGGCGAGCTGGTGATCACCCAGCCGATGCCGTCGATGCCCGTCGCGTTCTGGAACGACCCCGACGGCACCCGGCTGCGGGCGGCCTACTTCGACGAGTTCCCCGGCGTGTGGCGGCACGGCGACTGGATCCGGCGCACCGCCCGCGGCTCGTACGTGATCTACGGCCGCAGCGACTCGACGCTCAACCGCGGCGGCGTCCGGATGGGCACCGCGGACTTCTACGCCGTCGTCGAGGGCTTCGACGAGGTGCTCGACTCGCTCGTGATCGACACCACGGAGCTGGCGCCCGGGACGAGGGCGCGCTGCTCTGCTTCCTCGTGCTGGCCCCCGGCGCCGCACTCGCGGACGTCGAGCCGGCCCTGCGCAAGGCGCTGCGCACCGAGCTGTCCCCGCGGCACGTCCCGGACCGGTTCGTGGTGGTCGACGCCGTGCCGCGCACGCTCAACGGCAAGAAGTGCGAGGTGCCGGTGAAGAAGATCCTCGCCGGCGTCGCCCCGGAGAAGGCGGTGAGCCGGGGGGCACTGCAGAACCCCGACGCCCTCGGCCCGTTCGTCGCGCTGGCGGTCGGGGGGTCGTGAACCACACGGGCGGGGGCCCTGTACGCTGGGCTTCGCTGGAGGCCGATGAGGCCCCGGGAGGCTTCGCCTAGTCTGGTCTATGGCGCCGCACTGCTAATGCGGTTTGGGGTCACCCCCCATCCCGGGTTCAAATCCCGAGCCTCCGCGCGGTGCGGCCGACTCCCGGGTCGGTGGCATGGTGTACAACTGAACAGCACGCGCCCGTAGCTCAATGGATAGAGCATCTGACTACGGATCAGAAGGTTAGGGGTTCGAGTCCCTTCGGGCGCACACCTGCGAATCTAGCCCTGACCAGCACGGATGGTCAGGGCTAGATCGTTTTTCTCACCTTGACGGTGATCTTGATCCACGGTCTGATCCACGACTCTTGCTAGCGTCCGCTCCGTGGAGGGTGGCAGACAACGCCAGCGCGGGAGCGTTCGCCGGTTCCGGGATCGGATTCAGGTCCGGGTGTCGGCGGGCACGGATCCCTCAACGGGGGAGCGGATCGTGCTCGTCGACAGCGTGCTGATCGAGCCGCCGATGAACGAGCGCGCAGTCAAGGCCGCGATGAAGGAGGCCGAGCGTCGGCGTACGAAGCTCCTCGCAGACGCCGACGAGCTCAAGGTCGCGCGGACGCGGGCGACCGTCGGGGCGCTGCTCGACCGCTGGATGAATCAGCACGAGATCGATGCGACCACGAGGATGACCTACGAGTCGCAGATCCGGATGTACATCAGGCCGCGCCTCGGCGACGTGCCGCTCGTGATCTTCGTGCGTGAGGCCGCTGAGCGGCTGGAGCCCTTCTACGCGCACCTGCGGAGATGCCGGCAGCTGTGCTCCGGGCGGCCGTTCGTCGAGAAGCACGTCCAGGACGACGACCACGACTGCGTCGCTGCGAAGTGCCGGGTGCACGTGTGCAGGCCCTACGCCGCATCGAGCGTCCGGTCGATCCACGCCATTCTCTCCGGGGCGTGCAGCGCTGCCGTGCGCTGGGGCTGGATCAGCTTCAACCCGATGTCGTCGGTCCGGCCGCCGAGCAAGCCCCGGCCGAATCCGCGCCCTCCGACCAGTGAGCAGATGGCGCGCATCGTCGAGGCCGCTTGGGCCACGTCGCCGGAGTGGGGTCTGTACGTCTGGTTGTCAGCCGTCACCGGTGCCCGTCGCGGCGAGGTGGTTGCGCTGCAGTGGGAGGACGTCGACCTGCAGGCCGGAGTCGTGCGGCTTGACGAGAACTACGTTCGGACCCCAGCCGGCATGCTGGTCAAGGACACCAAGACCCACCAGACGAGGCGGGTGGCGATCGACGGGCCGACGGTCGAGCTGCTGCGCCGTCGTCAGCAGGATTGCGCGGAGCAGCTCGCGGCGCTGTCCGTCCCGTTGACCGGACGGACGTGGGTGTTCTCGGCGCGACCCGACTTCGGGCGTCCACGTGATCCTTCTGCGCTCACCCGCCGCTACAGCCGCCTGGTGGCGAAGCTCGGGATCGACACGTCGTTGAAGGAACTTCGCCACTACTCGGCGACCGAACTGCTGACGGCTGGCGTCGACCTGCGAACGGTCGCCGGCCGCCTCGGCCACGGGGACGGGACGACGACGCTCCGGCACTATGCCGCGTGGGTCGGTGCCGCTGACCAGGCGGCCGCGACGACGATTGGCGCCCGGATGCCGCCGGGCCTCAGCCAGCGAGGCGGCTCACCGGACCGGCCGACGAAGCGGTCCCGCGCGTAGCCTGAAGCTGCGGGTCTCCTTGATGTCGACGCTTCCGAAGGCGGGCCGATCTCCCGATGGCAGAGGCTGCAACCAGCCAGCGTGATCCCAACACCGAGCCATTCGGCGAGTCGTCCGCCCGTGAGGCCCTGGGGCTCGCGGTCCGTCAGGTGGGTCTCTCAGCGGGCTCCAGCGAGTTGATCAGGATCGGATCGAACGCGGTCTTCCGGATGGCCGACGACGTGATCGCGCGGGTCGCCCCAAGCTCGGCGCTCGTCGACAACGCGGAGAAGCAGATCGCGGTCGCCCGGTGGCTCGCCTCCGTCGGCTATCCGGCTGCCCGGGCGCTCGACGTCCAGCAGCCGGTCAGCGCGGCCGCCGCGTCGTGACGTTCTGGCTGTCGGTCTCCCACGAGACCGTCTATGCGCCTATCGCCGACGTGGCCCGCCTCATCCGAGGGCTGCACGACCTGGCCGCCCCGACAGCCCTCGAACTGCCGAGGCTCTGCCCGTTCGGGCCGACGTCCGGTCCGCTGCCGGACTTTCCCGGGGTCCCCCGCGAGTACGAGTCCTTCCTGCAGGGTCGGATCGAGTGGGCACGGGCGGAGTTCGATCGGCTGCCCTTCGAGCTCCCCCCCGGCGTGATACACGGCGACGCGAACGTGGGGAACGTCCTCGTGGACGACTCCGGATCCCCGGTGATGATCGATCTGGACAGCTTCTCGACCGGGCCGAGGGAATGGGATCTGATTCAGACGGCGCTCTTCGCCGACCGCCTCGGTTGGCACACCGAAGACGAGTACCGGACGTTCGTCGACGTCTACGGGTACGACATCAGGACGTGGTCGGGCTACCCGGATTTGGCCGACATGCGAGAAGTCGCGATGACGTCGTGGTTGAGCAAGAAGGCCGCGGAGTCGGAGTCGGCCGCTGCCGAGGCCGTGAAGCGGATAGCTGCGATCCGCGACGGGGGCAGCCGCCGCGACTGGGGTGCCTACTGACGGGCCGTGTCTCCCGGCTGCCACAGCTCGCTCCGACTCGCCTGCTCGACGAAGTCTCGAACGGTCGCGCTCTTGCTGTGCCGGACGAGGCGGGCGCGGAACTCGTCGACGTAGCCGCGGCAGCGGGCAGACTCCAACCCCTCACCGACGCGGAATGCGTCGAGCGCGGCCCGGCATCCTTCCTCCACGTCGCCGCGGTCGAGATGCGCGTCGGCGAGGACCATCGCCACGAAGAAGTCGCTACGCACATAGTCACCCGACGTCGATTCGAGTGCCTGCTTCGCGAAGGCGATCGCCCTCTCGGGGCGCCCCAGATCTCGGTTGCAGTGGCTCAGCTCCGCGGCGAGCTCGGCCGCGTCGAAGTAGCCGATCCAGTCCGGACCGTCGCCATCGACATGTCGGCCGAAGTTGTCGATTGACTCGCCCATCGCGCGGTCGCACGCCGCCTCGTCCCCGATCCGGGCGAGCGCTCGGGCCTCCATGATGTGGAAATGTGAGGTCAGGATCGGCACTCCGGCCGATGCGGTGCCGAGACGCGCAGCCCGGGCCAGGTTCGCGGCCTCCTTGTACCTTCCGAGGAAGCTGGCCTGGTGGCTCATGGCGTCGAGAATGCTCGCTGCCAACATGCGATCTTCCCCGGCATCGGCGAACCCGAGAGCCTGGATGAAGTATCGCTGTGCCAGCCCGTGCAGACCTGCGTCGTAGGACATCCAGGCGGCGAGCTGTGCTGATTCCCCCGATGCCCTGAACAGCTGCTCCCGCACGTGCCCGCGCATCTCGGCGCGCATGAGGCGGGGCAGCTCCCCGTTGAGGTACTGGATGAGCGCGGTCCGCGCGTGGCCGCCGCCGAACGTGCTGTCGAGCCGATCGAACGTCTGGCGCATCGAGCGAAGCCGTCGGACGTCTCCGAGCCCGATTCGCCCGGGCCCCGTCTCGGTGTCTGTCGGCTTCTGCAGAGCACCCACCAGCCAGGCCATCGCGGCCTCGTTCCAGGCTGCGACGTTCGCCGTCGAGTTGTTGACGGCAGTGACGCCGCTTAGATCTGCGGCCAGCAGCTCGGCGATGTTGTCGACGCCGTCGGCGGGGCGGTCCGGGTAGCTCAGCCCGACGTCAGGCGGAAACGCGGCGACGGTTCGGAACCCGAGTTCCTCGGGCCCACCGGTCGGCCGAGCCTCCCTCCGAGCACTTCGCGGATGGCGTCACGAGTCGTGTTGTCCCGCGGCGTGACACCGTCGAGCCAGCGAGTGACATACGTGTGGGAGTAGGAGCGTCGCGAGGCCTGGGCCACGGCGGACGCGGTGACCTCACGTGCGAAGCGCTTTCGGGCGATATCGCCGCGGTCGTCGACGAAGCCGGCGGCCGTGAGGAGGGAGGCGAGGTGCTCGTTCGACGGCACGGTCCGTCACCCACCCCCCACATGCTGTGTGCCTCCCCTCCAAGTGTGCCCCCTACTGCGCCCTGTTGGCGGCAGTTCCGTGAATCCACAGTGGTTCCTGTGGAGAGCAGGGATACCGACACGGAGAGGAGGAGCGACCTTCCGGGGCTACCGCCCACGATCTCCCTTCGCTTCGAGGGCCTCGACCCGCGCGCGAAGTTCCCGCAGTTCCCGCCGGATGGCGGCGAGCTCGTCGGGTGGCGGCGGCTCGGGCTGAGCCCGACCCCGGAGAACGGCGGCGAGGTGATCGTCGGGCCAACCCAGCGCGGTCGAGAGCGACGCGAGTACTCGCGGCTGCCGCCGCCGGGTGCTGAGGACGTGGACCAGTTCGCGCACGGTCGTCAGGGAGACGCCGGACCGCGCCGCGAGCTCGGTCATCGTCAGGCCTTGCTCATCGAGACGGGTCTGGATGGCGGCTCCCACGGCCGACCAGTCCTCGTTCACGTGCACTCCAAGCGGTTCGCAGGGGTGCGCTGAGCCTAGCCAGAGCACGAAGCACGTGTGATCCACGCGCGCTTCGCTGTTGACAAACTATCAATCTACGCTCAAAATAGGCGTAGATTGACAACAAATGACCTGCTGGGGCGAGTGGCGCAGCAGGCATGAGTGGAGATGGAGCGAGTGGAAGCTGACACGGCAGGGGGAGGGGCAATCGACCCCGCCCGACCTCTCTTCTACACAGCGTCGGAGACGGCCGCGATCCTGCGGCTCGACGAGTCGACGCTCTACCGACACCTCAGGACCGGGGGCTTCCCGGGTCTCAAGATCGGTGGGCGCTACGTCGTGCCGATCGCGGTCCTCGACAAGCTCATCGCTGACGTCCTCGCCACCGGTCGATGCGTCGATCTCGGCGAATGGACCCAGCGGTGGCGGCAGGAGCAGCTCGTGGCGGGCGCGCAGGCGGCATCGATCGCTCTCGCAGGCGGAGGTGCCTGATGGACAGCGTTGGTCTGCTGATCCTGGCGTCGGTGCTGGGGTCCTTCCTGTGCGCCCGAGCGCGGAGCGCTTCGGGAGCGGTGATCTTCGGGCTGGTGGCGCTCGGCCTCTTCGTCGCGACGCCGGCTGGTGCGGGGGTGCCGGGCGCGGTCGCGGAGTTCCTGGACGCGCTGAACAGCGCGGCGACCCCGGTGTTGAGCGAGCCCGCCGGGGGATCGGGGGCGGTCGGATGAACGCCCGGGGTGACTGGCGGTCGGCGGCTGCTTGCCGGGACGAAGTGGACCCGGACCTGTTCTTCCCGCCGGTCGAGGTCGGGCCGTTGTGCGCGGCCCAGATCGAGCGCGCCAAGCGCGTCTGCGCGGCCTGCCCGGTGCGGGCGGACTGCCTGCGGTGGGCGCTGAACGGACTGGCGGACGGGATCGCCGGCGGTCTGACCGCTGAGGAGCGCCGCCTGCACCGGGGCCGGCTGATCACGCGGATCGGCCCGGGTGGCGCGGTGCTGTCTTTCGGCCGGTCCGGCTCCGCACGCGAAGCGCGGCCCGAGGTGGCGGAGAGCGCGGCGGCAACCGCGCTCCCCGCGGAGATCTCCCACAACAACAGCGAGGGCCTGGCAGCCACGCGAGCCGCGGAAGGACACCGAGGGTAGATGAAGGGGCTGGAGCAGAACGAGCGGCGCGCGGCCGCAGCCGATGTGCCGGCGCGCGTGCGGGCGGGGCTGAGGAGCTGGGCAGGCGGCGGGACGAGGCGATGCGGCTTCCGATCCGTACCGCTGAGGAGCGGCGGGCGTGGGCGGAGCAGGTGGCGCTGTTGTTCGCGCGGGAGGCCGGTTGGTGGGGTGTGCTGCGCCGCTGGACCTACAGCCCGGCGGGCCTGCCGTACGAGCAGATGGTGGTCTACGGCCGCGCTGCGCTGATGGCCCAGCTGAGCGCGCGGGACTCGGCGCGCGAGTGGCGCGACCGGGCCGAGCGGGTCGGGGCGGCCGCCGGGCGGGGTGACCGGTCGTGAGGGCGCAGAACACGCGCGCCGGGCAGGAGCCGGCCGGGACGTGGCGGATCACGGGGTCGTCCGGGCGCGAGGTCGACGTGGACGACCTGGAGGCCGCGGGCCGGGCGGCGTGGGAGATGGCGCACGAGGACGACGCGGTGCAGGTGCGGGTCGGGGGTGGTCGCTGATGACCGAGCAGCACCAGCCCCAGCCGCGCCAGAACCACCAGGCTCCGCAGTCGCCGCAGTCGCCGCAGTCGCCGCAGATCCCGCAGCTGCCGGCAGTGGCCGCAGCTGGC
>MKJX01000221.1 GCA_001942415.1 Pseudonocardia sp. CNS-139
ACTCCTGACGGCAGAACGCCCGCGCGAAGAATCCGCGGTCGTCCTCCAGGAGTTTGAGGTCGACCAGCGCTGAGCCGGGGAGCGGCGTGGTGTGGATTAGCATTTCGGGGAGGCTCGTCCTGTTCGTGTCGTACGGGCGCTCGTCACGTCCGGGTCAGAGCCGCGATGGTAGTGGCGGCCGATATCCCCTCATCCGTCACGGTGGGTGCCGGCGTTACCGGATCGGGTCCCGACCGCACACACTTCCCGGACCCGGCACACACGTCCGGCCCTGTGTGCGGAGTACCGGAGGTGTGTGCGGTGTGCCTCGGGTGGGGGTGGTCGGGGGTCGGCATACTCGGGGGCGTGCCGCCTTGTCCGTCCCTTCTTCGTCGGGTCGTGGCGGGCGTTGCCGCGACGGGTGTGCTGCTCGTCACGGCGGGGTGCGGGCTGTTCGAGGACACCGGGCCGCAGGACGTCGCCACGGCGTTCCTCGCGGCCTGGTCGGCCGGGGACGACCGGGGTGCCGCCGCGCTCACGGACGACCCGGCCGCCGCCGCGCAGGTGCTCGGCGCCGCGCGGGAGGCGCTCGACCCGGAGGCCGTGGAGGCGCGGCCGGGGCAGGTGCGCACCGCGACCGACCGCGCCACGGCGTCCGTCGACACCACCTGGCGGCTCGGGCCGCAGCGGGTCTGGTCCTACCTCGCCGAGCTGGAGCTGCGTCCCGCCCCCGACACCGAGAACGGCTGGCTCGTGCACTGGGCGCCGACGGTCGTGCACCCGGACCTGGCCGCCGGCCAGCGGCTCGCGGTCCGGACGGACGAGCCGTCGCCCGCGCCGGTGGTCGACCGGGTCGGCGCGCCGCTGCTGGCCGCCACCCCCGTCGTCACGGTGCTGCTGGACCGGCTCGCCACGGGCGACCTGCCGGCCGTCACCGGCGCGCTCGCGGCCGCGCTGACCCCGCTGGACGCGCAGATCACGCAGCAGTCCATCACCGACGGCGCCGCGCGCACCCCGGACGGCCAGGCGTACCCCGTCGCCGTGCTGCGCGAGACCGACTACCAGGGCGTCAAGAACGCGATCCACGACCTGCCGGGCGTCCGGTTCACGACGTCCGAGCGGCTGCTCGCGCCCGACGCCGACTTCGGGCGCCAGGTGCTCACCGGCGTGCGGACGGAGGTCGCGGAGCAGCTCGCGGGGGTGCCCGGCTGGTCGGTCGTGGTCGTCGACGGCAGCGGCGCGAGCGTCCGCACGCTCGTGGAGGAGCCGCCGCGGCCGGGCACGACGGTGGCGGTCGGGATGGACCGCGCGGTGCAGGCCGCCGCCGAGGACGCGGTCGAGCCCGTGCCGCAGCAGACGATGCTCGTGGCCGTGTCGGTCTCGACCGGCGACCTCCTGGCCGTCGCGCAGAACCCGGCCGCCGACGCCCAGGGCGCGCCCGCGCTCGCCGGCCGCTACCCGCCCGGCTCCACGTTCAAGATCGTGACGGCCACCGCGGCGGAGGGACAGGAGGGCGTCACCCCCGACACGCCCGTCGCGTGCCCGGGCGTCACGGTGATCGGCGGGCGGCCGGTGCCCAACGCGGGCCGCTTCGACCTCGGCACCGTGCCGCTGCGCACCGCGTTCGCGCGCTCGTGCAACACGACGTTCGCGCAGCTCGCGGCCGGTCTCGACGCCGCCGCGCTGCCGGCCGCGGCGCTGCGGCTCGGGCTCGGCGCCGACTACCGCGTGCCCGGACTGACGACGGTCACCGGGTCGGTCCCGGCGTCCGCCGACACCGTGCAGCGCGCCGAGAACGGGTTCGGCCAGGGCCAGGTGCTCGCGAGCCGTTCGGGATGGCGCTGGTGGCGGCGTCGGTCGCGCGCGGCGGGCCGGTGGTGCCGCAGCTGATCCGCGACCACCCCACCGAGGTGCTCGTCGCGCCCACCGCCCCGGACGCCGCCCAGCTCGCGCAGCTGCGGCCGATGATGCGGGCCGTCGTCACCGAGGGCACCGCCAACCGGCTCGCCGGGTTCGGCGAGGTGTACGGCAAGACCGGCACCGCCGAGTTCACGAACGACGGGCGCGCGCACGGCTGGTTCGTCGGCTACCGGGGCGACGTCGCGTTCGCCGTGCTGGTGGTGGACGGCGGCTCGTCGGCGCCCGCGGTGGAGGCGGCCGCGCGGTTCCTCGGCGCGACCGGCTGAGTCGACGGGCGAGGCACGCCTACCCTGGGTGCCATGTCGTCCCGGCGCATCACCGCGCTCGCCCTCGCGGCCGACGTCGTCGCCGTGGTCGTGTTCGCCGCCATCGGGCGGATGAGCCACGCCCGCCCCGACGACCTGCTCGGGCTACTCGGCACCGCCGCCCCGTTCCTCGCCGGGCTCGCGGTGGCCTGGGCCGTGCCGGTCGTGCGGGCGCACCCGCAGGGCCTGCGGGCCGGGCTGGTCGCCTGGGCCGGCGCCGGCGTGCTGGGCCTGGGCCTGCGGTTCGCCTTCACCGGCGAGCTCCCGCCCACGTTCGTCGCGGTCACGCTGGTGTCGCTCGGGGTGCTGGTGCTCGGGTGGCGCGGCCTGACCGCCGGCCTCACCGCGCTCGCCGCCCGCCGCGCCCTGCGCTGAGCGGCGGCCCGTCCGCGCAGGCCGTGTGCTGGCCGGCTGGGCGCGGAGAGCGCGGCCGTGGACTCGCAGGACGCGGCCTAATATGGCGTCATGCCCGCCCGTACGCTGCTGACCCCCGGCACGATCTCGCCCGAGCGCCCGGTGCCCGCGCACATCCCGCGGCCGGACTACGTGGGCAGGAAGCGGCCGGCGCGCAGCAACGACCCGTGGGTGCAGACCCCGGAGATCATCGAGGCCATGCGGGTGGCGAGCAAGATCGCGGCACAGGCCCTGCAGGCCGGCGGCGCCGCCGTGCGGCCGGGCGCCACCACCGACGAGGTCGACCGCGTGGTGCACGAGTTCCTCGTCGACCACGACGCGTACCCGTCCACGCTGGGCTACAAGGGCTTCCCGAAGTCCTGCTGCACGAGCCTCAACGAGGTGATCTGCCACGGCATCCCGGACTCGACTGTGATCGAGGACGGCGACATCGTCAACATCGACGTCACCGCGTTCATCGGCGGCGTCCACGGCGACACCAACGCCACCTTCCTCGCCGGCGAGGTGTCCGAGGAGGACCGGCTGCTCGTGGAGCGCACGCGCGAGGCCACGCTGCGGGCGATCAAGGCGGTGCGCCCGGGCCGCGAGCTGAACGTCGTCGGGCGCGTGATCGAGTCGTACGCCAAGCGCTTCGGCTACGGCGTGGTGCGCGACTTCACCGGCCACGGCATCGGCCGCGCGTTCCACAGCGGCCTGGTCGTGCTGCACTACGACGAGCCGAACGTGCACACCGTGCTGGAGCAGGGCATGACGTTCACGATCGAGCCGATGATCACGCTCGGCACCGTGGACTACGACCTGTGGGACGACGGCTGGACCGTCGTCACCAAGGACCGCGCCCGCACCGCGCAGTTCGAGCACACCATCCTGGTCACGGCCGACGGCGCGGAGATCCTCACCCAGCCCTGACCGGTCCGGCCCGCAGGGCCGCGTTCTCCGCCCGCAGCCGCTCCACCTCGGCCACCAGCGGCGCCACCGACGCGCGCACCTCGTCCGCCGTGTAGCGCGGGGTGATGTGCTGCGGGCAGTTCCAGTCGTACGCCGCGACCGTCACGACGACGACCCGTTCCACGACGGCGCGGTGGTCCGGCACGGTCACCTGCGCGGCGAGCGCCGGGTCGGCGGCCGCGTCGACGACCCGCGCGGTGCCCAGCAGCTTGATCCGCTGCTGCAGCGCGTGGTCCATCGCGATGATCGCCACCCGGGCCTCGCCCGCCGGGTCGAGGTTGCCGGTGCTGACGTACTGGCGGTTGCCCCGGAAGTCGGCCCACGCGACGGTCCGGTCGTCGAGGACGTGCAGGAACCCGGGCGGCCCACCCTTGAACTGCACGTAGGGCCAGCCGCTCGCGCCGACGGTGGCCAGGTGGAACCCGTCGCGGGTGCGCAGGAACGCGATCTCGTCGGGGCCCAGGCGGTCCTGCGGGTCGGCCGCCGTGAGCAGGCGCTCGGCGCGGCCGCCGTAGCGTGCCTGGCGGCCCGGACGGGCGGGGTGAAGAGCAGCTCGGCCAACCGTCGTCCCATGGTTGAGAGGTTAGAGAGGTGTGTCGTAACCTGTCAACGCAGAAACAACGGTTAGAGTATCGGCGTGTCCGAACGCCCCCTGCGCGGTGAGCCGATCTCGCTCGACCTCGTGGACACCCGGTGGGTCGCGGCCGACGGGCCGCGGGACCTGCTCGACGAGCCGACGGTGCCGCGCGCTGGCTGGCCGAGCACGGCTACGCGGCCGGCGCGGCGACCGCCCGCGTGCTCCGGGAGACCCGCTCGGCGCTGCTCGACCAGCTCGAACGCGGCGACGCGACCGCCCTCAACCTCGTGCTCGCGCACGGCCGGCGCACCCCGCTGCTGGGCCCGGACGGCCCGGCCGAGCGGGTCGACGTCGAGCCCGGCTGGGGTCCGGCCTGGGACGCGGCCGTCGACCACCTGCGGCTGCTGCGGGACCGGCCGGAGCGCGTCCGGCGCTGCGCGCACCCGGCGTGCGTGCTGTGGTTCCACGACACGTCGCGCAACGGGACGCGCCGCTGGTGCTCGATGGAGACGTGCGGCAACCGCGCCAAGGCGGGCCGGCACTACGCGCGGACGCGTACCCCTACCTGACGCCGGAGCCGACTCAGGAAGCGAACCGCCCCTGGAGCTTGGCGAGCGTGGCGTCGATGGCCCTGGCGCAGACCTTGGGCATGCCCAGCAGCGCGAACCCGGAGCGGAACGGGCGCCGGTGCTGTCCCAGGTCTCGGTCACCTGGGTGCCGCCCTCCACGGGCTCCAGCTCGTAGCGCCAGACCGCGCGGGCCATGTGGCTCCAGGCGATGCGCCGGTTCTCCTCGTACTCCACGACGCGGTTGGTCGTGCGGTAGGGCAGGCCGTTGCGCATGCCCATGCCGAAGCGGTCGCCGAGCCGCAGCTGCTCGGGTCCGGTCGCCGACCCGGTGACGGTGCCGGAGCCGTCGAACTCGTGGTGCCGGTGCGGGTTCGCGAGCAGCGCGAACACCTCCTCCGGCGGCGCGGCCACCACGGCCGACGCGGAGACGGTGTGACCCTTGGTCGTTGCGGGCTCAGCCACGGCGGCGATCATGCCGGTAACGGCCCGGCCGGGGAATCCCTGTGACGAAGTCGCGCTGAGACCCTCCTCAGCCGACGCGCGCGCAGCGGCTGGGACAATGGCGACGTGACGGAGTTCCGGCCGCTGACGACCTGGCAGAAGATCGTCGCCACGGCCCGGCGGCGCCGCCGCGGGTCTGGCTTCTGGTACGGCCTCGCGATTGCCCTGATCTGGCCGTTCGCCGTGTTCGGCACGCGGCTCGCGTGGCGCGGCGGCGAGCACCTCCCGCGCACCGGCGGCGCGCTGCTGGCGATCAACCACGTGTCGTTCGCCGACCCCATCTTCGACGTGGCGTTCACGATCGCGCACGGCCGGATGCCGCGGATGCTCGCGAAGTCCGAGCTCTGGGACGTGCCCGTGGTCAAGTGGGTGCTCGGCGGCGGCGGGCACGTGCCGGTGCACCGCGCGTCGATCCGGGCGAAGAACGCCTACAGCGACGCGATCGCCGCCATCGAGCGCGGGGAGATCGTCGCGTTCTACCCGGAGCACCTACACGGCCGACCCGGACGGCTGGCCGATGAAGGCCAAGAACGGGATCGGCCGCATCGCGCTCGCCACCGGCGCGCCGGTGATCCCGATCGCGAACTGGGGCACGCAGGACCTGCTGCCGCCCGGCAGCGGGCGCCCGCGGCTCTTCCCGCGCCGCCGGGTGACGGTGGTGGCCGGGCCGCCCGTCGACCTCGCGCAGTGGCTCGGCGGGCGGCGCACGCGCACCGCGCTCGACGGCGCGACCGCCGCGATCATGGCCGACGTCACGAAGCTCGTGGCGCAGGCCCGCGGGGAGGCCCCGCCGGCCGAGCCGTTCGACCCGGCCGCGGGGCCGGCGCTCCCGGAGGGGGAGCGGCCGGCCAGCTGAGGACCGCTGGTCAGCTCGCGCGGGCGAGCCGCTCCAGCCGGCGCGGGGTGGGCCAGCGCACGGAGTGCGCCCAGCCGAGCTTCTCGAAGATCCAGATCACTCGCGCGGAGATGTCGATCTGGCCGCGCTGCACGCCGTGGCGGGCGCAGGTCGGGTCGGCGTGGTGCAGGTTGTGCCACGACTCGCCGGCGCTGAGGATCGCGAGCGGCCACACGTTGCGCGAGTGGTCGCGCGCGGCGAACGGCTGGTCGCCGATCATGTGGCAGATCGAGTTGATCGACCACGTCACGTGGTGCAGCAGCCCGACGCGCACCAGCCCGGCCCAGAAGAACGCCGTGAGCGCGCCCCACCACGACATCGTGATCAGCCCGCCGAGCAGCGCCGGCAGCAGCAGCGTGACCACCGACCAGAGCCCGAAGAGCGCGTCGACGCGGCGGATGCCCCGGTCGGCGAGCAGGTCGGGCGTGAAGCGCTCGCGGTTGGTGGTGTCCCGGTCGAAGAGCCAGCCCATGTGCGAGTGCCAGAACCCCTTCGCCAGCGCGGCGGGCCCGGTGCCGAAGAGCCACGGCGAGTGCGGGTCGCCCTCCTTGTCGGAGAACGCGTGGTGGCGCCGGTGGTCGGCCACCCACGTGATCACCGGGCCCTGCATCGCGAGGCTCCCGGCGAGGGCGAGCGCGACCCGCAGCGGCCGCACGGCCTTGAACGAGCCGTGCGTGAAGTAGCGGTGGTAGCCCACGGTGACGCCGAGGCAGCTCACGGCGTAGAACACCGCGGCGATCGCGACATCGGTCCAGGTCAGGCCCCATCCCCAGACGAACGGGATCGCAGCGACCAGCGCCAGCATGGGCAGGATGACGAAGATGTAGACGCCGATGTGCGGCGCCAGGCCGCGCCGCCCGGCGATGATCGGGCGGCCCGGAGGCCCCGCCGGTCGGGTCGGGCTCTCGGCAACGGTCATGGACAGCACCTCACGGCTCGGAGGAAGGGTGGCCTTACTGCCTACCCACCTTGTGTACCAGCTACTCGGGTCTCCAGGTCGAGCCCGAGCAGGGCGTTCTCGACGACCTCGGGGAGGCCGGGGTGGATCCAGTACTGCCCGGTGGCCATCTCCCGGGCGCCCAGCCCGAAGGACATCGCCTGCACGAGCGGCTGGATCACGGTCGGGGCCTGCGCGCCCATCACGTGCGCGCCCAGGATCCGGCCGGTGCCGCGTTCGGCGAGCACCTTGCAGAACCCGGCCGTCTCCTCCATCGCCCAGCCGTACGCGACGTCCCCGTACGACTGGATCTTGACAGCGTAGTCGAGGCCGGCGGCGCGGCACGCGGCCTCGGTGCGCCCGACGGACGCGATCTGCGGGTCGGTGAAGACGGCCGCCGGCACGAACCGGTGGTCGGTGCGCCGGGGCGCGTCCGGGTGCAGCAGGTTGTGCGCGACGACGCGGGCCTCGTGGTTGGCGACGTGCTTGAGCTGGAAGGGTGAGCTGACGTCGCCCAGCGCGAAGATCCCGTCGACGGGCGTGCGCTGCTCGGCGTCGACGACCACACGGCCGTCCGGACGGGTCGGCACGCCGGTGCGGTGCACGTCGAGCCGGTCGCCGTTGGGGACGCGCCCGGTGGCGACGAGCAGCGCGTCGCCGCGCACGACCGTGCCGTCCGTCAGCTCGAGCACGACCTCTCCCGGCCCGCCGGTGACGCGCACGACCTCCTGGCCCAGGTGCACGTCCCAGCGCTCCCGGGCGAGGGCGGTGAACCGCTGCGCGACGGTCTCGTCCTGGCTGCGCAGCAGGTGCTCGCTGCGGCCGACGAGCGAGACCCGCACCCCCAGCCCGGAGAAGACGTGCGCGAACTCGGAGCCGATGTAGCCGCCGCCGAGGATCACCAGGTGCTCGGGCAGCGCGTCGAGGCGCATGACGGTGTCGGAGGTCTCGTACGGGACGCCGGACGCCGCGACGACGTCCGGCACCATCGGCCGGCTGCCGGCGGCGATCACGACCCGGTCGGCCGTGAGCACGTCGGACCCGCTGCCGTCGGTGCGCTCGACCGTCAGCTCCTTGAACCCGGTGAACCGGCCGTGGCCCTCGTAGACGGTGACGTTCGGGTTGTGCTCGACGCGCCAGGCCCGCCCGCCCGCGGCGATCGGGTCGATGCGGCCGAACACCCGGTCGCGGATGTCGGTCCAGCGCACCTTCTCGACCGAGGCGTCGACGCCGTAGCGGCTCGCGCGCCGCACGGCCTCCGCGACGTCCGCCGCGTAGACGTACATCTTCGTCGGGATGCAGCCGACGTTCAGGCAGGTACCGCCGAAGACGCCGTGCTCGACGATCGCGACATCGAGGTGGTCGAACCGCCCGTCGACGATCGAGTTGCCGGAGCCGGTGCGATGACGACGAGGTCGTGGTGTCGCACCGCGCCCACGTTAGCCGGGGGAAGCCGGGGCTGTGGCTGCGTGGAAGCGCACACCGGGGGCCAGCACCTCGACCTCGACCGCGGCGAAGCCGGCTGTGCGGAGGCGGTCGCGAGCGTCAGCGGGTCGAGCGGGACGAGCACGTCGCCCGCGTGCAGCCGGCGCAGCCCTGGGCTGTCGAGGCTGTCGGTGCCGCGCAGCGTGCCGCCCGGCGCCAGCACGCGCGCGAACTCGGCGAACGCCCGGTCCTGCGCGGCGGCGCTCGGCAGGTGGTGCAGCATCGTGAACGCCACGACCCCGTCGAACACCCCGTCCGGGAACGGGAGCGCCGCGGCGTCCCCGCGCACGACCGTGACGTGCGGGTCGGCCGCGAACCGGGTGGCCAGCCCGGCCGCCAGCTCAGGATCGAACTCCAGCGCGGTGAGCCGGGCGGCGCGGTGGCGCAGCACGTCGGTCGCGGCGCCGGGACCGGGGCCGACCTCCAAGAGCCGCGGGACGTCCGGGGCGTCGCCCAGCGCCCACGGCAGCAGGTCCGTGCCCAGGTGCCCGGCCCACCGGTCGCTCGCGCACAGCTCGCGGTGCTCGGCGTTCACGGGGCCAGCGTCCCGGTGAACGCGACGAGCGACCAGACCCGCACCCGCGGTGCGAACCCGGCCTCCGCGAGCCGGGCGGGGAGCCCGAGCGGGTCGACCGGCGTGCAGCGCCGCTCGGCGTCGAGCCGGCGGAAGTGCGGCCCGTTGTTGGGGGTGATCCCGGCCAGCACGCCGCCGGGGCGCAGCACCCGCGCCCACTCGGCGAGCGCCGCGTCCTGGGCGGCGGCCGGGAGGTGGTGCAGCACGAACAGGGCGACCACCGCGCTGGCGGCGCCGTCGGGCAGGGGGAGCGCGGCCGGGTCGGCCGTCGCGGCGTCGACCGTGCGCAGCCGGCCGTCGACGCGCCCGGGCGGCAGCCGGGTGGAGGGCCCGACCGCCAGCTCCACGACGTCGTCGCCGAGGTCGACGGGCGGGTCGCCGGCCGGGCCGCGCCCGTCGAGCAGCCAGCCCAGCCAGCCCTCCCGCAGGTCGGCGGTGAAGCCGGGGTCGGTGTACAGCTCCCGGAACGCCGCGCCGATCTCCACCCCGCCGTTCTACCGCACCGCGTCGGCGAGCCGGCCGACCACCTGGTCCAGCGCGTACTCCAGGGAGAGCACCGACGGGAATGCCATCGCGAGCGCGGACGGCAGGTCGAGCGCGACGTACGAGCCGCGTTGCACCGCCGGCAGCCGCCGGAAGAGCGGGTCGGACTCCACGCGGGTGCGCAGCGCCGGGTCGGACGAGGTGAAGGTGAGGATCAGCAGGTCGGCGTCGAGCACGTCGAGCAGCTCGGGGCTCACCACGGCCTTGCCGCGGGTGCGCGACTCCGGCAGCGCCGTGGCCTTCGGCGAGAGCACGAGCCCGAGCTGCTGGAGGAACACCGCGGAGAGGTCGGCCGTGGAGTTGGTCGTGTAGATCGTGCCGTCCGGCGTCACCGGACCGAACGTGAACGTGCGCCCGGCCAGGGCGGGGTGCGCGGCGCGGGCGGCGGCGATGCGCGCCTCGACGTCGTGCACGCGCTGCACCGCCTCGTCCGGGTGGCCGAGGACCTGGCCGACCCGGGTGGTCGTGTCCTGCCAGCGGTCGGTGTTCGGACCGGTCGTGTAGGCGAGCACGGGCGCGATCCGCGCGAGCTGCTCGTGGTCCTGGGCCAGCGAGTACGCCGTGGTCGCGACGATCAGGTCCGGGCGCAGCGCCGCGATCCGCTCGAAGGGGAGCCCGTCGGCGGCGTCGAGCAGCTCCAGCGGGCGTCCGGCGAGCGCCGTCGCGACCCACGGCGGCACCCCGTCCGGGAGCGACGTGTCGCGCGTCGCGGCGACCGGGAGCACGCCGAGGCCGAGCACGGTCGCGGCGTCGGGCCCGTAGCCGAGCGCGACCACCCGCTCCGGCGCGGCGGGCACCACGGTCGGGCCGAACGCGCCGTCGACCTGCACCGGGAACCCGGCGGCCGGCGCGGGCGCCGGGACGGTGACGGCCGGCGCGCAGCCGGCCAGCCCCAGCGCGGCGATCCCGGCCGCGCCGAGGAACCGGCGCCGGTTCAGCTCGTCGGCCAGTGGGTCCGGTTCCAGCAGCAGTGCGACCACGATCGGCTCCTCACGACTTCCCGGGGATGAAGTGAGGTGAGCCTATGCTTAGTGCCCGGTGGCGGAGAAATGGTGCAGGTCCACGGGCGAGCGCCACCGGCCGCCCCACGTCCAGCCGATCCGGTCGAACGCCGCGACCACCGGGCCGTCCGGGAAGATCATCCCGGGCCGGACGTACCCGCGGTCCAGGTAGGCCGAGGCCAGCTCCGGGAGCACCAGGTCGCCGCGGCGGTACGGGTTCTGGAACGGGTTGACGTCCACGGCCAGCCCGCTCGCGTGCGCCGACCAGCGCGTCGACCCGACCATCGGACGGCAGACGAACGCCGTGGTCGTGTTGTCGTCGCCGGTCGGGGCGGCCTCGATGTCGCCGCGCGTGACCACCCGCATCTGCTCGATCGGGAACCCGGCGGCGAAGAGCTGCTCGAACACCGACACGCGTCCGCGGCCACCGTGCGGTGCACGAGCAGCTCGCCGGTGTGCGCGCCGCCGTCGAAGCCGCGGAACACGACCGTGGCGTAGCTCAGGTCGGCCGGCTGCACCGGGCAGTCCTGGCGCCACGTCGAGCGGGCCAGCACGGCGTCCGGGACCGGGCCGACGGTCGCGGCGAACCGCCCGTCCGCGGGCGGCGGGAGCAGGTCGCGGGTGGGCAGCCGGCGGTCGACCAGCTCCGGCGGGGTGGGGCTCGCCGCGGCGTGCCCGCCGGGACGGTCCGCGATGTGCGCGGCCCGCAGCCCGACCGGCGGGTCCGCGCCGCACGCGGTGAGGGCGAACGCAGCGCTAGCGTGGCGGCGGTCCGGGACGGGTTCGGCACCGGCCGAGCGTCGCACGCGCCGGCGTCCCGTCGCGGGAGCGCGGTGCCGTTCGGAGCGCGGTGTCGTCCGATCTGGTAGGCAGGCCGGATGACCGGCGAGACGATGTCCGCGACCGTCCACCGGGCCGTGGCCGGGGACCTCGGCCCGCACCTGCTGTACGAGCTGCTGCGGCTGCGCGTGGACGTGTTCGTCGTCGAGCAGGCGAGCCCGTACGGCGAGCTGGACGGGCGCGACCTCGACGACCGGACCCGGCACTTCTGGCTCACGCGCCGGCACCGCGCCCGAGCCGGTGCTCGGGTGCCTGCGCCTGCTGGAGGACGCGGACGGCTTCCGTATCGGGCGGCTCTGCACCGCGCGCACCGTCCGCGGGCACGGGCTGGGGCGCCAGCTCATGGAGGCGGCGCTCGCCGAGGTCGGCGATGCGCCGTGCGTGCTCGACTCGCAGGAGCACCTCGCCGGCTTCTACCGGGGGTACGGCTTCGTCCCGACGGGCCCGGCCTACGACTGGGACGGCGTGTCGCACGTCCCGATGCGGCGCGGCTGACCCCGATCGGGGGACCCTCGGTGGCACGCGGAACACGCCGCGTTGCGCGATACTCGCCAAAGATTCCGCGGGGTGGAGGTTTGGGATGAGCGAGGACCCGACCCGGGCGACCGCCCGACCGGACGTGCCGACCTACGGGCGGGTGGGGCCGGCCGACCCGCGGCAGGACCCGATGACCCAGCCGGCGATGCGGCCGCCTTCCGAGGTGGCGGTGCCGGACCTGCCCACCGTGCCGACGCCGGGCGACCAGCCGACCGTCCCCGTCCCGACGCCGCGCGGGGCGCCCGACCACTCCGTCACGCGGTCGCGCACGGGCATCCTCTGGACCGGGCTGATCCTCTCCGCCCTCGTCCTGCTCTTCCTGCTGATCTTCATCCTGCAGAACATGCATCCCGTGCAGGTCAACTTCCTCGCCGCGACCGGCACCCTGCCCACGGGCGTGGCGCTGCTGCTGGCGTCGATCGGCGGGATCCTGCTGGTCGCGCTGCCCGGCGGCCTGCGCATCCTCCAGCTGCGCCGCGTCGCGCGCCGCAGCAGCCGCCGCCCCGACTGACCGGCCGCCCGCGACTCGCGTGCACCCAGCCCGCGACTCGCGTGCACCCAGCCCCCGACTCGCGTGCACCCAGGGCGCGACTCGCGTGCACTTTTCCGGCGACTCGCGGGGGGTTTGCGCGAGTCGGGGTCTGACGGCGCGCGAGTCGCGGTGAAAGTGCGCGCGAGTCGCTGGATTACTGCGCGCGAGTTGTGGGGTCAGCTGCCCCAGATGTCCTCCAGGAAGCGGTTCGCGCTGCGCAGGCCGGCCATCCACGCCGCCGCGTCGGAGTCGCTCGTGCCCGTGCGGTCGCGGAAGATCCGCTGCAGGGCCTCGCGGGTGGGCGGGGCCATCGTGGCGGCGTTGCCGCACACCATCACGACCGCGTCCTGCTGCAGCAGCGACCAGACCTCGTCGGCGCAGTCGAGGATCGCGTCCTGGACGTAGCGGCAGTGCCCGTCCGCGCGGGAGTACGCCGTCTCCGTCCGCACCACGCCCTGCTCCTCGTAGCGGGCCAGCTCGTCGGCGTAGAGGTGGTCGGTGTCCGCGCGGCGGCAGCCGAAGAACAGCAGGGACCGCGCGACCGGCACGCCCTGCGCCTTCTGCGCGGCGCGTTCCTGCAGGAACCCGCGGAAGGGCGCGAGCCCGGTGCCGGCCCCGATCATGATCATCGGGACGTGCGGGTTCTCCGGCGGGTGGAACGGGATCGTCGGCTTCCGCACGAACACGAACGCCGTCGCGTCCTCCGGGAGCAGCGGCAGGTACCCGGAGCAGACGCCGGTGTAGACGCCCACCCCGGACCGGGCCGGCCCGCGCAGCACGCCGACGGTGATGCTGCAGACGTCCGGGTCCACCAGCGGCGACGACGAGATCGAGTAGTAGCGCGGGCGCAGCGGCGGCAGCATGTCGAGGAACTCCTCGAACGGCACCTCGCAGGCCGGGAACGCCTCCAGCAGGTCCAGCACCGACCGGCGCGCGTCGCCGACCCGCTCGGCGTAGCGGGCGCGGGCGGCCTCGTCGTCGCGGCCAGCGACTCCAGCTCCGCCTTCTGCCCGGGGTCGGACGTGTGCCGGGCGAGCGTGGCGATGTCGTCGCGCGTCGCGACGTCCTGCAGCTCGACGCAGCAGCCCAGCACGCCCAGGAGCGGCGCGGGCTCGTCGATGGGCAGGTGGGTGTGGGTGCCGCTGCGCGGGATGATCGTGGCGTACTGGCCCGCGTCCAGCCCGAAGCGGGTCATGACGCGCCGGATCAGGTCGATCCCGTTGCGCGGCAGCACGCCGAGGTGGTCGCCGGCCGCGTAGGAGGTGCCCGCGGGCAGCGCGACCTCGATGTGCCGGGTGGAGCGCTCGGCGGGCTTGCCGTCGCTGCCGAGCAGCAGCTCCCGGTTGGCGGTGACGCGCGCGGCGTGCGCCTCGTAGGAGACGATCACCGGGTTGGTCACCTGCCGGTTGGTCAGGGTGACCGACAGCCGCGGCCCGGTGTCGACGGTGGCTCCGACCTCGGCCGGGAGGTCCAGCGCCGCGGCGAGGTCCGGCCAGAGGCTCTCGTGCCAGTCGCGGTACTCGGCGTCGAAGTCTCCGGCGGCGTCACCGGCGCCGCGCGGGTGCACCCGGGTCCGCCGTGCGCCGCCAGCTCGGCGTCGAGCAGCGTCGGGACGGCCTGGTAGGTGCTCGCCCACTCCGTGCTGCCGCAGCCGAACACCGTGTACGCGACGCCGTCCGCGGCCGTCGCGCCGGCCGTCCGGATCCACGTGCAGAACCTCGCCGCGTTGTCCGGCGGCGTCCCGTTGTACGACGAGGAGACGACGATCAGGCCGCCGTCGGGCAGGTCGTCGACGTGGTCGTCGAGCCCGCCGAGCGTGACGCGGAACCCGCGCTCGGTGCCCTCCTGCGCGAGCCGGGTGGCGATCGCCTCCGCGGTGCCGAGGTTCGAGCCGAAGAGCACGGACAGCGGCGTGCCGTGCGCGGCGACGACGGGGGCGCCGGGCTCGGTCGCCGGGGCCGCGGCGGCGGTGACGCCGGGGCCGGCGGCGATGCCCGTGTCCAGCACGAACCCCGCGCGCGGCCGGACCTGGATCCGGAACTCGTCGGGCTTGATCGTGAGCGTGGTCTTCGTCCGCAGCCGGTAGTCGAGGTGGTCGACGAGGTCGAAGCGCTGCACGATGCCGAGCACGAGCGCGGCCTCCTGCAGCGCGAACTGCCGGCCGATGCAGGCGCGCTGCCCGGTGCCGAACGGCTTGTACGCGTTGGGCGGGAGGGCGACCACCCGCTCGGCGGCCATGTGGTCCGGGTCGAACTCCTCGGCGTCCGGGCCCCACACGGACGTCTGGCGGTGCAGCGCCGCGCTGAGCACCGTGAGCGGGGTGCGGGCCGGGATCGCGTAGCGGCCGCCGATCACGGTGTCCTCGAACGGGTAACGCGTGAACCCCGGCGCGGTCGGCCAGAGCCGCAGCGACTCGTCGAGCACCTGCCGCACGTAGCGCAGCCGGTGGATCTGCTCGAAGGTCGGTGTCGCGGTGGAGCCGAGCACCGTGTCGACCTCGGCCCGGGCCCGCTGCAGGACGCCCGGGTTCTTCAGCAGGTAGTAGACGGCGAACGAGAGCAGCCCCGACGTCGTCTCGTGGCCCGCGATGAGGAACGTGATGCACTGGGCGCGGATGTTCTCGTCCGGCAGCCCCTCGCCGCTCTGCGGGTCGACGCCGGTGATCATGCGGCCGAGCAGGTCGGTGTCGTCCGCGGTGTCGCCCTGCGCCCGGCGTTCCGCGATCAGCCGCCCGACCAGGTCGTCCATGAACGCCTGGTCCTCCTCGATCTGGCGCCGGGCGCGGATGTCGAGCCGGTTCTGGATCGGCAGCCGCCGGGCCCGGGCCTGGGCGGCGAGCAGGGTGCGCACCATGGCGTCGACGAACGGGTGCGGGGTGTCGCGGTAGAACGAGTTGAACCGGTAGCCGAACCCGCAGAGCGCGATCGTGTCGAGCGTCAGCCGGGTCATGTCGGCCGGCACGTCGACGTCCTCGTCGGGGTTGAGCCGGGCCCACTTCTCCATGAGCTGCTCGGCGATGTCGGTCATCTTCGGCACGTAGTCGCGCATCGACTGGAGCTGAACGGCGCCATGAGGATGTTGTGCGCGCGGTGCCACAGCGGGTCGTCGGTGTCGGACGTGAACAGGCCCGCGCCCACCGCGCCCTTGCGCAGGTTGCTGAGCCCGCCGCTGACGAGCTTGTCGAAGCGGGAGTCGTCGCAGACCTCGTCCACCAGGTCCGCCCCGGAGACGAGCAGCCGCACCCCGCCGCCGGGGAGCGTGAGCCTGTAGAGCGGGCCGTACTCGCCGGCCATCCGCGCCATCTGCTCCATCGGGCTGTGCGTGTCGATGTCGAAGAGGTTGCCCAGCACGGGCAGCGCGCGCGGGCCCGGGATCCCGTCGAGGCCGATGGGTGCGCTCATGGTGTCCTCCCTGTCGGCCGGCGGGCCAGGAGCAGGCCGCTCACCAGCAGCACCCACGCCGGGAACACCAGCAGGATCGAGGGGTGGAAGGTGACGCTGACCAGCAGGAACGCCGAGGCGAGGTAGCTGATGACGGCGAGCCAGCCGGGCATCACGCCGGCCGCCTGGCCAGCCCGGTCCGTCGTGATCATGTACATGCCGGCGCCGGACGCGAAGACGAAGACCAGGCCGTAGCCGACGGCGTGAGCGCCGCGCGACGTGGGCCGGGCCGAGCGGGGCCGCGGAGAACTCGGTGAGCAGCGCGATCGCGCCCACCGCGGCGGTGCCGCCGAAGAGCATGCCGACGAACGTGATGCCGGACGCCAGCTGCAGCCAGTGCGGGATCTCCGCCCACGAGCCCGGCCGCAGCACCTGCAGCAGCGTGCGCGTCGCGATCATGTGCCAGAGGCACGCGATGCCCGCGAACGGGACGACGTAGAGGCCGACGGCCACGAGCACACCGCCGGAGCCGTGCGCGTAGAACGCGACGTAGTCGGCGTCCTGGGCGGCGAGGCCGGGTGCCTGGCGGACGAGCACCAGCGCCACGGTGAACAGCGCCGCGAACAGCACGCCGGACCCGCCCGCCATCCGGGCCGCGGCGGCGATCGCACGCGCCCGTTCGGCGGACGGCTCGCCGGAGCCGTTCGCGGGGGTACCTCGCCACTTCGCCGGTGTCCGCATCGCGCGTTCCCGCGCGGGCGTACCCGCCCTGTGGGGTTCTAGCGCGACCGTCCGGGGCAAACCGGCCCCGGACGGTCGGACGGGCCGGCTCAGGCGGCCGTGTCGCCGCGGCGGCGGGTGTTGCCCGAACGCGGGCCGGGGCGGCGCGGGCGGCGGCTGCGCGGCGCCTGCGCGGGTTTCGGCGGGTCGGCCACCGGCACCCCCGACGGCCGGCGGGCGCCCGTGATGCGGACGAGGTCGGCGCCGCCCGGCGTGACCGGAGTCTGCGTCGCGCGCACCCCGGCCAGCCGCATCAGCCGTTCGACGTCGCGGCGCTCCTCCGCCGTGGCGAGCGTGACGACCGTGCCCGAGTCGCCGGCGCGGGCGGTGCGGCCGGCGCGGTGCAGGTAGTCCTTGGGGTCGGCCGGCGGGTCGACGTGCACGACGAGGCTCACGTCGTCGACGTGGATGCCGCGCGCGGCGACGTCCGTGGCGACGAGCACGGGCGTGCGCCCCTCCTTGAACTCGGCGATCGCCCGGTTGCGGGCGTTCTGCGCCTTGCCGCCGTGCAGCGCGCCCGCGGTGACGCCCTCCCGGCGCAGCACGCGCACGAGCCGGTCGACGCCGTGCTTGGTGCGGGCGAAGAGGATCGTGCGGCCCTCGCGGGCGGCCACCTCGCGACGATCCGCAGCTTGGCCACCGGGTCGACGATCAGCACGTGGTGGTCCATCGTCTCGACCTGCGCGGTGGCCGACGCGACGGCGCGGGTGACCGGGTCGGTCAGGTAGCGGCGGACCAGCGCGGCGACGTCGCCGTCGAGGGTGGCGGAGAAGAGCAGCCGCTGCCCGTCGGACGGGGTGAGGTCGAGGATCGCCCGGACCTGGGGGAGGAACCCCATGTCGGCCATCCGGTCGGCCTCGTCGAGCGCCGTGATCGTGACGCCGGAGAGGTCGCAGGTGCGCTGGGTGGTGTGGTCGGTGAGCCGGCCGGGCGTGGCCACGAGCAGGTCGACGCCGCGGTCGAGCTCGGCGGCCTGCCGGTTGAACGACAGCCCGCCGACGACGGACGTGACCGTGAGACCGAGCGCCCTGCCGAACGGGGCGAGCGCGTCGACGACCTGCTGCGCCAGCTCGCGGGTGGGCACGAGCACCAGCCCGCGCGGCCGCCGGGGTGCGGCGCGGCCGCCGGCGAGGCGGGCGAGCAGCGCGAGGCCGAACGCGAGCGTCTTGCCCGAGCCGGTCTGGCCGCGGCCGAGCAGGTCGCGCCCGGCGAGCGTGTCGGGCAGCGTGGCGGCCTGGATCGGGAACGGCTGCGCGAACCCGCCGGTGGTGAGGGCGGTGACGAGCGCGGCGGGCAGGCCCAGCTCGGCGAACGTCGGCATGCCCGTGTCGGGCACGGCCCACAGCACCTCGGCCGGCGCGGCGACGGCGGGCGCGGCGGGTGCCGGGCGGCCGTCGCGCGGACGGCCGCGGCGGCGGGAGCGCGGGCTCGCCGAGGCGCGGCGGGTGGACGGGGATGTCACAGGGAACCTCCGGGACGTGGCACGTCACACGGAGAGCCGCCGCATGGCAGAGCTCTGGGACGGGCCCGGGCGCGAGCGTTGCGCCCTGAATGGGAAGAACGGGGAAGAACGGGGTGCGCCGCCCGGGCCTTCGCGGCCGGCCGGACGCTCGTGATCAACTCTAGCCGAGCGCCCGACCGGCCCCTTGCGCGAGTCGGCTACTGGTCCGACGTCTGGGTGTGCTCCGGCATTCCCAGCTCGGCGCGCAGGTCGGCGAGCAGCACCGCGGGCCCCTCGTCGGACGGGAGCCCGCGCGCGGTGAACCACTCGCCGATCCGCCGGACGTCGCGGGCCAGGTACTCCGGGCCCTGCGGGTTGCCGACCACGTCCACGACCTGCGGAAGGTCGATGAGGACGAGGCGGCCGCCGGCGACGAGGACGTTGTACGCGGACAGGTCGCCGTGGGTCATCCCGTGGCGGGCCAGCCCCCGCAGCGCCGCGCCGAGCTGGTGCCAGAGGTCACACAGCTCGTCGGGTCCGGGCCGCAGCTGGGCGAGCCGGGGCGCCGCGGTGCCGTCGGGCGTGCCGACGAACTCCAGCAGCAGCTCCGTGCCGGCCAGCTGCACCGGGTACGGGACCGCGACGCCGTCGGCCCAGAGCCGGGAGAGCGCCGAGAACTCGGCGTCCGCCCACTGGCCCGACAGCAGCTCGCGGCCGAACGCGGTGCGGCGCGCCATCGCGCGCGTCTCGCGGGAGCGGCGGACCCGCCGTCCTTCGAGGTAGCCCGCGTCGCGGTGGAACATCCGGTGCTCGGCGCCGCGGTAGCGCTTGGCGGCCATCAGGGCCCGCCGCCCGCTGCCGGGCACGGCTCGCTCGATCAGGTGAACATCGGCCTCCTTGCCGGTCTTGAGCACGCCGAGCTCGGTGTCGACGGCGGCGTGCTCGGTGACCACCCAGGACGGGCGGGGTTGCGGGCCGTGCGCGGCGCCGTCCCACGTGGACCAGCGGTCGCCGGACGGCGGGCCGTCCGGGTCGGTGCCGGCCCGCTCGTCCAGGCTGCGGCGCTGTTCGTCGTGGCGCTGCTCCTCGTCGTCGAAACGGGGACGGCGCCGGCGGTTCCTGCGCGGCTCGGGAAAATCTGCATACGACTCTGCGTCGGGCAAAGCGGGGCTCCTGGGAGTGACGCCCCGCGGGAATCGTCAGCGCGGGGCGGGGTTCGGACGGGTGCGGGCCACGTCCACGACAGCGATGGCCATCACGCACCTCCTCCGCTTCTCCACCGGGCTCCCGGCTGGTCGAGGGCAACCGTGCCAGGCCCGCGCGGGCCCGGCAACGGGATTACGCGGGGACGATCACCTCGACGGCGTTGCCCCGGCGCTCCACCCGCATCCCGGCGCGGCGCGCGATCGCCGCCACCGCCGCGGCGTCCGACGGCTCGGCCCGCGTGCTGGCCAGCACCCGGGCCAGCCGCCCCTTGTGCGCCTTGTTGAAGTGGCTGACGACGCTGCGGGTGCCGTCCGGGCGCTCGGCGAGCACGGTGACGGTGACCGCGCCGGGCACCCGGCCCAGCGCCGCGTACGAGCCCGAGCGCAGGTCGACGACCAGGTCGGCGGCGGCGAGCGCGGCCAGCTCCGGCTCCAGCACGGGCTTCCAGCGCGCGGCGAGCGTGCCGCCCGCGGGCAGCGCCGAGCCGGCCGAGAGCCGGTAGGCGGGCACCGGGTCGGTGGCCCGCAGCAGCCCGAAGAGCGCCGACCCGACGACCAGCCGCTCCCGGGCCCGCCCGGCCGCGGCGCCGCGTAGCGATCCCGCATCCAGGCGTCGTAGAGCACTCCCGTGTAGCGGTGCAGCGCGGGCATCGTCGGGGACGTGCGCAACGCGGCGTTGCGGGCGATCTCGGCGTCCTGCGCGGGGGAGAGCCCGAGCGCCGTGCGGCAGCCGGCCGGGTCGGCGGCCAGCTCCACCAGCTCGTCGACGAGCGCCTTGCGCACCGGGTCGAGCGCCGGGTGCGCGAGCGCCGCGAGGTCGAGCGGGGGACCGTCGCCCCCGTCGCGCTTCGTCTCCGACGGCGGCAGCAGCACGAGCATCTGCGCAGGTTAGGTCACGTGTCGGGGCCGGCCGGGAGCAGGCCGCGGAGCACCTTCGCGAGCACGCCGGGCAGCGGGTCGGCGGCCGGGTCCGCGCCGGTCACGTCGAGCGCGGCCAGGTGCGGGTGCCCGCCCGCGGCCACGACGTGCGCGACGTAGCGCGCGCTGCGCAGCGTGTCGGCGGGGGCCAGCTCGTTGCGGGTCGCGGCCGCGACCACGGCGTTGAGCACGGCGTACGCGGTGAGCTTGCTCGGCCCGTCGGCGGGATGCCCGGCCAGCACGGCGAGCACGTGCTCGGTGACGTCCACCCCGTTGGGCCCGAGCACCGGCCGGGTGAGCACCAGCTCGACGAGCCACGGGTGGCGGCGGAACACGTCGCGCGACTGCAACCCGAGGTGGACGAGGTCGGCGACCCAGTCCCCGGTGGGCGGGCGCAGCTCCAGCTCCGCGGCGACGTGGTCGGCCATGAGGTCGAGCAGGTCGTCGCGGGTGTCGACGTAGCGGTAGAGCGACGCGGCGGCCGTGCCCAGCTCGGTGGCCACCCGCCGCATGGAGACCTCGCCGGTGCCGGAGCGGTCCGCGACCCGCACGGCGGCCTCGGTGATCTCGGCGCGGCTGCGCTGCGCCGGCCGTCCCACGCCCGCCTTCTCCGGCCGGAGCCAGATCAGCTCGGACCCCATCCCGATCTCCTCCCCGGGCGCTCCGCCCTCACCGACCGGCCCCTCACCTACCGGGTGGTTGTGCGCATGTCACGTGCCCGTTACCGTCGCTCGCGTGATCCGCCTCGTGGCGCGCCGGCATGTCGATCTCATGCGCGGAGTCACGGCCACGGCCTGTCGCACCGGCCGCTGACCGATCCGTCGCAAGCACATTCCCTCCCCATTCCTTCCAGGAGACTGCCGTGTCCGAGAACTGGTCGTTCGAGACCAAGCAGGTCCACGCCGGCGCCACGTCCGACCCCACCACCGCGCCCGCGCCACGCCGATCTACCAGACCACGTCCTACACGTTCCGCGACACCGAACACGCGGCGGCGCTCTTCGGGCTCACCGAGCTGGGCAACATCTACACGCGGATCATGAACCCCACCCAGGACGTCCTGGAGCAGCGGGTCACCGCGCTGGAGGGCGGGCTGGCCGCCGTCGCGTTCGCGTCCGGGCAGGCCGCCGAGACCCTCGCGATCCTCAACATCGCCGAGGCCGGCGACCACATCGTCTCCAGCTCCTCGCTCTACGGCGGCACGTACAACCTCTTCCACTACACGTTCCCGAAGCTGGGCATCGAGGTCTCGTTCGTCGACGACCCGGACAGCGTGGAGGAATGGGCCGCGGCCGTCCGCCCCAACACCAAGGCGTTCTTCGCCGAGACGCTCGGCAACCCGCGCGGCAACGTGCTGGACGTGCGTGCGGTCGCCGACGCCGCGCACGCCGCGGGCGTCCCGCTGATCGTCGACAACACGGTGCCCACGCCGTACCTGCTGCGCCCGATCGAGCACGGCGCCGACATCGTGGTGCACTCGGCCACGAAGTTCCTCGGCGGCCACGGCACCGCGATCGGCGGCGTCGTGATCGACTCCGGCAACTTCCCGTGGGGCGAGCACGCCGCCCGCTACCCCGGCCTCACCACGGCGGACCCGAGCTACCACGGCCTCAACTACTGGGACGCGCTCGGCCCGCAGTCCTACATCATCAAGCTGCGCGTCCAGCTCCTGCGCGACCTCGGCCCGGCCATCTCCCCGCAGAACAGCTTCCTGCTCATCCAGGCATCGAGACGCTCTCCCTGCGCATCGAGCGGCACGTGCAGAACGCGCAGGCCGTCGCGGAGTGGCTGGAGCAGCGCGACGAGGTCGAGAAGGTCCACTACGCCGGGCTGCCGTCGAGCCCGTGGTACGAGGCCGGGCAGAAGTACCTGCCGCGCGGGGCCGGTGCCGTCGTGGCGTTCGACATCGCCGGCGGCGTCGAGGCCGGGCGCCGGTTCGTCGACGCGCTGGAGCTGCACAGCCACCTCGCCAACATCGGCGACGTGCGCAGCCTCGTGATCCACCCGGCCAGCACCACGCACAGCCAGCTCTCCGGCGAGGAGCAGCTCGCGACGGGCGTGACGCCGGGCCTGGTGCGGCTGTCGGTCGGCCTGGAGGGCATCGAGGACATCAAGGCCGACCTCGACGCCGGCTTCCGGGCGGCCAAGGGGGCCTGACCGCTCCCGTGACCGCAGTCGAGCTCCTGCCTCCCGCCACCGGTGCGTGGCGGGAGGGGGACGACCCCGGGCGGCGGCGCTTCCTCGACCTGCCCGCGCCGCTGCGGCTGGAGGCCGGCGGCGAGTTGCCCGGCGTCCGGATCGCGTACGAGACGTGGGGCGAGCCGGCCCCGGACGCGTCCAACGCCGTGCTCGTGCTGCACGCGCTCACCGGCGACAGCCACGTGACCGGCCCGGCCGGGCCCGGCCACCCGACCGCGGGCTGGTGGGAGCCGCTGGTCGGGCCGGGCCGGGCGCTGGACCCGCAGCGGTGGTTCGTCGTCGTGCCCAACGTCGTCGGCGGGTGCCAGGGCAGCACCGGCCCGGCCGCGGCCGCGCCCGACGGGCGGCCGTGGGGGAGCCGGTTCCCGCTGGTCACGGCCCGGGACGCGGTGGCGGCCGAGGCGGTGCTCGCCGACGCGCTCGGCATCGGGCGGTGGGCCGCGGTCGTCGGCGGCTCGATGGGCGGGATGCGCGCGCTGGAGTGGGCGGCGAGCGAGCCCGAGCGCGTCGAGCGGCTCTTCCTGCTCGCCTGCCCCGCCGCGACGTCGGCCGAGCAGATCGCGTGGGCGGCGCCGCAGCTCGCAGCCATCCGGGGCGACCCCGGCTGGCACGGCGGCGACTACCACGACCTGGCCGCGGGGGAGGGCCCGCACGTCGGGCTGGGCGTCGCGCGGCGGATGGCGCACCTGTCCTACCGCAGCCCGTACGAGCTGGCGCAGCGGTTCGGCCGCAGCCCGCAGGACGGCGAGGACCCGTGGCGCGGCGGGCGCTACGCGGTCGAGTCGTACCTGGACCACCACGCCGCCAAGCTGGTGCGGCGCTTCGACGCGGCGTCGTACGTGCGGCTGACCGAGATGATGAACGCGCACGACGTCGGCCGCGGCCGGGGCGGCGTCGCGGCCGGGCTCGCCCGCGTGACGGCGCGGACGCTCGTCGCGGCCGTCAGTTCCGACCGGCTCTACCCGGCGGAGCAGCAGGCCGAGCTGGCCGCCGGGATCCGGGGCGCCGGGCCGCTGCGGATGATCGACTCGCCGTACGGCCACGACGGCTTCCTCATCGAGGCCCCCACGGTAGGCGACCTCCTGACGGAGCTGCTGACGAGCTGACGGCCCGATCGCATTCTGGCTCCACAACGCAGTTCCGGGGCCGCTCCTGACGACGTCATGGAGCCAGAATGCGGGTGGGGGTGGTACCACCTGCACATGACCGACACCGCTCTCCCCACCGTTGTGGACGGGTACTGCTTCCTGGAGGCGCCGCGCTGGCACGACGGCCGGCTGTGGCTCTCCGACTTCTTCCTCGGCACCGTCGTCTCCGTCGACCCCGAGGTGGACGCCGCGCCGCGGCCGGAGGCGGAGCTGGAACACGGGGCGTCGGGCACCGGCTGGCTGCCGGACGGGCGGCTGCTGGTGGTGTCGATGCGCGACCGGCGGGTGCTGCGCCGCGAGCCCGACGGCACGCTCGTCGAGCACGCCGACCTCGCGCACCTGGCCACCGGCTGGTGCAACGACATGGTCGTGGACGCGGCCGGCCGCGCGTACGTCGGCAACTTCGGCTACGACCTGATGGCGGGCGAGCCGGCCCGCCCGGCCGCGCTGATCCGCGTCGACCCCGACGGGACGGCGTCGGTCGCCGCGCCGACCTGCGGTTCCCCAACGGTGCGGTGATCGTCGGGGACACGCTCGTGGTCGGCGAGACCACCGGCAACCGGATGAGCGCGTTCGACGTCGCGCCCGACGGGAGCCTCGGCCCGCGGCGCGACTGGGCGTCCTGGGACCTGCGGCCGGGCGTGTCGCGCCGGACGGGATCTGCGCCGACGCCGAGGGCCTGGTCTGGGTGGCCGACCCGGCCGGGCGCGGGCGATCCGCGTGCGCGAGGGCGGCGAGATCGTGCAGGTCGTCGACCCCGGCACGGGCGTGTTCGCGTGCGCGCTGGGCGGGCCGGACCGGCGCACGCTCTTCCTGTGCGTCGCGCCGAGCTACCACGAGTCGGAGCGCCGGCCGGTGCGGGAGGCGAAGGTGCTCGCGGTGCGGGTGGACGTGCCCGGGATGTGACCGTCGGGCAGGATCACGGCGTGCCCCGCCCGTTCGTCCTGCTGTCGGCCGCGATGTCGGTGGACGGGTACCTCGACGACACCACGCCCGAGCGGCTGGTGCTCTCCGACGCCGCGGACTGGGACCGGGTGGACGAGGTGCGGGCGGGCGCCGACGCGATCCTCGTCGGCGCGACGACGATCCGCCGCGACGACCCGCGGCTGCTCGTACGCTCGCCGCAGCGGCGGGCGGCGCGGGAAGCGGCCGGGCGGGCGCCGGACCCGGTGAAGGTCACGCTCACCGCGAGCGGCGACCTCGACCCGGCGGCGCGCTTCTTCACGACCGGCACCGCCGAGAAGCTGGTCTATGCGGCGTCGGGCGGCGTGGTGAGCGCGCGTTCCGCGGTCGGCCACCTCGCCACCGTGGTGGACGCCGGTGCGCCCCTCGACCCCGCCGCGGTGCTCGCCGACCTGCACGGACGCGGCGTCGGGCGGCTGATGGTGGAGGGCGGCACCGCCGTGCACACCCTCTTCCTGACGGCCGGTCTCGCCGACGAGCTGCACCTCGTGGTCGCGCGTTTTCGTGGGGGACGGCGCGGCGCCGCGGTTCGTCGGGCCCGGCCGGTTCCCGCACGACACCGCGCACCGGATGCGGCTGGCCGAGGCCCGTCCGATCGGCGACCTCGTGCTGCTGCGCTACGCGCTGGGGCAGCGGTGAGCGACCGCACGTTCCTCGCCCGCGCCGTCGCGCTGGCCCGCAACTGCCCGCCGTCGGACACCGCGTTCTCGGTGGGCGCGGTGGTCGTCGACGCGGCGGGCGAGGTGCTCGCCGAGGCTGGTCGCGCATGCACGAGCCGCACGACCACGCCGAGGAGGCCGCGCTGCGCGCCTCGGGCCCGGCCGGCCCGTCCCGCCGGGCACCACGGTCTACAGCTCGCTGGAGCCGTGCAGCGCGCGGGCGTCCCGGCCGCTGACCTGCACGCAGCTGATCATCGCCGCGGGCGTGGCCCGGGTGGTGTTCGCGTGGCGCGAGCCGGCCGTCTTCGTGGACGGGACGGGCGCGGAGCTGCTCGCGGCGGCCGGCGTCGAGGTGGTGGAGCTGCCCGGGCTGGCGGACGCGGCGAAGGAGCCCAACCGGCACCTGCTCGGCGGGTAGCTCGGCGGGTAACCGGCGCGACGTGCGCCGGAGGGCGTCGCTACCCTTTCCGGGGTGTTGACCCGGATGTCGTCGCTGTTCCTGCGGACCCTTCGCGAGGACCCGGCCGACGCGGAGGTACCGAGCCACAAGCTGCTCGTCCGCGCCGGCTACGTCCGCCGTGTCGCGCCGGGGATCTACTCCTGGCTGCCGCTGGGCCTGCGGGTGCTGCGCGCCGTCGAGCAGGTCGTGCGCGAGGAGATGGACGCCATCGGCGCCCAGGAGATCCTGCTGCCCGCGCTGCTGCCGAAGGAGCCCTACGAGGCCACCGGGCGCTGGACCGAGTATGGGCCCAACATCTTCCGGCTCAAGGATCGCAAGGGCGGCGACTACCTGCTCGGCCCCACCCACGAGGAGCTGTTCACGCAGCTCGTCAAGGGCGAGTACGCGTCGTACAAGGACTACCCGGTCATGCTCTACCAGGTCCAGACCAAGTACCGGGACGAGGCGCGGCCGCGCGCGGGTATCCTGCGCGGGCGCGAGTTCCTCATGAAGGACTCCTACTCGTTCGACCTCGCCGACGAGGGGCTCGCCGAGTCCTACCGGCTGCACCGCGAGGCCTACGTCCGGATCTTCGACCGGCTCGGGCTGGAGTACGTGATCGTCAACGCGATGTCCGGCGCCATGGGCGGGTCGCGTCGGAGGAGTTCCTGGCGGTCGCGCCACCGGCGAGGACACGTTCGTCCGCAGCCCCGGCGGCTACGCGGCCAACGTCGAGGCCGTCACGACGCAGGCGCCGCCCGCGCGGCCCGTCGAGGGCCTGCCCGCGGCGCAGGCGCACCACACGCCCGGCACCCCGACGATCGGGTCGCTCGTCGCGTTCCTGAACGACGCCGGCCTCGGCCGCAGCTTCACCGCGGCCGACACGCTCAAGAACGTGCTGGTCAAGACCCGGCAGCCGGGCTCGGCCGAGTGGACGCTGCTGGGTGTGGGCGTGCCCGGCGACCGCGAGGTCGACATGAAGCGGCTGGAGGCGGCGCTCGACCCGGCCGAGGTCGCGCTGCTCGACGAGGCCGACTTCGCCAAGCACCCGTTCCTCGTCAAGGGCTACATCGGGCCGGTCGCGCTGGCCGCCAACGGCGTGCGTTACCTCGTCGACCCGCGGGTGGTCACCGGCACGGCGTGGGTCACCGGCGCGGACAAGCCCGACCACCACGTCGTCGACCTCGTCGCCGGCCGGGACTTCACGCCCGACGGCACCATCGAGGCCGCCGAGGTGCGCGAGGGCGACCCCGCGCCCGACGGCACCGGCCCGCTGGAGGCCGCGCGCGGCATCGAGATCGGGCACGTGTTCCAGCTCGGGCGCAAGTACGCCGACGCGATGGGACTCGACGCGCTCGGCGCCGACGGCAAGCCGGTGCGGGTCACGATGGGCTCCTACGGGATCGGCGTCTCGCGGCTGGTCGCGGTGATCGCCGAGCAGAGTCACGACGACTCGGGTCTCGTCTGGCCGCGCGCGGTCGCCCCGGCCGACGTCCACGTCGTGGTCGCCGGGAAGACCGACGAGATCCTCGCCGGCGGCGAGCGCATCGCCGCCGAGCTCGCCGCCGCGGGGGTGCGGGTGCTGCTCGACGACCGGAAGGCCACGCCCGGCGTGAAGTTCGCCGACGCGGAGCTCATCGGGGTGCCGACGATCGTCGTCGTCGGGCGCGGGCTCGCCAACGGACTGGTCGAGTTGAAGGACCGGCGTAGCGGTGAACGGACGGAGATCGCCGTGGAAACGGTCGTGTCGCGCATCCGGGAGCTGACCGGCACCCGCTGAGCGGCGGCCGGTCTGGTCGTCCCCCGTCCGGGCGTGATCGACTGTCGCGGTGCGACGTAGGAGCATCGTGGACGCCGCCGGACGGGGCGTCCCGTGCTCCACGGGAGTGACACACCGAGCGCGAATCGTCACGCATTGCAACGAAAGTGGTGCCGGGTCCGAGCCGGATTCAGGGCCCCGTACCGTTCGCGTCGTTCTTGGTGCAGTTCTGCACGACCTTGATCGTCACCCGACCGGTGTACGCGGCCGTGGGCCGTCCGGACGCCGGCGGGTCCGCGGGGGAGGTTGATCTAGGTGGAGTTCGACGCATTGCGGGCTGCTGTGGTGCCCGGGGCCGCGGTGGTGGGTCGCTGGCCCGGGGTGGTCTGCGTGGCCGAGTGCGCCGACCGGCAGGTGCTGCGGCACCTGCTCGACGTGTGCGCGGCGGCCGCGGGCCCCGAGCCGGGACGGGCGCTCGCCCGGCGGCTCACGATGTGGCTCGGCGGCGCGGACGCGCCCGGCGACGGGCTGCGGTTCGGCACCGTGGCCGTCACGACCGGTGACGGTCGCGCGTCCGGGGCACGCGGGGACCAGTGGGCGGTGTTCCTCTACGGCCCGGTCGGCCTGGTCGTGCCCGACCGCCAGGTGGCGCTGTCCGGCGCCCAGGCCGTCGCGTGGACCGATCGGCTGCTGCCGCGGCCGGACGTGCCCGTGGTGCTGGCCCTGGAGGGCGGGCCCATCCCGCCCGGCGTGATCGACGGCGTGCACGACCTGCGGGTCGGTGTGGTGCCCGGGGCGGGCGCCGTGCTCGTGCCCGGCGGCGGCGACGCGTACCAGCAGACCGACGGCGCCGCCGAGACCGTGCGGCACCGGCCGGACGACCCGCTCTGGCCGGACCCGGCCGAGCGCGAGCGGCAGCGGTGGAACGGCGCCCCCGAGCCGGCGATGGCCAGCCCGAGCGAGGCCCTGTTCCAGGCCGGCGACGCGAACGGCACGCCGGGCCGCGACGCGGCCGAGGACCTCGGGCCGGACATGGGCGACCGGGCCCGGTTCACCGGACGGGCGCACCTGCGGCCCGTGCCGTCCGGCTCGAACGGCACCGCGCACCGCGGGCGCGGCCCGCGCCGCACGCCCACCGTCGACCTCGCGCGGTTCGGCATCGGCTCGGGACGCGGGCGCGGCACCCCCGACGGCAACGGCGAACGCGGCGGCGTGCCGGGGAGCGAGCAGGACGGGGCGGGCCGGCCTGGGGAGCCCGGGGCCACCCGCTACCCCGACCCGGCCTACCCCGACACCACGGGGCGCGACGGCGAGACCGCCGGCGGTCCGGGAGTCGGCGCCGGCCCGGCGGACGTTACCGACACCGGGGTCAACGGCAGCGCCGCCGGCCAGCACGGGCCACATGGTCAGCACGGTCCGCACGGTCCGCACGGCCACAACGGCGCCGGCGTCAACGGGCACGTGAACGGCACCGGCCTGCTCGACCCGGGCCCGAACGGGCCGGGTCACGGCCCCGGCGGCAGCAACGGCAGCGCGCCGGTCTCCGACTCCGGCGCCTGGGCCGGGCCCGACGACGGCCACTGGTTCGGCACCGGGGACGGCTTCGCCACCCCCGAGGACTTCGCCGCCGCTCCGGACGGCTTCGGCACCCCGGACGACGGCGAGCAGGCCGGGCCGGGAGCCGGGTTCGGCACGGAGACCGGCCTCGACGCGGTCCCGCTCGACCGCCGCCCGCGGCACGGGCGCCAGGAGGAGCTCGCGGCGGACGGCCAGCAGGAGCCGGCCGCCGGCACGCCGCGGTTCGGCGTGCCGCGCGCGGCGCAGGAGCCGGTCGCCCTCGCCCCGGAGCCCGTCCCCGCGCCGGTCCCGGAGCGCCGGCGTCGAGCACGACCACCACGACGGCCGTGCCCGCGCCCGCCCCGGTCGCCCGTCGCCAGGAGCCAGCAGCCGCCCGCCGCCGCCGCTGCGCCGCCGACGCCGGGTGCTCGGCAGCCCGCCCGAGCCGCCGCGGCCGCCGCTCCCGGCCGCGCCGGAGGTGGAGCCCGACCCGCTCGACAGCACCCAGGTGAACGGCCGCCGCTGCGGGCGCGGCCACCTCAACGACCCGCGGCTCGGGCAGTGCGCGTTCTGCGGGCTGCCCGTCGAGGACGGCGGCGGCCAGCTCGTCGCCGGCCCCCGGCCCGCGCTCGGCCTGCTCGTGTTCGACGACGGCACCACCTACTCCGTCGACGCCGAGTACCTCGTCGGCCGCATGCCGGAGGGCGACTCCCGGGTGGCCGGGGGCGCGCTGCGGTCGCTGGCCGTGGAGGACCCGTCGGGCGCGGTGTCGCGGGTGCACGCCGAGGTCCGCGTGTCCGGCTGGGACGTGCTGCTGGCCGACGCCGGCTCGCGCAACGGCACCTTCGTCTCCGGTCCCGGCGAGCCCGAGTGGACGCAGCTCCCGGAGGGTCAGACGCACCGGCTCGTGCCGGGCACCCGTGTGCGGCTCGGGGGCCGCAGCTTCCTGTTCGAGTCGCCATCGGGCGTGCGCTGAGGAGAGGGCGCGCGCCGGGAGGGAGAGCGCAGTGGACACGACCGTGGCCGTCCAGCCCCCGATGATCGCGGGCTACGACGTCGTGCGGCAGCTCGGCGAGGGCGGCCACGGCCGCTGCTACCTCGTCCGGCCGCCCTCCCGGCTCGGGCTCACCGACGAGTTCGCCGTGCTCAAGCTGTTCAACGACCGGGTCAGCGAGCTCGCCTACGAACGGGGCGTGCGCGAGCTGCGCGCGGTCGCCGGGGCCGGGTCCGGCCACGTCGTGCGGGTGTTCGACGCGGTGCTGGAGGCGAGCTTCGGCTACGCCATGGAGTACTTCCCGCTCGGCTCGCTCGCCGCCCCGGCCGCGCAGCTCACCCGCGACGACGTCCTGACGGCGCTGGAGCACGCCGCGCGCGCCGCGCACGCCCTGCACGAGGCCGGCATCGCGCACGGCGGGGTGCGGCCGGCCAACGTCCTGCTGACCCAGGACGCGGGCGGGGCCGTCGCCGGCCGGCTGGCCGACCCGGAGCTGTGCCGCGTGCTCACGCCCGGCGTCGCGCTCACCGGGATGGCGCGGGCGAGCGCGCTGGAGTTCGCCGACCCCGAGCTGCTCGCCGGCGCCCGCCCGACCCGGCGCACCGAGGTGTGGTCGCTGGGCGCCACGATCCACCGCGTGCTGAGCGGCGCCGGCCTGCACGGCGAGCTGCCCGACCCGCAGCCGCTCGTGGTGATCCGGCGGCTGCTCACCACGCGCCCACAGGTGCACCCGGGCCTGGGCCCCGCGGAGGCCCAGCTCGTGCACGACTGCATCGCCGACGGCGACGCCCGCCTGCGCACCGCGGCGGAGGTCGCCGACCGGGTCGCCGCCCTGCGCGGCTGACCGGTCCCCGCGGGTCAGCCGCGCAGGAACGAGAGGCGGACCTGGCGCACCGGGTTGTCGCCGTTGGTGTCGACGAGGCACACCGACTGCCACGTGCCCAGCGCCGGGACGCCGGCCAGTACCGGCACGGACAGGGACGGCGGGAGGAACGCCGGGAGCACGTGGTCGCGGCCGTGGCCGGGGCTGCCGTGCCGGTGGGTCCAGCGGTCGTCGGCGGGGAGCAGGTCGCGCAGGGCGGCGAGCAGGTCGGTGTCGCTGCCGGCGCCCGTCTCGATCACGGCGAGCCCGGCCGTCGCGTGCGGCACCCACACGTGCAGCAGGCCGTCGCCCGCGCCGCTCGCGCGCAGGAACTCGGCGATCTCGCGGGTGAGGTCGACCACCGTCTCCCGGCCGCCGGTCCGGATCTCGATCAGAGTGCTGTCCACCGTTCTAGTGTCGACCGGGTGCAGACCCTCGCCCGCCGCACGGCGTTCGGTGCCGAGTTCGACGTCCCCGGCGGCTACCTCAACACCGCCAGCATCGGCATCCCCTCGGTCGCGGCGGCCGACGCGGTGGCCGCGGCGGTCGCCGGCTGGCGGGCCGGCGCCGCGAACGCCCCCGACTTCGACGCCCCCGTGGCCGCCGCCCGCGCCGGGTTCGCCGCGCTGCTGGGCGTCGACGCGGGCCGGGTGACGATCGGGGCGGGCGTGTCGCCGCTGGTCGGGCTCGTGGCGGCGAGCGTCCCCGACGGCACGCGGGTGCTCGTGCCCGAGGGCGAGTTCACCAGCGTGAGCTGGCCGTTCGCCGCGCAGGCCGGGCGCGGGGTGACCGTCACCGAGTGCCGGCCCGACGCGCTCGGCGAGCGCGCGGGGGAGTTCGACCTCGTCGCGGTGTCCGTCGCGCAGTCGGCGGACGGGCGGGTCGCCGACCTCGCCGCGCTGCGGGCCGCGCGGGCCGCCGGCACGCGGGTGGTGCTGGACGTGACGCAGTCGCTCGGCTGGCTCGACGCCGACGTCTCCTGGGCCGACGTGGTCGTCGCGGCGGGCTACAAGTGGCTCGGCGTGCCGCGCGGGGCGGCGTGGATGGCGGTCGCGGCGGACGTCGGGGTCGTGCCGGCGCACGCGAACTGGTACGCGGGCGCCGAGCGCTGGTCCACCGTGTACGGGCTGCCGCTGGACCTCGCCGCGGACGCCCGCGCCCTCGACTCGTCCCCGGCCTGGTACTGCCACGTCGCGCGGCCGTCGCGCTGCCGTGGTTCGCCGGGCTGGACCGCGCGGCCGTGCACGCGCACTGCACCGGCCTCGCCGACGCGTTCCGGGCCGGGCTGGGCCTGCCGCCGGCCGGTTCGGCGATCGTCTCGGTGCGCCTCGACGGCGCGCTGGAGCGGCTGCAGGCCGCCGGGGTGGCGGCGGCCGGCCGGGCGGGCGGCGCCCGCCTGTCGTTCCACCTCTACAACACCCACGCCGACGTCGAGCGCGCCCTGGACGCCCTGGCGTAGCAACTCGCGCGCACCAATCCAGCGACTCGCGGGTGGGGCCTGCGGCCCCGTCCGCGAGTCGCCGGAAAAGTGTGCGCGAGTTGCTACGGGCGGCCGGGGAAGACCGGGATGGCGGGCGGCGTGCCGACCACCACGCGCCAGCGGGCGGTGCGCAGGGTGCCGTCGGTGAGGGCGGTGAGCGCGGCGCGGCGCAGCTCCCGGTCGGCCGTGCGTTCCACGACCGAGCGCCACGCGGCGAGCGCGTCCGTCTCGGCGACGAGGATCAGCCCCGCGGCCGACGGCCCGTCGGTGACGGGCTGCGGGGTGGCGTACGCGGGCTGGGCCGACACCGCACGGGCCCCGAGCTGGGTGAGCGTCTGCTCGATCTGCCCGCGCAGCGTGCGGTGCGCGTCCTCGTCCTGGCGGGCCTGGCCGAGCTGCGCGGCCGGCAGGAACGCCACGGCGTACGAGTAGCACCAGAGCGCGGCGTGCTCGGCCGCGAGCGCGTCCTGCAGGGACGCCTCGGCCGTCGCGTCGATCCGGGACGCCCCGCTCACACGAGCACCGCCCCGTACGTCGTGCAGCACGCGGCCACCGACGCGACGAGCCCGACGCGTTCGGCGGGCAGCCCGAGCACGACGTCGGCCGCGGCGCTGCCGGAGGCCAGCACGGCCTGGCGCACCCCGGCGCAGCCCGGCGCCCGCCGGGCGGGGCCGGCGGCCGGGTGGCCGGCACGTGCTCCGGGTCGATCCGGGCGACCTCGGCGTCGAGGGCGAGCGCGTGCTGCGTGCGGGCGTCGACGAGGGGCTGGACGCGGTCGGCGAGCGCGGGGTCGGCCGCGACCGCCGCGGCGGCCAGCGCGGCGTCGGCGCGGGCGGCGTCGGCGAGCGCGACCAGGGGGTCCGGCGGCTCCGGCGCGGACGGCCCGAGCGAGCACGCCGCGAGCGCGGGCGGGAGGAGCAGCAACCCCGTGATCAGCGAGCGCCGGCTGAGCCCGCTCCCCGGCCGGCCGAGCGGCCCGGACCGTGCTCCCACCTGAACTCCCTCACCCGTTCGCCGGGCGCTCATCCTGCCAGGCGGCCGTACGGGCACGGCGCGATACCCTGGCGAACCCACCGCGACGAAGCGGAGACCGAACGAGCAGGAGCCACCGCGATGCCCCTCCCCCCCCCCGCGCAGGATGCCGGGCAGCCGCCCGGCGAGCTGCTCGGCGTGCTGGAACCGATCGTCCGCGGCGCCGGGTTCGAGCTGGACCGGCTCGACGTCCGCGCCGCCGGCCGCCGCCACACCGTCAAGGTCGTGGTCGACGCCGACGACGGTGTCGGGCTGGACGACATCGCGGCCGTGTCGCGGGCCCTCTCGGCCGAGCTGGACCGGCACGAGCACCTGCTCGGCGGGTCGTACACGCTGGAGGTCACCTCGCCCGGGGTGGACCGCCCGCTCACCGGCGAGCGGCACTGGCGGCGGGCGCACCTGCGCCAGGTCGCCGTCCGCACGCACGAGGGGCGCACGTTCACCGGCCGGGTGGGGGAGGCGGGCCCGGACGCCGTCACCGTGCTCGTCGACGGGCAGCTGCGGGAGCTGCGCTACGCCGACGTGGCGCACGCGGGCGTGCAGGTCGAGTTCCGGCCGGCGCCCGCCGCCGAGCTGCGGCTGCTGGGGGAGTCCGCGGCCGGGGCGGCATCGGAGGAGGAGACGGCATGAACGTCGACATCGCGGCGTTGCGCACGATCGAGCGCGAGAAGGACATCCCCTTCGACACGGTCATCGAGGCCATCGAGTCGGCGCTGCTCACCGCGTACAAGCACACCGAGGGCCACCAGCCGCACGCCCGCATCGACATCGACCGCAAGACGGGCGCGGTGCGTGTGATGGCGCAGGAGATGGCCGCCGACGGGTCCGTCGACACGGAGTGGGACGACACCCCGGAGGGCTTCGGCCGGATCGCGGCCACCACGGCCCGCCAGGTGATCGTCCAGCGGCTGCGCGACGCCGAGCACGAGCGCACCTACGGCGAGTTCGCCGCCAAGGAGGGCGAGATCGTCGCGGGCGTGATCCAGCGCGACGCCCGCGCCAACGCCCGCGGCGTGGTGATCGTGCAGCTGTCCGGCAACATCGAAGGCGTGCTGCCGCAGGCCGAGCAGGTCCCCGGCGAGCGCTACGAGCACGGCGAGCGCATCCGCTGCTACGTGGTGGGTGTGACGCGCGGAATGCGCGGGACGCAGATCACGTTGAGCCGTACGCATCCCAACCTCGTGCGCAAGCTGTTCGCGCTCGAGGTGCCCGAGCTGGTCGACGGCTCGGTGGAGATCGTCGCGGTCGCGCGCGAGGCCGGCCACCGCACCAAGATCGCCGTCCGGTCCACCGTCCCCGGGGTCAACCCGAAGGGCGCGTGCATCGGGCCGGTCGGGGCGCGGGTGCGCGGCGTCATGAGCGAGCTGAACGGCGAGAAGATCGACATCATCGACTGGTCCGAGGATCCCGCGACGTTCGTGGGCAACGCGCTCTCGCCGTCGAAGGTGGTATCGGTCACGGTGCTCGACGCCCGCACGAAGACGGCGCGGGTGGTCGTGCCGGACTTCCAGCTCTCCCTCGCCATCGGCAAGGAAGGACAGAACGCCCGGTTGGCGGCCCGGCTCACCGGCTGGCGCATCGACATCCGCAGCGACGCGGACCCCCGCGGGGCCCTCGACGCGTCCGAGACGGAGTCGGTCGGCTGAGCCCCACCGCACGCCGGGAGGGCCTTCGGCGCCCCACGACAGCAGAGTTGCGGCAGGTGCTGCGCTACACTCCGTACCGGCCAGCCGCACGGGGCCGACCTCCGTTCGTCCGACCTCCGCGATCGATCCACGATCGTCCGCGGGACCGGTCCGGACGTGCGTCGGATGCCGGAGCCGTGCGCCGGCCGACGGTCTGCTGCGGGTGGTCGCGGTGGCCGGGGCGCTCGTCCCGGACCCGCGTCGCCGGCTCCCCGGACGTGGTGCGTGGCTGCACCTCGCTCCGGAGTGCCTGGACCGCGCCGAGCGACGTTCGGTGTTCCCGCGGGCGCTTCGCGTCCCGGGACCGTTGGACACCGCTGCGGTGCGGGCCCACATCGGCGCCGTGAGCACGACCCAGCGCGAGGCCCGGGAGACACCCGGGCCCGACACACCAGGAAGCAAGGTCGACCCGTCATGAGCCAGTCGTGAAGATCGCACCATGAACGTGCTTCGACACTAGGTTCGAGGTCGAGCGGACCAGCCGCCCGGCCTCCGAGTACAAGGAGTGCAGTGGCAGGCAAGGCCCGCGTACACGAGCTCGCGAAGGAGCTCGGCGTCAGCAGCAAGCAGGTCCTCAGCAAGCTGCAGGATCTCGGCGAGTACGTGAAGTCCCCGTCCTCGACCGTCGAGGCGCCGGTGGCCCGCAAGCTCCGTGAGGCGCTGTCCAACGGCGGCGACTCGGGGCGGC
>MKJX01000222.1 GCA_001942415.1 Pseudonocardia sp. CNS-139
GCGGCCGCCGCGGCGGCGCACGCCACCGACGCCGCCGCGTCCAGATCCCCGCCCGGCACGGGCAGCTCGGGCGGCTCCGGGGCGTCTACGATCGGGTCGTCGAACACCCCGCCCGCCTCCATCGCCCGGTACCAGGCGTCGTCCTCGTAGTGGTCGGGCCCGTGCGCCGGGCCGCGGTCGGCCGCCACGCGGCCGACGCCAGCGCCACCACGGCGAGCATCGTCGGTATGCGGGACATGGGTCTCCTCACCGTTCGCGGGGGAGCCTAGAGACCTCCGCAAGCCCGCGACGGCCTCCGACCTGCGCAATCGGGTGGCAGCCCGCCCGGTTGGGTGAAATGCCCGGCTGCGGCGCAACCGCCGCAAGGGGCGTTCTCCCGGTTCTGCGGGCACACCAGCACCGCGCTCACGCGGCGGTTCGAGAAGATCGAGCTGGTGTGGCGAAGGGGAGCGGACCGGTGCTGCGGGCCCGGTCCGCTCCCGTTCGCCTGATCTTCAGCCGGCGACGACGATCGGGGCGGGCGGCGGCGCAGGCGGCGCGAGCGGGGGCACGCGACCGCCGGCCCGGCGGGCCGCGCGGCGGGCGCGCAGGTAGGCCCACGGGCCGGCGGCGAGCCCGCGGATGCGGGCCCGGTTGGCCCCGGCCGGCAGGCCGCGCCCGCGTTGTTCTCGCGCTCGGCGATCCGCCGCAGCTGCGCGACGGCCGCCGGGAGGCGCTTGGCCGCGGCCGCCCGGGCCCGCGGGTCGAGCGCGACCTTCGTCAGGAAGCCGCCGAGGCCGACCGCGTAGCCCTGCATCTGGGCGCGCAGCGTCCGGGCTCGGCCGGTGGTGGTGCCACACCCACGCGCTCGGCTCGTAGCCGAGCACGTGGCCGCCGAGCACGAGCCGCACGAGGAACTCGCAGTCCTCGCCGCCGTGGGTGGGCGAACCCGGGCCGAGCGCCTCGTCGAAGCCGCCCGCGGCCCTGGCCACCTCGGTGCGGACCGCGAGGTTCGCGCCGATCCCGAAGAGGCCGGGGGAGAACGGGAAGATCGCCGAGTCGGCCGGCGGGTCGTCGAGCGAGAAACGGCGGCGCTCGAAGCCCTTGTTCCAGGCCAGCGCCGTGTCGGCGACGAGCTCCTCGGCCGTCGAGAGCCGGGCGGCCAGCACCGGCCCGCTCACGCACGCGAGCCCCGGGTCGGCCGCGAACGCGCCCGCGATCCGGGTGGCCCAGCCGGAGTCCGGCTCGGTGTCGTCGTCGGTGAACGCGACGAGGGCCGTGGCCACCTCGGCGAGACCGCGGTTGCGGCCCACCGACGCCCCGCGCCGCGGCTCGTACACGTAGCGGACGCGGGGGTCGCCCAGCTCGTGCACGGCGGTCATGGTGCGGTCGTCGGCCGGGTCGTTGTCGACGCGAGCACGGTGACGTCGGGGTGGTCACCGGCGAGAACGGCGCGCAGGCAGCGCTCCAGGCTCCGCGGCCGGCCGCGGGTGGCGACGACCACGGTGATCGGGTCGTGCGAGGACGGCGGCGGGGGCGGGTCGGGGATCCCGCCGAGCTGGGTCTCGAGGGCGCGGCGGACGTCGGCCGCGCGCGCCGGCCGGACACGAGCGGCAGCTCGAGGATGCCGACGGGGGTGCTGTCGGTCGTCACGAGCAGGCGGGCAGCGGTGAATCGCCGGTCGACGACGAAGTCGTTGACCGGGGCATGGCGGTCCAGCTCACCAACCATGTCGGGGTGGGCAGGTTCCAGGGGGACAAACCAGGGGCCTTCCGAAGCGGGGAGCGGGGGAAGTACGCCCTTACCGTAGGGCGGGTTCGCAAGCTGCCTTGCACCGGTTCGTCCGGTTTGTCGCTGGTCGGCGGCCTGTGCCCGGTGAACGGTTGTGACGTGCACGTTAGCGCCCACCGATCGGGTGACCGGCATCCGCCAGTAGCCTGGGCCGGTGACCACGGCGCCGTACAGCTCGGCCCTGCGCGGCGACCGGCAGGTGTTCGACGTCCTCCTCGGCCGGCTGGCCGACGGCACGACCCCCGGAGACCGCCGCGACGACCACCGCGTCGCGCTCGTCATCGGCGGTGGCGGGATGCGCGGCGCGTACGTCGCCGGGATGCTCCGCGCGCTCGACCGGGCGGGCCTGGTGCCCGCGTTCGACGAGGTCTACGGGGCGTCGTCCGGCGGGTTCAGCGGGGCCGCGTTCCTCACGGGCGGGGCGGCCGCGTGCGCGGCGAGCTACCCCGAGGACCTCTGCTCGGACGTCTTCATCGACATGCGCCGGCTCGGCAGCCGGCGGCCGGTGGTGGCGCTGGACCACCTCGTCCACGAGGTGATGGGCGTCCGCAAGCCGCTGGCCTGGCACGAGCTGGGCAGCACGCCCGCGCCGCTGCACGTCGTCGCGACGGACGCCACCGACCTCACCGCGCACACGCTGCAGGGCATGGCGACGGTCGACGACTGGCAGCGCGCGCTGCGGGCCAGCGCGGCGATCCCGCTGCTCGCCGGGCGGCCGGTCACGTACGGCGGGCGGCGCTGGGTGGACGGCTCGGTCGGCGAGCCGCTCGCGATGGCGCGCGCCCTGCGCGGCGGCGCCACCCACGTGCTCGTGCTGCTCTGCCGCGGCGACGACGACCTGCACCACGACGCCGACGCCGGGCTCTCGCTGTGGGCCCGGATGCTGGACCGGCTGGTCCCGGGCCTCGGCACGGTCGCGCAGGGCTCCCGCCGCTACGGCGCGGACCTGCGGCTGGTCACCGACGCCGCGCACCCCGACCGCGGCCCCGGCCACCTCGCCGCGATCGGGCCGGTGCGCTCGGCGGGGATGGGCTCGCTGTGCGTCGACGCCGTGCGTGTGGCGGAGGCCGTCGAGATCGGCGACGAGTCCGCGGCCGCGGCGCTCGACACAGCTGCCTGACGCGCCGCCGGGATACCGTCCTCCCCATGGGGTCAGGGGAGCGGCCGCGCGCCGCCGTGGTCGTCACGGGAAGCGAGCTGCTCACGGGGGTCGTCTCCGACCGCAACGGGCCCTGGGTGGCCCGTGAGCTGGGGAACCTCGGGTTCGAGGTCGCGCACGTCCAGATCGTCGGCGACCGGCCGGCCGACCTCGCGCGGGCGCTCCAGTACGCGGTGGACGAGGGCTGTGTGCTCGTCGTCACGAGCGGCGGGCTCGGCCCGACCGCCGACGACCTGACGGGCGAGGTGGTCGCGGCGTTCGCCGGCGCGGAGCTGGCGCTCGACGAGGACATGTACGCGCGGATCGCGAAGATCCTCGAAGGGTTCGCCGCCCGCACCGGGTTCGGCGGGCCCGCGCTGGAGGCCGCCAACCGCAAGCAGGCGATGGTGCCGCGCGGGGCCACCGCGCTCCCGCCGGTCGGCACCGCGCCCGGGCTGGTCGTCCCGCGGCCGGGCGGGCCGCTCGTCGTGGTGCTTCCCGGTCCGCACGCGCGAGCTGCAGGGGATGTGGCCCGCCGCGCTCGACTCCGCTCCCGTCCGCGAGCTGCTGACCGGGGTGCCGCCGGCGCACCCGCGCTCGCTGCGGTTCTTCGGCCTGCCGGAGTCGGAGATCGCGGCGACGTTGCGCGAGGCCGGCGCCGCGCGGGACCTCTCCGCCGTCGAGGTGACGACGTGCCTGCGCCGCTCCGAGCTGGAGGTCGACCTGCGGCCCCGGCCCGGCGCGGACGACGTCGCCGAAGCGCTGCACGCCGAGCTCGCGCAGCGCCACGCCCGGCACCTGGTCAGCGCCGACGGCACCACCACCGACGAGCTGGTGGCCCAGGCGCTGCTTGACCGCGGCTGGACGGTCGCGACGGGCGAGTCGTGCACCGGCGGGATGCTCGCGAGCCGGCTCGTCGACCGGGCCGGGTCGTCGGCCTACGTCGCCGGTGGCGTGGTCGCGTACTCGAACGACGCGAAGACGAACCTGCTGGGCGTCCCGGCGGAGATGATCGCCGCGCACGGGGCGGTGTCGCCGCAGGTCGCGCGGGCCCTCGCGGACGGGGCGCGGGACCGCTTCGGCGCGGACGTCGGCATCGGCATCACCGGTGTCGCGGGCCCAGGCGGCGGCACGGAGGCCAAGCCCGTCGGCTATGTGTGCTTCTGCGTCACCACGGCCGACGGGCAGGTGATCGCCCGCGAACTCGCTGCCGGCGGCGGGCCGACATCCGCGAACGTCGACGGACGCGGTATGCACCTGCTGCTGCGGGCAGCGCGCGGTCTGAGAGCAGGACCGGTCAGGCGCGGGCGGCGTCGAACCGGGCGGCGGCGCGGCCCAGTTGACGACGTTCCACCACCCTGACGTAGTCCGGCTTGACGTTGCGGTACTGCAGGTAGAAGGCGTGTTCCCACATGTCGAGCAGGGCGATGGGGATCTGCCCGGCGGGGAGGTTGGCCTGCTGGTCGTAGAGCTGGTGGATGAGCAGGCGCCGGCCGAGCTGGTCCCAGCCGAGGATGGCCCAGCCGCTGCCCTGGATGGTGGTGGCGGCGGCGGTGAAGTGGGCCTGGAAGGCGTCGAAGGAGCCGAAGTTGTCGTCGAGGGCGGCGGCGAGCTCGCCGGTGGGCTTGTCGCCGCCGTCGGGCGACAGGTTCTGCCAGAACGTCGAGTGGTTGACGTGCCCGCCGAGGTTGAAGGCGAGGGTCTTCTCCAGTCCGACGATGGCGCCGAAGTCGTTCTTGTCGCGGGCTTCGGCGAGCTTGTCGATGACGCCGTTGAGGGCGGTGACGTAGGTCTGGTGGTGCTTGGAGTGGTGCAGTTCCATGATCTCGCCGCTGATGTGCGGCGCGAGCGCGCCGTAGTCGTAGGCCAGGTCGGGAAGCGTGTAGTCCGCCATGGTGGCAAACCCTACTAGTTGCCAGTAGATTGCAAGAGCCTTCCTCTGGTGATCGTTCTGGCAGCTCGGCGCTCGGGGGGTGGTGGGACCGGCCGCCGGACGCGCTCCGGCGACCGGTCCCGCGGCTACGCGGCCTCCACCGGGAGCCCGGCGGCCACCCGGTCCTCGATCCCGTCCGCGTAGACCCGCACGTCGCGGTAGCCGAGTTCGCCCAGCAGCGCGGCGAGGGCCTCGCCCCGCCCGCAGACGGCGTTCGTCGAGTACGTGACGACGGGTGCGTCCCGGTCCGGGAGGACCTCGGCGGCGTGGTCCGGGGCGTCGTCCACGACGAGGTTCAGGGCGCCGGGCAGGTGCCGCGCCCGGTACGGGGCGGCGGGCAGGGCGTCGACGACGGTGACGGCGGCGGTCTCGATGGCGGCCCGCAGGTCGTCGCGGCCGATCGTGGTGGTCATGGCTCCTCCGCGGGACGGTGGGCTCGTGCGCAGGACGATCGTCGGGCGCCGGGCCGCGGACGCGTCCGACACGGGGAGACAGTGCGCGTCCGCCCGGGGGAGCAGGCGCCGGTCAGCCCAGCCGGCGTTCGAGGTAGGCGCGTTCGGCGGGGTCGGAGGTCAGGCTGATCGCCTTGGCCGTCGCGACCCGGGCCTCGGCGGCGCGTCCCAGGCGGTCGAGCAGGTGGGCCCGGGTGGCCCAGGCCGGTTGGAACCGGGCCGACCGTTCGCCGAGCCCGTCGAGCACCGCGAGTCCGGCCGCCGGCCCGTCCAGCTCGGCGGTGACGGCGGCGAGCGCGGTGGCGCTGCCGAGGCTCGGCGCGAGCCGTTGCAGCAGCGTGTAGAGGTCGCGCAGGGCGGCCCAGTCGGTGGTGCCGGTCTCCCGGCGGGCGCAGTGCACGGCCTGGATCGCGGCCTCCAGCTGAAAGCGGCCGAGCACGCCCAGCGGGTGCGCCGCGCGCAGGTGCTCGTGGCCGCGCCGGACCAGCGCCGCGTCCCAGAGCGCGGTGTCCTGGTCGGGCAGCGGGACGAACCGGCCGTCCGCGTCGAGCCGGGCCGGGAGCCGGGCCGTCGAGAGGCAGACGAGCGCGGCGAGGCCGTGCGCCTCGGCGTCCGCGGGGGCCAGGTGCGCGAGCGTCTCGGCCAGGTGCAAAGCCTCGCCGGTGAGCGACGTGCGCAGCTCCGGGCCCGTGGTGCTCCAGTCGATCGCGTACGCGCCGTAGACGGCCTCGAGCACGGCGTCCATGCGCGCGGGCAGGGCGTGGCGGTCGGGCACCTCGAACGGGATGCGGTTGTCCTTGATCCGGCGCTTCGCCCGCACGAGCCGGGCGCGACGGTCGGGGCCGGCAGCGCGAAGGCCCGCGCGATCTGCGCCGCCGTGCAGCCGAGCACGGCGTTGAGCATCAGCGGGGTGCGCGCCGGCGGGTCGATCGCCGGGTGCGCGCAGACCAGCATCAGCTCCAGCCGCCTGTCCGGCACGGCGTCGGGATCGAGCTGGTCGAGGTCGCAGGGCAGGGCGCCGTGCACCTCGGGGTCGAACGCGACGGTGCGCCGGGCCGCCGCCGACTTCCAGGCGTCGCGCAGCCGGTTGCGGGCCACGGTCAGCAGCCAGCCGTCCGGGTTGGCCGGCACGCCGGCGGCCGGCCAGGTGGTGAGCGCCCGCTCGAACGCGTCGCCCAGCGCGTCCTCGGCCGCGGCGAGGTCGCCGGTGCCGGCCGCCAGCAGCGCGACCAGCCGCCCGTAGGAGGTGCGCGCGGCCCGCGCCGCCCGCACCTCCGGGCGCTCGGTCACGTCCAGACGCCGTCGCGGCACGACGTCGCGACCGGGCGGACCTCGATCACGCCCCACTGCGCGGCCGGGCACTTCTCGGCCCAGCCCAGCGCGGCGTCCCGGTCGGGGACGTCGATCACGAAGACGCCGGCGAGCGCCTCCTTGGTGTCGGCGAACGGCCCGTCCTGCACCTGGAGGCTGCCGGTCCGCAGCGTCACCGTCGTGGTCGCGGGGCTCGGCTCCATCACCTCGGCGGTGACGAAGACCCCGGCCGACTCCAGCGCCGCGGTGTAGGCGTCGAACGCGGACCGGCCCTGCGCGAGCGTCTCCTCCGACAGCTCGCCGGGTGCGGGCTCGGCCCAGTGCAGCAGCAGCGCGTAGTGCATGAGGTGCTCCTCTCGTCGTGCGCAGTCTCGTCGTGCGCGCCCCCATGACGAGCGGGCGCCGCGCGATTCGACACCCCCCCCGGAATCCCCGCGAGTCGCGAGAAAAGTGCGCGCGAGTCGCTGGATTCATGCGCGCGACTCGCGTGCACTCAGGCCGCGACTCGCGCGCACTTTCTCGGCGACTCGCGGAGGAGGCTCACCGCAGCTTGCGGAAGAACGTGCGCACCTCGTCCACGAAGACCTCCGGCTGCTCCATCGCCGCGAAGTGGCCCCCGACCTGCGGCTCGTTCCAGTACCGCAGGTCGGTGTAGCGGCGCTCGACCCAGCTGCGCGGCAGCCGGGCGATCTCGTGCGGGAACTGCGAGACGCCGGTCGGCACCGGCACGGCGTCGGGCCGGCGGCGCCGGAAGCTCTCCCAGTACAGCCGCGCGGAGGACGCCGCGGAGTTGGTGAGCCAGTAGAGCATCACGTTGTCGAGCAGCCGGTCGCGGGTGATCACGTTCTCCGGGTGCCCGGCGCAGTCCGTCCAGTCCCAGAACTTCTCGACGATCCACGTGCACTGCCCGGCGGGGGAGTCGGCGAGCCCGTAGCCGATGGTCTGCGGGCGGGTGGACTGGATGGCCGAGTAGCCGCTGCCGGTCTTGCGGAACACCTCGTAGGCGGCGAGCTTCCGCTGGTCGGCCTCGTCGAGCTCGGGCGCGTCCCCGTCCGGCGGCCCGACCAGCGGCATCGTCAGGTGGATGCCGACGAGGTTCTCCGGCGCCCCGGTGCCGAGCGCGGAGGTGACCATCGCGCCCCAGTCGCCGCCCTGCGCGGCGTAGCGGTCGTAGCCGAGCCGGTCCATGAGCTGCGCCCACGCCGTCGCGATCCGCTCGACGCCCCACCCCGCGACGCCCGGTTTGCCGCTGAACCCGAAACCGGGCAGCGTCGGGACGACGACGTGGAACGCGTCGGCCGGGTCCGGCGGGTCGACGAGCGCGTCGAGCACCCCGAGGAACTCGACGACCGAGCCCGGCCACCCGTGCGTGAGCAGCAGCGGCATCGCGTTCGAGTGCTTCGAGCGCAGGTGCACGAGGTGCACCTCGACGGAGTCGTCCCCGCCGCCGTCCAGCCCGGTGCGGAACTGCGGCAGGGCGTTGAGCTCGGCCTCGCAGCGGCGCCAGTCGTAGCGGTCGGCCCAGTAGGCGCACAGCTCGCGCGCGTAGTCGAGCGGGAGGCCCTGTGCCCAGCCGCCTGCGGTCTCCGCCTCGGGCCAGCGGGTGCGCGCGAGGCGCTCCCGCAGGTCGACCAGCTCCGACTCCGGCACCTCGATGCGGAACTCGCGCATGGCGCAGAGCCTAGAGCTGGACGCCCCTCGTGAGGGCCCCGTCGATCACCAGATGCGTCCCCGTGACGAACGACGCGCGCGGGCTGGCGAGCATCACGACGCCGTAGGCGATCTCCTCGGGCCGGGCCATCCGGCCGGTCGGGTTGAGCGCGAGCGCCGTCGCGAAGAACTCCGGGTTGCCGCGCTCCATGCTCTGCCAGACGCCGCCGTCGAAGTACGTGTTGCCCGGCGAGACGGTGTTCGCGCGCACCTTCCCGGCGAGCTGGTGGGCCAGCCCGGACGTGTAGTGCACCAGCGCCGCCTTCATCACGCCGTACGCGCCCGCGGCGAAGTCGACCTCGCGGCCGGACACGCTGGAGATCGCGATGATCGACCCGACGCCGCTCGCCTCCAGGTGCGGCAGCGCCGCGTCGACCAGCCGCACGGTGTGCATGAGGTCGACCTCGAAGCTCGGCTGCCAGTGCTCCTGCTGGGGGCCGATCGACAGCGCGCTGACGTTGGCGACGACGACGTCGATCCCGCCGTGGTGCTCGGCGGACGCCGCGACCCACGACGTCAGCGCGTCGGCGTCGGCGACGTCCACGACCGAGCCGGTGACGTCGTGGCCGGCGCCGCGCAGCTCCTCCTCCGCCTTGACGACGTCGGCCTCGGTGCGCGCGCAGAACGCGACCCTGGCGCCCTCGGCGGCGAGCCCCTCGACGACGGCCCGGCCGATGCCCTTCGTGCCACCGGTGACGAGCGCGGTGCGCCCGGTGAGCTCCAGATCCATGGTGCGGGCCTTCCTATCGGAGCGCGGCGGACTGTTCGCGCAGGTGGCGGTGCATGCCGCCGTACGCGTCGGCGGTGGGCAGCAGCGCCTTGTCGACCTTGGTGAGCGCGCTGTAGTTCGTGTCGCAGACGTTCGCCAGCGGCGAGCGGCTGACCTGCGTGAGGAGCTGGTAGGCGTCGAGCGGGTCGAGGTCGTACAGCTCGCCCAGCCAGTGGATCATGCCGAGCTGGCTGGCCCGCCAGGCGTCCTCCAGCGGGCGCGCCGAGCCCACGACGGCGTAGTGGTCGTCGTGCTCCAGCCGCGGCCACGCGGGCGCGCCGCCCTTCACCAGCTCGACGATCAGTGTGACGTCCATGGCGCCCTCGACGGCGGTGCCGCAGCTCTCGCCCTCGCCCTGCCGGTAGTGCCCGTCGCCGACGGAGAAGAGCGCGCCCTCGACGTTGACGCCGAGGAAGCACGTGGTGCCGGCGCGCATCTCCGGGGTGTCCGATGTTGCCGCCGAACGTGTCGGGCACCAGCTCGACCGCACCGCGCCCGGGTGGCGCCACGCCGACCGTCCCGAGCATGGCGCGATCGGCAGCGCGACGGACAGCTGCGAGCGCTGCGCCTCGAACAGGACGGTGCCCCGGGCCCGGTCGAGCTGGTAGATCCAGGTCTGCTCGGGCAGCGGGTCGTTGAGCATCGCCGTGCGGTCGGTGCCGGTCAGCGCGCGAAGAACGGGATGGTGGTCGACGCTGCCCAGTCCCGGGCGGGCGTGAGGTCCACGATGTGCAGGGCGAGCGTGTCGCCCGGCTCGGCGCCCTCGACGTGGAAGGGGCCGGTCTGCGGGTTGACCTGGGTCATGTCCAGCACCTGCGACGGCCGGTCGGAGGTGCGCTGCAGCCGCCCGGAGAACGCGTCCTCCGTCCAGAGCTTGAGGGCGGTGCCCGGCGTGATCCGGTGGGTGGGGGCCACCCCGCCGAAGGTCCACGCGTACTGGTCCGGCGTGGGCCGGAACTCCACGAGATCCACGCCGAGATCGTCGTGTCAGTGTGGAGTGACGCGCAAGACCGTCGGTCCCGCGTTGCACGAACGCCATCCGGACGCAACGTGCCGGACGGGTGCGGCGCTCGGCCCGAGCGTCAGCCGGCGCCGCCGGGACGGCCTCACCTTCCGGTCGGGCCACGGCGCGTCAGCGGGAGTCGGGTGCGCCGAGCACCCGCGAGATCCCGCGGGCCGCGGCCCGCACGACCGGCACGTACGCCCGCGCGTCCGACGTCTCGGCGGGCACCACCACCGACAGCGCCGCCACCACCTCGCCGCGCGCCCCGCGCACCGGCGCCGCCACCGACAGCGCGATCAGCTCGATCTGCCCGTCGCTGACCGCGACGCCCGTGCGGCGCACCTCGGCGAGCGTGCGGCGCAGCTCGTCCGGGGCGCAGAGCGTCTTGGGCGTGTACCGCCTGAGCGGGCCCGCGAGCACCCGTTCCTGCAGGTCCGGGCCGGCGTGCGCGAGCAGCACGAGCCCGACGCCGGTGGCGTGCAGCGGCAGCCGCCCGCCCACCCGCGTGATGACGTTGACGGCGCCGCGCCCGGAGAGCCGTTCGAGGTAGACGACCTCGGTGCCGTCGAGCACGGCGAGCTGCACGTTCTGCTTGGTGACGGCGTAGAGGTCCTCCAGGAACGGCATCGCCGACTCGCGCAGCCCGAGCCCGCGCGGCGCCAGCGCCCCGACCTCCCACAGCCGCAGCCCGACGCGGTAGCGGCCGTCGTCGGCCCGTTCGAGGGCGCCCCACCCGGCGAGCTCGCCGACGATCCGGTGGGTGGTGGTGAGCGGCAGGCCGGCGCGCCGGCTCAGCTCGGTGAGCGCCAGCTCGGGGCGTCCGCGCTGAACGCGGACAGCACACGCAGCACCCGCGCCGTCACGGATTCGCCCATCGCGCACCATCCTGCCCCGGGTTTCCGCCCACCGGAAGCCGCGTCGAGCGTCCGGGGGGCGGGTCCGTCAGGCTCACGGGCATGCGCACCCAGGTCGGCATCGTGGGGGCGGGACCGGCGGGGTTGCTGCTCTCCCACCTGCTGGCGCGTGCCGGCGTCGACGCGGTGGTGCTGGAGGCGCGCAGCCGGGAGTACGTCGAGCAGCGGGTGCGGGCCGGGGTGCTGGAGCACCCGACGGTCGAGCTGCTGCGCGAGGTCGGGCTGGCCGGGCGGTTCGACCGCCAGGGCATGCCGCACGAGGGGATCTCGCTGCGCTTCGACGGCGGCGACCACCGCATCGACTTCGCCGCGCTCGTCGGCAGGGGCATCACGGTGTATGGGCAGCAGGAGGTGGTGAAGGACCTGGTCGCGGCCCGGCTCGCGGCCGGCGGCGAGATCGTCTTCGACGCCGCCGACGTGACGCTCGACGGCGTCGACGGCGACGCGCCGGTCGTCGGCTACACGAAGGACGGGCGCCGCCACGAGCTGCACTGCGCCGCCGTCGCCGGCTGCGACGGGTTCCACGGCGTCAGCCGGGCCGTGGTGGCGCCGCAGGTGTTCGACCGCGCCCACCCGTACGCGTGGCTCGGCATCCTGGCCGAGGCCGCGCCCACCCACCACGAGCTCGTCTACGCCAACCACCCGCGCGGTTTCGCGCTCTACTCGATGCGCAGCCCCGAGATCACCCGGCTCTACCTGCAGGTCCCGCCCGACACCGACCCGGCCGGCTGGTCCGACGCCCGCATCTGGGACGAGCTGGGCACCCGGCTGGCCGCCGAGGGCTTCACCCTCAACGAGGGCCCGGTGCTGGAGAAGGGCGTCACCGGGATGCGCAGCTTCGTCGCCGAGCCGATGCGCCGCGGGCGCCTCTTCCTCGCCGGGGACGCCGCGCACATCGTGCCGCCGACCGGCGCGAAGGGCATGAACCTCGCCATCGCCGACGTCCGCGTGCTCGCCGCGGCGCTCGCCGACCTGCTGCTGCGCGGCGACGAGCGCGGCGTCGACGCCTACTCGGAGACCTGCCTGCGCCGGGTGTGGCGCGCCGAGCACTTCTCCGCGTGGATGACCTCGATGCTGCACGTCGCGCCCGACGGCGACGCGTTCGACCGACGCCTGCAGCTCTCCCAGCTCCGCTACACGGTGGCCTCCCGCGCGGCGGCCACGAGCCTCGCCGAGAACTACGTCGGCCTGCCGTTCCCGTCTGGAGGAAGCCTGTCGTGACGATCCCGCACCCCGCCGGGTACCGCGTCCCACCGGAGGGCACCCACCCGCCGCTGCTGTCCCCGGGCTACCGCAGCACCGTGCTGCGGTCCCCGTCGCAGCCGCTCGTGGTGCTCCCGCACCGGCTCACGGAGGTGACCGGGCCGCTGCTCACCGGCGACATCGGCCCGCGCGACCACGACCTCACCGCGCAGCACGCCGGCGAGCCGCAGGGCCAGCGGATCGTCGTGTTCGGCCAGGTCCGCGACAGTGACGGGCGCGCGGTGCCGGACACGCTGGTCGAGGTCTGGCAGGCCAACGCCGCCGGCCGCTACCACCATGCCCGCGACAACTGGCCGGCCCCGCTCGACCCGAACTTCACCGGCGGCGGCCGGGTCGTCACCGACGCGGGCGGCAACTACACCTTCACCACGATCAAGCCGGGCGCGTACCCGTGGGGCAACCACCACAACGCGTGGCGGCCGGCGCACATCCACTTCTCGCTGTTCGGGCGCGCGTTCCCGCAGCGGCTCGTGACGCAGATGTACTTCCCGGACGACCCGCTCTTCGCCCAGGACCCGATCTTCAACTCGGTGCCGGACGAGAAGGCCCGCCGGCGCATGGTGTCCACCTTCGACCTGGACGCCACCCGCCCGGAGTGGGCGCTGGCCTACCGGTTCGACATCGTGCTGCGCGGGCGCGAGCAGACCCCCTTCGAGGAGCCACATGAGTGAGCTGCTGACCCCGTCGCAGACCGTCGGGCCGTTCCTGAGCCTGGGCCTGACCTGGCCCACCGGCCACCTCGTCGTCCCCGAGGGCACACCGGGCGCCGTGCTGGTCTCGGGCGTCCTGTACGACGGCGCGGGCGACCCCGTCACGGACGGCATCGTCGAGACCTGGCAGGCCGACGCCGACGGCCGCTTCGACCACCCCGACGACCCGCGCGGCGCGTCCGGGTCGGGGTTCGCCGGGTTCGGCCGCAGCGCCACCGACGAGGACGGGCGCTACCGCGTGCTCACGGTCAAGCCGGGCCCGGTCGGTGACGGGCAGGCCCCGCACATCGACGTGTCGGTGTTCGCGCGCGGCCTGCTCGACCGGGTCGTCACCCGCATCTACTTCCCGGACGAGGCGGCGGCCAACGCGACCGACCCGCTGCTCGCGTCGCTGCCGCCCGAACGGGCCGCGACGCTGGTGGCGCAGCCGGCCGGGGACGGCGTCCTGCGGTTCGACATCCGCCTGCAGGGCGCGGGGGAGACGGTCTTCCTACTGGTCTGACCGCCTACTTGGTGCCGGCGGGGTCGAGCGGCGCCGGCGGCGGGGTCACGGGCGACCCGCCGCCACCTCCGCCCCCGCCGCCGGAGTCCGGCTCGACCGCGATCAGGACGGTGGCGGCCGGGGCGACCGCCGTGCCCGGCGGCGGGCGCTGGGCCGTGACGACCCCGGTGACGGGCAGCGGCTCGTCCGGGTCGGCGCCCACCGCCACGACCCGCGCGGCGAACGCGAGCTCCAGCGCGTCCGCCAGCTCGAGCCCGACCAGCGCCGGGACCTGCACGTACTCGTCCACGGCCGCGGTGTACCCGTCCGGACGAACACGGACACGGGGTGTTCCGCCGCTCACGGTCGGGACGTCGACCGGGTGACCACAGCGTTCCCACAGGTGAAGGACAGCGCGGACCTCGGTCCGGATGCCATACCTGAGGGGGATCTGCCCGCGAGGCCGGAAGGGACGTGGTCGAGGTGGCGAGCGCAGCGCTCGTGGTGGCCCCCCCGCCCGGGGGCCGGGCGCCGTGGCGCCTGCGGCTGCGCCGCGAGCACCCGCTCCTCGTGCAGGTCGTCCGCTACGCGCTGGTCGGCGGGCTGGGCACGCTCGTCAACGCGCTGGTCTTCCTGCTCCTGCGCACCTGGCTCGACACCGTGCCCGCCAACCTCGTCGCGCTCGTCGTCAGCACGGCCGTGAGCACCGAGGCCAACCGCCGGTTCACGTTCGGCGGCGCGGCCGCGCACCGCTGGCGGGTCAACGTCCAGACCGGCGGCGCCGTCGTCTTCTACGCCTTCTACAGCTCGGCGGTGCTGCTCCTGCTCGCCGCGGTGGTCGCCGCGCCCACCCCGCTGGAGGAGACGTTCGCCGTCGCCGCGGCCAGCGTGGTCGGGGGCACGTGCCGGTTCCTGGTGCTGCGCTACTGGGTGTTCCGGGAGACGAGGCGGACCGCACACACCTCCCGTACCCGGCACACAGGTCCGGCCATGGGTGCGGAGTCCGGGAGGTGTGTGCGGTCGGGGGAGGGAGGGCACGCCATGATGGGCGGCGATGTCCCGACTGGCCCTCGTCGCCGCCGTGCTGCTCGTCCTGCTCGGGCCGACCGTCGCCGCAGCCACGCCCCGGCCGGCCCCGCCCGGCGGTGACGAGCTGGGTCCCGACCGGCTGCCGCACTGCACGGCCACCGTCGCCGCGCTCGCGCCGCGCGACAAGCTGGCCCAGCGGCTGATGGTCGGGGTCGACCCCGCCGGCCCGGCCGCGTCCGCCGCGCTCGTGCGGGCGTCCCAGGTCGGCGGGATCTTCATCCCGGGCAACCCGACCGACCTGCTGACGAACCAGGCCCTGCGCGGGGTGCAGGCGATGGCCCGCATCCCGCTCGCGGTGGCCGTCGACGACGAGGGCGGGCGCGTCCAGCGCATCGACGACCTCGACGGCGAGCTGCCCAGCGCGAAGCAGATGGCCGCGCAGTTCACCCCGCAGCAGGTGATGGAGCTGGGCCGGGCGCGCGGGCGGGCGCAGCTGGCCCGCGGGATCACGATGAACCTCGCGCCCGTCGTGGACCTCGGCGGGCAGCCGGACCGGGCCGTGATCGGGGACCGCGCGTTCAGCGAGGAACCCGGCTGGGTCGTCGGGTACGCGGGCGCGTTCGCGGAGGGGCAGCGCGACGCCGGCGTGTTCACGGTGCTCAAGCACTTCCCGGGGCACGGCCGCGCGGACGGCGACTCGCACCGCGGCCGCGTCACGTCCCCGCCGCTCGCCGACCTGCAGGCGCGCGACCTCCAGCCCTACGCCGTGCTGCTCGCGCCCGGCGGCCCGCTCGCGGACGGGCGGACGGGCGTGCTCGTCGGGCACCTCGACGTCCCCGGCCTGACGACCGACCTGCCCAGCTCGCTCACCCCGGCCGTCTACGACCTGCTGCGCACGCAGTACCGGTTCGACGGGCTGGTGCTCACCGACGACCTCGGCGCGATGCGCGCGATCACCGGCACGTTCACGCTGCCCGAGGCCGTGGAGCGGGCGCTGGTGGCCGGCGCCGACATGGCGCTGTGGTCGAGCGGTGGCTCGGTCGGCCCGGTGCTCGACCGGCTGGCGCAGGCCTACGCGGACGGCCGGATCGACCCCGCGGCGAACGACGCCGCCGTCACGCGGGTGCTGCGGGCGAAGCGGGTCTGTTCCTAGGGGGAGCCGCCGGGCGGGGTGCCGTTGAGCTGTGCCGTCGCCAGCGCGGCGCCCACCTGGTTCGCGAGCGCGACGACAACCCGGCGCTGCTCCAGCGTCGGGCGCACGATCCGGGTGGCGGCGGTGATCAGCAGCCGGCCGCGCACCACCCCGCCGCTCTGGACGGGGACGGCGACCTCGGTGTCGGTCGGGAGCCCCAGCCGGTCGACGTCGTAGGGCTGCCCGTCGTAGCGGAGGGCGCCGTCGTCGGCGAGGGTCGCGAGCACCGGCCCGTCGACGGGGTCGGTGCTGCCGGGGTCGAAGCGGCAGCGGTCGACCTGCAGCACGTCGACGATCTGCGCGCAGACCCGCTCGACCAGCAGCGCCGTGGACACGCGGCCGGCGCCGACCGTCGCGGCGGTGCTCAGCACACCGTCGAGGTAGCCCTGCTCGCGGCTCGCGCCGGCCTGCTGGCGACGGCCCCACAGCGCGATCTCGCTGACGGCGAGGCCGACCAGCACGAGCAGCACGGCGGTCTCGATGTCGGCCGGGTCGGTGATCGCGAACTGGTGGTAGGGCTCGGTCAGGAAGAAGTCGAACCATGCCGCGCACGACAGGGCCGCGACCACCCCGGCGGTGCGGAGGCCGGTGGCCGCGGCCGCCACGACGATCAGCACCAGCCCGATCGCCGCGGTGGTGTTCGCGACCGAGTCGCGGAACAGGCCCAGCACCGCGCACGCGACCAGCGGCAGCACCGCCGCCGCGCCGATGACGAACGCGCGGTGGGCCTGGACGATCTGGCCGAGCTGCACGTCGACATCCAACCCCGCGGCGCCGGGCCCGGCATGTCAACAACCCGTCAACGTTCGGGCGAACGGAGCGAGCCGGCCCTGGCCATGCCGCGGCGCACCGCGTCCACGAGGTAGGGGCGCAGGCCCGCCGCCGGCACGATCGCGTCGACCGAGCCGACCCGCTGCGCCCGCTCGATGCTGTGCACGGCGTCGAACTCGTCGGCGACCTGCCCGAGCTTCTCCGACCGCACCCCCGGCCGCAGCGCGGCCAGCTCGGACGCGAGCCGCGCGGCCTCCGACTCCGCGCCGCAGCGGCGGGCCTCGGCGATGCCCGCCTCCAGCTCCGCGACGCGCGGGTCGGCCGCGGTGCGCTTGTTCACCTCGCTCGCGAACACGACCGCCGCGGCCGGCGCCCCGCCGATGACGGAGGCGTAGGAGCCCTCGACGGCGGCGACCTCCATGTTGTCGTTGAGGGTGCCGGAGAACACGACGAACGCGCCGCCGTGGTAGCGCGAGACCACGCAGAACACGATCGGCCCGTCGAAGTTGACGACGGCCCGGCCGATCTCGGCGCCGTACTCCAGCTGCAGGTGCCGCAGCGACTCGGGGGAGCCGTCGAACCCGGAGAGGTTCGCGAGGATCACGAGCGGCCGGTTGCCGCTGGCCGTGTTGATCGCGCGGGCCATCTTCTTGGACGACTTCGGGAAGAGCGTGCCCGCCGTGAACGTCGTCGGCCCGTCCACCGGCAGCGGCCCGCGCCGGGGCAGCGGCCGGGACTCGACGCCGACCAGCGCGATCGGCTGCCCGCCCAGGTGCGCGTCGAGCGCCACCACACCCTCGGCGTCGATCATGTCGACCCAGCGCTCCAGGGTGGGGTGGTCGGCGTCCGCCACGGCCCGCAGCAGCGACCGCATGTCGAACGGCTTCTTGCGCTCCGGGTTGGCGGCGAAGACCTCGCCGACGCGCGTGAGTCGCAGCCCGGCCCGGTGTGCGGGGAGTCGGCGATGTCGCGGTCGACGGGGTCGGCGGTCGGCGCCGGGCGCGGGAACCGCTCGCCGGGCGCCCGGTAGGTGTGCGCGTAGTGCGCGAGCAGCACGTCCACCGCGCCCGACAGGTCCGGCGCCCAGTACTGCGCCTGCCCGTTGGGGCCCATGATCCGGTCGTAGCCGCCGATGCCGAAGTTGTCCTCGGCCGAGACGCCGCCGGAGTAGTCGAGCGACTGCTTGCCGGTGAGCACCATGGCGCTGTCCGGCGTCATCACGAGGATGCCCTTGGTGTGCATGAGCATCGTGGCCTCGGCGTTCCAGTACGGCTGCGCGCCGACGTTGATGCCGGTCACCACCACGTTGATCTCGCCACCGGCCTGCGTGAACTCGACGATCCCGCGCAGCGCCCTGGCGATCCAGTCCATGTTCTCGACGCCGGAGTCCATCGCGATCTTCGCGCCGGCCGACACCGCGAACCACTCGACCGGCGCGTCGAACCGGCGCGCCAGCTCGATCGCCGCCAGCACCCGGGCGCACTCCGGCTCGGCGAGCGCACCGAGCGCCTTGGTCGGGTCGCCGATCAGCACCACCCGTGTCATGCCCTCGGGGTGGCGGCGCGTGCGCGTCGTGACGGTGCCCAGCACGATGTTGGCGGTGTTGCCGCCGGGCGCGCGCTCGACGACGGCCGGGGCGCCGTCCGGGCCGAGGTCGTACTCGGTGAACGTGCCCGGCGCGCCGCCGCGGTCCGGGTTGCGCACGAGCATCGGCACCAGCTCGTACGGGTAGACCGCGCCGCGCCGCCGCGCCCGGATCACCTTCTGCGCGTAGCCGTCCAGCTCGCGCAGCGGGTGCGTCGGCGGCTCCGTGACCTGCACCGTCAGCCCGGCGCCCGGTGGGCGGGACATGCGCAGCAGGTGCTCGCGGGGCTCGCCGCCGTCGCCGGTGTGCCGGAACTGGACGAGCACCTGCTCCAGCCCCAGCCCGGCGGTCCGCGGGGCCAGCACGCGCACCACGGCGTCCAGCTCGTCGAGCGGCACGTCGACCACCGGCCAGACGTAGAGCAGCACGCGGTTCCAGTCGAGCCGGGCGTCCGTGCGGTCCGCGGCGCGGGCCGAGCGCAGCGCGTCGAGGCAGGAGTCGAGCACCTGCTCCAGCTGCGGCAGCGCGCGGATCCGGCCCTGCTCGTCGCGCAGCACCGTCAGCTCGCGGACGTCCGACAGCGCGATGAGCCGTTTGTCGTCGGGGACCTTGCGGCCCACGGCCCGGAACAGGTGGACGTCGATGGGGGCGGCCAGGCGGGTCAGCTCGAAGCCGGACAGGCGCCACAGCCCCAGCCGGTCGGCGACCATCGGGTGCACGCCGCGCAGCGTGCGGTCCTCCACCGGGCGGCGGTCGATCCCCGGCACGAACGTGAACCAGTTGGAGCGCTCGTCGCCGTGCGGGCGGCGCACCGCCACCGCGACCCGCACGAGCCGGTCGGGCAGCCGCCCGAGCATCGAGCGGATCTTCTCGGCCGACCGCTCCTGGTCGGCGTCCGGCGCGTCGCCGGCGATGACGTAGAGGTCCAGCAGCGCCGTGCGCTCCGGCGGGAGCGCCGCGATGAGCCGTCGCAGGTCGCTCTGCACGGCCATCGGCTCGCCCCACGCGGGCGCGTCCGGCGCGGTGTGCACGGTGGTGGCGAGCACGAGGTGGCTGGTGCCGTCCTGCTCGTAGCGGGCGGTGAGCAGCGGACGGCCGCCGCGGTCCTCCACCTGCACGTCCGAGAGCGGGCGCACCCGGTAGAAGCGGCGGGTCATCACCTCCAGCATCGCCGCGTGGTGGCGTTCGCCGAAGACGTCGAGGATCGGCTCGGCGGCCGTGACGATCCGGGCGATCTGGGCCGCGCGCACCGTCGGCTCGGGGGAGAGGCTGTCCAGCTCGGCGCGCACCGCGGCCTGCCCGGCCGCCCGCTCGGCCGCGATCAGCGGCGCGTCGAAGCACGTGTAGCGGACCTGCCGGGCCACCCCGCCGACGACGGGGTGCCGCAGCTGGGTGGCCGTGACGAGCCGGTCGAGCGTGCGCTGGTAGCCGTCGCGGGCCTCGGCGGGCAGCGAGTCGGGGTGCTGCAGCCGCCACTGGAGCATGTCCAGCACCACCGGCACCGCGGCCGTGGCCCGGCGGTGCGCGAGGAACATGCGGTAGAGCGCGCTGTCGAGCGCGCCGCGCGCGACGCGGTCGGCGGGCTGCAGGTCCGGCACCCCGTAGTGGGCCAGTGCCCGGCGCAGCTTCTCCCGGAACGACTCCGGCAGCCCCTCGGCGTCGGCATCGCGGGAGCGCAGGAACGCGTAGAGGTGCTCCTGCGGGTTGCGGGCCTCCTCGCCGGCCGGGTCGACCTGCTGGGTCTCGTCCTCAGGGCCGCGGCGGTTGCGGGACAGGGCGCACAGGTCAGCGAAGATGCTCAGCACCGCGGTCTCCCTCGCCAGCACGCCCGGGTCGGCGGGGGAGAGGCCGGCGCGGGCGGCGTCGAGCGCCGCGAGCAGCGGCTGCGCGTCGCGTTCGTCGATGTCGTAGCCGAGCACGAGGTAGCGCAGCGACGTGAGCGCGTCGGCGGCCATCGCGGCCGGGTCGGACCCGGCGACCGGCGGCCCGGACAGCGCCGAGAAGTCGGTGCGCTCGCCGGTGCCGGCCGAGCCCGGGTCGGCCTCCGGCTCCAGCCGGACGAGTTTGGTGCCGCCCTCCACCTGCGTGTTCGGCGCGACGAGCACCTCGCGCACCCGGCCGCCGACCGGTGCGCGCAGCGCCGTCTCCAGCTTCATGCTCTCGACGACGGCCACGACGTCGCCGGCCTCGACCTGGTCGCCGGCCTTGACCGGGATGGCCACGACCATCGCCGCGCCGGCGCCCGGACGAGCCCGGCCTCGCCGCCCGAGATGCGGTGCACGGCCCCGTCGACCTCGATGAGGAAGTCCGAGCCCTGCGGCACCGAGAGCACCGCGTACGACTGCCCGCCGACGGTGAGCTTGCGCTCGAACCGGCCGGTGCGCTCCGCATCGACGTCGACGGCCTTGCCGTCCAGCTCGACGTGGTAGCGGTTGCCGCGGGCCTGCGCGACCCGCAGCCGGTAGGACTCGCCGGCCGCGCGCACGTCCACCTGGTGCCAGGTCTCGTGCCCGACCTCGGGACGCCCGCGCTCGGCGGAGGCGAACAGCCGCTGGCGCTGCCGGGCCACGTGCGCGTCCTGCGCCTCGACCGCGGTGGCGAGCAGCGCGACGTCGAGCCGCCGCGGCGGGGTGTAGCCCGCGGCCATCATCGTGTCGAGCCAGGTGGTGTCGGCGGCGCCGTCGCGGATCTCCGGGCGGTCGAGCAGGTCGAGCAGGAACGCCTTGTTGGTGGTGCCGCCGTCGATCACCGCGGCCGTCTGGCCGAGCGCGCGGCGCAGGCGGGCGCGGGCCTCGGCCCGGTCCCGGCCCCACGCGATCACCTTGGCGATCATCGAGTCGAACTGCGGCGGGATGACGTCGCCGCTGGTCACGCCGGTGTCGACGCGGATGCCGGGCCCGCTGGGCAGCGCGAGGTGCTCGATCCGGCCGGGCGCGGGCGCGAAGCCCTGCTCCGGGTCCTCGGCCGTGAGCCGGGCCTCGATCGCGTGGCCGCGGGCCGGCGGCGCGGACGGCGCGACGTCGGCCAGCCGCCCGCCCATCGCGACGTGCAGCTGCAGCTTGACGATGTCGACGCCGGTGGTCTCCTCGGTGACCGGGTGCTCCACCTGCAGCCGGGTGTTGACCTCCAGGAACGACAGCAGCCGGGCGCCGGGCTCGTAGAGGAACTCGACGGTGCCCGCGTTGACGTAGCCCGCCGCGCGCGCCAGCTCCGCCGCCGAGGTGCGCAGCAGCGCCTCCTGCTCGGCGTCGAGCGCGGTCGACGCCGACTCCTCGATGACCTTCTGGTTGCGCCGCTGCACCGAGCAGTCGCGCACGCCGAGCGTCCAGACGTCGCCGGTGGCGTCCGCCACCACCTGCACCTCGACGTGCCGCCCGCCGCTGATCGCGCGCTCCAGGAACACGGTGGCGTCACCGGCGGTCCTCGCGGCCTCCGAGCCCGCCCGCTCGAACGCCTCCGCGAGCTGCTCGGGCGCGTCCACCTTGCGGATGCCGCGCCCGCCGCCGCCCGCCGTCGCCTTGACCATCAGCGGGTAGCCGATGCGCGCCGCGTGCTCGCGGGCGGCCGCCACGTCGGGCACCGGGCCGCCGCTCCACGGCGCCAGCGGCACGCCGACCCGCTCGGCCAGCTCCTTCGCCGCGATCTTGTCCCCGAGCCGCTCCATCACCTCCGGGGACGGCCCGACGAACACGATCCCCAGGTCCCGGCACAGCCGCGCGAAGTCGGCCTGCTCCGAGACGAAGCCCCAGCCCGGCCACACCGCGTCGGCGCGGGCCACCTTCAGCGCGCGGGCCAGCTCGGCGTAGTCGAGGTAGGGGTCGCGGCGAACGCCTGGTCCGGGTCCTCCGGGCCGATCAGCACGGCCTCGTCCGCCTCGCGGACGAACATCGCGTGCCGGTCGACGGCCGTGTGCAACGCGATCGTGCGCAGCGGCGGCCGCCCCTCGGCGTTCCACTCGCGCACCGCGTGGATCAGGCGCATCGCCGGCTCGCCCCGGTTGACGATGGCGACCCGCTGGAACGGCTGGTCCGTCACGATGTCCTTCACTCCCCGTCGGTGGTGGCGCGCCGCGTCCGCTCTACGCGCGGACCGCAGCACCGTACTTCGCGCTTTCCGCCGGTTACCCACCCAACTCGACCCGCGCCGGGGTCACAACCGAGGCGCGCTCCAAAAGATCGCCCCGAAGACTGGCGCGGATGGGCAAGATGGCGGCGTGCTCACGGCGACCCGCGACGGGCTGACGTTCGACGTGCACGAGTGGGGCCCGCCCGCCGGCGACCCCGTCCTGCTGCTGCACGGGTTCCCGCAGACGGGCGCGGTGTGGGCGCCGGTGGCGCGTCGGCTGGCCGCCCGCGGATACCGCGCGCTGGCTCCTGACCAGCGCGGATACTCGCCCGGCGCGCGTCCCGCCGGCCGGGCCGCCTACGGTCTCGGCGCGCTGGCCGCCGACGCCGTCGCGGTCGTGGACGAGCTCGTCGGCCCGGCCGCGCGGGTGCACGTGGTCGGGCACGACTGGGGCGCCGCGGTCGCGTGGCGGCTGGGGTCGAGGCACGCGGCGCGGCTGCGCTCGCTCACCGCCGTCTCGGTGCCGCCGCCCGGCGCGTACGTCCGGGCGATGGCGACCACCCGCCAGGCCCTCGCGTCCTGGTACCTCTACGCGTTCCAGCTGCCGGCCCTGCCCGAGCGGCTGCTCGCGGCGGACGGGCGGCCGTACTCGGCCCGGCTGGTGCAGGGCCTGCGGCGGGCCGGGCAGTCGCAGGCGGCGGCGCAGCGCGACGCCGCCCGCCTCGCCGAGCCGGCCGCGCTCACCGCGGCGCTCAACTGGTACCGGGCGATGACCGCCGGGCGGGGGGACGGGCCGGAGGCCCCGGTCACCGTGCCGAGCCTCTTCGTCTGGAGCGACGGCGACACCGCGATCACCCGCGCCGCGGTCGGGCTCGCGCACCGGCACGTCACGGCGCCGTTCCGGTTCGTGGAGCTGGTGGGGGTCAGCCACTGGATCCCCGACGAGGACCCCGACCGCCTCGCCGACCTGGTGCTGGCGCACATGGCGGAGTACCCGTAGCGGGTCAGCCGCCGACCAGCTCCTCCGGCTCCGTCGTCAGCGCGGCGACGTGTGCGATCACGGTGTCGAGCGCCGCCTCCAGCGCCACGGTGTCGCGGCTGATCTCGGTGAGCAGCAGCCCGCCCTGGAGCGCGGCGAGGATCCCCAGCGCGAGCTCGTCGACGTCGACGGTGACCGGCAGCGCGCCGCGGGCGCGCATGGCGGCGAGGCCGTCCCGGATCGCCGCGGCCCACCGGGCGAACCCGTCGACGACGTCGACCCGGGCGCCGTCGTCGATCTCGGCGAGCTCGCTGCCCAGCGACCCGAGCGGGCAGCCGCCCACGCAGCGGCGCTCGTGCTGGACGTCGACCAGGGCGTCCCGCCAGGCGCGCAGTCCGTCGACCGTGTCGAGGCGGGCGAACAGCGGCTCCTGCGGTGTGAGGATCTGCTCCGTCTGGTGTGCGACCACCGCGCGCACGAGTGCGCGCTTGTCCGCGAAGTAGTGGTAGAGCTGCGAGCTGCTCACGCCGGCGGCGGCGCAGACGTCCTCGGTGCTGGTGCCCGCCACGCCGCGGGTGAACATCAGGCCGGCCGCGGCCGCGACGATCCGGCTCCGGGTGGCCAGCCCCTTGCGCGTGAGCCGTGGGCCGTCGGTCATGGCCGCATCCTACCGCCGGTTCTGGAGTTGACACTCCATTCTGCGCGGGGCCAGGATTGGAGTGAACGATCCAATCTTGAGGAGCGGACATGACGAACCCGACCGCCGCGGCGAGCCTCGCGGCGCAGGTGAAGGAGATGGAAGCGGGCGTCGCGGCGCAGGCGCCGGCGGCCGCACTGCAGACGTTCGCCGCCGAGCAGGCCCGGCTGGACGCGGGCGGGGTGCCCGCCGGCGTCGCCGCGGCCGGCACGGCACTGCCCGAAGCCGACCTGCTGGACGTGCACGGCGCTCCGACGACGATGAGCGCGGCCCGCGGCGGGCGGCCCGCGGTGGTCGTCTTCTACCGCGGCGCCTGGTGCCCGTACTGCAACCTGGCGCTGCGCGTCTACGAGGAGCAGCTGCGCCCGGAGCTGGACGCGCGGGGCGTCGGGCTGGTCGCGGTCAGCCCGCAGCGGCCCGACGGCTCGCTCACGATGCAGGAGACCAACAACCTGACCTACACCGTGGTGTCGGACCCCGGGAACAGCATCGCGAAGGCCCTCGGGGTCCTCTCGACGGTCAGCGACGAGATGACCGCGACCCAGCAGGGCCTGGGCCTCGACGTCGCCGCCGGCAACGCCGACGGCACGGGCGAGATCCCCATGCCGACCACGCTGGTCGTCGACGCCGCCGGGACGATCCGCTGGATCGACGTGCACCCGAACTACGCGACCCGCTCCGAGCCCGCCGACATCCTCGCGGCCGTCGCGTCGACGCTCGGCTGACGACGCGCCCACCCCGTTGCAGCAAAGCCACCCTCACGCCGTCCCGCTGCATGGGGGTGGCTTTGCTGCAACGCGGTCAGGCGGTCGCCGACGCCGTCGCCACCACCGGCTGCCGGGCCGGCGCCCGCGGGGTGAGCGCGGCGAGCGTCATGCCCAGCAGCGCCGACCCGGCCGCCGCGGCGTAGGCGATCGTGTAGGCGACCCCGCTCGGCACCGCGTGCCCGTCCACGACCTGCACGAACCCGGTGGAGACCGCCGCGACGAACGCCGAGCACGACGACGTCCCGAGCATCCGCATGAGCGTGTTGAGGCTGTTGGCGGCCGCGGTCTCGGTCTCCGGCACCGAGTCCATGATCAGCAGCGGCAGCGCCGAGTAGGCGAGCGCGGCGCCGACCGCGGCCGTCGTCCCGGCGGCGATCACGAGCGGCACGGACCCGGGGAGCGTCGCGAGCAGCACGTTGCCCGTCGCGAGCACGATGGTGCCGAGCACGAGGGTGGTGCGGGCCCCGCGGCGGCGCGAGACCTGCGCCGAGACCTGCGAGAACACCATCATCGCGCCGCCGACCGGCAGCAGCGCCAGACCGGCCGCGATCAGCGAGAGCCCGAACCCGTACCCGGTGGCCGGCGCGGCCTGCAGCACCTGGGTGTTGAGCACGAACCCGGCGAACATCCCGAACCCGATCGCGATCGACGCGACGTTCGTCAGCAGCACGTTGGGCCGCGCGGACACCCGCAGGTCGACGAGTGGCGTGCGGGCGCGCAGCTCCCAGCGGCCCCACAGCGCGAAGATCACGGCGGACGTCCCGATCAGGCCGAGCACCTGCCCGCTGCCCCAGCCCCACACGGAGCCCTGCGAGATCGCGAGCAGCAGGCACACCAGCGCGGCGGACAGCCCGATCGCCCCGACCATGTCGAACCGCCCGCCGGTGCGCAGCGGCGACTCCCGCACCACGGCCGTGACCAGCGCGATCTGCACCAGCCCGAGCACCGTGCGCCGGCGAAGAGCCAGCGCCAGTCGGCGTGCTGGGCCACCACGCCGGTCAGCGGCAGCCCGATCGCGCCGCCGATCCCGAGCGACGAGCTCATCAGCGCCACGCCGCTGCCGACCCGTTCGGTCGGGAGGACGTCGCGCATGATGCTGATCCCCAGCGCGATGACGCCCAGTGCCGCGCCCTGCAGCGCGCGGGCCGCGATCAGCACCCAGACGTTCGGCGCGAACGCGCCCAGCGCCGAGCCGAGCGTCACCATCACGAGCGCGACCAGCAGCATCCGGCGCTTGCCGTACATGTCCCCGAGCCGGCCGAGCACCGGCGCGCAGACGGCGCCCGTCACCAGCGTGGCCGTCACCAGCCAGGCGACGGTCGCCGGCGGCGCGCGAGCAGGTCGGGGGAGCGGGGGAGGAGGGGGACGACGAGGGTCTGCATCAACGAGACGGCGAGGCCGCAGGACGCGAGCACACCGATGACCAGCGCCGGACGCGCTGTCGAGGAGGGCACGTCCTCAGATCACCACGCGATGCTTGTCATTAGCAAGTACTTTGGCGGAGGTAACACCCTAGCCATCACGGGGTCCGTGAGAGCATCCTGGAACGGTCAAGAACCCCCGCCCCGGTGTCGTGGCGAGGCGACCGTTCCCCGCAGTCCTTCCCGCAGTCCCTGCCTCCACCCGGGAGCGTTGCCGTGAGCACCGCGTTCTCCGACAGCCACGAAGGCTCCGTCGTCGAGCTGCACCGCACCCAGCCCGGACCGGACCTCACGATCAGCACGCTGGGCGCGTGCCGCATCGCGTCGCCGATGGCGCACCTGCTGGAGGCGCGCAGCACCACCGAGCACTACGTCGACGAGCACGACCGCGTGCTCCTCGAGACACGCTCGCCGGTATCTCCGCGCGCGGCGTCCCGCCCGGCGAGCTGCCCGGGATGGAGCCGTGCGGCCCGCGCCGGGAGATCTTCTTCGACCCCGCCAGACCCGCGCCGCGATCGTCACCTGCGGCGGCCTGTGCCCCGGGCTCAACGACGTGATCGCCGGGCTCGTCCGGTCGCTGACCTACCACTACAAGGTCCGGCGGGTGGTCGGCATCCGCAACGGCTACCAGGGCTTCGTCGCCGAGTACGGGCACGACGTCGTGGACCTCACCCCCGAGACCGTGCGCGACATCGCGGTGGAGGGCGGCACCGTGCTCGGCACGTCCCGCGGCCACCAGGACCCCGAGAAGATCGTCGACTGCCTGGAGCGGCTGCACGTCAACGTGCTGTTCGTCGTGGGCGGGGACGGCTCGGTGCGCGGGGCCATGGAGATCGAGCGGGTGGTGCGGGAGCGCGGGCTGCTCATCGCGGTCGTCGGCATCCCGAAGACGATCGACAACGACATCCCCTACATCGACCAGAGCTTCGGCTTCCAGACGGCGTTCTCGCACGCCAGCGAGGCGATCCGGGCGCCACCGTCGAGGCCAAGTCCACGGCCAACGGCATCGGCATGGTCAAGCTGATGGGCCGGCACTCGGGCTTCATCGCGTGCTACGCCGCGCTCGCCCGCAGCGACGCCGACGTCGTGCTGATCCCGGAGGTGCCGTTCGGCCTGGACGGCGACGACGGCCTGCTCGCGCACCTGCGCCGGCGCGTGGCCGAGCGCGGGCACGCGGTGGTCGTCGTGGCCGAGGGGGCGGGTCAGGACCTGCTCGGCGGCCACGACGACAGACGCCTCCGGCAACACCCGGCTCCAGGACATCGGCCCCTACCTGCGCAGACGCATCGCCGACCACTTCTCCGACGCGGGTGTGGAGACCTCGATCCGCTACATCGACCCGAGCTACGCCATCCGCAGCGTGCCGGCCAACCCGTACGACTCGGTGTACTGCGTGCGGCTCTCGCAGGCCGCCGTGCACGCGGCGATGTCCGGGCGCACGGCCATGGTCGTGGGGCGCTACCGGCGGCGGTTCGTGCACATCCCGATGAGCCTCGCCGTCAGCCGGCGCAACCAGGTCGACCCCAACGGCGACCTGTGGATGGCGGTGCTGGAGTCCACCGGTCAGCCGCCCCGGTTCGGGTGACGGTGATACTGGGTCCGTGCAGCCGGTGGCGGGACGGGTCGCGTCGTGACGATCTTCGACCCCACCACGTGGAACGACGCCTCGGCGATCGGCTACCCGGCCCTCTTCGGCGGGGTGCTGCTCGGGTCGGTGGTCCCGGTCGTGCCGACGGGCGCGCTGGTCGGCGCGGCCGCCGCGATCGCGATGACCACCGGCCAGATGTCCCTGCCGCTGGTCGTCGCGGTGTCGACGGTTGCGGCGCTGCTCGGCAACCTGGTCACGTTCGGGGCCGCGAAGGCCGGTAGCACCGTTGCGCTGCGCTGGATCGCCCGCGGCCAGACCCCGGAACGCCTCGCGCGGGCCCGCGCGCAGTTCGCGGCCCGCGGCGCGCTGCTCGTCGTCGTCGGGCAGCTGGTGCCGGCCGGGCGCATCCCCGTGCTGGTCGCGGCCGGCACGCTCGGCTACCCGTGGCGCCGGCTCGCCCCCGCGACGTTCGTCGCCTGCATCGTGTGGGCGATCGCCTACTCGACGCTCGGCGTGGTCAGCGGCGGCCTCTTCGACGACCCGGTTCTCGCGACGATCCTCGCCGCCCTGCTCGTGCTCGCCGTCGGCATCCTCGCCTCGCTGGGCTCGGCGTGGCACCGGCGCCGCCGGGCCCGCCGGGCCGCCGAACGGGACCGCGCGGGAACGCCGACCTGACGGCCCGTCCCCACCGGCCCCACCCCGACTCGCGTACTCCCAGCCCGCGACTCGCGTACTTCCAGCCCCCGACTCGCGTACCGCCAGGCCGCGACTCGCGGAACGGCCCGCGAGTCGCTGGAAAAGTGCACGCGAGTCGCGTTCTGGGTGCACGCGAGTCGGGCTCTGGGTGCACGCGAGTCGCGGTCAGGACGGGAGTGCGGCGCGCCAGTGCTCGGCCGAGCGGGCGAGATCGCGCCCGACGTGCTCGAAGTACCGGCTCATCCGGGTCAGCCGGGCGGCGGCGGGCGACCCGTCCAGCACCTCGGCGCCCTCGCGGCCGACGGTCTCCCACGCGGCGCACACCCGCACCACGCCCAGCCCCGCCCGGTACCAGACGTCGTCGTCGACGACGTAGCGCTCGCGGCGCCCGGCCCGCTCGCGGCGGACCATCGTGATCCGCTCCAGGTAGCCGACGGCCTTCGAGACTGCGGCCGGGCTGACCCGCAGCCGCCGGACCAGCTCGCCCGCCGTCAGCTCGCCCGTCTCGGCGAGCAGCAGTGCGACGAGCACCCGGGCCGGCATCCGCGGGAGCCCGGTGCCGACCATCATCGCCGCGAACCGCTCCTCGAACGCCCCCAGGGCGCCGGGCTCGGGCGCCGTCGGCGCGCCGGCCGGTGCGAGGCGCCGGGCCCGGCCGCGGGCGGCGCGGTGCGCCCCGTCGGCCCGGTACGCCGCGCGCCCGCCGCCGCGCTGGACCTCGCGGCTGACGGTGGAGGTCGGCCGCCCCAGCCGCCGCGCGATCTCGGCGAACCCAGCCCCTCCGCGAGGCCGTCGGCGATCCGCGCGCGGTCCTCGTAGCCCAGCCGGCTCCCGGGCATGTGGCCTCCCGCGTTGCGTATTCCCACAGTCATTGCAATTGACGGCATATTAGCAGCTCATGCTTTGACGGAATTGGAAACGCAACGTAGGTTCGGCGCCATGGCCATCGCACTGCCGGCGCTCACGCCGGTACAGGACAGCCTCTACATCACGCTCTGCGGCCGGGCGCTGGACAGCCGTGCGCCGCACCCCGTCCTCGGCGACACGATGGCCGCGGACGTCGTCGACGCGATCGGGTACGACCCCGCGCTGCAGCCGCACGCGCGCCGCGGGATGCGCGACATCGCACTCCGCGCGAAGAAGCTCGACGAGGTGGTGCGCGGGTTCGTCGCCCGGCACCCGGACGCCGTGGTGCTCGACCTCGGCGCCGGCCTGGACGGGCGGATGTGGCGGATCGCCCCGCCCGCCACCGTCGGCTGGTACGACGTGGACTTCCCCGAGGTCGTCCACCTGCGGCAACGGGCGCTCCCGCCGCGACCGCACGCCCACGCCGTCGCGGCCGACCTGGCGACCCGCACTGGCTCGACGGCGTGCCCGCGGACCGCCCCGTGGTGGCCGTGGCCGACGGGCTGGTCGCGTTCCTCCCGCAGGACGTGCTGGTCGGGCTGCTGCGCCGGATCACGGCGCACTTCCCGGCGGGCGAGGTCGCGTTCAACGGCTACACGCGGTTCCACGTGTGGGCGCTCAAGCGCTACGGCGGCACGGCCGCGATCGCGGACGTCGTCACGAACCCCGGCTTCGACGACCCGCGCGACCCGGAGCGCTGGGGTGCCGGGCTGACGCTGGCCGAGGAGATCCTGCTCACCCGCGTCCCCGAGGTGGACGGCTACCCGCTCGCGCTGCGCCTGTTCACCCGGCTCGCCGCACGCAGCACGGCGTGGTCCCGGCGCGGCACCACGGTGCTGCGCTACCGCTTCTGACCTGCTCGGACCGCCTGGCATGCTCCGTGCATGGCTGACCCCTTCGTGCTCGTGCACGGCGCGTGCCACGGCGGCTGGTGCTGGTCGCGGGTGGCGCGGCTGCTGCGCGGTGCCGGCCACGACGTCTTCACCCCGACGCTCACGGGGTTCGGCGAGCGCGCTCACCTGCTCACGCCGGACGTCGGCCCGGAGACGCTCGTGCAGGACGTCGTCGGCGTGCTGGAGTACGAGGAGCTGACCGGCGTGGTGCTGGTCGGGCACAGCTTCGGCGCCCTCCCGGCGCTCGCCGCGGCCCAGCGCGTGCCCGACCGCGTCCGCCGGGTGCTGCTGCTCGACGGGGTGGTGGTCGAGGCCGGTCAGCCCGGGCTCGCCGGGATCCCGCCCGCCACGGTGCGGGCTCGGCTCGCGGCCGCGGAGGCGTCGGGCGGGCTGTCCTACCCGCCGCCGGAGCCGGCCGCGTTCGGTCTGGTCGACCCGGCCCACCAGGACTGGGTGGGCCGGCGGCTCACGCCCCAGCCGCTGCGCCCGTACGTCGAGCCGTTCCCGCTGCGCGCCCCGCTCGGCGGCGGGCTGCCGGTCACCTACGTCCACTGCACCGATCCGGAGTATCCGGCGATCCGGTCCGGGCACGCGATCGTCCGGCGCGAGGCTGGGAGTGGCGCGAGCTCGCCACCGGCCACGACGCCATGGTCACCGCGCCGGAGGCGACGGCCGCCGAACTGCTCCGGACGCGACCGGTCTCGTGACGGACGATCCCGAACGGGAAAATCGTTACCCTGACCTGTATGGACACGCCTAGCGCCGAGGAGATCCGGTCCGACCTCTCCTACCTGCTCGACAAGGCCAGCCACGTGCTCGCCGCACGGATGGCGACGCGCTCGCCGAGCTGCGCATGTCCCCGCGCGACTACTGCGTGCTCTCCAAGGCCGCGCCCGCGGCGCTCACCCAGGGCGAGCTGGCCGAGCGGGCGCTGATGGACAAGACCACGATGGTCGTCACGCTCGACCGCATGGAGCGCGACGGGCTGGCCCGCCGCACGCCGTCGCCGACCGACCGCCGGGCCCGGATCGTCGAGGTCACCGACACCGGCACCGGCGCGCTCCGGGACGCGGCGGCGATCATCGACGGCCTCTACGCGGACGTGCTCGGCACGCTCTCGCCGGAGCAGCGCGAGGTGTTCCTCGACGCGATGGTGGCGCTGGTCGGGCCCGGTGGCCCGCTCGCCGTCGTCGACCCCACCCCGAACGCACCGCGCCGCCGATCGTCCCGAGCGGTGTGATCCGAGAGTAGATCGTCTAGAACAGAACTATCTGTTACGGTCCTTCTGGCTGCTCACCCAGGAGGTCCACATGAGCTCGGCCGCAACGGTCCCGGCCACCCGCACCACCCCGTCCCGCTGGGTCGCGCTCGCGGTCCTGTGCGCGGGGATGCTGATGGTCATCCTCGACGGCACGATCGTCAGCGTCGCGCTCCCCGCGATCGAGGCCGACCTCGGCTTCGCCCCCGCCGACCTGGCGTGGACGGTCAACGCCTACCTCGTCCCGCTCGGCGGGCTGCTCCTGCTCAGCGGCCGCTCGGCGATCTCTACGGCCGCCGCCGGATGCTGCTCGCCGGGCTCGTGCTGTTCGTGCTCGCCTCGCTGCTGTGCGGGCTCGCGACCAGCGCGTTCATGCTGGTCGTGGCCCGGTTCGCGCAGGGCGCCGCCGCCGCGACGGCCTCGGCCGTGGTGCTCGGCATGATCGTGGCGCTCTTCCCGGAGCAGGCCGAGCGGGCCAGGGCCATGGGCGTATGGGCGTTCGTCGGCGCGGCCGGCGCGTCCATCGGGCTGGTGCTCGGGGGCGTGCTCACCGCCACCGTCGGCTGGCGCTGGATCTTCCTCGTCAACGTCCCGATCGGCGTCGCCGCGGTCGCGCTCACGCTGTGGGCGGTCGCGCCGGACGGCCCGCGGGAACGCGCGGTCCGCCCCGACGCGCTCGGCGGCGCGCTCGTCACGGCCGGTCTGACGCTCGGCGTCTTCACGATCGTCACCACGGTCGACGCGCCGCTGCGCATCGGCGCCGGCGTGCTCGCCGTCGCGCTGCTCGCCGCGTTCGTCGTGCGGCAGCGGCTGGCGGCCGAGCCGCTCGTCCGGCTGTCGATCTTCCACTCGCGCGCCGTGAGCGGCGGCAACGCCGTGCAGCTGCTGACGATCGCCGGGATGCTCGGCTTCCAGTTCGTCATGGCGCTCTACCTGCAGCAGGCGCTCGGCTACTCGCCCGACCGGACGGGGTTCGCGGTGCTGCCGATCTCGGTGCTCATCGGGCTCGTCTCGCTGACGCTGGCGGGACGGCTGCTCGTCCGGTTCGGCGCCGGTCGCTGCTGCTGGCCGGGCTGGCCCTGCTGGTCGTCGGGCTGGCGCTGCTCGCCCGTGACCCGGTCGGGAGCTACGCCGTCGACGTGCTCCCGTCGATGCTGCTGCTGGGCGCCGGGGCCGGGGTGGTGCTGCCGGCCGTCACGACCGTGATCATGTCCGACGCCACGCCGGAGGACGCCGGGCTCGCGTCGGGGCTGGCCAACACCAGCCAGCAGATCGGCGGGGCGCTCGGCACGGCGGTGCTGGCCGCCGTCGCGGCCGCCCGCACCGAGGCCCTCGGCGGCACGCACGAGGCCCTGGTCAGCGGCTTCCACCTGGCGTTCCAGCTGAGCGCGGGCCTGGTGGCGGCCGGGCTGGTGCTGGCCGTGCTCGTGCTGCGCCGCGGCTGAGCGCCGGCACGGCTGAGGCCGCCACCCCGGTGCGGGGTGGCGGCCTCCTTCGTCCGTGTCAGCGGGTCAGTTGCCGCCGCCGAACGGGCTGTTCTCGCCGAACGGGAACCGGCCGAACGGGTTCTGGCTCTGGCCGCCGCTGCTGGTGGTCGCGCCTGGTCGGGCTGGCTGCCCAGCGTGACGTTCACCGTGCGCTCGTTGCCGCCGTTCCCGTCGGTGACGGTCAGCGGGACCTGCTGGCCGGGGGCGTAGGCGCCGATCCGGGCGATGAGGTCGGAGAAGTTCTCCACCCGCGCGTCGCCGACCTTCGTGACGACGTCGCCCGCGGCGAGCCCGGCCGCTGCGGCCGGCGAGTTCGGCTGCACGACCGCGAGCTGCGCGCCGTCGTCCGAGTCGCCGGACGAGCTGCCCTGCACGCCGAGCAGCGGCTTGGTCGCCGTGCCGTTGGTCATGATCTCCTGCGCGACGCGGCGGGCCTGGTCGATCGGGATCGCGAAGCCGAGGCCGATGCTGCCGGTGCTCTGCCCGGCCGTCTCGATCGCCGAGTTGATGCCGATGACCTGGCCGTCCAGGTTCACCAGCGGGCCGCCGGAGTTGCCCTGGTTGATCGGGGCGTCGGTCTGCAGCCCGTTGTAGACGACCGACGAGCCGTCCTCGCCCTGGACCTGCACCGTGCGGTTGAGCGCGCTGACGATGCCCGTGGTGACCGTGCCCGTCAGGCCCTGCGGCGACCCGATCGCGACGACCGGCTGCCCGACCTGCACCTCGGAGCTCTGGCCGAGCGTGGCCGGGGTGAGCCCGGAGACGCCCTGCAGCCGGATGACCGCGAGGTCGTAGCTGGGGGAGGTGCCGACGACGGTGGCCGGGTGCTGGCTCCCGTCGGCGAGCGTGACCTCGATCTGGCCGGACGAGCCCGCGACGACGTGGTTGTTCGTGAGCACGTCGCCGTCCGCGGTGAGGACGACGCCGCTGCCCTCGGCCGTGCCCTGCGGCAGCTGGACGCGGATGTCGACGGTGCTGGGGGTGGCCGTCTGCGCGGCGGCCGCGACCGTGCCCGGCGCGGCGTTCACGGCGTTGGGGAGGCCGGCGACGAGCCCAGCGCGCTGCCCTGGCTGATCGCGCCACCGTTGTTGAGCAGCGCGTACGCGCCGCCGAAGCCCGCGCCGCCGCCGACCAGACCGGCGATCAGCGCGGCGGCGACGATGCCCACCATCGGGCGCTGCCGGCGCGGCTTGTCCGGCTGCGCGGCGGTGCCGGGCATGTACGGGCCGCCGGGGGGCGGCGGCGGGTACGAGCCGCCCGGGTAGCCCGCACCGGGGATCTGCTGCGCCGGGATCTGCTGGACGGGGATCTGCTGGGTGGGGTGCTGCGCGGTGGGCTGCGTGGTGGGCTGCGACCCCGGCTGGGCCGGGGGTGGCCCGGCCATCGCGTAGGACGGAACGGGGTGCTGGCCGGTGTGGGAGCCTGCGGTCGAGGCGGTCGCGTCCCGGCCCAGCTCCCTCTGCTCGTCGCTCATGTGCTCACCATGCGCCCGGAGTCTGAATCCTGCCTGAGGATGCCCTGGGAAAAGCCCTGGTATTCACCCTGAAGAGCGGGCAGCGGCGCAGCGCCGCCAGGGCCGGATCCAGTGCCGTGCGGCGACGAGCAGACCGCCGATCGCCGGCCCCGAGACACCGGCCCCGACCAGCAGCAACGAGTCGTCCGGCCCGGTCGCCCGGGTCTCGGCCGAGCGCCGGGGCGCTCCGTCGTAGGGGTCGGGGTCGCGGGTGCCGGAATCGCCCGCGGCCGCCGCCCCGGCCATCGGCGCAGCTAGTGCCCCGTCCAGAAAGGTTCACCACGAAACTCGACGGCCCAGCCGCCCGCCGCTGGGGGATGGCTGGCCGGCGGAGCCGGCGGGGTGGGCAGGTGGAGCGTTGCCGACCGGGCCGAGTACGCCCGGTACGAGGCCCGGTCGGCGCCTTGCCGGCGGACGCCTGGATCCGCCGATT
>MKJX01000223.1 GCA_001942415.1 Pseudonocardia sp. CNS-139
AGCCAGACGGTGGCGGCGACGCCCACCACCAGGCCGCATCCGCCGAGGCCGAGCACGCGCCCGGGCCGGGCGCCCCCAGCCGGCGCCAAGCCCGAGCCAGACGGTGGCGGCGACGCCCACCACCAGGCCGCATCCGCCGAGGCCGAGCAGCCGGGTCCGGACGGGGTCGGCCGGGTTGCGGGTGCTCAGCACGAGCAGTACGGCCGCGGCCGCCGCGAGCCCGGCCCCTGCGGCGAGCGGGATCCCGAGCAGGGTGCGCGACCAGCCCGTTGCGGTCACCGGCGGGACGACGGCCCGCCGCGTGGCCAGCGCCCCGAGGCTCCCGGCCACCGCGAGCGGCGCCGACACGGCCAGCAGCACCCCGGCGAGCAGGCTCGGGAAACCCGGGTGCGGCGGGTGCCCGTCCGGCGGCAGCGCCACGGCGACCCCGCCCGCCGCGACCCCGGCGAGCCCCGCGAGACCGGCCCACCCGGCACCGTCGGCCCAGCCGAGCGCGTCCACCCCGAGCCACAACGCCGCACCGCACCCGGCGAGCAGACCGCCGGCGAGCACCGCGAACGCCCGCCCGAGCAGCGGGCGCGGCCCGAGCAGCACCGCCCCGACCACGGCGAGCACGGCCCCTGCGACGAGCACCGGCCCGGGCCCGGCGTCGGTGCCGAGCACCGCGGCCGCCGCCAGCCCCGCACCCGCGACCAGCAGCAACGCCGTGACGAGGAGACCCGACCGCCGGATCACCGGCCGTCCGCTCCGCTCCGCGCCGGCATGCGTGCACCGTGCCAGCCGGTCGCTGTGCGAACAACCCCGGCGCGAACAACCCCGGCGCACCGGTCACGATCGGTGCGGCAGCTTCTTCGGGGTCGAGGGCGGCGGGACGACCGGGCCGATGTCGCCGTCGGGCGCGGTGTCGAGGTCGACGATCACCGGCGCGTGGTCGCTGGGCCCGGTGCCCTTGCGGGCCTTGCGGTCCACCCACGCCGCCGCCACCCGCCCGGCCGCGTCGGCCCCGGCGAGCACGAGGTCGATCCGCATGCCGAGGTCCTGGTGGAACCGCCCGGCGCGGTAGTCCCAGTAGGTGAACACGCGCTCGCCGGGCCAGCGGTCGCGGACCACGTCCTGCAGGCCCTGCCCCTTGATCTCCGCGAGCGCCTTGCGCTCGGCCGGCGTCACGTGGGTGGCGCGACGAACACCGCGGGGTCCCACAGGTCGTCGTCGGTGGGCGCGATGTTCATGTCCCCGGCGACGACGGCCGTGGCCGGGTCGGTCACCGACTCGCGCAGCGCAGCCAGCCACTCCAGCTTGTAGAGGTAGTGCGGGTCCTCCGGCGTGCGGCCGTTGGGCACGTACACCGAGGTGACGCGCAGCCCGCCGCACGTCGCCGTCACCGCGCGGGCCTCGGCGGGCGAGCCGGGCTCCGGGAACCGCGGCTCGCCGGGCAGCCCCCGCACGACGTCGTCGAGGCCGACGCGCGACAGCAGCGCCACCCCGTTCCAGCGACCCTCGCCGAAGTGCGCCACCTGGTAGCCGCGCTCGGCCAGCGGCGCATCGAACGACTCCGCGAACGCCTCGTCGGAGAGCTTCGTCTCCTGCAGGCAGACGACGTCGGGCGCACGCTCGTCCAGCCAGGGCAGGAACCGCGGCAGCCGGGACAGGGCCGAGTTGACGTTCCACGTAGCCAGACGCACCCGCCGCAGGTTACTCGCGCGGACGCGCGGCACCGGCCGGACCGGCGGCTCCCCTTCCGCCGTCCGGCCGGTGCCTTTTCCCCGGTCCTACCCCCAGGTGACCGGGAGGCTGTGCACGCCGTCGAGGTTGGTGTTGACGCGCATCGGCACGTCCTCCGGCGCGACGGCCAGGCGCAGCGTCGGGAAATGGGTGACGAGCGCGCGCAGCGCGACCCGCATCTCGACGCGGGCCAGCTGCTGGCCGAGGCACTGGTGCAGGCCGTGCCCGAAGCCCAGGTGCCCGCTCGCCTGCCGGTGCAGGTCGAGCGCGTCCGGGTCGGCGAACCTCGCCGGGTCGCGGTCGGCCGCCTGCATCGAGACGGTGACGGTCTCGCCGGCGCGGATCAGGTGCCCGTCCAGCTCGACGTCCGCAAGCGCCGACCGGACGTTGGTGTGCGCGATGGTCAGGTAGCGCATCAGCTCCTCGACGGCCCGGTCGGCCAGTGCCGGGTCGGCCCGCAGGGCGGCGAGCTGCTCGGGGTGGCTGAGCAGCGCGAACGTCCCCAGCGCGATCATGTTGGCGGTGGTGTCGAGCCCGGCTCCCAGCAGGAACGTCCCGACGCCGCGCAGCTCCTCGTCGCTGAGGTCGCTCGCGGTCAGCTCGCTCAGCAGGTCGTCGGTGGGCGCGGCCCGCTTGGCCGGCACCAGCTCCCCCACGTACGCGTCCAGGTCGCCGTAGGCCGCGAACCGCTCCTCCGGCGCGAGGTTGTGGTCGTTCACGGCCATCGCGTGGCGCTGGAAGGTGTCGCGGTCGGCGTACGGGACGCCGAGCAGCTCGCAGATCATCACCGCCGGGACGGGCTGCGCGAACGCGGCACGAGGTCGGCCGGCGGGCCCTGCCGCTCCATGGCGTCCAGGTGCTCGGCGGTGATCTGCTCGACGCGGTCGGTGAGCAGCCGCATCCGCCGGGTGGTGAACCGGCCGATGAGCAGCTTGCGCAGGCGGGTGTGCTCCGACGGGTCGATCCCGGTGAGGTCCCCGACCGGCGCGGGCGGGATCTCGACCCCCTCCATGCCGGGGAACGGGAAGTGCATCAGCTCGTACCGCGAGCTGAACCGGCTGTCCGCCAGCACCGCGCGGGCCTGCGCGTGGCCGGTGACCAGCCATCCCTCGTGCCGTCGGGGTAGGTCATCCGGACGACCGGGTGCTCGTCGCGGATGCGGCCCAGCCCGGTGGGCGGGTCGAAGGGGCACCCGGCCGGGCGGGTGGTGGGCATGGCCGTCGCGGGGACGGCCGTGGGCGAGTCCTGCATGGTCTTCTCCTCGGTGGCCGCTCAGCCGGCGGCGGGTCGGCGGGCCAGGCTGCGGAGGGTGTGAACGGGCGGAACAGCGCCGGCCAGGACCCCGTCAGGCGTACTCACGGTTGAACAGCCGCTTCGACCAGAGGTATCCACCGACTCCGATGACGAGACACCAGCCGAGGGCGAGATACGCGTTGTTGCCGAGAGGCTGGTTCATGAGCAGCCCGCGCAGCGTCTCGATGATGGGTGTGAAGGGCTGGTACTCGGCGAACCAGCGCAGCCAGGCCGGCATGGAGTCGGTCGGCACGAACCCGCTGCCGAGGAAGGGCAGCAGGGTCAGCGGCATGGGCAGGTTGCTCGCGGTCTCGACGCTCTTGCTCACCTGGCCCAGCGCCACCGACAGCCAGATCAGCGCGACGGAGACGACCACGAGGAAGCCGATCGTGGCGAGCCACTGGCCGAGGTTCGCCGACGGCCGGAACCCGACGAGCAGCGCGACGCCGATCACGATGGCCAGGCTGATCAGGGCCTGGATCAGGCTGCCGATGACGTGCCCGGTCAGCACGGAGACGCGCGCGATCGGCATCGTGCGGAACCGGGCGATGATCCCCTCGGTCATGTCCATCGCGACCGAGATCGCCGTGCCCTGCACGACGGCGGCGACCGTCATCAGGATGATCGCCGGCGCGACGTAGTTCACGTACGCCGCGCGGCCCGCGGAGGGGTCGACGGGCCCGCCGCCGAGCCCGGCGCCGAGCGTCCCCCCGAAGACGTAGACGAAGAGCAGGAGGAAGACGATCGGCATCCCGACGAGCATCAGCGTCATCGACGGGTAGCGGAGCATGCGCCGGAGGTTGCGGCGCAGCATCGTCGTCGAGTCGGTGAGGGCGTAGGCGGTCATCGGACGGTCACCTTCTCGATCTCGGCCGTCTCGGCCTCGGACGTGGGGTTGCCGGTCAGGGCGAGGAAGACGTCGTCGAGGTCGGGGGTGTGCACGGTGAGCGCGTCGACCTCGACCGCCGCGCGGTCCAGGTGGTCGAGCAGCGCCTTCAGGGAGCGCACGCTGCCGTCGCCCGGCACCTGCAGGGCGAGCGCGTCGCCGTCGCGGAGCACCTGGCCCAGCGCGCGGGCGGCCGCGTCGAGGTTCGGGCGTCGGCGAACTGCAGGCGGACGTGGCCGCCGGGGATGCGACGCTTCAGCTCGTCGGCGGTGCCCTGGGCGACCAGCCGGCCGTGGTCGAGCACCGCGATCCGGTCGGCGAGCTCGTCGGCCTCGTCGAGGTACTGCGTGGTCAGGAAGATGGTGACGCCGCCGGCCACGAGCTCGCGGATGATCTGCCACATCTCGCGGCGGCTGCGCGGGTCGAGGCCGGTGGTCGGCTCGTCGAGGAAGATGATCTCCGGGGCGCCGACCAGCGTCATCGCCAGGTCGAGCCGCCTGCGCATCCCGCCGGAGTAGGTGGCGGCCGTCCGGCGGGCCGCGTCCACCAGGTCGAACCGTTCGAGCAGCTCGGCGGTTCGCCGCCGGCCGCCCGCCCGGCCGAGGTGGAACAGGTCGGCCATGAGGAGCAGGTTCTCCTCGCCGGTGAGCAGGTTGTCGACCGCCGAGAACTGGCCGGTCACCCCGATCCGCCTGCGGACGGCCTCGGGCTCGGTGGCCAGGTCGTGGCCGCCGACCCGGGCGGTGCCACCGTCCGACCCGATCAGCGTGGTGAGGATCTTGACGGTGGTGGTCTTCCCGGCCCCGTTGCGCCGAGCAGCGAGAAGACGGTGCCCCGCGGGACGTCCAGGTCGAGGCCGGCCAGCACGACGTTGGTGCCGAACGACTTCCGCAGCCCGGCGGTCAGGATCGCCGGTTGGACCGGATTCGCGTTCATGAGTCGCTCCCCCTCGATGAGAGTTCAGGAACGGCGGACGGTGATGTCGCCGTAGGACGTGTGGGCGTGCACCTCGACGGACCCGTCGGACTGCGGGGACGGCGCGGTGGCCTCGCCCAGCTCCCGGACCATCCGGCCGAACCCGGTGTAGACGTCGAGCCACGCGGCGGTGCCCTCGGCGATGCCGACCTCGACGTCGCCCATCGAGGTCTTGAGGTCGACGGAGCCGTGCGTCACCTCGCCGAGCCGGATGTCGCCGTTCGCGCTCTTCGCCTCGACCTGGCCGCCGAGGGCGTGGCCGACGGAGATGTCCCCGTTCGCGGCCCGGACCCGGGCGTTCCCGGTGACCGTGCCGATCTCGGTGTCGCCGTTGGAGTTCTTGACGACGGCCGCGCCGTCGATCTCGCCGACGTGCACCCGGCCCGACCCGGTGGAGATGTCGGCGTCGCCCCCGACGCGGTCCACCGTGACGTGGCCGGCGGCGGTGTGCAGGTGCGCGGGGCCGGTCCGGTCCAGCCCGAGGTCCCCGGCGGCCGTGCGCAGCCGGCACCCGCCGAGCGGGCCGATGCACCGGAAGTTGCCCATCTGCAGGTCGCCGCGCACGTTCGAGCCCGCGGGAAGCTCGATGGTGACGGCGACCGAGCGGCTCTTCTTCGAGAAGTCGAAGGCGCGGAACTTCGGGCCCTCGACGGTCAGGGTGCCGTTCGCGTAGTCGGCGCGGACCTGCGCGGCGGCCTTCACGTCGGACTCGTCCGACGGGTCGGTCGGGCGCACCTCCACGGTCGTGTCGGTGCGGTCGCCCGCGACCAGCCGCACGGACGCGGCGCCGAGGTCGACGACGAGGGAGATCGGTCCGGGGGTCTCGAAAGTGGGCATGGCTGTGCCACCTCTCCAGTTCGGTGAAATCAGCTCGGGTGAGTCGGGCGCATTCCGGGCGGGAATGCGTGGGGTGCCGGGTCAGCGGACCCAGCCGGTGTAGCGCTGCGCTCCGCGCCTGGCGTGCGTGTCGGCCGGGTGCTCGCGGCCCGGCTGCTGCAGGGCCGCCGCCGCGACCTGGACGAGCCAGGCGTTGACCGAGCGGCCCTGCCGGGCGGCGGCGTCCTCGATCGCGGCCTTGAGGTGCTCCGGGAGCCGGAAGTTGATGCGCGCGGTGGCGCCTTCGTCGGCTCCCGGCACGCCATCCGGCGCCACCGTGGCGTCATAGCCGGCGGTGGATGCTGCGGCGGCGGCCGGTCCGGGCGCGCTCTCCGCCGGCGGCGGCGTCACCACGAAGTCCGGGTTGCGCCCGCGCAGGCGGATCTCGACGGAACCGGGAGCCAGGTCGCGGGTGATCTCGTCCGCTGCGGCCGACAGCGCGTCGAGCAGCGTGAGCCGGACGGCCGACTCCAGCGACGCACCGAGACGTTCGACGAGCGCACCTGCCTCCGGGCTCCCGGTCGCCAGCAGCTCCGCGAGCTCGTGACCGAGGTTGTCCACATGCGAGGTCAGGTCCATGGCGCCACTATGGCGCATCGATGGCGCCATTGCAAGCCGGCCTGGCGCCACGTAGCCAGGAACAGCCGGGCGCGCTACCGTGAACCAGTTTGTACGATGCCCGAACAAAGGAGCTCGCGATGCCGCAGCCCACCCGCGAGGACCACTTCAGCTTCGGCCTGTGGACCGTCGGCTGGCAGGCCGTCGACCCGTTCGGCACGGCCACCCGCCCCCGGCTGGACCCCGTCGAGACCGTGCACCGGCTCTCCGACCTCGGCGCGTGGGGCATCACCTTCCACGACGACGACCTCGTCCCGTTCGGCACCGACGCCGCCGAGCGCGACCGGATCGTCGAGCGCTTCAAGGCGGCGCTGGCCGAGACCGGCCTCGTCGTCCCGATGATGACGACGAACCTGTTCACCCACCCCGTCTTCAAGGACGCGCGTTCACCAGCAACGACCGCGGCGTCCGCCGGTTCGCGCTGCGCAAGGTGCTGCGCAACCTCGACCTCGCCGCCGAGCTGGGTGCCACGACGTACGTGTTCTGGGGCGGCCGCGAGGGCGCCGAGGTCGACACCGCCAAGGACATCGCCGCCGCGCTCGACCGCTACCGCGAGGGCATCGACACGCTCGCCGCCTACGTCAAGGAGCAGGGCTACGGCATCCGCTTCGCCATCGAGCCGAAGCCCAACGAGCCCCGCGGCGACATCCTGCTGCCCACGCTCGGGCACGCGCTCGCGTTCATCGCCGAGCTGGAGCACGGCGACATCGTCGGCGTGAACCCGGAGGTCGGCCACGAGCAGATGGCCGGGCTCAACTACACCGCCGGCATCGCGCAGGCGCTGTGGGCCGGCAAGCTCTTCCACATCGACCTGAACGGCCAGCGCGGCATCAAGTACGACCAGGACCTGGTGTTCGGCCACGGCGACCTGCTCAGCGCGTTCGCCACCGTCGACCTGCTGGAGAACGGCGCGCCGGGCGGCGGCCCGCGCTACGAGGGCCCGCGGCACTTCGACTACAAGCCGCTGCGCACGGAGGACGTCGACGGCGTCTGGACGTCGGCGGCCGCGAACATGAGCACGTACCTGCTGCTCAAGGAGCGCGCGGCGGCGTTCCGGGCGGACCCCGAGGTGGCCGAGGCGCTGGCCGTGTCGGGCGTGGCCGAACTGGCGAAGCCCACGCTGAACGCCGGCGAGACCGTCGCCGACCTCAAGGCCGACCGCTCCGCCTTCGAGGACTTCGACCCGGTGAAGGCCGGGGGAGCGCGGCTACGGGTTCGTGCGGCTCAACCAGCTCGCGGTCGAGCACCTGCTCGGCGCGCGGTCGTGAGTCTCGTCGCGGGGGTCGGCACAGCCTGCACGGTCTGATCCGGGACGCCGCGACGGGTGAGCTGGTCCTTCCGGGCGGGCACCGCACCCGCCCGGCACCGAGGTCGACCCGGCCGCGTGGTGGGACGCCCTACAGGGCGCGCTCGCCGACGCGGGCGGGCTGCACGGCGTCGAGGCACTGGCCGTTGCCGGCCAACAGCACGGGATGGTGTGCCTCGACGCCGGCGGGGAGGTCGTGCGGCCCGCGCTGTTGTGGAACGACACCCGTTCCGCCGGCGCGGCCGCCGACCTCGTCGCCGAGCTGGGTGCGAAGGAGTGGGCCACGGCGACCGGGCTCGTGCCGGTCGCGTCGTTCACCGCCACCAAGCTGCGCTGGCTCGCCGCGCACGAGCCGGCGAACGCCCGGCGCACGGCGGCCGTCTGCCTCCCGCACGACTGGCTCACGTGGAAGCTGCGCGGCACCGGCTCGCTCGACGACCTCGTCACCGACCGCTCCGACGCCAGCGGCACCGGCTACCTCGGCCTCACCGGCGAGTACCGGCTCGACCTGCTGGAACGCGCGTTCGGCCGCTCCGACGTGCGGCTGCCGCGGGTGCTCGGCCCGGCGGAGCCGCCGGCCGCACGCCCGACGGGCTGCTGCTCGGCCCGGGCGCGGGCGACAACGCGGGCGCGGCGCTCGGGCTCGGCGCGGGCCGCGGGGACGTCGTCGTCTCGATCGGCACGTCCGGGGTGGTGTCCGCGGTGACCCCGGCCGTCGTGACCGACGAGACCGGCACCATCGCCTGCTTCGCCTCGGCCACCGGCGAGAACCTGCCCATCGTCGTGACGCTCAACGCGGCCCGGGTGCTCGACGCGACCGCGGCGCTGCTCGGCGTCGACCACGCGGAGCTGGCCCGGTTCGCGCTCTCCGCACCGGCCGGGGCGGACGGGCTCGTGCTCGTCCCGTACCTGGAGGGCGAGCGCACGCCCAACCGGCCGGACGCGACGGGCGCGCTGCACGGCCTCACGCTGGCGAGCTCCACGCCGGCGCACCTGGCCCGCGCGGCCGTCGAGGGCCTGCTCTGCGGCCTGGCCGACGCGCTCGACGCGCTGGTCGAGGCCGGGGTGCCGGTGCGGCGGGCGCTGCTCGTCGGGGGCGGGGTGCGGTCGGAGGCGGTGGCGCGCATCGCGCCGGCCGTGTTCAGGCGGCCGGTGCTGCGGCCGACACCGGGCGACTACGTCGCCGACGGGGCCGCGCGGCAGGCCGCGTGGGTGCTCGCCGGCACGCCCGCCCCGCCGGACTGGGCCGCCGCGGGCACGGAGACGTCGAGGCCACGCCCACACCGGCCGTCCGGGAGCGGTACGCCGAGGTCCGGTGGGATCGACGGCGACCCGCCTGTGACCGCCGCCGGCCAGCACACCGTCCGCCGGCACAACCTGGCGCTCGTGCTGGCGGAGGTGGCCGGCCCGGAGCCGGTGTCGCGCGCGACCGTCGCCGCACGCACCGGGCTCACCCGCGGCACGGTGTCGTCGCTGGTGGAGGAGCTGATCGCGGCCGGGCTCGTCACGGAGCTGGCGGCCGCGCGCGGCGGCACCGGACGGCCGGCGAGCCCGCTGCGGCTCGACCCGTCCGGGCCGGCCGGGCTCGGCGTCGAGATCGGCGTCGACGCGGTCGGGGCGTGTGTGGTGGACCTGACCGGCCGGGTCCGGGCCCGCCGGACCGCCGCGTCGGACCACCGGGACGCCCCGCCCGCCGCCGGGCTCGCGACCGCCGCGGCCCTGGCCGCCGAGGTCGTGGCGGAGGCCGGGCTGGGCATCGCCGGCGCGGCCGTCGCGCTGCCGGGCGTCGTCAGCCGGGACGGGGTGCTCGAACGCGCCCCGAACCTGCCGCGCTGGGTGGACGTGGCCGTCGGCGCCGAGCTGCATGCTCGACTCGGGGGCATCGACGTTCGCGCGTACAACGAGGCCGACCTCGCGGCCCTGGCCGAGCTGTGGTCCGGCGGGCCCGCGGACGCGGTGTGCGTCTCCGGCGGGATCGGCGTCGGCGCCGGGATCCTGCTGGGCGGGCGGCTCTTCCACGGCGCCGGCGGGCGGGCCGGCGAGATCGGGCACGTCGTCGTCGACCCGGACGGGCCGCCCTGCCACTGCGGCGGCCGCGGCTGCCTGGAGACGGCGGCCGGTCTGGAGGTGCTGCACGCCGACTCGCTCACCACCGCCGGACGGGCCCTCGGGGTGGCACTGGCCGGGGCGATCAACCTGCTGGACGTGCCCGCGGTGGTGCTGGGCGGGGTCTACCCGCGCTGCGGACCCACCCTGATCGACGCCGTGCGGGCCGAGCTGGAGACGCGGGTGGTCTCGCGGCCCGCGGTGGACGTCCGCTACTCGGCGCTCGGCCCGGACGCGGCGCTGACGGGGGCGGCGACGGCGGTGGTGCAGGACCTGCTGGCCGACCCCGGCAGCCGGCGCTGACCGCCACAGCCCCGCTGCAGCAAAGCCACCCTCATGCAGCGTGGCGGCGTCAGGGTGGCTTTGCTGCAACTCGCGAGACCGGGTCGCCGTCGTCAGGAGGCCCGGGGCAGGATCCGGATCCCGTCGGCGCGGAGCGTGGTGCCGTCGGCCGCCACCCCCGTCAGCACCACGACGTCGCCGGCCGTGGGGCGCTGGGAGAGGGCGGAGACGTCGGCCGTCACGGTCAGCCCGTCGAGCGCGACGACCGTCGCGCTGGCGCCGCTCAGCGCCGTGACGGTGCCGGTGACGTGCGCCTGCGGGGTCCAGACGAGCACGGCGCGGGCGGCGTCGCCGGTGCCGTCGATGCGGACGACCACCCGCTCGCCGGTCTGGAGGTCGCCGAGCGCGGAGTTGCCGTCGCCGAGCACGCGGGTGTCGCCGTCGGTGCGCAGGCTGCGCTGCGTGCCGCCGTCCACAGCGACGACGAGCGTGCCGTTCCCGGCCGAGACGACGGTGCCGGCGACAACCGGGCCGTCGCCGACGCCGGCCGCCCGTGCTCGGCGCGGCCGCCGCGCCACGGGCCGGCCCAGGGCCATCCCGGCCGGGGCCGTAGGCAGGCCCGGCCCACTCGGAGTTGCCGGGGCCGAAGCCGGGGCCGAACCAGCCGCGGTCGGGGCCCGGCCGCGGGATGAGCAGCGCGGCGGCGACCCCGCCGACGATGATCACCGCCACGACGACGGCGCCGATGACGAACCCCCGGCTGCGCAGCCGGGAGCTCCACGGCCGGCGCGGCGGCGGCCCGGGCGGCGGTGCGGGGTGCTGGGTGGTGGGCGGTTCGGTGGTGGTCATGCCGGTGTCCCCCTCGGGTGCGGTGTGCGTTCCGTCGCCACCGACGCTGCTCCCCGTTCCTGAACCGGGCCTGAAGCCGGACGCCCCTTCAGCCGATCTTCAGGACCGGCCGCCCGGCGCGGCGCAGAATGGCCGCATGACCGCGCGTGTGCTGGTGGTGGAGGACGCCGAGGCGATCCGTACCGCCGTGCTCGCCGGGCTCGCCGAGGCCGGGTTCGGCGCGTCCGGCCGCGCCGACGGGCGCACGCTGGAGGACGACCTGGCCGCGTTCCGGCCGGACCTCGTGGTGCTGGACGTGATGCTGCCCGGCCGGGACGGGTTCGCGCTGCTCGACGTGGTGCGCCGGCACAGCGACGCCGGGGTGGTGATGCTGACCGCGCGTGACGCCGTCGACGACCGGCTGCGCGGCCTGCACGGCGGCGCGGACGACTACGTCGTGAAGCCGTTCGCGCTGGCCGAGCTGGTCGCGCGAGTCACGGCGGTGCTGCGCCGGATGGGCCGCACCCCGGCCACCGTCGAGGTCGGCGACCTGCTGATCGACGCGAGCGCGGGTTCCGTGCGCCGCGGCGGCGCGCCGATCGAGCTGACGGCCACTGAGCTGCGGCTGCTCGACTACCTCGCCGCCCAGCGCGGCCGCGTCGTGAGCAAGGGCCAGATCCTGACGCGGGTGTGGGGCTACGCGGACTACGACCCGAACCTCGTCGAGGTGCACGTCTCGGCGCTGCGCCGCAAGCTCGGCGAGCCGCGCCTGCTGCACACGGTGCGCGGCCTCGGCTACGTCCTGCGTGCCGGCGACGAGGCCGAGGCGACGCGTGAGGTACGGGCCCAGGTTGCGGACGGTGTCGCTGCGGCGCCGGGTCACCGCGCTGAGCCTGGTGGTGCTCGCGGCCGTGTTGCTGCTGGTCGGGGTGCTGACCGACGTCGTCTTCGCCGCTCAGGGCCGCGCCGCGCTGCGCGACCAGCTCGGCGTCCGGGCGGCGCTCGCGGGGCAGCTCGTCGGGGAAGGCGTGCCCGCCGGGGACGTCGCGCAGCGCGTCGAGCGCCGGGCATCCGGGCGACGGTCGTCACCCCGGACGGCGTGGTCCACCGGGGCGAGCGCGAGGACGCCGGGCCGCCGTGGGGGCCCGGGCCGGCCGGGCGCGGTGGGCCGTGGGGGCCCTGGGACGGCCCCGGCGGCCGGGCCGACGACCAGATGCTGCAGTCCGAGCTGGCCGACGGCTCGCAGCTCACGCTCGTGGCGAGCGGTGCGCCGGTGTCGGGCGCGCAGTCGCTGCTGCGCCGGATCCTGCTGGGGCTCTCGCTCGGCGCGCTGGTGGTCGCCGGGCTGGTCACGCTGCTCACCACCCGGTTCGCGCTGGCCCCGCTGGACGCCATGACGGCGCTGGCCCGGTCGATCACGCGCGGCGACCGCGGCCGCCGGCTCGCCCCGTCCCGCACCGACACCGAGCTGGGCCGCACGGCCGCGGCGTTCGACGCGATGCTCGACGCGCTGGAGGGCGCCGAGGCGGCCGCGCGCGCGTCCGAGGCGCGCACCCGCCAGTTCGTCGCGGACGCCGCCCACGAGCTGCGCACGCCGCTGGCCGGGGTGCAGGCCGTCGCCGAGGCGGCGATCGCGCCGGACCTGGCCCCGCAGGAGCGCGAGCGGCTCAACCTGCTGCTGCTGCGCGAGAGCCGCCGGGCCGGGCGCTCGTGGACGACCTGCTCGTGCTCGCCCGCCTGGACGCCGGGCTGGAGCTGCGCCGCGAGCCCGTCGACCTGCTGGAGCTGGCGCGCGGCGAGGCCGACCGGGTGCGGCTGCTCGCGCCGGACCGGACCGTGGACGTCGGCGGCGAGCCGGCCACCGTGCTCGGCGACGCGGCCCGGCTCAGCCAGGTGCTGGCGAACCTGCTGGACAACGCCCGTCGCCACGGCGGCGAGCGGATCGGGGTGCAGGTCGGCGCCGGCCCGTGGGTCACGGTGCTCGTCACCGACTCCGGGCCGGGGGTGCCGCCCGCCGACCGGGAGCGGATCTTCGACCGGCTCGTGCGGCTCGACGCGGCCCGCACGGAGAGCCACGGCGGCGCCGGGCTGGGGCTCGCGATCGGGCGCGGGATCGCCCGCGCGCACGGCGGCGAGCTGCGCTGCGTCGACCCGCCGGACGGTCGCGGCGCCGCGTTCGCGCTGACGCTGCCGGCGTCAGTCCTCGTCCGGGAGGGTGACCTTCCGGACGTAGAGCAGCTTGTCGCCGCGTTCGAGTGCGTCGACGGCCGCGGCGTCCACCCGGTAGAGGTCCTCGCCGCGGACCACGGCGAGCACGATGTCGGTCAGGTGCCGCGGCGAGCCGCCGACCTCGGCGTCCTCCACCTCGCGTTCGCTGATCGCGAAGCCGGCGTCGGGCGTGATCAGGTCCTCCACGACCTCGACGACGGCCGGGTTCGTGGTGGCCATGCCGAGCAGCCGGCCCGCCGTCTCCGCCGAGACGATCACCGAGTTCGCACCGGACTGGCGCAGCAGGTGCACGTTCTCCGACTCCCGCACCGACGCGACGATCCGCACGTTCGGTGCGAGCTCGCGGGCGGTGAGCGTGACGAGCACGGCGGTGTCGTCGCGGTTGGTGGCGACGACGATCGCCGCGGCCTGCTGGAGGCCGGCGATGCGCAGCACGCTGGAGCGGGTGGCGTTGCCCGTCACGGTCACGAGCCCGAGCGCGGCCGCGGCGTCGAGCTGGGTGCGGTCGGTGTCGACGACCACGATGTCGGCGGGGTCGGCCCCGTCGCCGAGCAGCGTCTCGACGGCGGCCCGGCCCTTCGTCCCGTAGCCGACGACGATCGTGTGGTTCCGCACGCGGGACCTCCAGCGCTCGATGCGCACCGCCTGCCGGGAGCGCTCGGTGAGCAGCTCGACCGTCGTCCCGACCAGCACGATCAGGAACAGCAGCCGCAGCGGCGTGATCACCACGGTGGTCAGCAGCCGGGCTTCCGGCGTGACCGGGACGATGTCGCCGTAGCCCGTGGTCGAGAGCGACACGGTGGCGTAGTAGAAGGCGTCGCCGAGCGAGATCGGCGTGGTGCTGTTGTTGTCCTTGTAGCCGTCGCCGCCGAAGTAGACGACGAGCGCCGCGGCCGTCAGCGCGCCGAGCGCGATCGCCACCCGGCGCAGCAGCGAGATCAGCGGGCTGACGCCCGACTGCGGCATCCGGATGAGTCCGACCAACGACGGGTCGGCCAGCGGCCGGCGCGGCTCGGTCCTCACGAGGGCGTGAGAGTAGTGGTCACCGGCGGGCGGGCGGGCGGCGGACGTCAGATGTCCTGGGTGATTCCCGCCTCCGCCGCGCCGGCTCGCAGCTCGTCGAGCCCGAACGCGGTGACGGCGTCGAGCGCGCCGGTGCCGCGCACTCCGTCCGTGGACGCGCGGCCGGCCGCCCACGCCAGCAGGTCGGCGGTGATCGTGTACGGGTCCGGCGCGGCCAGCCTGGTGCGGGCGAGCAGCGTGCCGGTGGCGTCGAAGACCTCCGCGACGACGTGCGTCCGCATCCCGGCGAGCACCGCTCCCGGGTCGCGCGGGGCCCGGCCGGCCAGCGCCCGGCCCGCCGCCCCGACGGCACCGACCAGCGCGGGCGAGCGCCCCACCGCGCTCGTCACCCGGGCGCCGGCGTGCAGCATCCCGCTGGCCGGGCCGAACCAGCCGAGGTGGACGTCCACCGTGCGCAGGCCCGGCGCGAGCCGCGGGAGTGCGAACTGCTCGCTCGCCCCGATCGTGACGGCCGGGCGCGGCCGCCCGGCCACGTCGACGTCCGCATCCGGGTGGCGGCCGGCTCGGTCCGCAGCCCGCCGTCGCGCCAGGCGTAGCTCGGTTCGAGCACGATCCCGCCGATCGAGCGCAGCGTGCCGCGGGAGAACGGGCGGCCGCGGCCGGCGCCGGTGACGAAGTGGCCGACGTCCACCCGGTCGCGCCCGGACCGGCCTCCCGCAGCGCGAGCGCCCCGGCGAGCACACCCGGCACGTAGTCGCTGCCGAACGCCGTGAGGAGCGCGGCGCCGGAGCGCTCGGCGCGCGGCCCGTACCCCTCGTGGACGCGCCGGACGAACGGCGGCTCGCCGGTCGAGTCGAAGTAGATGCCGCCCGCGCGATCGCCGCCTCCACGGCCGGGCCGCCGAGCGTCGCGAACGGCCCGACCGTGCTGACCAGCACGTCCCCCGGCCCGACCAGCGCCCGCACAGACGCCGCGGCCGTGACGTCGGCGGCGGCCGTCGGCAGCCCGCCGAGCCGGCCAGCGAGGCCGGAGAGTCGGGCGGGGTCGCGGCCCGCGAGCACGGGCGCCAGCCCGCGGCGGACCATGGCGGCCGCCGTCCGCTCGCCGGTGTAGCCGGTGGCCCCGAACAGCACGATGCGCGCGCCCACGGGCGGACCCTATCCGGACCGGCGGAGATCGTCTGGCCCGACCAGTTCCTTGCCGAGACAACCATCGGTCCGGACCCCACCCGCCGCGTGGGGGACACCCCAGCGAAGAACGTTACGGGAGCACCGCGGCGGGAGCGGGCCGGTCGGGACGGTCCGGCCCCGAACCGTCCGGGCCCGAACCGTCCGCCGTACGCTGCGCCCGTGCCCCGGTACGTCGTGCTCCTGCGCGGGATCAACGTCGGCAAGGCCAAGCGGGTGGCCATGGCCGAGCTGCGCACGATGCTCGACGACCTCGGCTTCACGGCGGTCAAGACCCTGCTGAACAGCGGAAACGTCGTGCTCACCGGCCCGGAGGCGGACCCCGCCGAGCACGCCGCCCGCATCGAGGCGGCGATCCCCGAGCGGTTCGGGCTGACCTCCCGCACCGTGGTGCTCACCGCCGAGGAGCTGCGCACGGTCGTCGACGGCCACCCGTTCGCCGACGTCGCCGACAACGGCTCGCGGATGATGGCGTACGTCTACCTGCGCCGGTGGACCCGGCGCTGGTGATCGGCCACGAGGTCGTGCCGGAGGACCCGGACCGTGCACGGCTCGGCCTGCGCGCCGCCTACCAGTGGTGCCCGGACGGCCTGATGGCCGCGCCCGACATCGGCGGCTACCTCACGAAGCAGGTGGGCGTGGACGTCACGGCCCGCAACTGGAACACGATCACGAAGCTCGCCGCGCTTCTCTGAGCGCGCGAGTCAGCCTGCCGGCCCCGCCGAACGCAGGGCCACCCGAAGCTCGCGGACGCCAGTGACCCGCGGGTGCCGGTCGATCAGGTCGAAGGCGATCCGACGGATGGCCGGACGGTCCGTGAGTTCCGTCGGTGCCTCCCGGTGCGCGGCGACCAGGGAGAGGGCGGTCCGCTCGGGTCGTTCGTGCTGCCACCAGGCCCGGGCGAGGTCGGTGTGGAGCCGGCCCCGCCGTTCCGGAGTGGCGAACTGGGCGGGGTGCAGGCCCCGCCCGGAGTCCAGGGCACGAGCGGAGTCCCCGACCGCCCAGTGCACCCCGACCTGGTAGAGCTGCACCTGCGCCGCCGTGTGGCCCGGAAGCCCGCGGACCGAGCGGTGGGCGTCGGCGATCAGCTCCAGGGCCCGGTCACGGTCACCGCTCTGCGCCGCCGCATACGCGGCGCTGCACAGCGTCCGCGCCAGCACCGTCCGCTCCGCCGTGGTGAGGAGGCCGGTGGCCTCCAGCGCACGGATCGCGGCGAGGTTCACCCGCTGCGCGACAGGGGCCCGGCCCTCATGGCGCAGCACGACGCTCAGCGCACGGGAGGACGACGCGACGGCCAGCGGTGAGTCCGACCGACGCGCGTGGGTCATCGCCCGGTCGGCAGTGAGCCGGCTCGCCCGATGACGACCGATCTTGTTCAGGGCGTGGGTCGCGATTTCGTAGCATCCGGCCGCACACGACTGTGCGGCCGGCTCGTCCGTGCCGTCGGCGAGTTCCTGGGCGGCGGCCAACAGATCGGGCAGCCCGGCCACCAGCGCGGTGTAGCTCGCGGCGTCGAACAACGCCTGGCTCGCTGCCTTGCGCGCCTCAACGGTCTGCACCGTGACCGGGCCGGCCGCGTCAGGCAGCGTCACCAGCGCATCATCGAGCCTGGTCAGGAGCCAACCCGGAATGGTGGCCCCGGCAGCCGCGGCCAGGAACTGTCTGCGCTGCACGTCGTCACCGCTCCCGTCGACGCCATCTCGGGCGCTGAGATTAGCGACTCCGAGGCGGGACGGCGGGATGCCGTAGCACTCGGCGAGCCGCAGCAGCGATTCGACATCCAGACGACGGTCACCGAGTTCGATCCGCGACAGCGCCGACGGTGAATAGCCCAGCAACTTGCCGGCCTGGGCCAACGTGAGCCGACGGCGCAGACGCTCGGCGCGCAGAATGGCGCCTACGGACCGGCGGGACACTCCCCCAATACTCACCGTCCCGCAAGTACTACGTCAGGTCCGATCGGGTCAAGGCCCTACCCGGAATCGGGACGCGATACCCGCGAGCGGCACAGACGATCACGGGCACCCGCACGCACATGTTCACTGACAAATGGCGAGAGCAAGGAGAAGGACCGTGGATGTGCCGGATGACGTCGTTGCCGAAGTCGAGCGCCGGTTGGCGCTGCGGCTGGACCGCTCCACGATGGCGACGGGTGCGTGGGCGGAATCGTCCGGGTACCGCACCGACCGCGGCACCTGGGTGCGTGTCGACTCGCGATCCGCGACGGTGATCCAGCCGCAGGCCTGGGTGGGTGCCGAAGCTGCCTCCGTCATCCGCGACGTCCCCAAGCCGGCCTGGTTCCAGTCGGCCACCTGGCTCGACGCGAGCAGCGGCCGGGTGTGGCGGGCGGAGGAGATGGAGCTGGTCGCCGAGCCGGTGATCGCCGGCCGCGGCGCCGTGCTCACCGCTGATCCCGGACTGCCCGACACCTGGTGGACGCAACTGCGCACGGCGCTGGCCGCGCTCGCGGGCTTCCGGACCTTCCGGGTGTCCGGCCGTCAGGAGCTGATCACGCGCCGCATCAGCCAGGTGCTCGGCGGCGCGGTCCAGAGCGTCGACACCACCGTCACGGAGTGGACCACCTCCCACGGCGACCTGCACTGGGGCAATCTCACCGCCCCGCGGCCGGTCCTGCTCGACTGGGCGGACTGGGGCCTGGCCCCGCGCGGCAACGACGCCGCCGGGCTGTGGGCCACGGCTCTCGCCTTTCCCGCGGTGGCCGACCGCGTTCTCACCGAGTTTCACGACGACCTGGAATCCCGGTCGGGCCGGATCGCGCGGCTGTGGGTGGTCAGCAACATCCTGCGGATCGCCGATCGCCGCGCCGACGCGCGCGCGCTCACCGAACCGGCCGCGAAAGCGGCCGACCAGCTCGTCGCCGACCTTCGATGACACCGGAGAGGAGGTGATCACATGGACATCGACGTCGACATCACGGTCGAGGAGCTGCCGACCGTCCGCGGCCGCCAGGCCAGCAACGGCGACGGTCCGACCGGGGACTCCGGCGAGAACAAGGACGGCTGATCCGCAGTCGACACCGTGGCGGCCCTATTCCTGGGGCCGCCACGGCCCTTCACCGGGAAGGAAACTCAGCCATGGACCACCGGCTCGTCCGCGATATCGAACGTGCCCTCGACTGGACCGGTCCTGCACTTCTGGGTACCGAGTTCGCCATTGGCCCATTGCCCGACGCCGGTCTGTGCGACCGGCTTCTCGGCCCGGCCGCATTGCTGGAAATCATCGCGCGCCGCAGCCTCCACTACCCGCAGCTCCGGTGCCTCCAGGGCGGCGGCGACCTCCACCCACGCGACTACCTCAGCGTGACCACGTCCAGCAGAGGTCACCGGATCTCGATGGCGGACATGCCCAATATCGGGCGGCTGCTCCGTACCGGCTGCACCCTCGTGCTGGACGACCTCGGCCCGCTGGACGCCACCATGGAAGTCGCATGCCGGGCGCTGAGTTGGTGGGCCGGGGAAATCGCCCGCGTGAACGTGTACCTCACCACCCAGGACGCCGGTGGCTGGGGAATCCACTGGGATTCGCACGACGTGCTCTGCGTCCAGCTCGCCGGGGAGAAGAGCTGGGAGGTGCGTGGCCCGTCGCGCACCGCGCCGATGGACCGCGACGCCGTACCGAACACCCGGCCCAGCACCGACGTCGTCTGGTCCGGCACCATGCGCGCCGGGGACGTCATGCACATCCCGCGGGGCTGGTGGCATCAGGCGACCCGGACCGGTAGCGGAGCCGGGTTCAGCCTGCACGCGACCTTCGGCATCACCCGGCGCACGGGCGTCGACTGGCTGTCGTGGATCGCCGACCAGGCCCGTGCCGACTCCCGGTTCCGTCGCGACCTCGACGAGTGCACCGGGCATCACGAACTCGCCGCGGCCGCCTCGATGGTACTCAGCTCGCGCGGTCCCTCCGAGTACCTGACGACTCGCCGGCGCGAGCACACAACCGGCAGGCACCCCACCAGCCCGGGCCTGTTCGGGCCGCCGGAGACGGTGGTCTGTGTGACCGATTTCCGGCCCGAGTTGGACGTCCACGACGGGTCCCTGGTCGTGCAGGCGGCAGGCCGGAGGATCACCGCTCCGGCCGGGGTCCTGCCCGCTCTTCGCCCCCTCCTGAGCGGCCATCCGGTCGGGCTCCGCGACCTCTCCGCCCGCACCGGCGTCGACGTCACGGCGCTCGCCGAGGTGCTGATCTCCGCGGGTGTGTGCGCCGAGACCACCCCGGCGCTCGCCGCCGGGTACGCCGGCATGGTCAGCGCTACTGAGGAGCCAACCCCGTGATCAGGGACGGTCGCGACCGTGGAACCTGGGTACGTGGCGAGGACGCGCTCCTCTGGACCGGCCTGCACCTCTCACCGCCCGGCGGCTACTCGGCGGGCAGCTCGTAGAAGAGCTCGTAACGGCGCCCACCGCCGTGATGAGGTTGACCTCGACCGGCCGCGCGGCAGTGTGCGCGGTCCGCTGGATCCGGTAGAGGGCGGCACCCACCGGGACGTCGAGCTGGTCGGCCTCCCGTTCAGCAGCCCGCCCGATCCGCACGGCCTCGGTGAAACGGGTCAGGACGTGCCCCGCCTCTTCGAGACGGGCGTAGACCCCGCCGGGGCCGGTGTCCGCACGCTCGATGGCGGTGCCCTCAGTGAGATCGCGGGGCAGGCAGCTGGTGGCGAGCTGCACCGGCACGTCATCGGCGAACATCACCCGGTCGCGCACCAGCACCTCGGCGCCCGGGGCGAGACCGAGCGCCGCGGCGACGTCGTCCGGCGCAGGCTCGACGCGGATGTCGACGTCGACCCGGGCCGTCCAGCCGCCGGTGTGCGCGTCGGTCGTGAAGGTGCCTCGGCCCGCGCCGCGTTCGGCCCGGGACAGACGGTTGCGCGCCAGCCGCATCACCGGCGGCACGGCACCGGCGATGTCGCGCCACGAGGTTCGGGGATCGGCCACCCCGGCACCGTAGCCATCTGAACAACGAACGGCTCAGGCCAGGTCGAACTCGCCCGCCTTCGTGGCGTTCACGAATACCCGCCACTCGTCGGACGGGAAGACGAGTGACGGGCCGTCGCGGTGCTTCGAGTCGCGGACGTGCACACGCTCAGGAGCAACGCGGCACTCCACGCAGTTGTCGTTGGCCGCGCTGTAGGACGACTTGAACCAGGTCACGCCCTCAGCGTAGGTCGAACTCGCCGGCCTTGGTCGCGTCCACGAACGCCTGCCACTCCGCGACCGAGAAGGCCAGCGACCCGGCCTCGCGGTGCTTGGTGTCGCGGACGTGCACGCCGTCACCGGGAGTGATGCGGCACTCCACGCACTGGTCGTTGCCCCGCCGCTGTAGGACGACTTGAACCAGCCCACTGCTTTCCCTAGCCCTTCTCGAGGTGACTCCGTGTCTCCTCGGGCGACCAGGCCAGCTCGCGCAGCTTGTTGAACGCGCGCATGATCCGCTCGGTGTCGGTCACCCGGTCGAAGTACGCCGACGGACCGTACACGGTCGGGAGGAAGCCGACGGGCTGCAGGGCCTCGCCGAACCGGAACATCGTCAGCCCGCCATGCTGGGCCGGGTTGCCCTTCGCCTCCACCGGCACGATGCGCACGGTGAGGTGCGGGTACCGGTCCATCATGCCAACCACGTACGGCTCTGCTCGCGCATCACGTCCGGCCCGTCGACCACGGCGTCGAGCGTGTCCGACGTGAAGAGGATCTCCACCTGCTTCGGGCGCTCGGCCTCGAAGACCTGGCGCTGCCGTTCGAGGCGGTAGGTCACCCGGTTCTCCAGCTCCTCGTCGGAGCCCTCCCACCAGATGCCCCTCGATGCCAGGAGGACCGCCCTGACGTACGTCGGCGACTGCACGAGGTGCGGGTAGATCCCCTTCTCGTACTCCCAGATGTCCTTCGCCATCGCCTCCAGCCAGGCGACCCGGCGGTGCGAGCCCTCCACGAGATCCGTGTACAGGCTGCCCGTCGGCTTCTTCCGCGCCTCCACACCGAGCGCCATGATCTCGTCGCGCTGCGCGGGCGTCGCCTCCAGGAACGTGGCCAGCGCCTCCAGCTCCGCGGCCGTCAGCGTCGCCTTGCCGTCCAGCACCTTGATCAGGCGGGCGCGGTCCTTGCCGGCCGCGCGGGCGGCGTCGTCGAGGGTCTTCCTGGAGCTGTCGCGCAGCTGCCGGAGCGCCTCGCCGAGGAACACCCGCGGAATCGTCTGTACTGCCTCGGCCACGATCGCGTCTCACTTTCCGTACACGACGTTTCACCCGATTGGCGATCTAGCGGGGAAACATGTTTCCGGCTAGCGTACCGGACACGCGTTTCCGGGGAACATGAGTCCCTCGGAGCGGGAACGGGGAGCGGGCATGGCTCGGCAGGGTAGAGCACCGGCCCGTGCGCCACTCCCCGCACCCCGGCGCGTGGACGGAGCACAGCGGCCGACAGGGAGAAGCAGCATGGAGATCACCGCATTCGGCGAGGCCAGACAGATGAACGTCAGCTGGCACAGCGCCCTCGACAAGGACTGGGACGTCAAGGCGGAGTTCTTCGAGGACCTCATCGAGCTGGAGTTCCAGGGCGGGGGCAACTCGGTCGCTTCGCCGTCACCGAGGACAAGATCGCCGAGGTGCTGGAGGTGCTCACGCGCGCGCAGGAGCACTTCCGCAAACTGGACGCCGAGCTGGCCGAGGAGGACGAGAAGGTCGCGGCCACCCGCTGAGTGCTCGCACCCCGGCCCGGCGGGCGCCACGACCGGTGCCCGCAGGCCGGGGTGCCGTCGGGTCAGGCCACCGGCACGGACGCCACCAGACTGCGCAGACCGGCCGCGTCGAGCAGGTGCTCCGGGCCGATCGTGACGTCGGGCCGCACGAAGTGGAACACCGCGCGCACCTCGTGCGGGCTGCACCCGGCGAGCCCGGCCCACGCCAGCCGGTACGCCGCGAGCTGCACGGCGAGCGCCGGCATCCGCGCGGGGTCGGGCAGCGCGCCGGTCTTCCAGTCGACCACGGTGTAGCCGCCGTCCGGGTCGGCGAAGACGGCGTCCATCCGGCCGCGCACGCCGACGCCCGCGACCACCGTCTCGAACGGCACCTCCACCTCCACCGGCCGCCGCTCCGCCCACGCGCTCGCCAGGAACGCCTGCTGCAGCTCGGGCAGGTCGTCGTCGGGTGCGGCGTCCTCGTCGGCCGCGCCCGGCAGCTCGTCGACGTCCAGCAGCTGCGCGGCGCCGAACCGCTGCTCCAGCCACGCGTGGAACGCCGTGCCGCGGCGGGCGTGCGGGTTGGGCGGCAGCGGCAGTGGACGGCGCAGCCGGGCGGCCAGCGCGGCCGGGTCGGCCGCGAGCGCGACGAGCTGGCTCACCGAGAGCTGCGGCGGCAGCGCCACTGCCGGCCGGGCCCGCGCGGCGGCCCGCTCGGCGAGCAGCACGTCGACGTCCTCGGCCCAGCCCCCGGGTCGGCCGGCTCGTCCTCGTCGTCCGGGGGTTCGGGCGGCTCCTCCGACCCGGCCATCAGCTCCAGCTGGGCGCCCGGCTCAGCGCGGGCCGTGCGCCGCTCCTCCAGCTCGCGGACGGCCGCACGCACCAGCTCCGCGCCCGCGTGCACGGCGGGCGAGCGCAGGCCGAGCGGGTCGACCGGCCAGGACGCGGTGGGCTGGTCGAGCGTGGCCGGGTTGACCTCGCCGTCCGCCGGCGCCTCGGCCCAGTGCTCGGCGGGGTGCGCGGCCGCCACCTCCACCAGGAACTCCGACGGCTCCCGTGGCCGCTCCCCCGCCGCGCCCCACCGGTGCCCGGACGCGAGCAGCACCCGCTCCGACCGCGTGAGCGCGACGTAGAACAGCCGCCGCTCCTCGGCGAGCCGCCGCTCGTCGAGGGCCTCGGAGTGCTCCTTGAGCGCGTCCTCCAGCTGCTTGCGGTCGCCGTCGGCGGGCAGGTCGAGCACCGGGAGGTCGTGCGCGTCGCCGCGCAGCGCGACGGGCAGCTCGACCGGGTTGGTCAGCCAGCTCCCGCTGATCCTGCGGCCCGGGAAGACCTGCGTGACCAGGTGCGGGACGGCCACGACCTCCCACTCCAGGCCCTTGGCCGCATGCACGGTGAGCACCTGCACGCGATCGGGCGCGACCTCCACCTCGCCGGGGGTGAGCCCGTCCTCCGCCTTCTCCGCCGTCTCCAGGAAGTCGAGCAGCGCGGGCAGCGTCGCGACCTCCGCGCCGGTGGCGAAGTCGGCCACGACATCGGCGAACGCGTCCAGATGGGCCCGGCCGACCGGGCCGGGACGGGCCGCCGTCTCGGCGTCGAGCAGCAGCATCCGCTCGGCGTCGGCGACCAGGTCGGTGAGCGGCGCCGACGCCCGCGCGCGCAGCCAGCTCAGCTCCCGCGCCAGCCGCGTGATCCGCTCGTGGCCCGCAGGCGAGTAGCGCTCCGGCTCGCCGGGGTCGTCCAGCGCGTCGACGAGGCCGGCCTGCTCGGCCTGCTCGCCGGGCAGCGCCCCGACCGCCAGCTCGGCGGCCGAGAGCGGCCCGCGCGGGGCCGGCTCGCCGGGCACGATCTCCCGCGCGCGCTGCCACAGCGCCGCGAGGTCGGCGACGCCGAGCCGCCAGCGGGCGCCGGTGAGCAGCCGGGCCGCGGCCGGGCCGGCCAGCGGGTCGGCGACCAGCCGCAGCACGCTCACCAGGTCGCGGACCTCGGGCGTGTCGAGGAGGCCGCCCAGCCCGACCACCTCGACGGGCAGCCCGCGGGCGCGCAGCGCGGCGGCGATCGGATCCATGTCGGCGCGCCGCCGCACGAGCACCGCGGACGTCGGCGGCGCGTCGTCCGCGGAGGCCCACTGCGCGGCGATCGCGTCGGCCATCCACGCGATCTCGGCCGCGACGTCGGACAGCAGCGCGACCCGCACGTCGCCGGCCCCGGCGCCCGGCCCGGCGCGCAGCTCGCCCACGCCGACCGCGCCCGGCACCGCCCGCAGTGGCGCCGACGCGGCGTTGGCGAGCGTGAGCACCTCCGGCGGGTTGCGGAAGCTCGTGAGCAGCCCGTACTCCTCGGCGGGCGCGCCGGACGGGCCGGGGAAGTCGGTGCGGAACCGGGCGAGGTTGCCCGCGCTCGCGCCGCGCCAGCCGTAGATCGACTGGTTCGGGTCGCCCACCGCGGTGACGGCCGGGCCCTCCGCGCGGACGGGCTCGCCGGGCATCGTGCCGAAGAGGGCCCGCAGCAGCACCCGCTGGGCGTGGCCGGTGTCCTGGTACTCGTCGAGCAGCACCGCGCGGTAGGTGGCGCGCTCGGCCGCGCCGACCTCCGGATGGTCGGCGGCGAGCTTCGCGGCGATCGTCAGCTGGTCGGCGAAGTCGACGGCGCGCTCGGCCCGTTTGCGCGCCCCAAACGCCTCCACCAGCGGCAACAGCGCGGCCCGCTGGCGCTGGGCGTCCATCCAGCGCTTGTAGGTCTGCGACGGCTCGGCGCGCTGCCGCTTGCCCGGCGGCGCGCCCGCCAGGATCGCGACCAGCGCCTCGGCGTGCGTGCGCACCGCCTCCGGGTGGACGAGGTGCTCGCCCAGCTCCCCGGCCAGCGCCAGCAGCCGCTGGGTGACGGTGGCCGGCACGAGGTCGACGTCCAGGTCGTCGGCCCAGCTCGTGACGACCCGGTGCGCGAGCTGCCACGACGCCGTCTCGCCGAGCAGCCGCGCGGCGGGCTCGGCGGGCAGCCGCAGCGCGTGCTCGCCGACGAGCCGCCCGGCGTAGGCGTGGTAGGTCGCGATCGTGGGCTCCCCGGCCAGCACCGCGATGCGCCGCGCGCCGCTGGGGTCCATCTCGTCGAGCAGACGCGATCCCGCCAGCCGCCGCAGCCGCGACCGCACACGGGCCCCGAGCTGCTGCGCCGCCTTGCGCGTGAACGTCAGGCCGAGCACCTGCTCCGGGAGCACCTCGCCGGTGGCGACCAGCCAGACCACCCGCGCGGCCATCGTCTCGGTCTTGCCCGCGCCCGCCCCCGCGACGACCAGCGCCGGACGGGCCGGCGCCGCGATGACGGCGGCCTGCTCGTCGGTGGGCGGCGGCAGGCCGAGCGCCGAGGCCAGCGACGTCGGGGTGAGCTCCACGGTCGCCAGTTGTACTCGAGGGGTCCGACGGTCAGACCGTGCGGATCGTCGCCATCATCGCCATGTCCTCGTGCTCCAGGTTGTGGCAGTGGAAGACGAACCGGCCCGCGTGGTCGGAGAACCGCACCGCCACGTCCACGGCCTCCGCGGGCCGGATGTCGACGGTGTCCTTCCACCCGGCGTCCAGGTCGCGCGGGCCCTCCGCGCCACGGCGCAGCACCTGGAACGGGTCGAGGTGGACGTGCACGGGGTGGTGCACGTCGGTGACGAACCGCCAGACCTCCACCTCGCCGAGCGGGATGTCCGCGAGCGAGCGGTCCGGGTCGAACCCCGTGCCGTTGATCGTCCAGCCGCGGTGGTCGCCCACGGCGCCGCGGGTGAACCGGAACGTCCGCCGCGTCGCCCCCGGCGGCACGACCAGCTCCTCGACGTCGGCGAGCCGGTCCGGCACCCGGCTGTCGTCGGGGGCGGCGCGGACCACGTGGAACCGCATGACGTCCGCCGCGGGGCCCTGGCCGAAGCCGTTGCGCATCGTCACCTCGGTGCCCACCGGCACCGCCGAGAAGTCCACGACCACGTCGAACCGCTCGCCCGGCGCGATCTCGACGGCGCCGTGCGTGACGGGCGCCGCGAGCAGCCCGCCGTCCGACCCGATCTGCACGAACGGCAGGTTCGGCGCGTCCGGCGCCGTCAGCACGAGCTGGTAGATCCGCGCGTTCGACGCGTTGAGCAGGCGCAGCCGGTAGCGCGCGGCGTCCACCTCGTGCACCGGCCACGGCGCCCCGTTGACGAGCACGACGTCGCCCAGCACGCCCTCCATCCACTCGTCCTCGACGCCCGGGAGCGACCGCATTCCCTGGTCGATGCGGGGTAGGCGAACGAGCCGTCGTCGGCGAACGACCGGTCGCAGATCAGCAGCGGCAGCTCCCGGTCGCCGCGCGGCAACGGGAGCGCGTCCTCCTCGTCGTCGCGGACGACGTGCAGGCCGAGCAGCCCGCGGTAGACGGCCGGACCGGTGAAGTCCATGCGGTGGTCGTGGTACCAGAGCGTGGCCGCGCGCTGGTCCGTCGGGTAGACGTGCTCCCGCTCGCCCGCCGCGAGGTCCCCCGTCATGCCGTGGTGGCCGGTCCAGTCGCGGCTGTCGCCGGCGGGGAGCACGAGGTCGAGCGGCCAGCCGTCGGAGTCGGCGGGGGTGTGCCCGCCGTGCAGGTGCACGACGGTCGGCACGGGCAGCTCGTTGCGGTGCCGCACGACCACGGGCCGGCCCCGGCGCGTCTCGATCGTCGGGCCCGGGAAGATCCCGTCGTAGCCGAGCACGGGCGTGCGGACGCCCGGCAGGATCTCGGCCTCGGCCACCCGCTGGGTGATCCGGTACAGCTCCGCGCCGCTCGGGTGGACGCCCGCCGGCCGCGCGACCGGCGGCACCGGCAGCGGCACCCGGTACGGCTGGGGCAGCGGCACGCGGCTGGCCAGCTCCTCCCCCGTCGAGCCGCGCGCAGCGCCACAGCCCGCGAGCGCCGTGACGGCGGCCGCGCCGCCCAGCAGCCCGAGGAACCCGCGGCGGTTCACCGGGTCCCTCGCGGGCGGGCCGCGGCCGGCGTCCAGACCCAGATCGTCAGCAGCACGCAGCCCGCGACGATCCCCACGCCGAGCGGGACGTGCAGCCACAGCCACCGCGCGTACCCGGCGACGGCCTGGAGCGTGACGGCCAGGAACAGCACCACGGACGCGAGCACCGGCCACCGCGCCCCGCGGCCGCCGAACGCGTAGGCCGGCGTCACGCCGACGAGCACGAGGGTGCCGAGGTTCAGGAACGTCGCGTTGAGGCCGTGCGCGGTGATCGCGTCGACGTCGCCGTCGAGGAAGAGGCCGGCCAGCACCGGCTGGGCGAGCACGGCCGCCGTGAAGGCGGTCAGCGTGATCCGCAGCGTCCAGAGCGAGGCCCGTGGCCCGCGGACCGGCGCCACGGGCGGGGCAAGGGTGTCCACGCCCGCGAAGCTATATGTAGACGGTCTACGCATTCATCAGGGATCTCCCTGATCCGCAACCTGATGTCGCCCTCCGAGATGTAGGTAGGATCCCTACACGTGCGACCGGATGCCGTCCGCGGCCACCTCGACGGGCTGATCCTCGCCGTGCTGGAGGACGGGCCGCGGCACGGCTACGCGATCATCGAGGCGCTGCAGGCCCGCAGCGGCGGCGCGCTCGACCTGCCCACCGGCACCGTCTACCCGGCGCTGCGCCGGCTGGAGCGGGCCGCGCTGCTCTCCGGCGCGTGGAACACGGTCGGCGGGCGCGAGCGGCGCACGTACACGCTCACCCGGGCCGGGCGGCACGCGCTGGCCCGGCAGCGCTCCGAGTGGCACGAGTTCCGCGCGGTGATGGACGCCGTGCTGCGCCCCGCCCGCCCGGCCGGGGAGGCGTCGTGACGCGCAAGTGCCCCGTCGGGCAGCACGTCGCCGCGCTCGAACGTGCGCTGCACGGGCCGGGGCGCGTCCGCCGGAGCATGGTGCGCGAGGTGCGCGACGGGCTGGACGACGCCGTCGACGCCTACTGCCGCGGCGGCCTCGACCCGGACGCGGCCGCCGCGCAGGCGGTGCGGGACTTCGGGCCCGTCCACGAGATCGCCCCGCAGATGCAGGAGGAGCTGGCCGCCCGGCAGGGCCGGCGCACCGCCGCCCTCGTCATGGTGGCGTTCCCCGGGCTCGTGATCGCGTGGGACGTCGTGTGGCGCAGCGGCACGGCGTGGCACCCCGGGGAGATCGCGCCGGTGTCGCTCGTGATGGCCCGGCTGGAGGACGTCACCGCGATCGTGGGCGGGCTCGCCGGGCTCGTGCTGGTGGTCGCGGGGTTCCTGCGGCTGGTGCCGCAGCGGCTGGTCACGGCGCTGGCCGGACTGCTGGCGGGCGTCGGCGGGCTGGTGTGCGCCGGGGCGGCCGTCCTGATGAACGTCGCCTCGCCGACGTCGTCGGCGTCGCTGGTGGCGACGAACCCGCTGGTCCTCCCGGCCTTCGTGGTGAGCGGGGTGATGTTCCTCGCGATCATGCGGGCGGGGTTCCGGGCCCTGCGGGCCGCGCGGAGGCGGGTGCCGTCAGACGAGTGACCGGACGCGGCCAGTCCTCGTCTGCGATCGACCATTCCGCCCCGTCGTCCTCCCAGTCCTGGATCTTCGAGCGGCGCATCTCGTCGAGGTCCCCTGTCCACCCGATGCCGCAGAGGCTTTCGACGAACTCCGGCGGCAGGGCGTCGCGACGACTCATACGGAGAGGATGCACCCTTGCCGCTGCACTCGATCGAGCGACAAACCTGGACACGACCTGTCAGGTTCACCCGCCATCGTGGGGTCATGACCGACACGACAACCGACACCCGCCCGTTGACCGGACGCGTCGCGCTCGTCGCGGGTGCGACCCGCGGCGCCGGCCGGGGCATCGCCGTGGAGCTGGGCGCCGCCGGCGCCACGGTGTACGTCACGGGCCGCTCCACCCGGGAGCGCCGCAGCGAGTACAACCGCGCCGAGACGATCGAGGACACCGCGGACCTGGTGACCGCCGCCGGCGGCACGGGCATCGCCGTGCCGACCGACCACCTCGACCCCGCCCAGGTCGAGGCCCTCGTCGCCCGGGTCGACGCCGAGCAGGGCCGGCTCGACGTGCTGGTCAACGACATCTTCGGCGGTGACTTCCTCGTCGAGTGGGACGTCCCGGTGTGGAATCACTCGCTCGATAACGGGCTGCGGCTGCTGCGCCTCGCGATCGACACCCACATCGTCACGGCCAGGTACGCGTTCCCGCTGCTCACGGGGCACCCCGGCGGGCTGGTCGTCGAGATCACGACGGCACCGCCGATTACAACGCCGAGAACTACCGGCTCAACGTCTACTACGACCTGGCCAAGGTCGCGCCGATCCGGCTCGCCCGCAGCTGGGCGCACGAGCTGCGCGACCACGGCGCCACCTCCGTCGCCGTCACGCCGGGCTGGCTGCGCTCGGAGCTGATGCTCGACGTGTACGAGGTGGCCGAGGACAACTGGCGCGACGCGCTGGAGAAGGTGCCGCACTTCGCGATCTCCGAGACGCCGCGGTTCGTCGGGCGCGGGATCGCCGCGCTCGCCGCCGACCCCGGCCGGGCGCGCTGGAACGCCCGGTCGACGTCGAGCGGCGAGCTGGCGAAGGAGTACGGCGTCACCGACCTCGACGGCTCCCGCCCCGACGCCTGGCGCTACGTAGTGGAGGTGCAGGACGCCGGCAAGCCGGCCGACACCACCGGCTACCGCTGACCGTCCCGCCCCCAAACCGCATTATGGCTCCATAACGCACTCTGGCGGCGCCCAAAACTGCATTATGGCTCCACAATGCAGTTTGGGAGGGGCCACAAGTGCGTTATGGCTCCAGAATGCGGCTCGTCAGCGGATGTTGTTGGCCTGCAGCCAGCCCGTTGCCACCGACTCGACCGTGTTGTTGGCCGCATCGGCGACCTGCCCGTTGAGCTGCAGCAGGTCCTCGGTGGTGAGGGCCGCGGAGATCGCGTTGAGGGTGGAGCGCACCTGGTCGGTCGCCTTCGCCTCGTTGATCAGCGGCACGACGTTCTGGGCGGCGAAGTTGTGGCCGGGTCCTCCAGCACCACCCAGCCGCGCTGCTGGATCGTCGGGTCGGTGGTGAAGAGGTCGGCGGCCTGGATGCGGCCGTCCGCAAGCGCGGAGACCGTGATCGGGCCGCCGGCGTCGAGCGACTCGAAGTCGCGGAACGTGCAGTTGTAGAGCCGCTGCAGGCCCGGGATGCCGTACGGGCGCTCCTGGAACTCCGGCGGCCCGCCGAACACGAGCTGGTTGCAGACCGGCGCGAGGTCGGCGATCGAGCGCAGGTTGTACTGCTGCGCCGTCTCCGCGGTGACGACCACGGCGTCCTTGTCCTCGGCCGTGGACTGCTCCAGCACGATCAGGCCCTGCGGGAGGTGCTGGCCGAGCTCGGCGTAGACGGCGTCGGACGCCGTGGCCGTGGTCTGCGGGTTGACGTACTGCAGCAGGTTGCCGGTGTACTCGGGGATGAGGTCGATCGAGCCGTCCTCCAGCGCCCGGACGTACACCTCCCGGCTGCCGATGCCGAACTGCCGCTCCACGGTGACGCCCTGGCCCTCCAGCGCCTGCGCGTAGATCTCGGCGAGCAGCCGGCTCTCGGAGAAGTTGGCCGAGCCGATGCGGATGGTGTCGGCGGGGGCGGGCGCCTGGCTCTCACCACCGGACCCGGCCAGCGGGTCGCCGCCGCCCCCACATGCCGTGACGACCAGCGCCAAGGCTCCGGCCAGTACGGCGAGTGTGCGCTTCATGCGGTTCCTCCTGCGACAACTGGGGTGGGTCGGCGGAAGCCGTGCGGGTGGGAGCGGTGCGCAGGCCCGGCGAGACGATCAACCGCTGCGCGAGCGCCAGCAGTCCTTCGACCACCAGTGCCAGCGCGGCGATGAGAACGGCGCCCGCGACCATGCGCGGGTAGTCGTTGAGCGCGAGGCCGTCGATCAGGAGCCGGCCGAGGCCGCCGAGCCCGATGTACGCGCCGATCGCGGCGGTGGCGATGACCTGCAACGTGGCGGTGCGCAGCCCGCCGAGCATCAGCGGCAGCGCGATCGGCAGCTCGGCCTTCACGAGCACCTCCCGCTCGCGCATGCCCATGCCGCGCGCCGCGTCGACGACGGCCGGGTCGACGTTGCGCACGCCCGCGTACGTGCCGGCGAGCAGCGGCGGGACGGCCAGCACGAACAGGTGACGGTGAGCGGGAGCAGCCCGATGCCGGTGAGCAGCACGAGCAGGATCAGCAGCCCCAGCTCGGGCATCGCGCGCAGCCCGTTGGCCACCCCGACCAGCAGGAACCCGCCGCGTCCGGTGTGGCCGATCACCGCGCCCAGCGGCACCGCGACGAGCACGCCGAGCGCGATCGCCTGCACCGTGTAGACGAGGTGTTCGAGCAGCAGCTCGGGGACGCCGCCGGAGCCCTGCCAGTGCTCCGGGTCGCCGAACCAGGCCAGCACCTCGGCGAAGAGGTTCACGCGCGGCTCCCCGCGCCGACCCGGCTCCACGGCGTGACGACCCGGCCGACGCCGAGCAGCAGCGCGTCGCCGAGGAGGGCCAGCAGCATGATCAGCACGATGCCCGTGACGATCTCCGTGGGGAAGTTGAGCTGGAAGCCCTCGGTGAACAGCTCCCCGAGGCCGCCGACGCCGATCAGCGCGCCGACGCTCACCAGGCTGATGTTCGCGACGGTGGCCACGCGCAGCCCGGCGATCAGCACGGGCACCGCGAGCGGCAGCTCCACGTCGATGAACCTCCGCACCGGCCGGTAGCCGATGGCGGTGGCCGCGGCCACGACCATCGACGGCACGGCGGCCAGCGCGTCGGCGACGGTGCGCACCAGCAGCGCGACCGTGTAGATCGTGAGCGCCACGATGATGTTGACCTCGGACAGGATGCGGGTGCCGAGGATGCCCGGGAGCACGACGAACAGCGCCAGCGACGGCACGGTGTAGAGCACCCCGGCCGTCGGGATGAGCACCGCGCGCGCCGGGCGGTAGCGGTTGGCCAGCCACCCGAACGGCACCGCGAGCACCAGCCCGGCCAGCACCGGGATCAGCGCCAGCCGCAGGTGCTCCACGAGCAGCAGGAGGATCCGGTCGGCGTTGCGGGGGATCCAGTCCCAGACCACGTGGTCCGCCCCTCAGGCCGCGGCCTCGTCGCGGCGTACGTCGTCGAGCGCGCGGAGCACGTCGTCGGCGGTGATGCCGCCGGCGACCCGGCCGTCGGCGTCGACCGCGACACCGCGTCCGGCCGGCGAGGAGAGCGCGGCGCGCGAGGGCGCTGCGCAGCGACCCGGACCCCACGTCGTAGAGCGACCCGCCGGGCACGAGGTGGTCGGCGTCGACGACGACGGCGCCGTTGGTGTGCGCGCCGTGCAGCCAGCCCTGCGGGTGCTGCTCGGCGTCGACGACCAGCACCCACGCGTCGTCGACGGGCACCGGGTCGCCGACCGCGACCGTGGGCAGCTCGCCGAGCGGGATCGTGTCGGACGAGAGGAAGCCGAGCCCGCGGTAGCCGCGGTCGCGCCCGACGAAGTTGTCGACGAAGTCGTCCACCGGGCGGGCGAGCAGCTGGCCGGGCTCGTCGTACTGCGCGAGCACGCCGCCGACCCGCAGCACCGCGACCTTGTCGCCGAGCTTGACGGCCTCGTCGATGTCGTGGGTGACGAACACGATGGTCTTGCCCAGCTCGCCCTGCAGCCGGAGCAGCTCGTCCTGCAGGTTCTCCCGGACCACCGGGTCGACCGCGCTGAACGGCTCGTCCATCAGCAGGATCGGCGGGTCGGCCGCGAGCGCTCTCGCCACGCCGACGCGCTGCTGCTGGCCGCCCGAGAGCTGCGACGGGTAGCGCCGCGCCATCTCCGGCACGAGCCCGACCAGCTCCATCAGCTCGGCGGCGCGCTTGCGCGACCTCCCGCGGCCCCAGCCGAGCAGCATCGGGACCGTGGCGATGTTGTCGAGGATGGTGCGGTGCGGGAAGAGCCCCGCCTGCTGGATGACGTAGCCGATGCCGCGGCGCAGGTGGGCCGCGTCGGTGGCCATGATGTCCTGCCCGTCGACGGTGATCGTGCCCTCGCTGGGCTCGATCATCCGGTTGACCATGCGCAGCGTGGTGGTCTTGCCGCAGCCGGACGGCCCGACGAGTACCGTGATCCGGCCTGCGTCCACCGTGAGGTCGAGGGCGTCGACCGCGACCGTGCCGTCGGGGAAGCGCTTCGTGACGCCCCGGAACTCGATCATCCGGGCGACCTCCGTGTTCACCGACGACCCCTTGCCGGTCGCCGCGATCGTCCGAGGCTATCCCGGGGCACCGACAGTTGCGACCGCTGTGATCGGAAAGCGACCCGCCGCGGTGACGGCCCCGCTACGCGCCCGCCGCGGAGGCCGGGGTGGCCAGCCGGCCGCCGGCCAGCAGCTCGCGCAGCCGGCTCGCCGGGAGCGGCCGGGAGAAGAGCCAGCCCTGGTAGGCGTCGACGCCGATGCCGCGCAGCACGTGGAACTGCTCCGCCGTCTCGACGCCCTCGGCCACCGTGGTGCGGCCCATCGCCCGCGCCATGTCGACCACCGCCCGCGCGACCGCGAAGTCGGCGGCGTCGTCGGCGATGCCCGTGACGAACGCCCGGTCCACCTTGACCGTCTGCGCCGGCAGCTCCTTGAGCCGGGCGAGCGACGAGTAGCCGGTGCCGAAGTCGTCCACGGCGAAGCGGACGCCGCGCTCGGTCAGCTCGGCCATCGCGGCCAGCGCGTGCGGCGGCAGCGCGACGAGGCTGGTCTCCACCAGCTCCAGCACCAGCCGGTCCCACGCCAGCCCGGCCTCCGCCACGGCGTCGCTGACGACCGCGAGGAAGTCGGCGTCGCCCGGCAGCAGCCCGGCGAGGTTGACCGCCACGGCCGGGCGCCGCCCGCGGTGCGCCGGCCAGCCCGCGGCCTCCCGCACGGCCGAGCGCAGCACCCACAGGTCCAGCTCGCGCAGCAGCCCGCTGCGCTGCGCGACCGGGAGGAAGTCGGTGGGCGGGATCAGCCCG
>MKJX01000224.1 GCA_001942415.1 Pseudonocardia sp. CNS-139
CGCGCGCGTCCGGGGAGTGGGGTGCCTCAGATGCTGGCCTTGAGCTGGACCTCGATGTTGCCGCGGGTGGCCTTGGAGTAGGGGCACAGCTCGTGGGCGAACGCGAGCAGGTCGTCGGCCGTGGTCTGGTCGAGGCCGGGGAGGTGGGCCGTCAGCACCGCGCTGACGGTGAGCGTGGTGTCGTCCGGGGTGACGCTCACCGCTGCCGTGAGCGACGCGTCGTCGCTGACCGTGACGCCCCGCTTGCGCGCCGCCAGGCGGAGCGCGCCGTGGAAGCACGCGGCGTACGCCGCGGCGAAGAGCTGCTCCGGGTTGGTGGCGCCGCCGGGACCGCCCAGCGCCGGCGGCATCTTGACGTCCTGGTCGATGATCCCGTCGCTGGAGCGCACGTGGCCGTCGCGGCCGCCGCCGGTGGAGGTCGCCTCGGCCGTGTAGATCACATCTGCCATGCGGTCATCCTGGCACCCGGTTATGTCGTGCACAACATATCGGTGCGACCCCTCGGCGTCATCGCTCCGTAGCGAGCCGGTAACACGGCCCCGGAACCCTGGAACCGTCCCCGAGGAGGTGGCACGCGTGGTGCTGTGGCGGATGCACGTCCAGATCGAGGACCGGCCGGGGCGGCTCGGCGAGCTGGCGACGGCGGTCGGGGCCGCGGGTTGCAACATCATCTCCGTGCACGTCGTCGGGGAACCGGCCGACGACGGCTCCATCACGGACGAGCTGCTCGTCCGCGTCCCGGACGAGGTGGACCCCACCGCGCTGGTCGAGGCGACCGAGCAGGTCGGCATCGCCTGCACGCTGCTGGTGCGCGCGGACGCGACCGAGCTCTCGGACTCGGCCACCACGGCGTTGGCGCTGGCCCGGATGGTGGTCGCCGACCCGGGCAGCGCGCCGAGCGCGGTCGCGACGATGCTGCGCGCCCGCCTCGTCGACCCGGCCGCCGAGAACCCGGCCGGCCACCTGCACGTCATGCGCGTGGGCACGCTGCACCTGCGGCTCGGCCGCGCCTGGCCGTTCACGGCCACGGAGCTGTCCCGGGCGGCGGCGCTGCTGGAGCTGGCCACGCAGATCGAGATGCGCCCGGACCGGCGGCCGGCCGCGGACCGCATCCTGCTGCTGCGCGACGGCTCCGAGGTGCGGCTGCGTCCCGCGACGCCGGCCGACGCCCCGCTCGTCGCCGCGCTGCACGCGCGCTGCGCGCCGGAGTCGCGCCGCTCCCGGTTCCTGAGCCCGACCCCGCAGCTCGGCCCCGGTCAGCTCGACGCGCTGCTCGGGGACGGCCCCGGCGCGCTGCACGCCGTGCTCGCGCTCACCGCCGACGGCGGCAGCGCGGTCGGGATCGCCAACCTCGACGTGAGCGCGGACGCCGCGGAGCCCGGCTGGGGCCGCGCCGCCGTGCTCGTGGAGGACGGCTGGCAGGGCCGCGGGCTGGGCACCGCGCTGCTGCGCCGGGTGGTGGACGTGGCGGGCGAGCACGGGATCGCCGAGCTGACCGGCGCCGCGCGGCCCGACGACATCGGCGTCACCCGGCTGCTGCGCCGGGTGGGCCTGCGGCCGTCCGCGGAGATCGTGGAGGGGGAGGTGCGGCTGCGCGCCGCCCTCCCCACCCCCGTCGCCTAGACGTCGATGCGCTCGCCGGTGTCGCCGGCGAACAGGTGCAGCCCGCCCGCCCGCGGGGCCAGGTGCAGCACCGACCCCTTGCTCGGCGGCGTGCGCCCGTCGACGCGCGCGATGATCGGGCGGCGCTCGCCGCCCACGTCGGTGCTGCCGTAGACGTAGGCGTCGGCGCCGAGCTCCTCGACGACCTCCACCTCCGTGGCCAGGCCCGCCCCGGACTCGACGATGTCCATGTCCTCGGGCCGGACGCCGACCGTGACCGACCGGACGGCCCCGACCTCCTCCACCGCCGAGCGCGGGACCCGGATGTCGGCGCCGCCGAAGTGCAGCACGTCGCCGTCGACGTCGATGGGGAGCAGGTTCATCGCGGGCGAGCCGATGAAGCCCGCGACGAACACGTTGACCGGCCGGTCGTACATCTCGCGCGGGGTGCCCACCTGCTGGAGCAGCCCGTCGCGCAGCACCGCGACCCGGTCGCCCATCGTCATGGCCTCGACCTGGTCGTGCGTGACGTAGACGGTGGTGGTGCCCAGCCGCCGCTGGAGCGACGCGATCTGCGTGCGCGTGGAGACGCGCAGCTTCGCGTCGAGGTTGGAGAGCGGCTCGTCCATGCAGAAGACCTGCGGAGAGCGGACGATCGCCCGGCCCATCGCGACGCGCTGGCGCTGACCGCCGGAGAGCGCCTTCGGACGGCGGTCGAGGTAGTCCTCCAGGTCGAGGATCTTGGCGGCCTCACGGACCCGCTGCTGGATCTCCGACTTCGGCCGGCCCGCGATCTTGAGGGCGAAGCCCATGTTCTCCGCGACGGTCATGTGCGGGTAGAGCGCGTAGTTCTGGAAGACCATCGCGATGTCGCGGTCCTTCGGCGGGACGCGCGTCACGTCCCGGCCGCCGATGTGGATCGAGCCCTGGTCGATGTCCTCCAACCCTGCGAGCATGCGCAGGGCGGTGGACTTACCGGAACCGGACGGGCCGACCAGGACGAGGAACTCCCCGTCGGCGATCTCGAGGTCGAGCGAGTCGACCGCGGGGGTGGTGGAGCCGGGATAGATACGGCTCGCCTTGTCGTAGGTCACAGCAGCCACGCTGTGCTCCTTCCACCGGCAGGAACGTGCCGGACGATCCGAGTGAGAGGGAACAAGCCCCCGCAGAGTGCCACGACCGAACCCCGTTCGGCCAGGGCCGCACGAGATGCGACCATGGAGACACACAACGTGAACGTTACCTGATCGTTACGGCGGGTTATGTTGCCGGGCGCAACGAGAAACCGATTCCATGGCCGAACCTGTGGTGCGGGTCACCGCACACCCCCTCGACGCGGAAGGCACACGCGCATGACCGCTCTGGGAGCACGCCGGCGCACGACGGGCCTGCTGGCGGCGGCGCTCGGCGCGGCACTCGTCCTGGCCGGGTGCAGCGGCAGCAACGTCGCAGGTGGCGGGCCCACCGCCGGCGACACGGACTGCGCGGCGTTCGCCCAGTACGGGGACCTGACCGGCACCCGGGTCACGATCTACGCCTCGATCGTCGCGCCGGAGGACCTGCCGCACATCGAGTCCTACCGGCCGTTCGAGGAGTGCACCGCGCCCAGGTCGTCTACGAGGGCTCGCGCGAGTTCGAGGCGCAGCTGCCCGTCCGCGTGCAGGCCGGCACGCCGCCGGACATCGCGTACATCCCGCAGCCCGGGCTGCTCGCCACGCTCGTGCGCAACACGGGTGCGGTGCGCCCGGCGCCGCCGACCGTCGCGGCGAACGTCGACCAGTACTACTCCGAGACGTTCAAGGCGCCGGCAGCGTCGACGGCACGCTCTACGCGGCGCCGATCGGCTCGAACGTGAAGTCGTTCGTCTGGTACTCGCCGCAGGCGTTCGCCGAGCGCGGCTACACCGTCCCGACGACGTGGGCCGACATGGTGGCGCTCTCCGACCGGATCGTCGCCGACGGCGGCGTGCCGTGGTGCGCGGGGATCAGCTCCGGCGAGGCCACCGGCTGGCCGCTCACCGACTGGCTGGAAGACGCGATGCTGCGGGAGAACGGCCCGGACGTCTACGACCAGTGGGTCACGCACGCGATCCCGTTCAACAGCCCGCAGGTCGCCAGCGCCCTCGACCGGGTCGGCTCGATCCTCAAGAACCCGCAGTACGTCAACGGCGGGCTCGGCGACGTCTCGTCGATCGCGACCACGACGTTCCAGGACGCCGGGCTGCCGCTGCTCGACGGCACGTGCTTCATGCACCGCCAGGCCAACTTCTACGCGGCGAACTTCCCCGAGGGCACCCAGATCGCGGAGGACGGGCAGGTCTACGCGTTCCCGCTGCCGCCGATCGACCCGGCCGCGCCGCAGACCATCCTCGTCGGCGCCGAGTTCGCGGCCGCGTTCACCGACCGGCCCGAGGTGCAGGCGTTCCAGGCCTACCTCTCGTCGCCGGAGTGGTCCAACGCCAAGGCCCAGGCCGGCTCCGCGCTCGGCCAGAGCGGCTGGATCAGCGCCAACACCGGCCTCGACCCGCAGAACCTGTCCAACCCGATCGACCGGCTCTCCGCGGAGATCCTGCTCGACCAGGCCAACACGTTCCGCTTCGACGGGTCGGACCTGATGCCGGCCGCCGTCGGCTCGGCGACGTTCTGGCGGGGCATGACCGACTGGATCACCGGGCAGAGCACGTCCGAGACGCTGGACTTCATCGAGCAGTCCTGGCCGGCCCAGTAGGGACGGGCCGGGCATGACCCTGCTCGACAAGCTCGTCCAGCTGCTCGTCGCGGTCGCGGTCTTCGCGGCCGTGATGGCGCGGTGCTGCTCGTCGCCGGAAGGGCCCGTGGCCGGCACGCCGACCGCGTGCAGGCGGCCGCGTTCATCGCGCCCGCCGTGCTCCTGCTCGCCGCCGGGCTGCTCTACCCGGCGGGCCGCACCGCGGTGCAGTCCTTCCTCGACGCGCGCGGCGCCGGGTTCGTCGGGCTCGACAACTACGTGCGCATCTTCACCCAGCCGGACCTGCTGGTCGTGATCGGCAACACGCTGCTCTGGGTGGTGGTCACGCCGGTCGTCGCGACGGCGGTCGGGCTGGTCTACGCGGTGCTCGTCGACCGGACCCGTTTCGAGGCCGTGGCGAAGGCGCTGGTCTTCCTGCCGATGGCGATCTCGTTCGTCGGGGCGTCGATCATCTGGCGGTTCGTCTACGAGTACCGGCCCGACCAGCAGAACATCCAGCAGATCGGGCTGGTCAACCAGGTGCTGGTGTGGCTCGGGCTGGAGCCGGTGAACCTGATCCTCCTCCAGCCGTGGAACAACCTGCTGCTGATCGTCGTGATGATCTGGATCCAGGCCGGGTTCGCCATGACGATCCTGTCGCGTCGATCAAGGCGATCCCCGCCGACATCGTCGAGGCCGCGCGGCTCGACGGCGTGGGCGGCTTCCGGCTCTTCTGGCACATCACGCTGCCGAGCATCCGGCCGGCCGTGGTCGTGGTGGTCACCGCCATCAGCATCGCCGTGCTCAAGGTCTTCGACATCGTCCGCACGATGACCGGCGGGCAGTTCGGCACGAGCGTGGTGGCCAACGAGTTCTACGCGCAGAGCTTCCGCCTCTCCGACCTGGGCATGGGCTCGGCGCTGGCCATCGTGCTGTTCGTGTTCGTCGTCCCGATCGTGGTCTACAACGTGCGGCAGATGCGGAAGGCGGACGCCCGGTGACCGTGCTCGACGACGCCGCGACCGGCACCGGCGCGCGGCCGCGCACCGCGGCGGCCACCGCGCGGGCCCGGCTCAGCTCGCCGTGGGCGTCCCTCGCCGCGCTGGTCATCGCGGTGCTGTGGACGCTCCCCACGTTCGGGCTCTTCCTCTCGTCGTTCCGGCCGCAGCGCGACGTGCAGCGCACGGGCTGGTGGACGTTCTTCGCGAACCCCACGCTCACCGTGGAGAACTACGCCGACGTGCTGTTCGGCGGCAGCCAGCCGCTCGTCGGGTACTTCCTCAACTCGGTGCTGATCACGGTGCCGGCGGTGCTGATCCCGATCGTGCTGGCGACGCTGGCGGCGTACGGGTTCGCGTGGACCCGGTTCCCGATGCGCGACACGGTCTTCGTGGCGATCTTCGCGCTGCAGATCGTGCCGCTGCAGGTGGCGCTGCTGCCGCTGCTGGAGATCTTCGTCGACGTCGGGCTGAACAACACGTTCTGGACGGTGTGGATCGCGCACTCCACGTTCGCGCTGCCGCTCGCGATCTTTCTCCTGCACAACGCGATGCGGGAGGTCCCCGCCGAGCTCGTGGAGGCCGCTCGGGTTGACGGCGCCGGGCACGTCCGGATCTTCACGACGATCATGCTGCCGCTGATCCGGCCGGCGATCGCGGCCTACGCGGTGTTCCAGTTCCTCTGGGTGTGGAACGACCTGCTGGTGGCGCTCGTGTTCGCCGGCGGCACCGCGGACGTGGCCCCGCTGACCGTGCGGGTGGCCGACCTCGTCGGCAGCCGGGGCGCGCAGTGGCACCTGCTCGCCGCCGGGGCGTTCGTCTCGATCGTGGTGCCGTTGGCCGTGTTCTTCGCGCTGCAGCGCTACTTCGTGCGCGGGCTGCTGGCCGGCAGCGTCAAGGGCTGATGCCGCCGGCCGGACGCCTCGGGCTCTAGCGCGGCGCGGTCGGGATCGTCGGCAGGTCCTGCACCTGCGCCGGGTCCGGCACCTGGACGTCGACCGGGGCGCCGAAGTCGAAGTACTCGATGGTCATGTCGGTCTCGACCGCCACGCCCTCCTGGTTCACCGGCATCCGGAGCTGGAACTTGCGGGCGCGCCCGTCACCGTCGATCCAGATGTCGGCCGGCACCGGGGTCGTGACCGCCTCGGCGGCCTCGCCGCCCTGGCCCAGCGTCTCGGCCATCTGCTGCGGGTCGAAGGTGAAGGCGATGTGCTCCACCTGCTCGCCGCGCAGCTCCTCGGTGCCGACGACCCGCAGGTCCGACGAGGCGCTGCGGAGCAGCTCCAGCTGGCGGGCCGGGTCGTACTGGCCGCCCGGCGCCCCGCGCCCGCGCTGCTGCGGAACCAGCCCGGCTGGCCCGGGAAGCGCACGTAGACGGTCTCGCCGTCCATCACCGACTCGAACTCGCCCTGCATGCCGAGGATCGCGCCGTCGAGCGTCATCGAACCGACGCCCCTCGCGAAGTCGTACGCGCCCGAGCCGGCCGCCTGCATCGACTGGCCCTGCGCGGAGATGTTGAGCTGCATCTCGTACCGGGCCGAGCCCGCTGCGAACGTGGCCTCCGGCACGCGTTCGAGCAGCGCGGACGCTCCTGTGCCGAGTCCGCCGCGCTCGCCGCGGGCGGCTGCCCGGCCGTCGGGGTGGCCGTGCCCCCGCTGCAGCCCGCCACCAGGGCGAGCGCCACCAGTGCCGTACTGACGATCGTTGCGTTGCGGCTGCGCCGGGACATCGGTCCTCCTGCTCTGCGGGGGGTCGCACGGTGGGCCGGAAGGGCTCGCCGCCGCACCGGCCGGTTGGTGGTCGTGACCCACACCACATCCGATCGGGTCAGATCCGGCACGAACCCTAGTGCTCGGTTTTCGGCGCGAAGACGGCACCGGCCCCGTTCCGGACGGAACGGGGGCCGGGCTGCCGAGAGCTGCGGAGACGGCGTCAGCCGCCGTTGCGGGCGGCCTTCACGGCCGCCTCGATGCGCTCGCCGATCTCCTTGTCGATGTTCTTCCAGTACTGGTAGGCACGCTCGCGGATGTCGTCGGAGACGACGCCGGACACGGCGCCCGCGACGTTCGACACGAGCCGCTCGCGCTGCGCGTCGTCCATCACCATCGTGACCAGCGTGTGCGGCTGGCCGTAGTCGTCGTCCTCGGCGTGCAGCGAGTACGCCGACCGGACCATGTCGCCGTCCACCGCGTGCAGGCCGGAGTAGGCCGCGCCCACGGGGTCGGCCTTGGGCCCGCCGACGGAGTTGGGCGCGTAGACCGGGTCGCTCACGTTCTGCACCCGCATCGCGCCGTCCTTGGAGTAGCTGTGGACCGGCACCTTCGGCGCGTTGACCGGGATCTGCTTGTAGTTCACGCCGAGCCGGGCGCGGTGCGCGTCGGCGTAGGAGAACCCGCGGGCCAGCAGCATCTTGTCCGGCGAGAGCCCGGTGCCGGGCACGAGGTTGTTCGGCTCGAACGCCGCCTGCTCCATCTCCGTGTGGTAGTCGGCGACGTTGCGGTCGAGCGTCATCCGGCCGACCTCGATCAGCGGGTAGTCCGAGTGCGGCCAGACCTTCGTGAGGTCGAACGGGTTGAACCGGTAGTTCCGGGCGTCCTCGAACGGCATGACCTGCATCTTCAGCGTCCAGCTCGGGAGGTCCCCGCGCTCGATCGCCCCGTACAGGTCGCGCTGGTGGAAGTCGGCGTCCCTGCCGGCGATCTCGTCCGCCTCGGCCTGGGTGAGCGTCTCGACGCCCTGGTCGCACTTGAAGTGGTACTTCACCCAGAACTGCGCGCCGCTCGCGTTCAGCCACGAGTAGGTGTGGCTGGAGTAGCCGTTCATGTTGCGCCACGTACGCGGGATGCCGCGGTCGCGAACAGCCACGTGACCTGGTGGGCCGACTCGGGCGAGAGCGTCCAGAAGTCCCACTGCATGTCGGGGTCGCGCAGGTTGTTGCGGGCCAGCCGCTTCTGGGAGCGGATGAAGTGCTGGAACTTGAGCGGGTCGCGGACGAAGAAGACCGGCGTGTTGTTGCCGACGATGTCGAGGTTGCCGTCGGACGTGTAGAACTTCACGGCGAAACCGCGCGGGTCGCGCCACGTGTCGGGGCTGCCCCGCTCACCCGCGACGCTCGAGAACCGGACGAGCACGTCGGTCTCGCTGCCCGGCTGGAACACGGCGGCCTTGGTGTAGGCGCTCACGTCTTCGTCACCCGGAAGGTGCCGAACGCACCACCTCCCTTGGCGTGCGGCTGGCGCTCCGGGATGCGTTCCCGGTTGAAGTTCGCCATCTGCTCGATGAGGTAGTGGTCCTGCAGGAGGATCGGACCGTCGGGCCCGACGGTGAGCGAGTGCTCGTCGCTCGGGGCGAGGGCACCGGCGTCCGTCGTCGTGTGCCGCGGGTCTGTTGCGGTCACCGGGGACTCCTTCGGGGGGTCGGATTTCGCGGGCAGGCCCCGCGTACCCGGTGGGCGTCCCGACACACGGACTTTTCTTGAACGGGTCAAGTCGGTCGAGATCGTCGGTGGCACCCGGCAGGATGTCCGGCGTGGGGCGACGGCGTACCGGGACGTGCTGCGGCTGCCGGGCGTCGCGGCGCTCACGGCCGTCGGGTTCCTCGCCCGCATCCCGGCCACCGCCGCGTCCATCACCCTGACGCTGCACGTCGTGCTCACGCTGGAGCACGGCTACGCGGCCGCCGGGCTGGTCGGCGCCGCGGCCACGGTCGGCATGGCGATCGGCGCGCCGCTGCTCGGCCGGTTCGTCGACCGCCGCGGCCTGCGGCCGATGCTCGTGCTCACCGCGGTGGCCGAGGTGGTGTTCTGGGGCGCCGCGCCGGGGCTGTCCTACCCGGCGCTGCTGGTCGGAGCCCTGGTCAGCGGCCTGCTCGGGCTGCCCGTCTACTCGGTGATCCGGCAGTCGCTCGCCGCGATGGTGCCGCCGTCCGGGCGGCGCCCGGCGTTCGCGCTGGACTCGATGTCCGTCGAGGTCACCTACATCGCGGGCCCGGCGCTGGGCGCGCTCGTCGCGCTGCAGGTCTCCACGTCCGTCGCGATGTGGACGGTGGGGGCCGGCTGGCTGGTCAGCGGCGTCGCGCTGATGGTGCTGAACCCGCCGACGCGCACGCCCGAGACCGCGTCCGACGCCCCGCGCCCACCGGTGCGGGAGTGGTTCGACCTGCGGCTGCTCGGGGCGCTCACCGCCACCACCGCGGCCGTCTTCGTCCTGTTCGGCACCGAGCTCGTGATGATCGCCGGGCTCCAGACGTCCGGGCAGACCGGCTGGCTCCCGGTGGTCAACGCGGTCTGGTGCCTCGCCTCGCTGGCCGGCGGTTTCGCCTACGGCGCCGCGCGGCGCTCGTTCCCCCTCGCCGCGCTGGTCGCCGGCTTGGCGCTGGCCACGCTGCCGGTGGCGCTCGCCGGGCCGTGGTGGTCGTTCGCGCTGCTGCTCGTCGTGCCCGGGATGCTCTGCGCCCCGTCGCTCGCCGCGACCTCGGAAGCCGTCAGCGGGCTCGCCCCCGAGCACGCGCGCGGGCTCGTCACGGGGCTGCACGCGTCGGCCAACACGCTCGGCGGCACCATCGCCACCCCGCTCACCGGGCTCCTGATCGACGTCGGGTCGCCGGCCGTCGCGGTTGTCACCGTCGCCGCGGTGAGCCTCGCGCTGGCCGCATGCGCCGGCCTCGCCACCCGGCTGGGCACCCGGCGGGTGCTCGTGCCCTCAGCCCGTTCTCAACCGATCTAGGGCACACTCGGAGGCGATGACCGCACCGCCGGGACGGCTCGCACCCGCGTCCCCTCCGCCCGTTCCCGGCCGTCGGCGCCGCCGCTGGGTGCTCCGCTACGTCACCGCTGCACTGTTCACGCTGGTCGTGGCCGTGTTCGCGGTGCCGGACCTGCTGTTCGGGCTCGACCAGCGCAGCCCGTTCGCCCAGCTCGTCTCGATGCGCCCGTGGATCCTGATCGGGGTTGCGGCCCTGTTCCTCATGCTGCTGGTCGTGCTCCGGTTCGAGCGGCGGGTGCTGCCGTTCGTCGCCGGGGTGCTCGCGGTGCTGGTCGCGGGCGGCAGCATCGTGCTGCCCCGCGGTGCTGCCCGACCCGGTGCCGGCCGGCGGCCGGCCGTTCACGGTGCTGACGTTCAACACGTTCCTCGGCGACGCCGACGCGGACGAGCTGGCCGCGCTGATCGAGGCGCGCCGCCCCGACGTCGTGGCGCTCACCGAGACCGGCGTGCCCTTCGCGAACCGGCTCTCCCCGCTCGTCGCGCCGCTGGGCTGACGCGCTGCACACCTCCACCGGCCCGCGCGCGCGGACGTGGAGGGCGTCGCCGTCGCCCTCCCCGACCGGCTCGCCGACGTCGACGTGCGCATCGGCACCGAGACCTCCAGCTTCCCGTACCTGGAGCTGAGCGGCGGCGCGCTCGGCGACCTGCGGGTGGTCAGCTTCCACTCGATGGCGCCGGTACCCGGGTCGGTGCCGGAGTGGCGCTCCGACCTCGCGCTGCTCGGCCAGTGGTGCGCCGGGCCCACCCCCGCGATCGTCGCGGGCGACTTCAACGCCACCCTCGACCACTCGGCCCTGCGCGCCGGCACCGCCGGCTGCGGCGACGCGGCCTCCCAGCGCGGGCAGGGCCTCGTCCCGACGTGGGGCCCGAGCCCGCGCACCCGCGAGTTCGGGCCGCAGATCGACCACGTGTTCGCCACCGACGGGATCGTCGCGGAGACGTTCGAGGTGATCGACGTGGCCGGCAGCGACCACCGAGCCGTCCTCACGACGCTGCGCCTGCCCGCCTGACCGGCGGACAGCCGCAGCAGCGAGCCCTCAGAGCCCGGCGGCCACCGTCTCCGCGATCTCGTACGTGTTCAGCGCGGCGCCTTGCGCAGGTTGTCGCCGCACATGAACAGCTCCAGCGTGTTGGGGAAGTCCAGCGCCTGCCGGATGCGCCCGACCCACGTCGGGTCGCCGCCGACGGCGTCGGCCGGGGTGGGCCACTCCCCCGCCGCGGGGTCGTCGCGCAGCACGATCGTCGGCTGCTCGGCGAGCACCTTGCGGGCCGCCTCCACGCTCACCTCACCCGCGAAGGTCGCGTGCACCGCGAGCGAGTGCGTGGTGACGACCGGCACGCGCACGCAGGTGGCCGAGACCTTGAGGTCCGGGATGCCGAGGATCTTGCGGGACTCGTTGCGGACCTTCAGCTCCTCGGACGACCAGCCATCGTCCTTGAGCGAGCCGGCCCACGGCACCACGTTCAGCGCGAGCGGGGCCGGGAACGGCGACCCCGACGGGTCGAGCCCGGCGGCCGCCAGCGCGGCCGCGACGTCGCCGCCGCGCAGGCCGATCTCCTGGCCCGCCACCGCGGCGAGCTCGGCGTAGAGCCGGTCGATCCCGCCCTGTCCGGCCCCGGACGCGGCCTGGTACGAGGCCACGACCAGCGCCTCCAGCCCGAACTCGCGGTGCAGCGCGCCCATCGCGGCCATCATCGACAGCGTGGTGCAGTTGGGGTTCGCGATGATCCCCTTCGGCCGGTCGGCGACCTTGTCGGCGTTGACCTCCGGCACCACGAGCGGGACGTCCGGGTCCATCCGGAACGCGCCCGAGTTGTCGACGGCCACCGCGCCGCGCTCCGCGGCGATCGGCGCCCACTGCGCGCTGACCTCGTCGGGCACGTCGAACATCGCGACGTCGACCCCGTCGAAGACTCGGGCGCGAGCGCCTGCACGGTGACGTCCGCACCGCGCACCCGGATCACCTTGCCGGCCGATCTCGGCGAGGCGACGAGCCGGACCTCCGACCACGGCACCGACCCGCGGGCCTCGATGATCTCCAGCATCGTGGTGCCGACGGCGCCCGTGGCCCCGACGATCGCGGCGACCGGGCCCCTCTCGTGCCGTCCGTGCTCGCTCATCGGCCCGTCCCCGCGTGCACGACGGCGTGCTCGTCGCCGCCGAGCTCGAACGCCGCGTGCAGCGCCGCCACCGCGTCGTCCAGCTGGTCCGGGCGGCACAGCACCGAGATGCGGATCTCGGAGGTGTTCATCGTCTCGATGTTGATCCCGGCGGTGGAGAGCGCCTCGCAGAACGTCGCCGTGACGCCGGGGTGCGACCGCATCCCGGCCCCGACCAGCGACACCTTGCCGACCTCGGCGTCGTGCAGCACCTCGCCGAACCCGATCTCGGGCTGGCCGGCGGCCAGCGCGGCGACGGCGCGGGGCCCGTCGCTCCGGGCAGCGTGAACGTGATGTCGGTGCGGTTGGCCGAGTTGCGGCTGACGTTCTGCAGCACCATGTCGATGTTGATCTCGGCGTCGGCCACGGTGCGGAAGATCCGCGCGGCCATACCGGGGGTGTCCGGCACGTCGGTCACGGTGATCTTGGCCTCGGACCGGTCGTGGGCGACCCGGTGATGATCGCCTGCTCCATGGGGATCTCCTCGATCGAGCCGCTGACCAGCGAGCCCGGCTTGTCGTTGTACGAGCTGCGCACCCGCAGCGGGACGTTGTAGCGGCGCGCGTACTCCACCGCACGCAGGTGCAGGACCTTGGCCCCGCAGGCGGCCATCTCCAGCATCTCCTCGTACGTGATGGTCTCGAGGAGCTGCGCGTCCGGCACGATCCGCGGGTCGGCCGTGTAGATGCCGTCGACGTCGGTGTAGATCTCGCAGACGTCGGCCTCCAGCGCGGCGGCGAGCGCCACCGCGGTGGTGTCCGAGCCGCCGCGGCCGAGCGTGGTGACGTCCTTGGAGTCCTGGCTCACCCCCTGGAAGCCTGCGACCAGCACGATCGAGCCCTCGTCGAGCGCGTCGCGCAGCCGCTGCGGGGTGACCTGGACGATCCGCGCGTCGCCGTGCCTGGCCGTGGTGATCATCCCGGCCTGCGAGCCGGTGAAGGACCGGGCCTGCGCCCCGAGCGAGTGGATGGCCATCGCGACGAGCGCGTTGGAGATGCGCTCACCCGCGGTGAGCAGCATGTCCAGCTCGCGCGGCGGCGGAGCCGGGGAGACCTGCTCGGCGAGGTCGAGCAGGTCGTCCGTGGTGTCGCCCATGGCGGACACCACGACGACGACGTCGTGGCCCTCTTTGTGCGTCCGGACGATCCGCTCGGCGACCTTCTTGATGCGGTCCGCGTCCTGGACTGACGATCCGCCGTACTTCTGCACGACGAGGGCCACCGCCGACCTCCTGTCCTTCCCGCGCCGGTCCGCGCGAGGTTCGGGCTCATCGCCCGGCCGGCGGCTGTTCGGGGGTGCGCGCCGGCGGGCGCTGGTCGGAAATCCACCCTACCGGCACTCGCGCGCGCGCCGACCGGAAAGCGGCGTCAGGGGATGCGGCGCACCAGGCGGACGACAACCGTGGTGATCGCGAACCAGATCAGCGCCGCGGTTCCGTAGTTCAGCAGCACCGCGAGGCGCGGGTCCGCCGGCAGGAACAGGTCCTGCAGGCCGAGGCTCAGGGTGTCGGCGAGGTCACGGATCACGGTCGCGAGCGCGTTGGCCGGATTGGCCTCCAGCAGCGTCAGCGCGATGTGCACGACGAGTACCGCCACGATCAGCATCCCGACGATGCGCAGGACGTTCGCGAGGGCGTCGATCCCTCGCCGTGCCGTGCTGCCCACAGCCACTGGCGGCCCTCCCCGCGATCGAAGACAGTCATAGTGTCACGTTGGGCGGAGTCCCGCGCCACCAGCGGGTGCCACTCGATCGGGTGACCCTCCGGGGAGGGGCGGGCAGGGGCCTGCTTGCGGACCTCCCCCGTCATGGGGTTACCCTCGGGCTCGTGGTGCGCCTGCTCCTTCGCCGCCGCGGCGGGGTCTGACCGACCGGCCCCTCGTCGCGGGTTCTGGCGTGCGCCGGTCCTCCCTGATCGGCCCACACCCAGGAGCAACCCGCGATGACCACGTCCCCCGACGCCTACGTGGCGTCGTCCGCGAGCCGGCTGCGCACCCCGTCCGGCCCGGTACCCGACGACCAGCCCGCCTGGAACCCGCAACGGGGATCGCATCTCCCGGTCCACCGCTACCGCCCGTTCCACGAGCTGGTCGAGCCCGTCTCGCTGCCCGACCGCACCTGGCCGGAGAAGCGGATCACCAAAGCGCCGCTGTGGTGCGCGGTGGACCTGCGCGACGGCAACCAGGCCCTGATCGACCCGATGAGCCCGGCCCGCAAGCGCCGCATGTTCGACCTGCTGGTGCGCATGGGCTACAAGGAGATCGAGGTCGGGTTCCCGGCCGCGAGCCAGACCGACTTCGACTTCGTCCGCGAGATCATCGAGCAGGACCTGATCCCCGAGGACGTCACCATCCAGGTGCTGACGCAGGCCCGCCCCGAGCTGATCGAGCGCACGTACGAGGCGTGCGAGGGCGCGGCGCGCGCGATCGTGCACCTCTACAACTCGACGTCGATCCTGCAGCGGCGCGTGGTCTTCCGGGCCGACCGGCCGGGCATCGCCAAGATCGCCACCGACGGGGCCGAGGACGTGCTGCGGTTCGCCGAGAAGTACCCGGCCACCGACTGGCGCTTCGAATACGCCCGAGTCCTACACCGGCACCGAGCTCGAGTACGCCGTCGAGGTCTGCAACGCCGTCTCGGCGATCTGGCAGCCGACGCCGGAGTCCCCGATGGTCGTCAACCTGCCGGCGACCGTCGAGATGGCGACGCCCAACGTCTACGCCGACTCGATCGAGTGGATGCACCGGCACCTGGCCCGCCGCGACGCCGTCGTGCTCTCCCTGCACCCGCACAACGACCGCGGCACCGGCGTGGCCGCCGCCGAGCTGGGCTACCAGGCCGGCGCCGACCGCATCGAGGGCTGCATGTTCGGCAACGGCGAGCGCACCGGCAACGTCGACCTCGTGACGCTGGGGATGAACCTGTTCACCCAGGGCATCGACCCGCAGATCGACTTCTCCGACATCGACGAAGATCCGCCGCACCGTCGAGTACTGCAACCAGCTGCCGGGTGGCCCGAGCGCCACCCGTGGGGGCGGCGACCTGGGTCTACACGGGCGTTCTCCGGCAGCCACCAGGACGCGATCGCAACAAGGGCTTCCAGGCCATGCAGGCGGACGCGGCCGAGGCCGGCGTCGCGGTCGAGCAGTTCCGCTGGGAGGTGCCGTACCTGCCGGTCGACCCGAAGGACATCGGCCGCACGTACGAGGCCGTGATCCGGGTGAACTCGCAGTCCGGCAAGGGCGGCGTCGCCTACATCATGAAGGCCGAGCACCAGATGGACCTGCCGCGGCGGCTCCAGATGGAGTTCAGCCGGGTGATCCAGGAGCGCACGGACTCCGAGGGCGGCGAGGTCTCGCCCAAGGAGATGCGCGACATCTTCGAGGTCGAGTACCTCGACCGCGCCACCCCGCTCAAGCTGATCCGGCACCGGCTCACCAGCGACGGTGAGGGCAACGACGAGATCGTCGCCACCGTCCGCGTGGAGAACGACCTGCACGAGATCACCGGCAGCGGCAACGGGCCGATCGCGGCGTTCGTCGACGCGCTCGCCGGCATCGGCTTCGACGTGCGCGTCCTCGACTACCACGAGCACGCCATGGCCGCGGGCGACGACGCCCGCGCCGCCGCCTACGTCGAGTGCGCGGTGGAGGACACCGTGCTCTGGGGCGTCGGCGTCGACAGCTCGATCGTCAACGCCTCGCTCAAGGCCGTCGTGTCGGCGGTGAACCGCGCGATGCGCTGACCGCTACCCCGTGAGCTCGCGGCCTTCGGTGAAGAAGCCGCCACGGCCGCGACGTCCGGCAGGTCGCCGGCGTCGCGGAGCGCTCCGAACGGCGCGTTCCAGAACGCGCCCTCCCGCGGCGTCCACGGACCGACGTAGGCGTACGGCCGCGGGTGCCCGGCGTCGCCCGGCGAGACCCCGTAGTTGACCTCACCGAGCGTGATCGCCAGGTCGAAGTGCTCCGGCCACAGGACGGGCGTCGCCTCCGGCGCGAACGCGCGCAGGGCGGCGTCACCACGGGCGAACCACGCCTCGAGCAGCTCGGCCGCTGCCCCGTCGACGCTCAGCAGCTCGTTCGGGCCGATCCCCGACGAGTCCTCGTAGAGCCCTTGCGGCGGGCCGCCGGTGACCCCGGCGCCGCCGCGAGATCCCGGACCGTGCCCTGCAACGGCCACCGCCCGCCCGGTCCGACCAGGTCGGTCCCCACGACCCGCAGCGGCGAGGTCACCCCGGCGAACCCGCCGGGTGTGACGGTCAGCCGGATGGTGCCGTCGGAGCGGTGCTGGGGCCCGGCGATCACGCTCTCGGCCACGGCGTGCAGCGAGCGCCGGGTGGCGGTCAAGACATCCTCGTTCACGCGGGTGACGGTAGCGAGGGGTCGAAGTCACCGCTCCGCAAGCGGAGGAGGGGGAAGCCCGTGGCGAGGCCGAGGACCAAGGCCGAGATCCCGCAGACGGCGATTGCCTCCCGAACACCCCAGAACTCGCCGACGAAACCGGCCAGCACAGCTCCGATCGGGAGTGAACCCCAGCAGAAGAACCGGTGTACGGCCATGACCCTGCCGAGCATCTCGCCGGGTGCGAGCAGTTGGCGCAGCGACACCATGACCACGTTGGCCACCGTCACCACGAAGCTGAACACGATCATCGCGACGCCGACCGTGACCACATCGCGCGCGGCGGCGACCACCCCGAAACACACCGCGGCCACCGGCGCGACGAGCTGGACAGCTGCCCGGCGCTGCACACCGCTGGTGAGACGGCCCGCGACCGTGCCCGCGATGACCGAACCCAGTGCTCCGACGGCGAGCAGCACACCGAAGCCGATCGCCCCCGCCCCCAGCTCATCTCGGACCAGCAGCACCAGCACCGCGTAGAAGCCACCGGCAGCGAGGTTCACCGCCACGGCGATCATGGTGAGCGAACGAACCACGTGGTGGCTCCAGAACCAGCGCAGGCCCTCGATGAGCTCCACGCGCACCGAGGCCGTCGCACGGCCGGTTCCTGCCTACGAACGCCGACTCGGCGCGCGACCACCAGCAGCAGGAGAGCCGACACCGCGAAAGTCACCCCGTCGAACGCGAAGGGCAGGACGGGCGACAGCACGAAGAGCACCCCACCGAGCGCAGGGCCGACGAACTCGAAGGTCACCACCTCAGCCGTGATGAGGCGGCCGTTCGCCCACTGGAGCCGGGAGTGGTCGACAACCGACGGCAACGCGGAGTTGAACGCGATGTCGTAGAGGACCTCGCAGGTGTACAGAAGGAAGACCAGCACAACGAGCAGGACGACGTCCACCAGCCCCGTGGCGATGCCTGCCACCAGCGCGACCCCGACCGTGGCTCGCACGGCCTGCGCAACCGCCATGAGCCGAAGCCGGTCGACCCGGTCGACCGCCACACCCGCGAGCAACCCGAACAAGAGCCACGGCAGCCCCGCGGCGACCGACACCGCGGCAACCTCGCCCGGCGACGACGACAGCGACGCTGCGAACAGCGGTAGGGCGGCGTAGCGCACTCCATCGCCGAGGTAAGAGACCGTGGCCGACGACCAGTACACCGCGAAGCCACGGGTCATCTGGTCGGTCCCACGGCGTCTCGGGCAGCAGCCACGTGTCAGCTGCCCGGCAGGATCCGCACCGCCTGCCCGAAGCCCGGAACGGGCGGCCCATCGGCCAGCAGCGACGCGAGTGCCGGCCGTGGGGTCATTCCGGGCTCGGCCGCGCACCGTGCCGCGATCGCGCCGGCGACCTGGGGCGCCGCGAACGAGGTGCCGGTCCAACTCGCCCACGCATCGGTCCCGAACTCCTCGTCCACGGAGCCGGCGCCACCGGGACGACGTCCCGCGACGTACGTCGAGACCACCCCCTCGCCCACCGCCGAGCAGGTGACCCACTCACCGTGGTTCGACCACTCGGTGGCCTCGAGCTCGCGTGTCAGGCCTCCGACTGCCACCACCTCGGGAAACGCGCCGGGCCAGCACGGGGCAGAGACCCCGCCGTTGCCCGCCGCCGCCAGCACGAGGACGTCCGGGTGCCGTTCGGCCAGCAGTTCGAGAGCGACCTCGAAGGCCACCGGCGGAGTGTCGTTCATCGTGTGGGTGCCCAGCGAGAGGTTGATGACGGTCGCACCGTCCGCCGCGGCCCGAAGGATCGCGCACGCGACCCGGAGCTCGCTGCCGAGACCCGAGGAGTCCATGACCTTGTACACCCGCACGTCCGCGGCCGGGGCCACCTGCTGCACGACACCCGCAACGAAGGTGCCGTGGCCGGCGCCGGGGTCGAGCTCGCCGTCATGCGGGATCGCGTCGAGCGGATCAACGTTGTCGGGCGTCGCCAGCCCGACAAGCCAGCCGTCCGAACGGGGCCGGCCGTCGATGCCGGTGTCGAGAACTGCGACCGCGGGCCCTCGGCGCTCCGCGAGGGAGGGGCCGGGGAATCGAGGTCCGGCCGCTGTCTGAACAGGGACGGGTCCTCCCTTGATGACCACCCGGCCCATCTGGCTGACGTAGTTGGCCGAGACCGGCGAGCGCCCGGCCTGACGAAGCAGCGTGTCCGACGGTGCGGTCGTCGCCCCGCCGACGAGGCGTGTGACACGACCGTCCAGACAGGAGACCGGGTGCGCCTCCAGTCCCTGATCGGCGATCAAGCGCTGCACCACCGCGGACCGGAGGTGCTCCGAACGGACCAGCAGCTCGCCCCGGACGACCAGGACCTCGGTTCGGTCCCCGTCCTCGACGACATCGAACTGTACGAGATCAGCCCGGCCCGCTCTGCGGAGCTGAAGGTCCCGGAGCAGTTCCCTGCGCAGCCTGTGGTCGTCGCGGAGGTGCCGCCACATCGCGACGGGCATCCGTGAACCCTTCCAGGACTCGATCAGCACGCTTGTCATAATTTGGAATGTGGCACCTGCCACTCTCGATGTCAACGCACCCGCTTCCGGACGGACGTCGCCGGGTTGCCGGGAAGAGCCGTTGCTACCCGCGCCGTAGGCGGTGAACGCGCACCAGTTCACGAACTGGCGGGGGTCGGCCGTATCCACACCGGCTCGGGCGACGTGCAGGGCGTCCGCCATCGCGAGCCCGGCGGCCAGCCCGACATGGAGCCGCTCCATCAGCTCGACCGACTCCACGTCCCCCACCGGGACCACGCTCGCGACCAGGCCGGCGGTGCCCCGGGCGAGCAGCGCCCCGACGAACCCGAGCACCTCGTCGCCCGCGTACGCGACGTCGGCGGCCGAGTCGCACGCCGCGAGCACGATGCGCGGGGGCGCGATGCCGCGCAGGTCCAGCTCGTGCACCGGGAGCAGCCCATCGACCATCCGCAGCGCGGAGAAGATCGGGTTGTCCGCACGCAGGACGCCGTGGCAGGCCAGGTGGACGAGCCCGGCGCCGGCCATCGCGTGCAGCACCGCCTCGGTCGTCGCCGCCTCCGGCCGCAGCACGGTCGGCACGTGGGGGTGGCAGGCGGCGACCTTCTCCGCCTCCTGCTCCGCGCCGGGCAGGTCCGGCCCGGCGACGACGACCACCGGCCCGGCACCGGCTTCCCGGGTGGCCGTCGCCGCCCACGCCGACGCGGACGGCGCCACGCTCACCGGGCCGCGGTGCAGCGCGGACCACACCACGCGGTGGGTGTCCGCGGTCGGCACGACCACGAGCGGCGCCTCCGGGTCGACACCCAGCGGCTCGACGACGAGCCGGCGCAGCTCGGCCAGCGCGTGCTCGGCGCTGGAGCGCGCGCTCGCCAGCGCCTCCGGCCGCCCCGAGCGGGTGAGCCGGCGCAGGGCGAAGAGCAGGGCGTCCGACTCGAACCTCAGCGGCGCATGCGGGCCGAGCGGCACGAGCCGGGTACGGGCGCGTCCGCGACGACCGCGAGCACCTCGCCGTCGCGGCGCACGTAGGAGACGAGCGTGCGGTCGCCGAGCAGGCCACGGATCTCCCGGGCCGGCCGCGCGCGGCCCGCCCCGGCCCGCGCCGACGGCAGGCCCCAGGTGGCGCGGCGGATGCGCGCTTCGGCGTCGGCCTGGCGGGCGAGCAGGTCGGGCGGCTCCGCACCGGTCTCCCGGCGGGTCTCCACCAGCTCCTGGTGGAGCGCGGCCAGCGTGGCGCGCTCCTCACGGACGGCGTCCGGCGCCGGCGGGTCGACGGTCAGCAGGGCCGCGGCGCGCGTGCGCTCGGTCCAGTCGAGCACCCTGGCGGCCTCGCCGGCACGCACGATGACGCCCAGACCGAGCCGGCCGAGCTCCTCCCCGTGCCCGGAGGCCAGCGCACGCAGCTCCATCGACGCGAGCGCGGCCCGGTGCCGGGCCAGGTCGGCGAGCCCGGCCCGGCAGTGCTGGAGCACCTCGCGGTCGTCGCCTGCCGCCACGGCGGCGAGGGCGCCCGCCAGCCGCCCGCGGAGCCGGACGAGCACCGAGCCGGTGCGGGACAGCTCGTAGGCGGCCGACCAGCGCCGCCGCGCTCGCACGGACCGGCCGGCGGCGTGCGCCGCGCGTCCGGCGACGAGGTTGGCGTTGACCGCGCTGGAGACGATCCCGAGCCGCGACAGCGTGTCCGCCGCACGGGCGGCGCGGTCGACGTCCGCCCCGCGCAGCTCGTCCGACTGCCGCGCCGCCTCGACGGCCACGGTCGTGGCGAGCGCGGTCCACCAGGGCCGGCGCTGCTGGCGGAACCGCTCGACGGCGGCTCGCGGCAGCCCGGGCGGCGACCGCGTCACCCGCGAGCAGCTCGATGTCGGCCAGCCGGAGCCGGGCCTCCGCCGCCATGAGCGGGACGTCGTGCCGTTCGAGCTCGTCGGCGGCGCGCCGGCAGAGCTCGCGGGCCTCCGGCAGCGCTCGCAGCGACGCGAGCGTCTCGGCGTGCTCGACGAAGTACTCGCCCAGCGGGATGCCCGCGCTCGTGAGCAGGTCGGTTGCGGCGTCGAACTGGCGCAGGCCCTCACCGAGCCGCCCGGCTCGCGCGAGGATCACGCCGCGGTTGTGCGCCACCAGCCCGACGAGCGCCGGCCCGACCTCGCCTGCGAGGGTGACGGCGAGGTCGATGCACCGCAGCGCGTCGCGCGGGTGGGCGAGCAGCGACTCGGCCAGCGCGAGGTTGTTCGCCGCCCGGACGCGGACGTCGACCGTGGCCCGCGGGTCGGCCAGGATCCCGCGCAGGATGCCCGCGCCCGCCTCGATGCTGCCGATGTTGCACAACAGCGCGGACCGCTTCAGCGCGAGATCCGGGGCCGACTCCGCGGTCACGACCTCACCGGCGTGCTCCAGGTCACGCCGCGACGCGCCGACCCGGCCCAGCTCCAGGTGCACGGCAGCCCGGGTGAGCAGGATCTCCCCGAGCCGGTGCGGGAGCCCGGCCCGCCGTGACAGCCGCGCCGCCTCGTCGAGCACCTGGAGGGCCCGCGTGTTCCGCAGTTGGGAGCGCTCGAACCAGGCGACGGCGCGCAGGGCGACGACCAGCGCCTCCGCGTCGGACACCCGCCGGGCCTCGTCCGCCACCCGTTGCGCAACCGCCCCGAACCGGGTCGGATCGCCGACGACACCGTCGTGGGCGGCGAGCGCCTGTATCAGCAGGCGGTTGTCGCCCCTCTGCTGTCCGGCGACTGCCACGGAGGGATTCTGCCGACGGGCGCTCCGCGCGTCGAGGAGGAAACAGCATGGCCCCGAACAAGCCATTCGGCACCGACTACAGCGACCCCAGGACCCCCGGCGAGAAGGCACGGGAACGGCTGGAGGTCGTCAAGCAGGCAGCGAGCCTGACCGCACGCGCGACGGACAACACCCACGTCCAGAAGGCGGTGACCAAGCTCCGGGCCCGGCGCGCGCAGAACCCGGACGCACTGAAGATCGACCTGCTCCCCCAGGCGACCGGGCTGGACCTGCCGATCGCGTCCGAGCAGCTGCTCATCCGCCAGCGCGAGCTCACCGGCGGGAACCTCGGCAAGCTGTTGAGCCGGGGCATCACGCCCGGCCCGGCGACCGGATCGCTGATCCGGCTGACCGTGCCGGACATCGCGACGCCAGACGTCAGCGCGTTCGCCAGGACGGTCACCGCCACCGACGAGGTCGAGGTCCTCATCAACCACGTCGTGCCGCTCGGCGTGTGGGCGAAGGGCGAGGGCGGGCCCGAACCGTCGGCCGGCTCGCGGCCGTTCCCCGCGGTGGAGTACCCGCAGCAGGCCCCGCCGCCGATCGTCGCCGTGCTCGACTCGGGCGTCAGCAGCCAGGTCCGCACGGACGGCTACCTCGCGATGCCGGTGGCGTCCGAGCACCGCGACCCCCTCGACGTCTTCCCGGCCCCGGCCGGCGACGGGCTCCTCGACGCGTGCGCGGGGCACGGCGGGTTCGCCGCCGGGATCGTCCAGCAGGTCGCGCCGACGACCCCGGTGCTGATCTACCGCGTCGCCGACAGCGACGGCGTCACCACCGACTTCGAGGTCGCGGCGGCGATGCGGCTCGCCGTCCAGCACGGCGCGACGATCCTCAACCTGTCGCTGGGCACCGAGACCCCCAACAACACGCCGCCCCCGGCGCTGGCCGACGTGATCGCGGAGCTTGCGCAGACGCGGCCCGACGTGCTGATCGTCTGCGCTGCCGGCAACGGCGGGACGTCCCGGAAGGTGTGGCCGGCGGCGTTCGCCGAGACGATGGACAACGTGGTCGCCGTCGCCGGGCTGGAGCCGGACGGTGACCCCGCGCCGTGGTCCAGCCACGGCCCATGGGTCACGTGTTCCACGATCGGCGAGGGCGTGATGTCGACCTACGTCGAGGGCACGGAGGACGGGGTACTCATCGGCGACCCGCATCCCGACACGTTCGTGCCGCCGAACCCGTGGGCGGTGTGGTCCGGCACCTCGTTCACCGCGCCGCAGATCGCGGGCGCGGTGGCCCGGATCTGCACCGCGGAGGGCCTGACCCCGGCGAAGGCGCTAGCCGAGCTCGAGGCGCGGGCCACGCCCGCCGCGGCGGGCAGCCTCTACGGCTGGACCGTCGAGATCCTGCCGGGCACCTGATCCGCGCACGAATACCCCGGGCCCGCGCCTCCTTCGAGGCGCGGCCCGGAGTCGTGAAAGGCCAGGTCAGACGGCCGTCCACGCCGACTGGACAACCCGCCCGTCCGACAGCACGCACCGCAGGCTGATCCGCTGGACCTCCCGGGGCAGCGGCAGCACGAACCGGCCGAGCTCGTCCGCCCGGCCGCGCACCGGGTCGGCGTCGGCCACGTTCAGCTCCAGCTCCGCGGCCGTCGCCGGGACGAGCTGGCCGAGCAGCCGGCGCGCGCCGGGCGTCGCGTCGATCTCGACCTCGATCGTGAGCGGGCCCGCCTCGAACGACAGGATGCGGGCCTGCCCGCCCGAGCGGACCGCGACCGGCCCGTCGTCCAGCAGCGAGTCGTAGGTCAGCGCCGCCAGCTCGGCGTCGATCGTGCGCCACGTGAAGCTCTGCTTGGCCGCCTCCAGCACCTCGGGCGGCGGGACGGTCCACGGCCGGATCGCCTCGGCCAGCTCGGCGAGGAGGGCGTCGTCGTCGGGTTCGGCGGCCACGTCAGCACCCCACGGCCAGACCGCCGCCACCGTCGGCGTCGAGCAGCTTGCGCAGGCGGTCGAGGCAGCGGGCCCGGGTGGGGCCGATGCTGCCGACCGGCATGTCGAGGGCCCTGGCCACCTCGCGTACGGCGGCGCGACGACAACCACGAGGTGCAGCAGCCGCCGGCAGTTCTCCGGGAGCTTCGCGAACGCGCGGCGCAGCTGGCGACGGCGCTCCGCGCCCAGCGCGGCGTCCTCCGGGGACGGGAGCCCGGCGTACGGCTCGGCGAACCGCGCCTCGTCGTCCGTGACGAGCTCACGGCCGCGCAGCCGCAGCAGGCGCAGGGCCTCGCGGCGGGCCGTGGTGGCGAGCCAGCCGCCGAGACGCTCGGGCTCGCGGATGCCGTCGAGGTGCTCCAGCAGGCGCAGCCAGGTCGTCTGCGTGACCTCCGCGGCGTCGGCGGGGCCGAGCCGGTGGCTGGTGGCGATCGACCAGACGAGCCCGCTGAAGCTCGTGACGATGTCGTCCCACGCGGCCTTGTCCCCGGCCGCCGCCCGGCGGACGGTGTCGGCCACCTCGTTCGGATCCACCCCGTGCGCTCCTGCTCGTCCCGCCCACGTCTCCCGTGGCAGGACGACCGTAGCCCAGGTCAACTCGTTCATCGGTCCACCCACTCCCCCCGACGTCCGCGGGTCAAGGAGATCGACGGGGCGGCCCGGATACCACTCCGTTCGGAGTATTCGCCTGGACCGTTCAGCGGCCCAGGATCTCGGTGACCGAACCGGGCAGCTCCGGCACCGCTCCGGGCGCGAGCACGTCCTCCTCGACGGCCTCGGCCTCGACGCGGTGCGGCTGGAGCCGGCCGCTGCGGATGTCCTCGGCGAAGTGGCACGCGACGCGGTGCCCGGACGGCACCCCCTCGATCACCCGCAGCGCGGGACGCTCGTCGGCGCAGCGGGTCGCTGGCGCCACGGGCAGCGGGTGTGGAAGCGGCAGCCGGCGGGCGGCGCGGCCGGGGACGGGAGGTCGCCGGTGAGCAGGATGCGCTCGCGGCGGTCCTCCAGCTCCGGGTCCGGCACGGGCACGGCCGAGAGCAGCGCCCGCGTGTACGGGTGCTGCGGGTCGTCGTAGAGCGCCTGGGACGGCGCCTCCTCCACGATGCCGCCCAGGTACATGACGCCCACCCGGTCGCTCACGTGCCGCACGACGGCGAGGTCGTGCGCGATCACGAGGTAGGTGAGCCCCAGCTCGGCCTGCAGCCGCCCCAGGAGGTTGAGCACCTGGGCCTGCACCGAGACGTCGAGCGCGGAGACCGGCTCGTCCGCCACGACCAGGTCCGGCTCGACGCTGAGCGCCCGCGCGATCCCGATGCGCTGGCGCTGCCCGCCGGAGAACTCGTGCGGGTAGCGGCGCAGCGCCGCCGCCGGCAGCCCGACGGAGTCGACCAGCTCGCGCAGCCGGGCCGAGTCGGCGGCCGGCCCGCGGGACAGGCCGTGCGCGCGCAGGCCCTCCAGCAGCAGCGACTCCACGGACTGGCGCGGGTCGAGGCTCGACATCGGGTCCTGGAACACCATCTGGAACCGTCGGCGCATGGTGCGCAGCCGCTCCCCGTGCAGGTGCGCCACGTCGACCCCGTCGAACGTCACCTGCCCGGCCGTCGGCTCGACGAGCCGCAGGATGGCCCGGCCGAGCGTGCTCTTCCCGCAGCCGGACTCGCCGACGAGCCCGTACGTCTCGCCGCGCGCGATCTGCAGTGACACCCCGTCGACGGCGTAGACGTGCCCGACGGTGCGGTCGAGCAGCAGCCCGCGCTTGATCGGGAAGTGCACGGCGAGGTCGCGCACGTCCAGGAGCGGGCCGGCTCCGTCGGTCTCGGTCATGGCGTCCCCCTCCTCCTCAATCGGCGCTCGCCGGGACCGGGTTGTGGCACCGCAGCAGCCGCCCGCCGGTGGTCTCCTCCTCCGGGCTGACGCCGACGCACCGCTCGACCGCCCGCGGGCAGCGCGGCGCGAACGCGCAGTTGTCCGCCCACGGCAGGTTGTCGACCACCGACCCGCGGATGGCCGGCAGCTCCTCGCCGGGCGGCGCGTCCAGCCGCGGGATCGAGCGCAGCAGCCCGTGCGTGTACGGGTGGCGCGGCGTCGTGAAGAGCCGGTGCCGCTGCGCCCGTTCCACGATCCGCCCGCCGTACAGCACGTTGACCGTCTCGCAGAGCCCGGCGACGACGCCCAGGTCGTGCGTGATCATGATCAGCGCGGCCCCGGTCTCGCGCACCAGCTCCTTGAGCAGCTCCAGGATCTGGGCCTGGATGGTGACGTCCAGCGCGGTGGTCGGCTCGTCGGCGATGAGCAGCCGCGGGCGGCAGGCCAGCGCGATCGCGATGAGCGCACGCTGGCGCATCCCGCCGGAGAGCTGGTGGGGGTAGGAGTCCAGCCGTCGGCGCGGGTCCGGGATGCCGACGCGTTCCAGCAGCTCGGCGGCCGCCTTGCGGGCGGCCTCCTTGTTCATGCCGCGGTGCCGCCGCAGCACCTCGGTGACCTGCAGCCCGATCGGGATCACCGGGTTCAGCGAGGTCAGCGGGTCCTGGAAGACCATCGACAGGTCCCGGCCGCGGCGGCGCCGCATCTCGTCGTCGGAGAGCGTCAGCAGGTCGACGCCGTCCATCACGACGCTTCCGCCGACCCGCACACCCCGGTCCGGGAGCAGCCGCATGACCGCCATCGACGTGACGGACTTGCCGCAGCCGGACTCGCCGACGAGCCCGACGACCTGGCCGGGCGCGACGTCGAAGCTGACGCCGTCGACGGCGACGGTCGGCGGCTCGCCCCGGCGCTGGAACACGACCCGCAGGTCGCGCACCGAGAGCAGGGCGCCGGTCTCGGTGAGCGGCGCCGCGGCGCTGTGTGCGGCGGTCATCGGCGCCCCTTCGGGTCGAGGGCCTCGCGCAGCGACTCGCCGAGCAGCGTGAACCCGAGCGCCACGACGATGATCGCGATGGCCGGGTAGAACGCGAGCGCCGGCCGGACCTCCAGGTAGGCCTGGGCCTGGGCGAGCATCAGCCCCCACTCGGCCCGGCCCGGGTCGGCGTCGCCGAGGCCGAGGAACGACAGCGCGGCCGCGTCCAGGATCGCGGTGGCCAGCGTCAGCGTCGCCTGGACGATCACCGGGCCGATCGCGTTGGGCAGCATGTGCCGCATCACGATCGCCGGCCGCCTGACGCCGAGCGCGGTGGCCGCGAGCACGTGGTCGCTGCTGCGCTGGGCGAGCATGGAGCCGCGCAGCAGCCGCGCGAAGATCGGCACCCCGACGATCGCCACCGCGATGATCACGGTGGTCTGCGACGGGTTCGCGGCCAGCGCGGCCACCGAGATCGCGAGCAGCAGGCTCGGGATCGCCAGCAGCACGTCGGTGACGCGCATGAGCACCGTGTCGACCCAGCCGCCCAACGCGCCGGCGACCGTGCCGATCACCACGCCGACCGCGAGCCCGATGAGCGTGGCGAGCACGCCGACCAGCAGCGTCTGCTGCGAGGCCAGGATCATCCGGGACAGGAAGTCGCGGCCGAGCTGGTCGCTGCCCAGCGGGAAGCCGGGCTGCGGGCCGGGGATCGAGCCGGGCCGCAGGTTCTCCTGCAGCTCGGGGAACGGCTGGGCGGCGTCGTGCGGGGCGATCAGCGGTGCGAACGCCGCGACCACGACGAACAGGCCGATGATCACCGCGCCCGCGATGGCTGCGGGTTCGCGGCGCAGCCGGCGCAACGCCTCCGAGCCGAGACTGCGACCGCCCGCGAGGTCGTCGATGCGGCTGCGTCGCCGGTCGAGCCAGGTGGCGGTCACGACAGCCGCACCCGCGGGTCGATGATCGCGTAGGAGAGGTCCACGAGCAGGTTCACCAGTACGTAGATCAGGGCGCCGAGCAGCAGGATCGCCTGCAGCCGCGGGTAGTCGCGCAAGGTGATCGCGTCGGCGAGCAGCGTGCCGATGCCGCCCCAGACGAACACCCGCTCGGTGAGCACGGCGCCGGCGAGCAGCAGGCCGACCTGCAGCCCGATCGTCGTCGAGACGGGCAGCAGCGCGTTGCGCAGCACGTGGCGGCCGCGCACGGTGCCCGGCGCGAGGCCCTTGGAGTTGGCGGTGCGCACGAAGTCCGAGTCCATGACGTCGAGCACGGACGCCCGGGTGATCCGGACGATCACGGCGAGCGGGATCGTGGCCAGCACGACCGCGGGCAGCACCAGGTGGTGCAGCGCGTCGAGGCTCGCGTCGAACTCGCGCGTCATGATCCCGTCGAGCACCGCGAAGCCGGTGACGTCCGTGGCGTCGACCGCCACCGACTGCCGCCCGGACGGCGGGAACCAGCCGAGGTCGACGGCGAACACGTCCTTGAGCACGTAGCCCAGGAAGAAGACCGGCACGGCGACGCCGAAGAGCGTGCCGACGACCGTCGCGACGTCGAGCGGCCGGCCGCGGTGCCGCGCGGCGACGTAGCCGAGCGGGATGCCCAGGACGACGGCGATGAGGAGCGCGGCGACCGACAGCTCGATCGTGGCCGGCAGCGCGCGCCCGATCTCCACCATCACGGGCTCCCCGGTGATGGTGGAGGCCCCGAAGTCGCCGGTGACGGCGCGGCCGAGGAACCGGAAGTACTGCACCCAGATGGGCTGGTCGAGCCCGAGGAGCCGGTTGAGGTTCGCGATCGACTCCGGAGTGGCGCGGTCGCCGAGGAACGCCGACGCCGGGCCGCCGGGCAGGCTGCGCAGCCACGCGAACACGAGAACGGAAAGCAGCAGGAGCGTCGGGATCACCTGCACGAGGCGCCGCAGCACGAAGCGCAGCATCATCCCCCCTCCGATGAGGAACGAACGACGAGGGTGACACCGCCCGACGGGGCGGTGTCACCCGGGCACCGGATCAGCGCGTCAGTCGACGGTGACGGTGAGGAAGCGCTCGTCGGTCAGGGGGGACGGGATGAGGCCCTCGACGCCCTGGCGCACCACGAGGGCGGGCGGCGAGCTGGAGAGCGGCACCCCGGGCAGCTGCTCCATGATCAGGCGGTTGACCTGCTCGTAGGCGGTCGCGTGGCCGGCCGGGTCGATCGTGGCGTCGGCCGCCGCGATGCCGCCGATGATCGCCTGGTCCTCGGGGAGGGTCAGGCCGAACTCCGGCCCCGGCGTGCCGAAGAAGCTGCCGAGGAAGTTGCCGGCGTCGTTGTAGTCGCCGGTCCAGCCGAGCAGGTGCAGGTCCTGCGTGCCGTTGGTCTGCACCGAGTCGAGGTAGCCGCCGTTCCAGGGCTGGGCCACCGGGTTGACGGTGATCCCGACCGCCCGCAGGTTCTCCGCGACCGCCGTGAAGATGTTGGTCGGGTTCGGCATGTACGGCCGGGTGACCTCGGTCGGGTAGTAGAAGTTGACCGCCAGGTTCGCCGCGCCGGCCTCGGCGAGCAGCGTCCGGGCCCGGTCCGGGTCGTACGGGATCGGCTGCAGGTCGGCCGCGTAGCCCGCGACCGTCTCCGGCATGAACTGGGTGGCGACCACGGCGCCGTCGGGGAGCTGGTTGCGCACCAGCGACTCGCGGTCGATCGCGTGCGCGATCGCCTGCCGCACCCGCACGTCGCGCAGCGCGGGGTTGTTGGCCTTGTTGATGCCGAGGTAGAGGATGTTGAACGGCGGGCGGACGAGCACGTTGAACCCGTCGTCGCGCAGCGCCTGCCAGTCGGCGGGCGAGGGCAGGTCGTAGCCGTCGATCGTGCCGGCGGCCAGCTCCTGGCGGCGCGCGTTCTCGTCGGGGATGACCCGGAAGATCAGGCGCTCCACGCCGGCCGGCTCGCCCCAGTAGTCGTCGTTGCGGACGAGGGTGACCGTGCCGGCGGCGCGGTCGTAGCTCTCGAACCGGAACGGCCCGGTGCCCGTGGGGTGCGACGTCGCGTACTCGCCGAAGGTGAACGCCTCACCGCTCTGCTCGACGCGGTCGGCGTCGTACTGCTGGAGCGCGGTCGGGCTGGAGATCGACAGCGAGGTCAGGCCGAACGCAGCGGGGAACGCGCCCTTCGCCCGGTTCAGCCGGATGACGGCCGTGGTCGGGTTCGAGGCGGTGCACGAGTTGTAGACCGGGTCGCCGGCCTCGTCGATCAGGTTGTTCGCGTAGCCCTCGAACGTCTCGGTGTAGTAGATCGCCTGGGCCTGCGCCGCCGCCGTGGGGAGGTTGTACCAGCGGTCGAAGTTGAAGCAGACGGCCTCGGCGTCGAAGGGCGTGCCGTCGTGGAAGGTGACGCCCTCCCGCAGTGTGAAGGTCCACTCGGTGCCGTCCGCGTTGGGCGTCCACTCGGTGGCGAGACCGGGCGCGAGGTCCGCCGATCCCTGCTCGTACGTGATCAACGTGTCGTACATCTGCCGCGCGGGCCGGAACGTCTCCCCGTCCTGCGCGAAGAGCGGGTCGAAGTTGTCGGGCGCGCCGGGCGCCCCGAAGACCATCGTGCCGCCGGTGGTACCGGCACCGCCCTGACCTGCGCCGTCGTCACGTTCCGACTGGGCACAGGCGGCAAGGGTCACGGCGAGCGCTCCGGCCGCCACCGCGGCGGAGAGTCGTCGAGCAGCAGGATTCATGCGGACAACACCTCTTCGTAGGAGATCCGCAGACCGTAGTGGGGTCCGAATACCGTTCGGTAGCCCCGCGCGTCACGGTTCCGCTACGGCTGCCCGGTTCCGCCGTGACCGGGGCCACGGCCGCCGCTGCGCCGGACGGGCCAGTCAGAGCGCGCGGCGGCCGGAGAGCGCGCGGCCGAGCGTCAGCTCGTCGGCGAACTCCAGGTCGCCGCCCATCGGGAGCCCCGACGCCAGCCGCGTGACCGACAGCCCGGGGAAGTCGCGCAGCAGCCGCACGAGGTAGGTCGCGGTGGCCTCGCCCTCGGTGTTGGGGTCGGTCGCGATGATCACCTCGCGATCTCGCTCTCGTCCGGCGCCGGGCCGGTGCCGCCGAGCCGGGCCAGCAGCTCCCGGATCCGCAGCGAGTCGGGCCCGATGCCGGCCAGCGGGTCCAGCGCTCCGCCGAGCACGTGGTAGCGGCCCTTGAACTCGCGCGTGCGCTCGACCGCGAGCACGTCCTTCGGCTCCTCGACCACACACACGACCGTCGGGTCGCGGCGGGCGTCGGCGCAGAACCGGCACCGCTCGCGCTCCGAGACGTTGCCGCAGACCTCGCAGAACCGGACGCCGTCCTTGACCTTCTGCAACACCTCCTGCAGCCTGCCGACGTCCGCCGGCTCGGCCGCGAGCAGGTGGAACGCGATCCGCTGGGCGCTCTTGGGCCCGATCCCCGGCAGCGGCCCAGCTCGTCGATCAGGTCCTGGACCGGTCCCTCGAACACGGGCCTAGCCGATCCCGGGCAGGCCCAGGCCGCCTGCGGCGTCGCCCAGGCCGCCGGCCAGCGGGCCGATCTTCTCGGCCTGCAGCTCCTGCGCGGCCCGCGCCGCGTCGTGCAGCGCGCCGACGATGAGGTCCTGGAGCGTCTCGACGTCGTCCGGGTCGACCACCTTGGGGTCGATGCGCACCGCGCGCACCTCCCCCGCCGCCGTGGTGGTGACCTGCACCAACCCGTTGCCCGCCTGGCCGACCACCTCCGCGGCCGCCAGCTCGGCCTGGGCGGCCATCAGCTGCTCCTGCATCTTCTGGGCCTGCTGCAGGATCATCTGCATGTCAGGCTGACCAGGTTGCACCAGGGTCTCCTCGCACGTCACGCGGACCGTCGACGCGGCCGCCTCTGCTAGCCAGGCTAACGCCTGCAACGCTCACGGTGTGCGCACCTCCCGACGCATCCTGCTCTGCTGCACCGCGCTCGCGGCCGTCGCCGCGGGCACGGCGTCCGCGGCGCCCGCCGCGACCCCGCAGGCCGCGCAGACCACGGTCCGCGACGCGGCGCCGCAGCCGCCGGTGGTGGTGCTCGACCCGGGGCACAACGGCCGCAACGGCGCGCACCCGGACGTGATCGCCCGGCCCGTGCCCGACGGGCGCGGCGGCACCAAGCCGTGCAACACGACCGGCACCGCCACGGACGCCGGCTACCCCGAGCACGCGTTCACGTTCGACGTCGCGACCCGCGCGGCGGGGCTGCTCACGGCCGCCGGCGTGCGGGTGGTGCTGACCCGGCCCGACGACAACGGCGTCGGGCCCTGCGTGGACGAGCGCGGCGCCGCGGGCGGGGTGCACGGCGCGGCCGCGGTGGTCGCCATCCACGCGGACGGCTCGGCGGCCGGCCACTCCGGGTTCCACGTCGCGTACGCCGACCCGCCGCTCAACCAGGTGCAGGCCGGGCCCGCGCTCGGGCTCGCGACCGCGCTGCGGGACGCGCTGCGCGCCGCCGGCTTCCCGGACGCCGACTACATCGGGCGCGACGGCCTCTCGCCGCGCTCCGACCTCGCCGGGCTCAACCACGCGACCCGGCCCACGGCGCTCGTGGAGTGCGCCAACATGCGCAACCCCGCGGAGGCGGCGCTCGTCTCGTCCGAGGCGGGCGCGCCCGCTACGCCGAGGCGATCACGCAGGGCGTGCTGGCGTTCCTCGGCCGAGCTCGGTCCGGCAGCACCGGCGGCGTCCAGGGTGGTGCTGCAGAACTCCGGCCGTAGCGCGCAGGAGGCCCGGGCTCTTCAGCGCGCTCCTCGGCCCGCGGGAGCGGCTCGGGATCAGCGGCGGTCGATCGCCCTGGCTCCGAGGTGGGCGCTGAGCAGTTCGATCGCGGCCTCCTCCGGGTCGCGCAGCGCGGCGGCCGCGGGGGGCGGGCCCGCCGCCGCCTCCGCGATCATCGACTCCTCCTCGTCGGGGGGCGCGTCGTCGTCGGGCGGCTCGGGCGGCAGCGGCACGCCGTCCTCCGCGGGGGCGGCGGGCCGGCGCGGCGCCGCCGCGGGCCGCTGGACCGGGCGGGCCGGGGCCGGCTGCGGCCGGGCCGGAGTGTCGCCGCCCGGCCGGCGCGCCGGGGCGGCCCCGGGCGGCGGGCCGTCGCCGCTCTCGCAGCGCACCTGCCAGCGCACACCGAGCACCGTGTGCAGCCGCCGCCGCGACGACGTCGGCGTTGCGCGGCTCCGAGAGCCGCCGCGCGAGCGACGGGGCCCCAGATGCCGTGCACGAGCGTGTCGCCCTGCACGGCCCGGACCGTGGCGTTGACCAGCATCGCCTCGATGCTGCGGCGCTGCGCGCGGGCCGCGGCGAGCACCTCGGGCCAGTCCCGGTGCCCCCGCCGTCCGGTTCCTCCTTCTCCGGGTCGAGCTTGATGACGTGGATGTGCACGCGGCCGTCGGTGGGGGCACTCGTCTGCAGGTCGCGGTAGAGCACCCAGGAGCGCGGACCGTTGCCCCGCACGTAGTTCTCCAGGCGGTCGAGGTTGTAGACCGGCTCCAGATGCGCGAACTCTTCGGCCCGTTGCGGTTTGTCGGCGGCCCTGCCGTGCGTGGTCGTGTGCTCGGCGGGTCCGCGCACCTCGACGGCCTCGAAGTCCGCCGACACGTCGCGCAGCTGATAGCGCCAGAACGGCGGCTGATAACCGGAGTCGTAGGACTCCAGGACCACGTCGTGCCCTGCCTCCGTACGCACGGTGACCGAGCCACGCACGACGAAGAACCAGTGGAAGTCGAGATCGTGGAACCCCCACGGACCCTCCGCGAGAGGCGCTCCGACGGAGCGCAGCATCCGGGCGGCGAGACGACCATCGGTCGCCCCGGCGAGGCCCAGGTCCCGCGCCTCGAGGCCGGCGAGCTCTGCGGGAACCCATCGGCCCTCGTCGTGGGCGAGGAATCCGGTCTTGATGTCGAGCGGGTCTTCTGCGGTCCAGCCGCTCCGCCACGTGGTCGTCGACGTCATTGGCCACCCCTTCGTGCTCATGCTGCACAACCGAGCGATAAGCGCACGGCAGAGGCTGACACGGCGAGCGACCCCCGTCAACGGTTCTGTGCGAAATGAGCACGTGTGTGCTACCAACGCACGCAACGTCTGTCGCTGCCCGTCCGAGGGTGCCCTCCATCGAAGGACGACCATGTCCCGCATCGCTGATCGCTTCGAGATCCAGGACTGCCTGTTCCGCTACGCCC
>MKJX01000225.1 GCA_001942415.1 Pseudonocardia sp. CNS-139
GCCATCATGGTCAGGTGGCCGCCGCTCCCCGCCGTCCCGTTCTCGCGGCCGTGCTAGGTCCGGGGTGCCGGTGCGGACCGGTGCCACCGTGCTCGGCCGGGCCGCCGGGCGCCGCGGCGGCCGGCGCGGCGCCGGCCCCGCCGCCCGCGACCGACGATCCGTTCGGCGCCGAGCAGGCCGTGAGAGCGAGGAAGGAGACGACACCGGCCGCGGCGGCGACCCGCCACGGGGAAGCGGACGCCCGTCGCACAACGCGCATGGTGGTCATCCTGCCGGGCCCCGGTGAGGACGGAGTGTGCAGGGGTACGCCCGGGTGCCCGGTTCCCGGCGCGCGGTATCCGTCGATCGATACCGTTCTGGTCATGCCCGCCAGCTATCTGCGATTTCCCCACCTGCACGGCGACACGCTCGTCTTCACCGCCGAGAACGACGTCTGGACCGCGCCGGTGTCCGGTGGCCGGGCCTACCGGCTCACGGCCGACGACGTACCGGTGGCGCGGCCGCGGCTCTCCCCGGACGGCGCGCGCGTCGCCTGGACGTCGTGGCGCGACGGCGCACCCGAGGTGTATGTCAGCGACGTGGACGGCGGGGGCGTCCGGCGGCTCACGTACTGGGGCGACCTGCGGGCGCACTCGCTCGGCTGGACGCCGGAGGGCGACGTGCTCGCGATCAGCGCATCCGGGCAGGCATCCGCGCGCCGGACCTGGGCCTACGCGATCCCGGCCGCGGCGGTGCGCCGCGGCGGCTGGACCACGGCCCGCTCTCCGACCTCGCGCTCGCCGCCGGCGGGCCCACCGTGCTCGTGACGAACGTGATGACCCGCGACATGGCGTGGTGGAAGCGCTACCGCGGCGGCGCGACCGGCAAGCTGTGGTGGGACCGGGCCGGCACGGGCGGGTTCGAGCGGCTCGCCGCCGACCTCGACGGCCAGATCGCGGCCCCGCTGCTCCTCGGTGAGGGCGACGCGCTGCGCGTCGCGTTCGTGTCCGACCACGAGGGCTGGGGCAACCTGTACTCCGTGGACGCCACCGGCGGCGACCTGCGCCGGCACACCGACCACGGCGCCGACGGCGCCCCCGCGTTCTACGTGCGGCACGCGAGCACCGACGGCACGCGGGTGGTGTACGAGTCGGCCGGCGAGCTGTGGCTGCTCGACTCGCTGGACGCGGAGCCCGTGCGCCTCGACGTCCGGCTCGGCGGCCCGCGCACCGCGCGCGACCCGTTCCGCGTCTCGACGTCGAGCGAGCTGACCTGGGCCGCGCCCGACCGCACCGGGCGCACGAGCATCGCGCTGGTGCGCGGCACCGTCCACCGGCTGACCCACCGCGACGGCCCGGCCCGCACGCTGCTCGCCGAGCCGGGCGTGCGCGCGCGGCTGGCCCGCCCGCTCGGCGACGACCGCGCGGTGTGGGTGGACGACGCGGCGGGCGAGGACGGCGTCTGCATCGCGCCGATCGACGAGCGCGCGGACGGTGCCGAGCCGGCCCGCCGCTACGGCGTCGGCGAGATCGGCCGGGTGCTGGAGCTGGTGCCCGCGCCGGACGCGTCGGCGGTGGCGCTGGCCGCGCACGACGGCCGGCTGCTGATCCTGGACGTCGAGAGCGGCGAGCTGCGCGAGCTGGCCCGTGGCGCGGACGGGGAGGTCGCGGACCTGTGCTGGTCGCCGGACAGCCGGTGGCTCGCGTACTGCGACCCGGTGGAGTCGGGGCTGTCCCGGATCATGATGGCCCGCCTCGCCGACGACACGCTGGTGGCCGTCACCGAGCCGCGGTTCGTCGACTCCGACCCGGCGTTCACGGCCGACGGCAAGTTCCTGGCGTTCCTGTCCCGGCGCACGTTCGACCCGATCTACGACCAGCACGCGTTCGACCTGACGTTCCCGGCGTCGTGGCGGCCGTTCCTGGTGCCGCTCGCGGCGCGCACGCCCTCGCCGTTCGGGGCGAGCCCGGACGGGCGGCCGGTCTCGCCCGGCGACGAGGGTCCCGAGGACCTGCGGGCGCCCGACGCGGCCGACCCGTCCGCCGAGGACGAGGAGGCCGAGCCGGCCAAGGACGAGGCCGCCGAGAAGAAGGAGAAGGACAAGGACGCGCCGCCGGAGGTGGTCGTCGACGTCGAGGGGCTCGCGGCGCGCGTGGTGCCGATCCCGGTGGTGGCGGCCCGCTACAGCGGCATGCGCGCGGGCAAGGACTGCCTGCTCTGGTACCGCATCCCGGTCTCCGGCGTGCTCGGCGACGCCCGCGCCGACACCGAGGAGAAGGCCGAGCGGCCCGTGCTGGAGCGCTTCGACCTGGTGCGCCGCAAGCTCGACGTGATCGCCGACCCGGTCTCGGCGTTCGCCGTCAGCGGGGACGGCACCCGGCTCGTCGTGCGCGACGGCGGCAGCCTGCGGGTGCTGCGGACCGACCGGTCCGGCTCCAACAGCCCGTCCGACGGCGACGCGGACGAGTTCGAGGTCGACACCCGGCGCATCGTCGTCACGGTCGACCCGACGGCCGAGTGGCGGCAGATGTTCGACGAGGCCGGCCGCCTCATGCGCGACCACTTCTGGGTCGAGGACATGGCCGGCGTCGACTGGGCCGCCGAGACCGCCCGCTACCGGCCGCTCGTCGACGCCGTGGGCAGCCACGACGACCTGGTCGACCTCATCTGGGAGCTGCACGGCGAGCTGGGCACGTCCCACGCGTACGTCACGGCGGGCGGCTCCGGCGACCACACCGGACGGCCCGGCCTGCTCGGCGCCGACCTGGAGCCCGCCCCCGACGGCGAGGGCTGGCGGGTCGTGCGGGTGCTCCCGCCGGAGACGTCCGCGCCGGCCGCCCGCAGCCCGCTCTCCGGCCCCGGCGTCGACGTGCGGGCCGGCGACGTGGTCCTGGAGGTCGGCGGCAAGCCCGTCGACCCGGCGTACGGGCCGGCGCCGCTGCTCGTCTCCAGCGCGGACGAGCTGGTGGAGCTGACCGTGCGCTCCGGCCCGGACCGCGCCGACGCCGGCCAGGTGCGCCGCGTGGTCGTGCGGCCGCTCGGCTCGGAGACGGCGCTGCGCTACCAGGACTGGGTGGCGGGGCGGCGGGCCTTCGTGGCCGACCGGTCCGAGGGCCGGCTCGGCTACCTGCACGTGCCCGACATGGCCGCGCCGGGCTGGGCGCAGCTGCACCGCGACCTGGGCCGCGAGACGTCCCGCGACGGGCTCGTGCTCGACGTGCGCGGCAACGGCGGCGGGCACACGTCGCAGCTCGTGGTGGAGAAGCTCGCGCGCAAGGTGATCGGCTGGGACGTGCCGCGGCACCACCAGCCCACGACGTACCCGGAGGACGCCCCGCGCGGCCCGGTCGTCGCGCTCGCCGACGAGCTGGCCGGCTCCGACGGCGACATCGTCACCGCCGCGATCAAGAGGCTCGGGATCGGGCCGGTCGTCGGCGTGCGGACGTGGGGCGGGGTGATCGGGATCGACAGCCGCTACCGGCTCGTCGACGGCACCGGCGTCACGCAGCCGCGGTACGCGAGCTGGTTCGACGACACCGGCTGGGACGTGGAGAACCACGGCGTCGACCCGGACGCGAGGTCGTCATCAGCCCGCAGGACTGGGTCGCCGGGCGCGACCCGCAGCTCGAACGTGCGGTGGACATGGCGCTGGAGGCGCTCGCCGAGCGTCCCGCCGCCCGCCCGCCGTCGCCGACCACCCGACCGAGCCGCGCGCGGGGGGTACTCCCGCCACGGCCGGGGTCCTGACAGGAGGGGTTATGAGCACCGTCGACCACCTCGCGCGCACCGACGTCGTGCACATCGTCACCGAGCGCCGGACGGGAGCGAGGTGGCCACGCCGATCTGGGCCGTCGTCGTGGACGGCGTGCCCTACGTCCGCAGCGGCTACGGCGAGCGGGCGCAGTGGTACCGGCGGGTGCAGGAGACCGGGCGGGCCGTCTTCGCCGACGGCCCGCGCCGGTACCCCGTGCGCGTCGAGAACGTGTCCGGCACGGGCGTCAACTGCCTGGTCGACGAGGCCTACCGGGCGAAGTACGCCCGCTACGGGCAGTCGGTGGAGGAGATGACCGCGCCCACGGCGCGGGAGACGACCATGCGGCTCGTGCCGGAGTGATCACTGCTGCGCGAGCAGGTCGAAGACGTCGCGGGCCAGGTAGCCGGTCGTGCCGCCGCCGAGTGTCTTGCGGCTCACGATCCCTGCGCCGGCCAGTTCCTCGACGGCCAGATGCGCCGCCGGCAGGGAGACGCCCAGCAGGCGATGGACTGTGTTGGTCGTGACCACGGGGCTTCCGGGAGCACAGTGATCAAGCGGGCCACCGCGGAGTTGGCACGTGGCGCTTCACGGACACCGATGCTCGCTCGGTGCGCGGACAGCTGGGCGTCCCAACCCTCGCGGAGTTCGGCGAGCTCCTCGGCGAACCGGGTGACCTGCTCGGCCGCCATCTCGGCGGCGTCGAGAAAGGTCCCGATCCAGACGGAGACGGCGTCCCGTGGCGTCTGTGAGCCGGGATCACCGGCATACCGATACGCGGTGAGTCCGTCCAGATACGCGTCGGACCTGGTCAGGAGCACCAGGCTGACCGGGAGCACCGCCGACGGCGTGAGTCCGCGGCGGGTCAGGACGGTGTGGATAAGGGCCCTGCTGACCCGGCCGTTGCCGTCGGTGTACGGGGATCGTGATGTTGTTCGCCACCAGCTGGGCGGTCCGGCTGAACCCGACCTTGGTCAGTTGCTCGGCCTCGGCCGGCTCAGCCAGCGCGACCTGCTGCGGCGAGACCTGCATCCCCTCGATGCGAGATGAGGCGATCGCCTCGGACCGCAGCAGGAACCGTGCGAGCCCTTCGACACCGCGCGACTCCGGTCCGAGCGACAGGTCCCGAACCCCCTTCTCGACCTCGGCGGCCCTCCGGGCCAGCTCGTTCCGGATCGCGAACGGGCGGCCGTCGAGCGGGTCGGGCACGTACGCTTCGAACTTCCCGCCCCGTTGGCCCGCCCGGGTCGGGACGTCGAGCGAAGGCGCCCAGACCTGTGGTAGGCACTCGGCCATCGCCGCCTCCGCTCGCGCCTATCCTTTGTCCGCGAAGCCGTCTGATAAAGGATAGGCCCCTAAAGTTAATCAGAGGTCGTGGCGGATAAAGGATCCGACCGTCAAGGTGACGCGACTGCCGGCGCTGTGGCCGGTGCTTCCGCTCGCCGCGGCACCAGCAGCGCCACCGCCACGAACACCACCAGCGACGCCAAGGGCGCGATGAACGTCGCCCAGCCGTCGAAGCCCGGGCCGATCAGGTCGTTCGGCACGTAGAGCAGCGTGTTCTCGACGCCGTAGAACGCGGGCGTGAGCGCGAAGAGCACCATGCGCACCACCACGCCGACCGCGATCGCCGCGGCGGCGGCCGCCGTCGTGATGCGCGCGGCCACCAGTGCCCGAGCACGAACGGCACGACGAGCCCGGCGAGCATCAGGTCGAATGCCAGGGTGAGCAGGATGCCGGTCTCCGGGACGCGCAGCGCGAAGAAGACCGCGATGCCCACCACCAGCGGCATCGTGATCCGGACGCGGCGCAGGAGCGGGTCGCGCCCGCCGGCCGGGTCGGCCTGCCGTTCGAGCCCGGCGATGTTGCGGACGGCGACGCAGGCGGTGCCGAGGATGACGCCGTTGGCCGTGGAGCAGGAGGCGGCGACGATCGCCGAGAGCACCAGGATCGTCAGGAACGCCGGCGCGTAGCCCTCCAGCAGCGCGAACAGCACCGGGCCGTCGGCCGGGCCGCCGAGGATCGCGCCGCTGGACAGGGCCACCAGCGCGTACGGGATGCCGACGACGGCCGTACCGGCGGCGGCGACGAACACGCGCGGCGGGCCGTCTCGGGCGAGCGCGCCGAGAAGATCCGCTGCATGAAGTCGATCGCGACGATGTCGCCGATCCCGAGCGCGACGAGCGTCGCCCAGTTGATCGTGGCGCCCTGCGCCGGGTCGGTGAGCTGGCCGAGGTCGAACGGGCCCATGCCCTCCGGGACGGTGATCCCGTACGTCACGCCGACCCAGATCAGCAGCGCGGTCGAGCCGACCACCGTGATGACCATCTGGATGAACGCGGTGTAGGCGTCGCTGAACATCCCGCCGGTGACCGTGTACGCCAGCACGACGCCGACGATCAGCAGCACGCCGACGGTGTAGCTGGTGCCGAGGAACCGCTCGAAGAGGAACCCGCCGGCCACCAGGTTGCCGGCGAGCAGGATGCAGAAGCTGAAGATCATGAGGAGCGACGCGGCGAGCTCGACGCCGCGGCCGTACTTGATCCGGTAGAAGTCGGGCAGGCTGAGCAGGCCCATGCGGTTCATCGGCCTGGCGAAGAAGATGCCGGTGAGCAGCAGGCAGACGCCCAGGCCGAGCGGCAGCGACGCGCCCGCCCAGAACCCGAGGCTCGCGGACAGGTCGGTGTTGCCGAGGGTGGCGTTGGAGTCGACGGCCTGGCCCATCAGCCCGGCCGCGGAGAGCGGCAGGGCCAGCGAGCGGCCGGCGACGAGGAAGTTGGTGCTGTCGCCGTCGACCTTCCGGGCGACGGCGAGACCGACGGCCAGCACGAGCAGGACGCCGATCGCGACACCGATGATGATCATTGTGGGCTCCCGGGCGGAGGGGTGGGGTCGGGGTCAGGACCGGCGGGGCAGGTGCCCGGAGCGCACGAGGCAGCCGAGCGTGTCGCAGATGACGCGCGTCGCGATCAGCGCCGTGATCTCGGCGTTGTCGTACGGCGGGGAGCACTCGACGACCTCGATCCCGGCGAGCGGGCGGCGTCGGCGATGATCTGGATGAACTTCAGGACCTCGCGCGGGAGGAACCCGCCGGGCTCCGGCCAGCCGGTGCCCGGCACGAACGCGGCGTCGAGGCAGTCCACGTCGAACGAGAGCCAGACGGCGTCCGCGCCGTCCCAGGCCACGTCGAGCGCGCGCTGCGCGGCCTCCTCGATGCCCATCTCGACGCAGTCGGTGACGGTCATGATCGTCGTGCCGCGCTCGCGCCCGACCTGCACGCCCGGCCGCGGGGCCTGCCACCCGCCGATGCCGATCTGCACCAGGTTCCTCGCCGGGACGTTCGGGATGTCCGTGGCGTGGAACCACGGGTGGTGTGCATCCGCTCGTCGAGGTCGGTCTCCTGGGTGTCGACGTGCCGGTCGAAGTGGATGATCCCGAGGTTGCCGCCGTTGAGGTGGGGTGCGACGCCGCGGGTGGTCGGGTAGCCGATGGAGTGGTCGCCGCCCAGCACCACCGGGAACGCGCCGCTCGCGTACACGTGCGAGACGGCCTTGCTGATCTGGTCGAACGTCTTCTCGATGTTGCCGGGGATGGTGAAGACGTCGCCCAGGTCGGCGATCGTGATCGACTCGCGCAGGTCGACGCCCAGCTCGAACGAGTACGGCCCGTAGAGGGCGGAGATCTTGCGGATGCCCTGCGGGCCGAACCGGGTGCCGGAGCGGTAGGTCGTGCCGCCGTCGAACGGCGCGCCGAGCACGGCGACGTCGTACTCGCCGCAGCGCCGCACGTCCTCGACGTACGGGGCCTTCAGGAAGGTGTTGATCCCGGCGAAGTGCGGCAGCTCGCCGCGGGAGAACGTCGGGATCCTCCTGTCGACGATCGAGTCGGCGCCGGGCAGCCCCAGCTCCAGGCCGCGGGCCACCTCCTCGCCCCACTTCGTGGTCGGGAGGACGGCCTCGGCCGCGACGGCGTACGCGGCTTCCGGCCCGTGGTGGCCGTGCACCTCGGGGAGTTCGGGACCGCCCGGTTTGCGGGGGTGGACGTGCACGCGGTGCTCCTCACGGTCGGGGCACCGGCCGCGGGAGCAGCCGGCACACCAGCTGTCTCCCGGGCTTTTGTCCCGCCGTGGGACGGCTCCCGCGTGGAGCCGTCTGCGTCTCTCGGACCAGGCCCCCTGCCGCTCCGAGCAGGGGCGGAACCCTAGACGCGCCTCACCTCCGTGAGTCGCGCATCAGTGAAGGCGCCGCCTGTTGCCCCCGTGCGCCTGCGCGGTAACCCGTTCGTGAACCGACCCGGCAGGCCGGTCAGACCCGGGCCACACCCGCCCAGCTGCCCGTGTGCTCCGGGCCGACGACGTCGTCCGGACGCCACTCGGTGGCGTCGACCAGGCCGGGCGCCACCAGCTCCCGGCCGCCGAACATGCCCTCGACCACGGCGCGGGGGCGCAGGGTGATCGGGTTGGCGGTGCTGCGGTAGGTCCCCGCACCCAGCGAGGCGCGTTCGGGGTCGTGGTCGCCGGTGGCGTGCGAGAGCACGTGCAGGCTGCCCGGGGCGAGCCGGTCGCGGTAGCGGGCGACGATGCCGGCCGGGTCGTCCGCGTCCGGCACGAAGTGCAGCACGGCCACGGTGAGCAGGGCGACGGGCCGCGCGAGGTCGAGCAGGTCGCGCACGCCGGGAGCGGCGAGCACGGCGCCGGGGTCGCGCATGTCCTCGGCCGTGATCGTCGAGAGCGGGTCGCCGGCCAGCAGCGCGGCGCAGGACGCCACGGTGACCGGCTCGTTGTCGACGTACGCCACGCGGGCGGCCGGGTTGCCCGCCCGCGCCACCTCGTGCACGTTGCCCACGGTGGGGATGCCGGAGCCCAGGTCGAGGAACTGGTCCACGCCCTGCTCCTGGCAGAACCGCACGGCCCGGCGCAGGAAGTTGCGGTTGGCCCGGGTGCGCCCACGATCCACGGCATCACCGCACGGGTCGCCTCGGCCGCCGCGCGGTCCGCGGCGAAGTTGTGCGAGCCGCCCAGGTTGTAGTCGTACATGCGGGCGGCGTTGGGGATCTCGGGGTTGACGCCGGGGATCCTCGCCAGGTCGGTCACGGGAGACGATGTTGCCCGCCACCCCCGGTCCGGTCCACGCGCGTACCCTGGCGGGCGAGACCCCGACCGGGCACATCGTCCCGGGCAGGGGTCTGTCCGTGTGCGCGCTACTGCCTCTCGGGGGATCGAACACGTGGCCAAGCTCTCCGGTCTGCTCCGCACCGCCGTGTCCGGCGCCGGCCTTCCCGCCGTGCTCGACGCGGCCCGCGCCGCCCACCCCGGCGCAGTGCCGGCGCTGGAGGTGGAGGGCCCCGCCGCGCTGCGCCCGTTCCTGGCCTCCGCGCTGGCCGACGGGCGCACCGTGCTCGCCGTCACCGCCACCGACCGCGAGGCCGAGGACCTCGGCGCGGCCGCGGCCGACCTGCTCGGCGAGGGCGCGGTGGCCGTGCTCCCGTCCTGGGAGACGCTGCCGCACGAGCGCCTGTCGCCGCGCCCGGACACCGTCGGGCGGCGGCTGGCGATCTTCCGCCGGCTCGCGAACGGCGACTCCGCCCCGCGGGTTGTCGTCACGGCCGCGCGCAGCCTGATCCAGCCGATCGCGCCGGGGCTCGGGAAGCTCGACCCGGTCCGGCTGCGGGTCGCCGACACGTACGACTTCGACGCGCTGCTCGTGCGGCTGGTCGAGCTGGCCTACACGCGCGTCGAGATGGTCACGGCGCGCGGCGAGTTCGCGGTGCGCGGCGGCATCGTCGACGTCTTCCCGCCGACGGCCGAGCACCCCGTGCGCGTCGAGTTCTGGGGCGACGAGGTGAGCGAGCTGCGCTCGTTCGGCGTGGCCGACCAGCGCTCGACGGCGGCGGTGGACGAGCTGTTCGCCCCCGGCTGCCGCGAGCTGCTGCTCACCGAGCCGGTGCGGGCGCGGGCGGCCGCGCTCGCGCGCACCCACGAGACAACCCGCAGCTGCGCGAGCTGCTGGAGCACCTGGCCGAGGGCATCCCGGCCGAGGGCATGGAGTCGCTGGTGCCGGCCCTGGTCGGCGGCGAGCTGGAGCTGCTCACCGACCTGCTGCCGGCCCGGTCGCTGGTGCTGCTGGCCGACCCCGAACGCATCCGCACCCGCAGCGCCGATCTCGTGCGCACCGGGCAGGAGTTCCTGGAGGCGAGCTGGTTCGCGGCCGGGGTCGGCGGCGACTCGCCGATCGACGTCGGCGCGTCCGCCTACCGCGAGCTGGGAGACGTGCTCGGCCACGCCGCCGCCACCGGACGGGCGGTCGTCACGCTCAGCCCGCTGCTCTCCGGGCGGGAGGGCGTGTTCGCGCCGGCCGTGCACGAGGTGGAGAGCTACCGCGGCGACACCGACCGCGCGCTCGTGGACCTGCGCGCCCACGTCGCGACCGGCGCCACGGCCGTGCTGGTCGTCGCCGGCCAGGGCACGGCGCAGCGTTCGCTGGAGCAGATGCGCGAGGCGGACGTGCCGGCCAAGCTCGTGGAGGAGCTGGCCGGCAGCCCCGAGCCGGGCCTCGTCACCGTCACGTGCGGGCGGCTGACCGAGGGCCTCACCACCCCGGAGCTGGTGCTGCTCACCGAGGCCGACCTCACCGGCAACCGGGCCGTCGGCACCGAGCCGCGCAAGCTCGCGTCCCGGCGGCGCAACGCCGTCGACCTGGTCACCCTGCAGCCGGGCGACTACGTCGTGCACAGCCAGCACGGCATCGGCCGGTTCGTGGAGATGCGCGAGCGCACGGTCGGCGGCGCCACCCGCGAGTACCTCGTGCTGGAGTACGCGTCGAGCAAGCGCGGCCAGCCCGCGGACCGGCTCTTCGTCCCGACCGACGCGCTGGACGAGATCAGCCGCTACGTCGGCGGCGAGGTGCCCACGCTCAACAAGCTCGGCGGCGCCGACTGGGCCAGGACGAAGGGCCGCGCCCGCAAGGCCGTGCGCCAGATCGCGGCCCAGCTCGTGCAGCTCTACGCCGCGCGCCAGTCCTCGCCCGGCCACGCGTTCGGCGCGGACACGCCGTGGCAGCGCGAGATGGAGGACGCGTTCCCCTACACCGAGACGCCCGACCAGCTCGCGGCGATCGAGGAGGTCAAGCGCGACATGGAGCGGCCGGTCCCGATGGACCGCGTGATCTCCGGCGACGTCGGGTTCGGCAAGACCGAGATCGCGGTGCGCGCGCGTTCAAGGCCGTGCAGGACGGCAAGCAGGTCGCGGTGCTCGTCCCGACCACGCTGCTGGCCACCCAGCACCTCCAGACGTTCTCCGACCGGATGCGCGCGTTCCCCGTGACGGTGCGCGGCCTGTCCCGCTTCACCGACGCGGCCGAGGCCAAGCAGACCGTCGAGGGCCTGGCGGAGGGCACCGTCGACGTCGTCGTGGGGACGCACCGGCTGCTGCAGACCGGCATCCGCTGGAAGGACCTGGGCCTCGTGATCGTCGACGAGGAGCAGCGGTTCGGCGTGGAGCACAAGGAGCACATCACCGCGCTGCGCACGCACGTCGACGTTTTGACGCTCTCGGCCACGCCGATCCCGCGCACGCTGGAGATGAGCCTCGCGGCATCCGCGAGATGTCGACGATCGCCACCCCGCCCGAGGACCGGCACCCGACGCTCACCTACGTCGGCGCCTACGACACCAAGCAGGTGGCCGCGGCCATCCGGCGCGAGCTGCTGCGCGACGGCCAGGTCTTCTACGTGCACAACCGGGTGTCGACGATCGAGCGCGCGGCCCGCACCATCCGCGACCTGGTGCCGGAGGCGCGCGTCGCGATCGCGCACGGCCAGATGAACGAGGACGTGCTCGAACGCACCGTCAACGGGTTCTGGCACAAGGAGTTCGACGTGCTGGTCTGCACGACGATCGTCGAGAACGGGCTCGACATCTCCAACGCGAACACGCTGGTCGTCGAGCGGTCCGACACCCTGGGCCTCTCGCAGCTGCACCAGCTGCGCGGGCGTGTCGGCCGGGGCCGGCGAGCGCGGCTACGCGTACTTCCTGTTCCCGCCGGAGCACCCGCTGACGGAGACCGCGCACGACCGGCTCGCGACGATCGCGCAGCACTCCGAGCTGGGCTCCGGCGCGGCCGTCGCGATGAAGGACCTGGAGATCCGCGGGGCGGGCAACATCCTGGGCGCGGAGCAGAGCGGCCACATCGCGGGCGGGCTTCGACCTCTACATCCGGCTGGTCGGGGAGGCCGTCGCGGCGTTCCGCAAGGCGGCCGGGGCCGGGGAGGGCGAGGAGGAGGAGCAGCTCGCCGAGGTCCGCGTCGACCTGCCGGTGGACGCGCACGTCCCGCACGACTACGTCACGGGCGAGCGGCTGCGGCTGGAGGTCTACCGCAAGATCGCCGAGGCGGCCGACGGCGCCGCGCTCGACGCGATCGTCGAGGAGCTGACCGACCGCTACGGCGAGCCGCCCACCCCGGTGCGCAACCTGCTGCGGGTGGCGGCGTTCCGGCAGGCCTGCCGCACGCTGGGCGTCGGCGAGGTCGCGCTGGCCGGCAACGGCCTGCGGGTCGGCCCGGTCGAGCTGCCCGACTCCGCGCAGATGCGGCTGCGGCGGCTGCACCCCAAGGCGCAGTACCGGCCGGCGGCGAAGACCGTCACGGTGCCGCGCCCGGTGGAGGGCGGCCGGCTGGGCGGCGCGCCGCTGCGCGACGTCGAGCTGCTCGACTGGTGCACGAAGCTGCTCACCGACCTGCTCGCCCCGGTCCGGCAGGCGGCACAGGTCTGACGTCTGCCGCATTCGTCGCCCGTGTGGAGTAACGCCCGGCGCGGTTCTGCGACGTCAGACTGACCCCTCATCGTTACCGGCCGACCCCGGCCGGCGACCAACGGAGCGCCAGATGGTGGTCCCGCACCAGGAGTCCGACCGGTTGCGCACGCTCACCCCGTACGGCTCGCCGATGCTCGCCACCTACGGGCAGCGGGTGGCCGGGTTCCTGATCGACATCGGCATCCCGGCCGCCGTGCTGGCCGCCGTGATGATCGCCGCCCTCATGACGCGGGACTGGTCGGTCGTGCTGGTCGTGCACGGCGTCGCGCTGGCGGTCGGGCTCGTGTTCGTCGTCTGGAACAGCTGCTGGTGCCAGGGCCGCAAGGGGCAGAGCATCGGCAAGTGGGTGCTCGGCACGCGGCTCGTCGCGGCGGCGACCGGGGAGCCCGTCGGCTTCCGCAACGCCGCCGGGCGGCAGGTGGCGCACCTGCTCGACGGGCTCCCGCTCTGGCTGGGCTACCTCTGGCCGCTGTGGGACGAGCAGCACCAGACGTTCGCCGACAAGGTCTGTTCCACGCTGGTCGTGCAGGCCGACGTCTGATGAGCGGTGTGGCCGTGAGAGGGTTGCGGCCGTGCGTATGCAGGTGGGACGGGTCGCCGCCGCCGTCGCGGTGATCGCAGCGGTCGTCAGCGGGTGCGGCGGACCGGCGCAGGCCGGGTCGGCGGTGATCGTCGGGAACGACGTGGTGCCGCTGGAGGCCGTGCAGAGCCAGCTGAACACCGCACTCGGGCGCACCGACCAGATCCAGCAGCTCAACCAGCAGGGCGTCACCACGGCCGACCTTGCCCGCCGGATCGTCACGCGCGAGGTGATCCACGACCTGCTCACCCGCCGGGCCGCCGCCGACGGGATCGTCGTGACCGACGCCCAGGTCGACGCGTACCTCGACTCGAACGGCGGGGCCGACGCCGTGCTCGCCGACTCCGTCTACGACCTGCCGACGCTGCGCGAGCGCGTGCGCGACAACCTGATCGCCGCCGAGCTGGGCCGTCAGCTCGCGCCCGGGCTCGCCGTCACGATCGACATCGTCGCCGCCACCTCGCGCGAGGAGGCCGAGCAGACCGCCCGCACGCTGCAGGCCGGCGGCCCGGACGCGGACGCGCTGTTCCGCGACCCGTCGGTCTCCGCCCGCAACGAGCTCTACCAGGCCGTCTCCTCGCCCAACGAGGCCGCCACCGTGGTGTTCGGGGTGCCGGAGGGCACCGTCGGCTACTTCCAGCCCAACCCGGGCCAGAGCCAGTGGATCGTCTTCCGGGTGAACGACCGCAGCACCACCACCCCGTCCGACCCGGCGGCCGTCAGCAGCATCAGCCAGTCGCAGCTCGCCGCGATCGGCGAGCGCGCCCTCCAGCCCGACGGCGAGGCGCTCGGCATCCGGGTCAACCCGCGCTACGGCGAGTGGGACCCGATCCAGGCGCTCGTCGTGGCCGAGGGCCAGGTCGCGGGCGGGATCCTCGTCCCGGCCGCCGCCTCGGCGGGCTGAACGGTGCCGGTCACCGTCGTCGTCCTGTCGGCGCGGCTGCCCGGCGTGCTCCCGGCGGCCGCCTTCCCGGCGCTGCGCACGGCGGCGGAGGCCGTGGCCGACGCGACCGTGCCGGAGGAGGTCGCCGCCGCGGCCGGGGCCGTGCGGTCGGACGCCGTGCCGGCCGACGGCGTGCTGGTCACGGCGGACCCCGAGCACCCCGCGCTCGCGACGGCCGCCGCGGTCGTCCGCACCCCGGAGCCGCCCGGCGCCGCGCTGCTCGACGCCGTGGCCGTGATGGACCGGCTGCGCTCGCCCGGCGGCTGCCCCTGGGACGCGGAGCAGACCCCCTTGTCGCTGCTCCAGTACCTGGTGGAGGAGTGCTACGAGCTCTACCAGGCCATCGAGGACGGCGACCGGCCCGCGGTGCGCGAGGAGCTGGGCGACGTGCTGCTGCAGGTGCTCTTCCACGCGCGGATCGCGGCGGAGGACGCCGCCTCCCCGTTCGACGTCGACGACGTGGCCGCGGACCTCGTCGCCAAGCTGGTCGGCCGGCACCCGCACGTGTTCGCGGGCTCGGAGCTGGTCGCCACCGCCGAGCACCAGGAACGCCGCTGGGACGAGCTGAAGCGGGCCGAGAAGCAGCGCGAGTCGAGCGTCGACGGGGTACCGCTCGGGCAGCCGGCCGTCGCGCTCGCCGCGAAGCTGACCAGCCGCACCGCCCGTGCGGGACTGCCCGCCGACCTGCTGCCGATCGGCTCCGTCTTCGGGGAGGTCGGCGACATCGGCGAGCAGCTCTTCGCGCTGGCCGCCCGGGCCAAGCTGGCCGGCATCGATCCGGAGGCGGAGCTGCGCACGGCCGCCCGCCGGTTCGCCGCCGCCGTCCGCGCGGCGGAGCGGGCCGCGGCCGCCGACGGGCTGGACCCGCACGCCCTCGACGCGGAGGCCTGGAAGCGCCACTGGCCCGCCTGACCGCTCGAACCGCATTCTGGCTCCATAACGTCGCTGGGGCCGCCCCCAAACTGCGTTATGGCTCCATAACGCTGTTGGGGAGGCGTTGTTACCCCCATGGGGTATAACGGCCGTATGGCCACACCGCAGCACACGGCGCACGCCGGCGCCCACCAGCACCACGCGGCCGGCCCCGCGGCCCACGCCGGGCACGCTGACCACGCCACGCAGTTCCGCAACCTGTTCTGGATCATGCTCGTGCTCGCCGTGCCGGTGGTGGCGCTGAGCCCGATGTTCGCCGACCTGCTCGGCTACCCCCTGCCCGACGTGCCGGGGCTGGGGTGGGTCTCCCCGGTGCTCGGCACGGTCGTCTACCTCTGGGGCGGGTGGCCGTTCCTGACCGGCGCGGTCGGCGAGGTCCGGGCGCGCAGGCCCGGGATGATGCTGCTGGTCGGGCTGGCCATCACGGTCGCGTTCCTGTCGTCGTGGGGTGCGAGCCTGGGGCTGCTGGCGCACGACCTCGACTTCTGGTGGGAGCTCGCGCTCCTCGTCGTGATCATGCTGCTGGGCCTGGCTGGAGATGCGCTCGCTGGCCCGCACCGCGTCGGCGCTGGACTCGCTGGCCGCGCTGCTGCCCGACGAGGCCGAGAAGCTCGTCGGCGGCGAGGTCGTGACGGTGCCGCCGAGCGCCCTGCAGGTCGGCGACCTCGTGCTCGTCCGCCCGGGCGGGGCGGTGCCCGCGGACGGCCGGGTCGTCGACGGCGCGGCGAGCATGGACGAGTCGATGATCACCGGCGAGTCCCGCCCGGTGGCCCGCGGCGTCGGGGCCGCGGTCGTGGCCGGCACGGTGGCGACCGACTCCGGGCTGCGCGTCGAGATCACCGCCGTCGGCGAGGACACCGCGCTCGCCGGCATCCGGCGGCTCGTCGCCGACGCGCAGAGCTCCGGCTCGCGGGCCCAGCGGCTCGCCGACCGGGCGGCGGGCTGGCTCTTCTGGTTCGCGCTCGGCGTCGGCGTGCTGACGGCCGTCGCGTGGACGCTGGCCGGCTCGCCGCAGGACGCCGTCGTCCGGACGATCACCGTGCTCGTCATCGCCTGCCCGCACGCGCTCGGGCTGGCCATCCCGCTGGTCGTCTCGATCGCGACGGAACGCGCGGCCCGCGCGGGCGTGCTCGTGAAGGACCGGCTCGCGCTGGAGAGCATGCGGACGGTCGACGCCGTGCTGTTCGACAAGACCGGCACCCTGACCAGGGGCGAGCCGGCCGTCGTCGAGGTGGAGCCCGCGCCCGGGCGCGCCGCCGGCGAGGTGCTGGCGCTGGCCGCGGCCGCCGAGACCGACAGCGAGCACCCGCTCGCCCGCGCGGTCGTTGCGGCGGCGAAGGAGCGCGCCGCGGCGGTGCCGGTGGCCGCCGGGTTCAGCTCGGCCCCGGCCGTCGGCGTGACGGCCACCGTGGACGGCGCCGAGGTCCGCGTCGGCGGCCCGGGCCTGCTGCACGAGATGGGCCTCGCCGAGCTGCCGGACACCGCGGCGTGGCGGGCAGCCGGGGCGATCGTGCTGCACGTCGTCGTGGACGGCGAGGTGGCCGGTGCGCTGCGGCTGGCGACGAGGTACGCCCGGAGTCCCGGCAGGCCGTCGCGGCGCTGCAGGACCGCGGCGTGGCGGTCGTCATGATCACCGGGGACGCCGAGCCCGTCGCCCGGTCGGTGGCGGCGGAGCTGGGGATCGAGCGCGTGTTCGCCGGCGTGCGGCCGGGGGACAAGTCGGCGAAGGTCGCGGAGCTGCAGGCCGAGAGCCGGCGTGTCGCGATGGTCGGTGACGGCGTCAACGACGCGCCCGCGCTCGCGCAGGCCGACGTCGGCATCGCGATCGGCGCGGGCACGGACGTCGCGATCGCGTCGGCCGGGGTGATCCTGGCCGGTGACGACCCGCGGTCGGTGGTGTCGGTGATCGAGCTGTCGCAGGCGGGCTACCGCAAGATGCGGCAGAACCTGTGGTGGGCGGCGGGCTACAACCTCGCGGCGGTGCCGCTGGCGGCGGGCGTGCTCGCGCCGGTCGGGTTCGTGCTGCCGATGGAGGTCGGGGCGATCCTGATGTCGCTCTCGACGGTGGTCGTCGCGCTCAACGCGCAGCTGCTGCGGCGGCTGGACCTGCGGCCGCGCTGAGACCGCGCTGAGAACCGAGATCGTTCTCGCGGCCGCGCGGCGGGCCGGTGGCTAACCTGGCCGGGTGGCCGTCCGGTACCCGCCGCGCCCTCCCCGCCGCCGTTCCGGAGCGGGCGCGGTCGCTGTCCTCGGGCTGGTCGGGCTGCTGGTCGTGGCCGTCCTCTTCGGGCTCTCCCGGCTCGCCGTCGACGACGAGCTGGACCGCCGTCCCCGCGGCGACGCGCTGGCCCCCGCGGACGTCCGGCGCGACACCCCGGTGCCGCAGCCGGCCCCGCTCGCCGCCGGCACCGACCTCGTGACCTGGGCGGACGCCGTCTCCGACCGCAGCGGGGTGCCGGCGAGAGCCCTGCGCGCCTACGCGGCCGCCGAGCTGGACCAGCGGGCCGCCACCCCGGACTGCCGGCTCTCCTGGGTCACGCTCGCCGGCATCGGGCGGGTGGAGTCCGACCACGGCCGGTTCGGCCGCTCCGAGATCGACGCCGACGGGGTGGCGCGCCCGTCGATCGTCGGGGTGCCGCTCGACGGCTCGGCCGGCGTCCGGGAGATCCGCGACACCGACGGCGGCCGGCTCGACGGCGACGCCGAGTACGACCGGGCCGTCGGCCCGATGCAGTTCCTGCCCGCCACCTGGGCCCGCTACGGCACGGGCGACCCCAACCAGATCGACGAGGCCGCCCGCGCCGCCGCGCGCTACCTCTGCGACGACGGCCGCGACACGGCCAGCGGCACGGGCTGGTGGGACGGCGTGCTCACCTACAACCGCTCGGCCGAGTACGCCAGGCTGGTCTGGGCGGCGGCCGACCGCTACACCACAACCTCACCCCCCTGACGAGCCGCATTCTGGAGCCAGAATGCTGTTGAGGGGCTTCCCCAACTGCGTTATGGAGCCAGAATGCAGGTGGGGCGGTCGAAAAACTGCGTTATGGAGCCAGAATGCGGTCCGTTCACGCCTCCAGCAGGGGCTGGGCCCAGTACTCGCCCTCCTGCAGGCCGCGCGGCACCGCGAAGACCCCCGAGCCGGTGTGCTCGATGTACTCCATGAGCGTGTCGTTGTTGGCCAGCGCCCGCTGCATCGGCACGAACTGGCCGTGCGGGTCGCGCATGAACGCGACGAAGAACAGCCCGGCGTTCAGGTGCCCCTGCCCGTCGCTGCCGTCGACGAAGTTGTAGCCGCGCCGCAGGATCCGCACCCCGCCCAGCGCCTGTGCCGACGCGAGCCGGATGTGCGCGTCGGCGGGCACGGCGCTGCCGGGGGAGAGGTCGGCCTGGTCGAACTCGGCCGCCGACCCCAGCGGGGCGCCCTCGCCCTTGTTCCGCCCGATGATCTGCTGCTGCTCGTCGAGCGAGGTGCGGTCCCAGATCTCGATGTGCATCCGGATCCGCCGCGCGACGAGGTAGCTGCCGCCCTCCAGCCACGGAGGACCGTCGCCGGGCTGCACCCACACGTGCTGGTCCAGCTCGGCGCCGTCCTCGGCCTTGAGGTTGTTGGTGCCGTCCTTGAAGCCGAAGAGGTTGCGCGGCGTCGCCTGCGACGTCGACGTGGACGACGTCCGCCCGAACCCCAGCTGCGACCAGCGCACGGCCGTGGTGCCGAACCCGGTCCGGACGAGGTTGCGCACGGCGTGCACCGCGACCTGCGGGTCGTTGGCGCACGCCTGGATGCAGAGGTCGCCGCCGGTGTACGCGGGGTCGAGCTGGTCGCCGGTGAACCGCGGCAGCTCGGCGAGCCCGGGCGGGCGCAACGCGGGGTCGAGCCCGAGCTTGTCGAAGAACCCGGCCCCGACGCCGACCGTGAGCGTCAGCGCGGACGCGGGCAGCCCCAGCGCCTCCCCGGTGTCGGCCGGCGGGGCGACGGGGTTGCCGCCGGTGGCGCCGCCCGGCGCGGTCTCGGCGCCGGCCGTCATCCGCTCGGCCGCGGCCGTCCACTTCTGCAGCAGGGCCTGCACCCGGCTGCGGTCCGTGCTGGTCAGGTCGAGGGCGACGAAGTGCAGCCGGTCCTGCGCCGGCGTGACGATCCCGGCCTGGCGCGGCCCGCGGAACGGCACGATCGCGTCGGGCGCGGTGCCGGAAGCGGCCGGGCCGGGCGCCGAGCACCCGGCCGCGGCCGCCGCGGCGCCCGCGAGTGCGGCGCCCGCCCCGGCGTACCCGAGCAGACGCCGCCGCGAGAACTCGCGTGTCACGACGTGACGACCCCCGCGACCTGGCTGACCGGCTCGCCCAGCGCGTCGACGGCCTCGGCCATGCGCCGCACGTCGTCCTCGGTCAGCTCGGTGTAGAGCTTGTAGCCGTCGCCGGACCGGTACTCCTCCAGCAGTGCGTCGACGGCGGCGAAGCGCTCGTCCAGCGTCGGGCCGAGCGTCGGGTCGCGGTCGTCGATCACCGGGCGCAGCGCGGCGACGGCGCTGCGAGCCCTCGACGTTGGCCTTGAAGTCCCAGAGGTCCGTGTGCGAGTAGCGGTCCTCCTCGCCGGTGATCTTGCCGGTCGCCACCTCGTCGAGCAGCTCCTTCGCGCCGTTCGCGAGCTGCACGGGCGTCAGCTCCACGGTCGTGACGCGCGACTGGAGGTCGCGGATGTCGGCCATGAGCTGGTCGGCGATCGCCGGCGAGTCGGGCTGCAGCCCGTCGACCCAGAGGTCCTTCTCCAGCCGGTGGTAGCCGGTGAACTGGACGCCGGGGTCGCGCTCGTCGTCCTCGCGGCCGTCGATCTTCGGGTCGATGTCGCCGAACGACTCCGCCACCGGCTCGATCCGCTCCCAGTACGTGCGCGCGACCGGGAAGAGCGCCTTCGCGCCCTCGACGTCGCCGCCCTTGACGGCGTCGACGAACTCCTGCGTGCGCGGCACCAGCGCCTCGATCTGCGACGTCACGTAGCGCTTGTAGCCGGCGGTGGCCTCGGCGAGCTTCGTGTCCTCGTCGACGGAACGGGTGGCCGAGCCGGTCACGGTGAACGGCGCGCGGATGCCGTCGCCGACCATGCCCGGCTTGCACGCGGTGGTGTACGTGCCGCCGTCCGGGACCTCGACGATGAGCTGGCGGGTCAGGCCGGGGCCGATGTTCTCGACCTCGCCCATGATCCGGTCGCCGGTGCCGTAGAGGTAGAACTCGGTGACCTTGGTGCCCGTGTTGCGCACGGCGAACGTGATCGTGCCGGCCGGGGCCTCGCTCGCGCCGACCTCGCACGCCGCGTCGCCCGCGGTGACGCTGATCGGGCCGCCCCCCGCGGCGTCGGCGCCTCCGGCGGGGGCGGTGCTGGTGCAGCCGGCCAGGGCGGCCGCCGCGGCTAGCGCTGCGGTGGCCAGCCCGGCGCGGGACGTGCGGGACATCGGGTCTCCTCGGGGGGTACGGGATCTCAGGAGCTCGTGGTGGTCGCCGCGTCGGACGTGCGGGCGGGCTGCGGGCCACGGTGGGGCCGCAGGAACAGGGGCAGCACGACGGCCACGTAGGCGACCCAGACGATCGCCTCGAGCACGGTGGTCTGCGGGGAGAAGTTGAAGACGCCCTTGAGCAGCGTCCCGTACCAGGAGTCGAGCGGGACGGCCGCGCTGACGTCGAACGCGAGCGTGTTGAGCCCGGGCAGGACACCGGCCTCCTGCAGGTCGTGCACGCCGTAGGCGAGGATCCCCGCCGCGACCAGCACCAGCAGCACCCCGGTGATCGTGAAGAACCGGCCGAGGTTGAGCGTCACCGCGCCGCGGTAGATCAGGTAGGCCAGCGCGACCGCGACCGCGATCCCGATCAGGAACCCGATCAGGGGCTCGGTGGTCTCGCCGGCCGCCTGCGCCGCGGTGAAGAAGAACAGGGCCGTCTCCAGGCCCTCGCGGCCGACGGCGAGCGCGGCCATCAGCACCACGGCGAACGAGCCCATCTCCATGGCGTCTTCCAGGCGTCCGCGCAGCTCGGCGGACATCGAGCGCGCGGCGCGGCGCATCCAGAAGATCATCCAGGTGACGAACCCGACCGCGACGATCGAGAGGCTGCCGCCGAACGTCTCCTGCGCGGTGAACGTGAGCTGCTGCTGGGCGAGCGCCAGCCCGAACGTCACGCCGATGCTGATCGCCACGGCGATCGCGACACCGAGCCACACCTTCGGGAGCACGGAACGCCGGTCCGTCCGGACCAGGAAGGCGACGAGGATGCTGACGACGAGCGCGGCCTCCAGGCCCTCGCGCAGTCCGATCAGTGCGTTCCCCAGCACCCGGCGCTCCCGTCCGTCCGCGGCCGCCGGTTAGGACAGCCTTGCAACCAAGACGGGGAGGCTAGCCTGTGGAAGCGGCGCACGGAAGCCCATGCGGATCACATCTCCGCAGGTCAGAGCCGGTTTGTGTGGGTTGGGGAGGTTAATCCGGTTCGGGGACGTCGGCGTCGACCGCCATGCGGACGCGCACCTCGCCGAGCGCTTCCTGGTACTCGGGGCGGGGGTCCATCGCCGCAGCCATCTTGAGCTGGGCGTGCGCCTCGGCGAGCCGGCCCTGCCGTTGCAGGGCCTTGCCGAGCGCGAAGCGCGCGTAGTGGTCGGCGGGGTCGAGGTCCAGCACGCGGCCGAACGCCTCCTCGGCCCGCCGGAGCTGGGCCGAGTTGAGGTAGGCGCGCCCGGCGAGGAGCTGGACCGAGACGTCGTCCGGACGGCTCGCCAGCACCGGGCCCAGCGCCTGCAGCGCGTCGAGCGGCCGGCTCCGGGCGATCAGCATCTCGGCGCGACGGAACGACTCGAAGAGTCCGTCTGAAGCTGGCTGGCTCGTCATGGTCATGCCTACGTTAGGTGTCGGCGGCGCGATCTGCGAGGGGTTGACAACGAGCCGCGCGGTGAACGGCGGGCAACCGGACCCGAGCCAGCGGGTTCCTGCGCAGGTTCGCGATCCGCGACCACTACCCTTTGTCCCCGAGAAGAGCGAACGAGCTGACGGGAGCACTGGTGGCTGTCATCGAGCAGGTCGGCGCACGGGAGATCCTCGACTCGCGGGGCAACCCGACTGTGGAGGTCGAGGTCGCACTCGACGACGGGACGCTCGCGCGTGCCGCCGTCCCCTCCGGCGCGTCCACCGGGGAGCACGAGGCCGTCGAGCTGCGCGACGGCGACCCGCTGCGCTTCGGCGGCAAGGGCGTCGAGAAGGCCGTCGCGGCGGTCCTCGACGAGATCGGCCCCGAGCTCACCGGGATGGAGGCCGTCGACCAGCGGCTGATCGACCAGCGGCTCGTCGACCTCGACGGCACGCCGGACAAGTCCCGGCTCGGCGCCAACGCTCTGCTCGGCGTCTCGCTGGCGGTGGCCAAGGCCGCTGCGGAGTCGTCCGGGCTGGAGCTGTTCCGCTACGTCGCGGCCCCAACGCGCACGTCCTGCCCGTGCCGATGCTGAACATCCTCAACGGCGGCGCCCACGCCGACACGTCCGTCGACGTGCAGGAGTTCATGATCGCGCCGGTCGGCGCCGACTCGTTCCGCGAGGCCCTGCGCTGGGGCGCCGAGGTCTACCAGTCGCTCAAGTCCGTGCTCAAGGCCAAGGGCCTGCCCACCGGGCTCGGCGACGAGGGCGGCTTCGCGCCGGACCTGCCCGGCACCCGCGCCGCGCTCGACCTGATCGCCGAGGCGATCGAGAAGACCGGCTACGCGCTCGGCCGCGACGTCGCGCTCGCGCTCGACGTGGCCGCCACCGAGTTCCACAGCGACGGCGTCTACTCCTACGAGAACCGCAAGCTCTCGGCGCAGGAGCTGGCTGCCGTCTACGCCGAGCTGGTCGGGGCCTACCCGCTCGTCTCGATCGAGGACCCGCTCTCCGAGGACGACTGGGAGGGCTGGGTGGCGCTCACCGACGCCCTCGGCGACAAGGTCCAGCTCGTCGGCGACGACCTGTTCGTCACCAACCCGGAGCGGCTGGACGAGGGCATCAGCCGGGGCGCGGCCAACGCGCTGCTCGTCAAGGTCAACCAGATCGGCACGCTCTCCGAGACGCTCGACGCCGTGACGCTCGCGCACTCGTCCGGCTACCGCTGCATGATGAGCCACCGCTCCGGCGAGACCGAGGACACCACGATCGCCGACCTCGCCGTCGCCACCGGCTGCGGGCAGATCAAGACCGGCGCCCCGGCCCGCTCCGAGCGCGTCGCGAAGTACAACCAGCTCCTGCGCATCGAGGAGGCGCTCGGCGACGCCGCGCGCTACGCCGGCGATCTGGCGTTCCCGCGGTTCTCGGCCGCGGAGGCCGGGGCCTGAGGCCGGCGGTGGCGGCCGACGAGCGCGGCCGGGCCGGCCGCTCCCCCGGGCAGCAGCGCGCCGAGCCGGGCACCACCCGGACGCGGGTGCGCGAGCCGCAGCTGACGCGGGTGCCGCGGGCCCGGGGCGTCGTCGCGGCCACCACCGGCCTGCTCGGGCTCTCCTCCACGCGGCGGGCCGCGCTGCTCGCGGTGGTGGTGTGCGCGCTCGCGCTGACCGTCTCCGTGCCGCTGCGCAACTACGTCGCGCAGCGCCAGGAGCTGGCGGCGGTGTCCGAGCAGCAGCTCGCCCTGGCCGACGAGGTGGACCGGCTCGCCCAGGAGCGGGCGCGCCTCTCCGACCCGGCCGAGGTGGAGGCACAGGCCCGGTCGCGGCTCGGATACGTCATGCCGGGGGAGGTGCCCTACGTCGTGCAGCTCCCGCCCGGCGCGGCGGCGCCCGCCGCCCGACCCGGACGCCGGCGTGCCGTGGTACCGCCAGCTGTGGAGAGAGGTCTCGGAAGGAACGCGATGAGCGCCCTGGACGCCGCCGACGTCGACGCGGTCGAGGCGCAGCTCGGCCGCCGGCCGCGAGCGGTGCGCGAGGTCGCGTACCGCTGCCCGTGCGGGCTGCCTGCCGTCGTCAAGACCTCGCCGCGACTGGAGGACGGCACGCCGTTCCCCACGCTGTACTACCTGACCTGCTCCCGGCTCAGCTCCCGGCTCGGTGGCCTGGAGGCGGCCGGCCGGATGCGCGAGATGACCGAGCGGCTCGCCGCGGACCCGGAGCTGGCCGCGGCCTACCGCCGCGCGCACGAGGCCTACCTCGCCGAACGGGACGCGATCGAGCCGCTCGGCACCGACGTCAGCGCGGGCGGGATGCCGGGCCGGGTCAAGTGCCTGCACGTCTGCGCCGCGCACAGCCTCGCCGCCGGACCGGGCGTGAACCCGTTCGGCGACGAGGCCCTCGCCGAGGTCGGCGAGTGGTGGAGACAGGGCCCCTGCACCACCCCCGCGAGTCGCTGAGAAAGTGCACGCGAGTCGCGGAAAAAACGTGCGCGAGTCGGGGTCTGGCTGCACGCGAGTCGGGGTGCGCGTCAGGCGGGGGTGACGCGCTCCAGGAGGACCTTCGTGGGTGTCTCGGCGGGCAGCGTGCCCGCCGTGCGCCACGGGCCGTCGGGCAGGAACCGCGAGCTGACGAACGCCGACGCGACCTCGTCGGGCGAGTAGCGCAGCAGCAGCGACCCCTGCAGGCACAGCGCCAGCAGCTCGGCCAGCCGCCGGGCCCGGCGCTCCTCGCGCCCGCGCAGCTCGGTGCGCAGCTCGCGGACCGCCCGGTCGAACCACGCATCGGCCCCGGACGCCGCCTCGATCTCCTCGAACACCGCGTCGACCGACTCGGGCTCGCGGCCCACCGCCCGCAGCACGTCCAGCGCGGTGACGTTGCCCGAGCCCTCCCAGATCGAGTTCAGCGGCGCCTCGCGGTAGAGCCGCGGCAGCCCCGACTCCTCGACGTAGCCGTTGCCGCCCAGGCACTCCAGCGCCTCCGCGACGGCCGCCGGCGCCCGCTTGCACACCAGGTACTTCGACGCCGGCAGGGCTAGCCGCAGCAGCGCCCGCTCCTCCCGGTCGACGGCCCCGGCCAGCCGCATCGCCAGCGCCGTGGCCGCCTCCGCCTCCAGCGCCAGGTCGCCGAGCACGGCCTGCATCAGCGGGGTGTCGGCGAGCACCGAGCCGAACGCGCGGCGGTGCGTCGTGTGGTGCACGGCCTCGGTGAGCGCGGCCTTCGTCACCGAGGCGACCCGATCACGCAGTCCAGCCGGGTCATCGACACCATCTCGATGATCGTCGCGACGCCGCGGCCCTCGTCGCCCAGCCGCCAGCCGGTCGCCCCGGTGTACTCGATCTCGGCCGACGCGTTGGACCGGTTGCCCAGCTTGTCCTTGAGCCGCTCCAGCCGGATGCCGTTGCGCGTGCCGTCCGGCAGCACCCGCGGCAGGACGAAACACGTCAGCCCGCCGGCGCCTGCGCGAGCGTCAGGAAGAGATCGTTCATCGGGCCGAGGTGAACCACTTGTGCCCGACCAGCCGGTACGTGCCGTCGGCCCTCGGGGTGGCCTCGGTCGTGCCGCGCGGACGTCCGACCCGCCCTGCTTCTCCGTCATCGACATCCCGGCGAGCAGCCCGGGCTTCGTCGCCGGCTCCGCCAGCCCGAACGCGTACGTCGTGGAGACGAGCCCGGACTCGTAGACGTTCGCGAGCCCGGGGTCGCGGCGCAGCGCCGGCACCGCGGCGTACGTCATCGAGATCGGGCAGCAGTGGCCCGACTCCAGCTGGCCCATCAGGTAGAACCCGGCCGCCCGCGCGACGTGCGCACCCTGCCCCGGCTCGCCGACCCAGGGTGTGCCGTGCAGCCCCCACCCGACGGACGTGCGCATCAGCCAGTGCCACGACGGGTGGAACTCGACCTCGTCGACGCGGTGCCCGTAGCGGTCGTGCGTGCGCAGGACGGGGGAGTGCTCGTTGGCGAGCCGGGCGTGCTCGCGCGCCTCGGCCGAGCCGACCAGCGTGCCGAGCTGCCGCAACGCCGGGAGCGCCGCCTCCGCCCCCTCCCGGCCGATCGCGTCGGCGAGCACGGGTCGACCGCGAACGGGTCGTACCCGTCGATCGGCGGTGGCTGGTTCTCGACGCGGTGGGTGGCGGCCACGGGCCCGAGCGTAGCCGCGGTCCGCGTACGGTGGGCGCCATGCGCGTGGCCGCCATCGACTGCGGGACGAACTCGATCCGTCTGCTCGTCGCCGACGTGACCACTGGTTTCGACGGGAAACCCGCCCTGCGGGACGTGCACCGCGAGATGCGGATCGTCCGGCTCGGGCAGGGCGTCGACGCCACCGGGGTGCTCGCCCCCGAGGCCCTCGAACGCACCCGCGTCGCCCTCGCCGACTACACCGCGGTGCTGCGCCGCAAGGGCGCCGAGCGGGTCCGGATGGTCGCCACCAGCGCGTCCCGCGACGCCCGCAACCGCGACGACTTCTTCGGCATGGTCCGGGCGACCCTCGGCACCGACGCCGAGGTGATCTCCGGCGACGAGGAGGCGAACCTGTCGTTCGTCGGGGCCGTCGGCGACCTCGACGCCGAGGACGGCCCGTTCGTCGTCGTGGACGTCGGCGGCGGCTCCACCGAGGTGGTCCTCGGCACGCTCGACGACGGCACGGCCACCGTGGCGGCCGCGCGTTCCGTCGACGTCGGCAGCGTCCGGCTCACCGAGCGCTGCCTGCCCGGCGACCCGCCCACGGCCGCCGAGGTCGCGCAGGCCCGCGAGGTCGCGACAGGCATCCTCGACGCGGCGTTCGACGCGGTGCCGGTGGCGGGTGTGCGCACGTGGGTGGGGGTGGCCGGCACCGTCACGACGCTGTCGGCCGTCGCGCAGGAGCTGCCCGAGTACGACCCGGTGGCCGTGCACCTGTCGCGCCTGTCCCGGGAGCGGCTGCACGAGGTCGCCGACGAGCTGCTCGGCATGAGCCGCGAGCAGCGCCGCGAACACAAGGCCATCCACCCCGGCCGGATCGACGTGATCGGGGCCGGCGCGCTGATCGTCGACGTCCTGGCCCGGGAGCTGCACGACCGCGCGGGCGTGGACGAGCTGGTCGTCAGCGAGCACGACATCCTCGACGGCATCGCCCGCTCGATCATCTGACCCGCGACTCGCGCACACTTTTCCAGCGACTCGCGGGGGTGGGGACCGGACCACCCGCGAGTCGCTGAGTTGGTGCGCGCGAGTCGCTGGATTGGTGCGCGCGAGTTGCTACTCGGCCGTGACGAAGGCGGCGAGGTCGGCGCTCTGGGCCAGGCGGGACGCTCGTGCACGTACATCATGTGCCCGGCCTCGTAGTACCTGAGCTCGATGCGGTCGCGCAGCTCGTCCGGGATCGGGAGCTGGGCGAGCACCTGCTCGGCGGCGAAGTACGGGGTGGCGCCGTCGTGATACCCGCAGGCGACGTGCACGCGCAGGTGCGGGTTGGTCCGCATCGCGGCCGAGAGCTTCCCGACCACCGACACCCCGCGGCCCTCGAACTCCTTGTACGACCACGGCTGCACCCGCGCCGAGAGGATCTCGTAGGGCAGGTCGCTGGAGTACCCGAGCGCGCTGCGGATGTGCGCGTTGAACGCCGCCGTGTACGGCCCGGTGATCGCCGCGATCGAGGGGTCGTAGCTGATCGTCTCGCCGCCGTCGTCGGCCTCCCAGCCGGTGAACCGGCCGTCGATGCGCCCGACGGTGCGGCCCTCGTCGCGCAGCAGCTCGCGGAAGAAGCGCTGGTGCTCGATCCGCAGCCGCACGCGCCGGACGTACGCCTCGTCGAGGCCGCTGAGCGCGGCGAGCCGGCCGGTGACGCGCTCCAGGTCGGCGTCCGGCAGCCGGCTGCCGCGGGCGAGCGCCCACGGGTAGTCGCCCGCGGCGAACTCCTCGGCCTCGGCCAGTACGTCCGCGAGCGCCCGGTCGCCGTGCCGGCCGTGGAAGTGCGCGATCGCGGCGTACGTCGGGAGGAAGAGCGGGTAGGGCCGGTCGTTGCCCTCGGTGAACCGGATCGAGGCCATGTCCAGCACGCTGGAGATCAGCATCAGGCCGTTGAGGTACATGCCGTGCCGGCTCTGCAGGTGCTCGGCGAGCGCGGCCGCGCGCAGCGTGCCGTACGACTCGCCGGCCAGGAACTTCGGCGACGTCCAGCGCTCGTTGCGGGTGACCCACAGCCGGATCACCTCGCCGATCGTCTCGACGTCGGCGCTGTAGCCGTGGAAGTCGGCGGGCTTCCCGCCCGTGACGGCGCGCGAGTAGCCCGTGGACACCGGGTCGACGAACAGCAGGTCGGAGTGCCGCAGCAGGGTCTCGGCGTTGTCGGTCAGGCCCCATGGCGGTGGGGTCAGCGCGCCTGCGTCCCCCATCACGACCCGGCGCGGCCCGAGCAGCCCGAGGTGCAGCCAGACGCTCGACGAGCCCGGCCCGCCGTTGAACGCGACGGTCAGCGGCCGGCCGGCCGGGTCGGCCCCGTCCAGGGTGTAGGCCACGACGAACACCTCGGCCTGCGGCTCGTGGCCGTCGAACGTGCCGTCGGTGTGCTTCTCGTGGCGCAGGACGATCCGCCCCGCGGACGCGGTGTAGGCGAGGTCGCCGTCGGGGGTCGCTAGCGTGTGCGTGGTGGTGACCAGGTCGTCGGCGGGCGCGGGTTTCCCCGCGGCGGGGGGAGCGTCGTCGTCTGACACCTTCGCAACCCTAAGCGATCTCGACGCCGTCCTCGTCGGCTGTCGCGCCTGCCCGCGGCTGGTCGACTGGCGCGAGCAGGTGGCGCGGGAGAAGCGGGCGGCGTTCCGCGACCAGGAGTACTGGGGCCGTCCGGTGCCCGGGTTCGGCCCGGTGGACGCCGCGCTGCTGATCGTCGGGCTGGCCCCGGCGGCGCACGGCGCCAACCGCACCGGCCGCATGTTCACCGGCGACCGCTCCGGCGACGTGCTCTACGCCGCCCTGCACGCCGTCGGGCTGGCGAACCAGCCGACGGCCGTGCACGCCGGCGACGGGCTGGAGCTGTACGACACCCGGATCACCGCCCCCGTGCACTGCGCCCCGCCCGACAACAAGCCGACCCCCACCGAGCGGGAGACGTGCGGCCGCTGGCTGCGCGCCGAGCTGGCCCTGCTGCGGCCGCGGGCGGTGGTGGTGCTGGGCGCGTTCGGCTGGCAGGCGCTGCTCCCGGTGCTGGCCGACGCCGGCTGGACGGTGCCGCGCCCGCGCCCGCGGTTCGGCCACGGCGTGCACGTCGAGCTGGCCGGGGCACGGCCGCTGCACCTGTTCGGCAGCTACCACGTCAGCCAGCAGAACACCTTCACCGGACGGCTCACCCCGGCGATGCTGGAGGACGTGCTCCGGCGGGCGGCGGACGCCGCCGGCATCTACCCGCCAACCACCTGAACCCGCGGGTCGACGTCGGCGAGCCGCTTGTCGCACGTGAGCACGACGGCGTCCTCGACGATGCCGGTGGCGACGACGAGCGCGTCCGGGAGCCGAAGCGACCGATGACGACCGCGCAGCTCAGCGGCGGTGACGGCGACTTCCTCGTCCACCGGCCGGACCGGGCCGAAGAGCCCGACGATCCGCAGCCGCAGCACGGGAGCCGTGCCTGCACGATATCCGCCTACCAGCGCCTCGGAGAGCACCGGCGCCGGAAGTACGAACTCATCCTCTCGGAGCCGGGCCGCCTCGATCTCGGCCCGGGCGCTCTCGTGATGGGCGTCGCCAGGCCGGAACATGCCGATGACGACGCTCGTGTCGAGTGCTACCGATCCCATTCGTCCCGCATTTCTTCCAGTTCCTCACGAGTGGTGATGCCGAGGTCGGATCCCACCGTCTTCTCGAACAGCTCCCACCACGGGTCCCGTTCCCGGACCAGCCGGAACACCCCGTCGGCCACCACCTCGACCCGCAGCACGTCGCCCGGCCCGACCCCGGCCTCGCGCAGCGCGGCGACCGGCAGCGTCACCTGGTTCTTGCGGCTCACCTTGGTGGTGCGCCGTCGCTTTACTTCTGCCGTCATGAGTAAAGCGTAGCAGGGCTCACGCGGCGCGATGGCGTATCGGCCCGGCCCTGGTGGGAACATGGGGTCATGGCTCGCAACGCGAGGATCGTCGTGGTCGGTGGCGGCTACGTCGGCATGTACACCGCACTGCGCCTGCAGAGGAAGCTGCGGCGCGGCGAGGCCGAGGTCACCGTGATCGACCCGCTGTCGCACATGACCTACCAGCCGTTCCTCCCCGAGGCGGCGGCCGGGTCCATCGAGCCCCGGCACGTCGTGGTGCCGCTGCGCAAGGTCCTGCGCAGGTGCCACCACCTCACCGGCCGGGTGATCAAGATCGACCACGCCGCCCGCGAGGTCACCGTCGAGCTGGCCGCCGGGCACGTCAGCACCCTCGGCTACGACGTCATCGTCGTGGCGCCCGGCTCCGTCGCCCGCGTCCTGCCGGTGCCGGGCCTGGCCGAGCACGGCATCGCGTTCAAGACCGTCGGCGAGGCCATCTACCTGCGCAACCACGTGCTGTCGCGGCTGGACGCCGCGTCCACCACGATCGACCCGGTGCTGCGCCGGCGGCTGCTCACGTTCCTGGTGGTCGGCGGCGGCTACGCGGGCATCGAGGCGCTCGCCGAGCTGCAGGACATGGCCCAGTACGCCACCCGCTACTACGAGCACGTCGAGCAGTCGGACATGCGCTGGGTGCTGGTGGAGGCGGCCGGGCGGATCATGCCCGAGGTCGGGCCCACGCTGGGCCGCTACACCGTCGAACGCCTGATGGACGCCGGCATCGAGGTCTTCCTCGACACCCGCGTGAACACGATGGAGGGCGGCCACGTCGTCCTCGACGACGGCACCGAGTTCGACGCGGACACGATCGTCTGGACGGCGGGCGTCAAGCCCAACCCGATGCTCGACAACACCGACCTCCCGCGCGACGGCCGCGGCCGCATCGAGTGCACGGCCGAGCTGCAGGTCGTCGGGATGCCGGAGGCGTTCAGCGCGGGTGACTGCGCGTCGGTCCCGGACCTGTCGAAGGACGACCCCGAGGCCCGCACCAGCCCGTCGGCGCAGCACGCCGTGCGGCAGGCGAAGGTGCTCGGCGACAACATCGTCGCGTTCCTGCGCGGCCGCCCGCTCACGCCCTACAAGCACAGCTACGCGGGCTCGGTCGCGAGCCTCGGGCTGTACAAGGGCGTCGCGGAGATCTACGGCATCAAGCTGCGCGGCGCGGCCGCGTGGTTCATGCACCGCACGTACCACGTGAGCCGGATGCGACGTGGAACAGGCGCATCCGCATCCTGATCGACTGGACGGGCGCGCTGTTCCTGGGCCGCGAGGTCGTGGCGCTGGGCCAGATCAACGACCCGAAGGCCGAGTTCAGCCGGGTCACCGGCGGCTCGTCCCGCACTCCCGAGCAGCGCACCGAGCAGGCGGCCGGGCAGGTGGCGGAGCCGGCCCGGCGCGGCGCCTGACGGCTTCGCTTGTGGGGTAGCTTCACCAAGTGGTTGGTGGAGCGCCGGTCGAACGCCGCGGGCAGCTCGTCGAGGCCGCGTTCCGGCGGGTGGCCGAGGTCGGGTTCGAGGGCCTGCGGCTGCGGCAGGTGGCCGAGGACGTCGGCATCGACCACTCGACGCTGCACCACCACTTCGCCACCAAGCAGGACCTGGTCGGCGCCGTCGCCGAGTTCACCACCCGGCAGTTCTGGCCCACCGCCCCCGCCGCGCCCGACCCGGTGTCGGCGCTGCGCGCCCACCTGAACGCGCTGCATCGGATGATCGAGGAGCGGCCCGAGCTGCTCGTCGTCACCGCGGAGCTCGACCTGCGGGCCCGCCGCGACCCGGGCGTCGCCGCCGCGCTGGCCGCGCAGGAGTCCGGCTGGCGGGCCGAGCTGACCCGGACGCTGGCGGCGGGCAACGCGGCCGGCGTCTGGGCCGTCGACCCGGCCGCCGCCGGCGAGCTGGTGATCGCGGCCGTCAAGGGCGTGCGGCTGGCTCCCGCGCTGGCCGGGCCGGTGTTCGCACAACTGGAGACGTTGTTCCTCGGCACTCCGTAGGCTGTCCGGACGCCCCCGTAGCCCAACGGCAGAGGCAGACCTCTTAAACAGGTTTCAGTGTGGGTTCGAGTCCCACCGGGGGTACCGCGGCGTCCTGCGGGACCGGTTGCCCACAGATGATGTATATGCAACACTGTGCTCGTGAGCGTCTCCTCCGTCGACGAGATCGTGGCCGACTGCCTGGCGGTGCGCGTCCGGCTGATCGGCCGCGCCGTCACGGGCCTCTACGACCGCGCCCTCGACGGCCACGGCCTGACCATCGCCCAGGTCAACCTCCTGGCCGCGCTGGGCAAGGTCGGTCCGTGCCCGCCCTCGACGCTCGGTGACGTGCTCCAGCTGGAGCGGTCCACGGTCAGCCGGAACCTCAACCTGCTGCTGAGGCGCGGCTGGGTCGAGGCGGTGTCGTCCGACGCGAAGGGCGTGCGGGAGGTGGCGCTCACCCGCGCCGGCCGGGCCAAGGTCGAGTCCGTCATGCCCGAGTGGCGGCGGGCGCAGCGGGAGGCCGCGGAGCTGCTCGGCTCACCGGGTGTGTCGGCCGTCCACGAGATCGCGGCCGGCATCGGCTACGCGCCGGACGTGTAGCCGAACCGAACGCCCCCGCAGGCGTGCCTGTGGGGCTATGTTGCATATACATCGAAAGGGGAAGGCGGATGGACGGGTTCTTCGCGGACAAGGTCGTGCTGGTCACCGGCGCCTCACGGGGCATCGGCCGGAGCATCGCGCTGGCGTTCGCCCGGGAGGGCGCGCGGCTGGTGCTCGCGGCCCGCGCCGTCGACCGGCTCGCCGAGGTGGAGAAGGAGGTCCGCGACCTGGGCGCGGACGCCCTGTCGGTGCCGACGGACGTGACCTCCTGCGACGCCGTGGCGGCGCTGGTCGACGCGGCGACGGCGCGGTTCGGGCGGATCGACGTGCTGGTCAACAACGCCGGGATCGGGAAGGTCGGCGCGGTCGACTCGCCGGCGTTCGAGGACGACGTCCTCCAGACGCAGCGGGCGAGCCTCTTCGGGATGGTCCACGTGACGCAGCGCGTGCTCCCGATCCTCCGGCGGCAGGGATCGGGCACGATCGTCAACATGTCGTCCGTGATGGGACGCAAGGCGTTCGCCCGGTTCGGCGCGTACGCGATCGTGATGCACGCGGTCTCCGCGTTCTCCGCGTTCTCCGACAGCTCCGTCAGGAGGTGGCCGGCAGCGGGATCCGGGTCTCGGTCATCCATCCGGCGCTCACCGCCACCGACCTGCTGCGGGACGCGGACGAGTCCGAGATGCCCCCGCCGTTCCGGCACATGACCCCGCTGACGGCGGACGAGGTCGGGCGTGCGGTGGTGGTGGCGGTCCGGCGGGGCCGGCGGCGGGTCGTGCTGCCGCGAACGGCGAACATGCTGCTGCTCGGCGAGGCGTTGTCGCCGCGCATCGGCGACCTGATCGCCACCGCCCTCACGCGGCGGCGCGTCGCCGGACTGCTCCGAATGAGTCGCGGAAGGACCTACCACCAGATGATCGCGGGCGGATCCCGCCTCGCTCCGTAGTCACTGGTGAACCACCCGTGTGAGTGCCCTGTCAGCCCCTCGCGCGGTGGATAAAGTGGATCACAGCGCGCTGCTACCGTGAGTAGCACATCGGTTGCTGGAGGTTGTGAGCATGGCCGAGCCCGCCAAGTGGCTCCAGGACAAGATCGCCGAGTACTACGCGGCGTCCGAGGCGGGCGAGCAACCTCCTGACATCGACCTGAGCCGGCCGTCGGTAGCGCGGGTCTACGACTACCTGCTGGGTGGCCACAACAACTTCGAGATCGACCGGGTCGCGGCGGACACCCTGAACAAGAAGT
>MKJX01000226.1 GCA_001942415.1 Pseudonocardia sp. CNS-139
GGGCCGGCCGGCGGCTGCTGCCCGGGCTTGGGCTGACCCGGCTGGGGCTGGCCGCGGGGTCGGGCTCACCGGACCGCGCGGCGCCTGGCCCTGGCTTCTTGGGGTGGCTGGTTCTGCGGCTGGCCGGGCGCGCCCGGACCTGCCTTCGGGCCGGCCGGCGGCTGCTGCCCGGGCTTGGGCTGACCCGGCTGGGGCTGGCCGCTCTGGGACTGACCGCTCTGGGGCTGACCCGCTCTGGGGCTGACCCGGCTGGGGTTGCCCGGGCTGCGGCTGGCTGGCCGGCCGCCGGCTGCCCCGGCCCGGACGGCGTGGGCTGCGCGGGCCGCGGCGGCAGCGTGATCCGGCCGGTCGGGGCCGCGAGCATGCCTTCGAGCTGGCCGCGCATGCGCGTGAGCTCGCCGAGGAGGGCGTCGCGCTGGCGCACGAGGTCGGCGACCTGCGCGCGGATCGTCTCCTCCTCGGCGCGGGCGGCGGCGCGGGCCTTGTTGCGGATCTCCGCCGCCTCCTCCTCCGCGGCCTGGAGGATGCTCTGCATGCGGTCGGTGAAGCTGCCGACGACGTCCGGCGGGCCGTCCGGCACACCGGGACGGGGCCGCGGCGTCGGCCGCGGGCGGGCACCGGGCGGCACGGGGGGCTGGCCGGGGAACCCGCCGGCCGGCGACTGCACGACCGGGAGCGGATGGCTGCGCGCCATGTCCAGATCGGCCCGCATCTTGGTGAGCACCCGGTGCAGCCGCGCGACGTACTCGTCGACCTGACGCCGGTCGTAACCACGGAGGACGACGTCGAACTGTGGCGCGCCGAGCGCGCCCACATCACTCGTCATCGTCGGCCCTCTCCAAGCGCGGTGCTCCCCCTCATTACGCCGAGGGTAGGTACGTCGGTGCGGTCACACCCGGTCGTTCACCCTCACGGAGCATACCGAGGTCGGCACGTTCCGCGGCTCGCGGTGCGCGAGGGCGGCCCACCGACAGCTCGGCATGGGTACCGCCGGGCGGCCTACCATCGACGTGGTGGACACCTCGTCGACGGTGGATGGCCCGGGCACCACGGCGGCCCTGAGGCAGACGCTGCACCAGCGCGGACTCCGCATGACGCCGCAGCGACAGCTCGTGCTCGACGCCGTGCGCGCGCTCGGCCACGCCACCCCGGAGCAGATCTGCTCGCGGGTGCAGACCGCCGCGCCGGCCGTCAACATCACCACCGTCTACCGCACGCTCGACCTGCTGGAGCGGATCGGCCTGGTGCGGCACACGCACCTCGGGCACGGCGCCCCGACCTACTCGGAGCAGGAGCACCAGCACGTCCACCTGGTGTGCCACTCCTGCGGGTCCGTCACGGAGTCGCCGACCGACCTGATGGACGAGCTCGCCGCCCGGCTGCTCACCGAGTCCGGCTTCCAGCTCGACCCGTCCCACGTCGCGCTGTCCGGGATGTGCGGCAACTGCCAGGAGGAGGACCAGTGACGGACACGAGCGAGGCGCTGCCCGGGGCGAACGCCGACCCGGACGTCCCGGCCCACCGCGGCGACCCGTTCGCCGAGCAGCGGGCGATGGCGCGCGGCGCGGCCGTGGTGGACCGCGGCAACCGCGGGGTCGTCACGGTCACCGGCGAGGACCGGCTGAGCTGGCTGCACCTGCTGCTCACCCAGCACGTCAGCGAGCTGCCCGCGGACGTCGGCACCGAGGCGCTCGTGCTGGACGTCAACGGCCGGGTGCTGCACCACATGGTCGTCGCGCACACCGGCGACGCCGTGCACCTCGACACCGAGCCCGGCGACGTCCCCGAGCTGCTCGGCTACCTGCGCAAGATGGTCTTCTGGTCGAAGGTCGAGCCGCGCGACGCCACCGCCGAGCTGGCCGTGCTCAGCGTCGTCGGGCCGGACACGCCCGCCGTGCTCGCGGCCGCGGGCGTCGACGTCCCGGAACGGCCGCACGGCGTCCGCGCGCTGCCCGGCGGCGGGTTCGTCCGGCGGATGGCGTGGCCCGGCGCGGACGCCGCCGACCTGCTGGTGCCGCGCGCCGAGCAGCCCGCCTGGTGGGAACGGCTGACGGCGGCCGGCGCCCGTCCGGCCGGCACGATGGCGTACGAGGCGCTGCGCGTCGAGGCGCTGCGGCCGCGGCTGCACACCGACACCGACGACCGCACGATCCCCCACGAGGTCGGCTGGATCGGCTCGGCCGTGCACCTCACGAAGGGCTGCTACCGCGGGCAGGAGACGGTCGCGCGGGTGGCCAACATCGGCCGCCCGCCGCGGCGGCTGGTGCTGCTGCACCTCGACTCCGGCGACGAGAGCCTGCCCGTGCCGGGCGACCCGGTGCTGCTCGACGGCCGGGCGGTCGGGCGGGTCGGCACCGTCGCGCTGCACCACGAGCTGGGACCGGTGGCCCTCGCGCTGGTCAAGCGCTCGGTGCCGGCGGACGCCAGCTCGTCGCGGGTGCGGACGACCGGGCGGCACCGGCCGCGATCGACCCGGCCTCGATGCGCGACGAGGACGCCCCGCAGGCCGGGCGCATCGCCCAGCAGGCGCTCCGCGGCAGCTGACCCTGTCTCACAGATTGAGACATCCGTCCCGGATACTGAACTCCGGGGATACGGTCCCCCGGTGGGACCGCGCTACCGCTACGTCGTGCTCGCCGTGGGCACCGCCGCGCAGGCGGCGACGGCGGCCTACTTCCTCGGGCTGGCCGCCGTCACGCCCGCGCTCCGCGACCACTTCGGGCTCGGCGTCGCGGGCGTCGGGGCGCTGCTCGGCGGGATCTCGGTCGGGCTCGTCGGCACGCTGATCGCGTGGGGCAGCGCGGCCGACCGGTACGGCGAGCGCGGGCACGGCGGTCGGCCTGGTCGGCGCGGCCGCCGCGCTGACCGCGACCGCGCCGTCCGCGACCCGCTCGTCGCGGGCGGCCTGCTCGTGCTGGCCGGCGCGTCCGGGGCGAGCGTCAACGCCGCGAGCGGACGGGCCGTGCTGACCTGGTTCCCGCAGGAGAGCCGCGGGATGGCGATGGCCGTACGGCAGACGTCCGTGCCGATCGGGACGGCGCTCGCGGCCGTCGCGCTCCCGCCGGTCGCGGCCGCCGCCGGCATCCCGGCCGTGCTGCTGACGCTGGCCGCGACGTGCCTGGTCACCGCGCTCGCCGTGGCCGTCTGTGTGCGGGAGCCGCCGGGCCGCGCGGCGTCCGGTGCCCGCCCGGCCGCCAGCACGATCAGCGTCCTGTCCGACCGGCGGCTGCTGCGGCTGAGCTCGCCGGGATGCTGCTGGTCGTGCCGCAGTTCCTCGGCTCGGTGTTCATGGTCGAGGTGCTGCACGACGGTGCCGGGCTGTCGCTCGCACTGGCCGGCGGGCTGCTCGCGCTCGCCAGGTGCTCGGCGCGTTCGGCCGGCTGGCCAACGGCGTGTGGTCGGACCGGGCCGGTAGCCGGCTCGGGCCGCTGCGGGCCGTCGCGCTGGCCACCACCGTCGGGTTCGGGCTGGCCGCGCTGCTGCAGCCCGGCCCGGCGGCGCTGCTCGCGGCCGTGCTGGTGCCCGCGGCGGCGCTCGCGATCAGCTGGAACGGGCTCGTGTTCACCGCGGCGGGCGAGCTCGCCCCGCCCGGCCGGGCCGCGACGGCCATGGCGGCGTCCAACACCGCGAACTACGTCGCGGCCGCGGCGGCACCCGCGCTCGGCGGGCTCGTCGCGCAGAGCGCCGGGTGGCCGGCCATGCTTGCGATGGGCGCCGCCGCGGCACTGGCCTCGGGCGTCACCCTCCACCGCCTGGCCGAGCCGGCCACGACCCACCCCACCTGACCCCGACTCGCGTGCACTCACAGCGCGACTCGCGCGCACTATTCCAGCGACTCGCGTCAGCCGGCGCGTTGTTTGCCGGCGACCGGGGTCCAGAAGGCGCGGAGGCGTTCGTAGCCCTTGCGGGCACCGTCGGCGTCGCCGTCGCGCAGTGCGCGCAGGGCGTCGCGGACCTGGGCGGCGGAGGTGTCCGAACGCAGGCTGGCGTCGTCGATGAGGTGGACGAGGCCGCCGTAGTCGAGCTCGACGATCGAGTCGCGGTCGAAGCGCTCCAGCCAGGCCCGCGTCTCCGCGAGCACGTCGGCCGCGCCGCCCTCGCCGAGCCCGGTGCGGATCACCTCCTCCGCGCGGCTCGCGCGGCCGCGGGCCCGGCCGATCGGCACCTGCCACCAGACGCGGCGCGGGTGCCGGCGCACCCGCCGGTCCTCCTGGTCGACGAGCGCGAACCACGGCAGCGGCACCGTCCACGTCGCGGTGACGACGTGCGCGGGCGCTCCCCCAGCTCCGCGACGGCGTGCTCGGCGCTGCGCCGGGCCTGCGGCTCCGGGACGGGCAGCACGGCCGACTTGAGGAACGGCATCTCGCCGTCGAGGAACCCGAGCACCGCGGCGCCGGCGCGGGCCCGGGTGTCGAGCGGGCAGACCAGCAGCTCGCTGCCGCGTTCCGTGACGAGGATCTCAGTTCCGGGTGACGGAAGAAGCCGGTCGGCGAGCGTCGCCCGCAGGCAGAGTTCCCTTTCGTGGCTGCCCATCGCCTCGGGCTGGAGCGGCCCGCGCGCGAGCGCAGCCCGCACGGCGTCGCCGGACGGGCCGTCGAAGGCCCGCACGGCTCGTAGACCCGCAGGTAGGAGACGAACGGCGCCGGCATGGTCGACGATGGTGCCAGCCCCATGGGTGAGCCGGGCCGCGTGCGTTGTCACACAAGCGGTGCCACGTCGCACAGCCGGGCGTTCGCAAGGTACGGTGGTCACCAGGACATTGATGAGATGAATGGGGCCGCCGAGACATCCGGCCGCCCCTTCCCTGTTGTAAGGGGGACCAGCCATGGGGCGCGGACGAGCCAAGGCCAAGCAGACGAAGGTGGCCCGCGAGCTCAAGTACAGCTCCCCCACCATGGATCTCGACGCTCTGCAGCGCGAGATCGGGAGCGCGGCACCCCGCAACGGTAACGGCGAGGCGGCGGAGGACGACTACGCCGACCCCTACGCTCCCGACACCGAGGACGACGACGAGAGCCCGCAGCGCCGCTACCGGTAAGGGTCCGGCGTGGTGAGGTGTGTTCGCTGAACGCGCGCGGGCACACCTCGCTTGGTGTCTTCTCCCGGGAGCCGATGTGGACGAGGCTCGTGCGATGAGGACCGTCACCCACTGGATCGGCGGGAAGCCGCACGTCGGCACGTCCACGCGTACGGCGCCGGTCTGGAACCCGGCCACCGGTGAGCAGCAGGCCGAGGTCCTGCTCGGCAGCTCCACCGACGTGGCTTCGGCCGTCGCCGCGGCGGGCGCCGCGTTCGACACCTGGTCGCAGTCGTCGCTCGCGCAGCGCACGAAGGTGCTGTTCGCGTTCCGGGAGCTCGTCAACGCCCGGGCCGGCGAACTGGCGGAGATCGTCTCCGACGAGCACGGCAAGGTGCTCTCGGACGCGGCCGGCGAGGTGCAGCGCGGGCTGGAGGTCGTCGAGTACGCCTGCGGGATCCCCACCCTGCTCAAGGGCGACTATTCCGACCAGGTCTCCACCGGTGTCGACGTGTTCTCGTTCCGCGCGCCGCTGGGCGTGTGCGCGGGCATCACGCCGTTCAACTTCCCGGCCATGGTGCCGATGTGGATGCACCCGGTCGCGATCGCGTGCGGCAACACGTTCGTGCTCAAGCCGAGCGAGCGCGACCCGAGCGTGTCGACGCTCGTCGCGCAGCTGTGGGCGGAGGCCGGCCTGCCGGACGGCGTGTTCAACGTCGTGCACGGCGACAAGGAGGCCGTCGACGCGCTGCTCGACCACCCCCGCGTCGCCGCGGTGTCGTTCGTGGGCTCCACGCCGATCGCGCGCTACGTGCACGTCCGCGCGGCCGCCAACGGCAAGCGCGTGCAGGCGCTGGGCGGGGCGAAGAACCACGCGGTCGTGCTGCCGGACGCCGCGCTCGACTACGCCGCCGAGCACCTGGTGGCGGGCGCGTTCGGGTCGGCGGGCGAGCGCTGCATGGCGGTCTCGGCGGCCGTCGCGGTGGGCCCGGTGGCCGACGACCTCGTGGCTGCGGTCGGTGAGAAGGCCCGCGCGGTGAAGGTCGGGCCCGGCCGCGACCCGGCGAGCGAGATGGGCCCGGTGGTCACGGCCGCCGCGAAGGAGCGCATCGTCGGGCTGATCGGCTCCGGCGTGGAGCAGGGGCCACGCTCGCCGTCGACGGGCGCGGGCTCACGGTGCCCGGCCACGAGCGCGGGTTCTTCCTCGGCCCCACGGTGGTCGACGGGGTCACGACGAGCATGGACGTCTACCGCGAGGAGGTCTTCGGGCCGGTGCTCTCGGTGGTGCGCGCCGACTCGGTGGACGCCGCGATCGCGCTGGTCAACGCGAACCCCTACGGGAACGGCACGGCGATCTTCACCTCGTCCGGGGAGGCGGCGCGGCGGTTCCGGCGTGGGGTGGACGTGGGCATGATCGGGGTGAACGTGCCGATCCCGGTGCCGATGGCGTACTACTCCTTCGGCGGCTGGAAGGACTCGCTGTTCGGCGACAAGCACGTGCACGGCCCGGAGGCGTCTCGTTCTACACGCGGGCCAAGGTGATCACGTCGCGCTGGCCGCACGTCGCGGGCCCCACGGGCGCGTCCTACCACTTCCCGACCGCCACCTGAGGCACCTCGCCGTAGGTCGGGCTTACGTTCGTGTGAAGAACACCTCACCCGGCCGTGACACACTGTGGGTAGCTGGAACGATTAACCCCGAAGCAACGAGGCTTGATGGAGTTAAGGGGGAGGCGATGGACATGATCAACATTTCCGTGTCGTCGCGTTCGCTGGCCGCGGCCCGGTCGGTCGACCCGAACGTCTCGCCCGCCGCCGTGCGGGCTGCCGTCGAGGTCGCCGTCGCCGAGCTGCTGCGGCAGCTCGGCCGCCAGACCAACGGCGCGGTTCCGCCGACTCCTCGCCGCTGACCTGCGCGGCCCCCCCCTCGAGCGCATCGCCACGCACTTCGGCCCGGCATCCCCTCGTGCGGGCCGGCCGGAGCATCGCGCTGGACGACGAGGAGATCACCGGACTGGTCCGGACGGCCGTGCCGAACGCATGATCATCATGGGGTACCGTCACGCTGACGAGAACATCTTTCCTCGTCAGGATGGTGGAAAGAATGCGTGGCAACCTGTTCGCGGTGGCGGTGGACCTCGTGGTCCTCACGGTGCGGGACGGTGAGCTGTGTGTGCTGCTCCTGGAGCGGACGGCGAAGCCGTTCGCCGGGGAGGCGGCGTTGCCGGGCGGGTTCGTCCGGCCGGCGGAGGACCTGCTCGACGCCGCGACGCGCGAGCTCGTCACGGAGACCGGGCTGGAGATCGGCACCCACCACCTGGAGCAGCTCGCGAGCTACGCGGCGCCGGACCGCGACCCGCGCGGCCGGGTGCTGACGGTCGGGCACCTCGCGCTGGTGCCCGACCTCCCGGAGCCGGCCGCGGGCGGGGCGGGTTGCGCGTGGCACCCCGTCGCCAAGGTCGACCAGCTCGCGTTCGACCACGCCGCGATCCTCGCGGACGGAGTGGAGCGGGCTCGCGCGAAGCTGGAGTACACCACCCTGGCCGCGGCGTTCTGTCCGGAGGAGTTCACGATCTCGCAGCTGCGCCGCGTGTACGAGGCCGTGTGGGGCACGCTGCCGGACCCGCGCAACTTCTCCCGCAAGGTGACGACCACCCCCGGCTTCCTGGTGCCGACCGGCGAGCGGCTCAACGCCGGACGCGGCCGGCCCGGCCAGCTCTTCCGCCGCGGGCCGGCGACCTCGCTGCACCCGCCGATGCTGCGCGGCGACGAGTAGCGCTCAGAAGCGGGGGTGCTCAGAAGCGGGGGTGCTCCCCGACGAGCTGCACCCGGTCGCCGCCGTGCGCGCCGGCCCGGCGCACGGCACCCAGCACCCACGCCGGGACGTGCCGGGCGGTGAGCACCGCGAGCGCGCGGTCCACGTCGTCGGCCGGGAGCACGGCCACCATGCCGACGCCCATGTTGAACGTCTTCTCCATCTCGGCGCGCTCGACCCGGCCGATCGTGGCGATCATCTTGAAGACCGGGGCGGGCGTCCACGTGTTGCGCTCGATCACGGCCTCGACGCCCTCGGGCAGCACGCGCTCCAGGTTGCGGGCCAGCCCACCTCCCGTGACGTGCGCGAACGTCCGCACGCCCGTCTCCGCGGCGAGCGCGAGGCAGTCGCGCGCGTAGATCCGGGTGGGGACGAGCAGCTCCTCGCCGAGGCTGTAGCCGAACTCCTCGACGTGGCCCGAGAGCGGCATGCGTGCGATGTCCAGCAGGACGTGCCGGGCGAGCGAGTAGCCGTTGGAGTGCAGCCCGGACGACCCGAGGGCGAGCAGCACGTCGCCCGGACGGACCCGGTCGGGCCGCAGCATCGCGTCGGCCTCGACCACCCCGACGCCGGTGGCCGAGAGGTCGTACGTGCCGGCCTCCATCAGGCCAGGGTGCTCGGCGGTCTCGCCGCCGAGCAGCGCGCACCCGGCCTGCTGGCAGCCCTCGGAGATGCCCTTGACGATCGTCGCGACCTGCTCGGGCACGAGCCGGCCGACGGCGATGTAGTCCTGCAGGAAGAGCGGCTCGGCGCCGCAGACCACGAGGTCGTCGACGACCATCGCGACGAGGTCCAGACCGATCGTGTCGTGCTTGTCGAGGGCCTGCGCGATCGCGACCTTGGTGCCGACGCCGTCGGTGCTCGCGGCGAGGACGGGCTCGGTGTACTTGCCCGCCTTCAGCGCGAAGAGCCCGGCGAACCCGCCGATCCCGCCCATGACCTCCGGCCGGGTCGCCTTCTCGGCGAACGGGCGCAGTGCGTCGACCGCGCGCTCACCCGCGTCGATGTCCACGCCGGCGGCGGCGTAGCTGACTGCCGGCCCGTCGGGTCCGGTGGTGGTGGGCGGCATGATGACAGGGCTCCTGGACGTTGGCGGACGGTCGGACAGCGCTGCGCGCCGGGTCGATCGGTCGGGTTAAACCGACGTGGCTAAGGACGGCCCAGCGCGTCGGCCGCACCGTAGCGACGGTGAGCGGCGTGGCATCCCCGGACGAGACGGGCGGCTCCGGCGTGAACTCCAGGAGGTGCTTGCCGAGCCGGGCCTCGTCGGGCAGCGGGATCGGGTAGTCGCCGTCGAAACACGCCGAGCAGAGCCGGGTGCGCGGCTGCTCGCTGGCCGCGACCAGCCCGTCCAGCGACACGTAGCCGAGCGTGTCGGCGCCGATGGACCGGCGCACGCCCTCGGTGTCGAGCCCGCTCGCGACCAGCTCGGCGCGGGTGGCGAAGTCGATCCCGTAGAAGCAGGGCCAGCGCACGGGCGGCGACGCGATGCGGACGTGCACCTCCAGCGCGCCCGCCTCGCGCAGCATGCGCACGAGCGCGCGCTGCGTGTTGCCGCGCACGATCGAGTCGTCGACGACGACGAGCCGCTTGCCCCGGATGACGTCGCGCAGCGGGTTGAGCTTGAGCCGGATGCCGAGCTGGCGAATGGTCTGGCTGGGCTGGATGAACGTGCGGCCGACGTAGCCGTTCTTCACCAGGCCCTGGCCGTACGGGATGCCGGAGCCCTGCGCGTAGCCGATGGCGGCCGGCGTGCCCGACTCCGGCACCGGGATCACCAGATCGGCCTCGACGGGGTGCTCGGCGGCGAGCCGGCGGCCGATCTCCACACGCGCGGCGTGCACCGAGCGCCCGGAGATGGTGGTGTCCGGCCGGGCGAGGTAGACGTACTCGAAGACGCAGCCCTTCGGCTCCGGCGCGGCGAACCGCGAGCTGCGCATGCCGTCGGCGTCGATGGCGAGCAGCTCGCCCGGCTCGACCTCGCGCACCACGGACGCGCCGACGATGTCGAGCGCCGCGGTCTCGCTCGCGACGACCCACCCGCGCTCCAGCCGGCCCAGCACGAGCGGGCGGACGCCGTGCGGGTCGCGCGCCGCGTAGAGCGTCTGCTCGTCCGCGAAGACCAGCGAGAACGCGCCCCGCACGCGGGGCAGCAGCCGCATCGCCGCCTCCTCGACGCCGGTGTCGGCGGCCGAGGCGGCGATCAGCTCGGTGACGAGGTCGGAGTCGGTGGTGGACTCGATCGCGGCGCGGGCCGAGGCCGTGGACCCCGCGGCGCGGACGCGCGCGACCTCGTCGCGCAGCTCGGCCGTGTTGACGAGGTTGCCGTTGTGGCCGAGGGCGATGCCGCTGCCGGCCGCGGTGGTGCGGAACGTCGGCTGGGCGTTCTCCCAGGTGGTGGAACCGGTGGTCGAGTAGCGGCAGTGGCCGACGGCGAGGTGCCCTTTGAGCGACGAGAGGATCTGCTCGTCGAACACCTGGCTGACCAGGCCGAGGTCCTTGAAGACCACCATGCGCTTGCCGTCGGAGACGGCGATGCCGGCCGCCTCCTGGCCGCGGTGCTGCAGGGCGTAGAGGCCGTAGTAGGTGAGGTTGGCCACGTCCTCGCCCGGGGCCCAGACCCCGAACACGCCGCACTCCTCACGGGGGGTGTCGTCCTCGGAGAGCTGGGGGTCGTCGCGTTCGGTCGGGTGCTCGTTCCGGACGGAACTGGGGCGCACAACTCGCTCCTTGCGCAGACAGCGGGCTCAGGGCCCGATGCTACGCCGCCACAGCTCCGGGACCCACTCACCAGGACCGGCGTCACCGAACCAGCGCCCCTGCCCGACGTCGCAGCCCATCTCGGTGAGCCGCTTCGCCTGCAGGTCGGTCTCCACCCATTCGGCGGTGACCTCCAGGTCGAGCGCGTGCGCCATCTGGATCAGCGCGAGCACGATCGCGGAGTCGCGGGCCGGCGCCTCGGTGCGCAGCCCGTCCACGAACGAGCCGTCGATCTTGAGCGCGTGCACGGGCAGCCGGCGCAGCCAGGCGAGGCTGGAGTAGCCGGTGCCGAAGTCGTCGAGCGCCAGCCGGACGCCGGCCGCGCGCAGCTGGTTGAGCGCCTCCAGCGCCACACCCTCGTCGCCCAGCACGGCCTGCTCGGTGATCTCCAGCTGCAGCAGGCGCGCGGGCAGCCCGGTGGCCGTCAGCACGCCCGTCACCTCGTGCACCCAGCCGGGCTGCGCGAGCTGCACCGGCGAGACGTTGACGCTGACGAACGGCGCGCCGTCGCCCAGCTCGCGCCACCACGAGGCGGCCTGCGCGCACGCGGCCTCCAGCACCCAGCGCCCGAGCGGGACGATCGCGCCGCTGTGCTCGGCCAGCTCGATGAACCGGCCGGGCCCGACCACGCCGTGCTGCGGATGCTGCCACCGGACGAGCGCCTCGGCGCCGTCGACGCGCCCGCCGCCGAGCTGCACGAGCGGCTGGAACGCGAGCCGGAACTCCTGCCGTTCGATGGCCCCCCACAGGTCGGAGAGCAGCGCGAACCGCGCCGACTCGGCGGTGTCGCGCTCGGGGTCGAAGACCACGTGCCGCCCGCCGCCGAGCGCCTTCGCCCACGACCGGGCGACCCCGGCCGCGCGCAGCAGCTCGGCGCCCCGGCCGCCGTTGGCGGTGGCGGTCTCGGCCACGCCGATGCTGGCCGAGATCACCAGCGACTGGCCGTCGATCTCGAACGGGGTGGCCAGCGCGGCCTGCAGCCGCCCGGCCAGCCGGCAGCGTCGGTGCGTCCTGCGTGCCCGCCATGAGCACGGTGAACTGGTCGGCCCGGTGCGCGTCACGACGTTGTCACCGGCGGTCAGCCGCAGCCGGCCGGCGACGCCGAGCAGCACGCGGTCGCCGACCTGCGGGCCGTAGCGGTCGCGGATCGCGGGGAAGCGTCGAGCTCCAGCGTGCAGATCCCGACCCGGCACGGGCCGTCGCCGGCCAGCGCCCGGCGCAGCCATTCCTCGACGATGCCCTGGTTGGGCAGCCGGGTGAGCTGGTCCTGCACCGTCTCCTCGGGCAGCGGCCACCACGGCCGGTAGTGCTGCGAGAGGTCCTCGACCAGGCCCACCAGATGCGACAGCTCGCCGAACGCGTCGAGCACCCGCGAGCCGGTGGCGTGCACCCACAGCACCGTGGAGTCGGTGCGCACGAGCCGCAGCTCCAGGCGCACGATCTCGCTGTCGCCGCGGACCAGCCGGTCGAGCCGGTCGACCACGGCCGTGATGTCGTCGGGGTGGACGAAGTCGGAGACGGGGCGCGGCTGGTCGAGCGGGCCGCTCAGCCCGAACATCGCGGCCAGCGCCGGGTTGATGTCCAGCAGCCGCCCGTCGGTTCCCACCAGCGCGATCCCCAGCGGGGACTGCTCGTACGTGGCCCGGACATGCCGGTCGCCGATCACGGGCCCGTGCTCGCCCAGCACCGGGACCACGCGGGAGTCGACGGCGGCGCCCTCCGCGCCGGCGGCGTGCTCGTCGAGGCGCTGCCGGCGCTGCAGCGCACCGACCACCCCCGCCACCATCTCGTCGATCGCGGCGGCCAGCCGCCGCTCCCCCTCGGGACCGGCCACCCCGAGCGCGGCCGGGGCGTCCCGGCGCAGCAGCTTCAGGCTCGGGACGACGACGTCCTCGGGGTCGTGCGTCGGGTGGGCGGGGTCGCCGCACATGCCGGTGGCGAGCAGCTCGGCGCCGACCTCGCGCGCGGCCAGCGGCCAGAACGGCTCGGCGCGCAAGACGGCCGCGAGCTTGCGGAGCAGCGTGGCGAGGTGCCCGGCCGCCCGCGGGTCGCCGTCGTGGACGAGCCGCGCCCACTCGGCGGCCAGCTCGTCTATCCCCGGACTGGAGCCCGGTACTGCGCCGTCCGAGACTGCGCCATCCGTGGCTTCGGGAGCAGCAACCAACCCGGGTAGGCTACGCGGTGCAACCACGCGGCCACCTCCTGTCGCCCGTTCGGTCCCGCCCGACGCTGATCGGAACAATTTTCCTGTGCCCCGCCGTGTTTGCGCCACCGCTGACCGTTCGCCCGGTCCGGTGCGGACGCCGAGCGCACCGTATCGGTCAAGCCAGCGGCACGAGGTGCGCCACCTCCGCGCTGCGCGTGCCGGACGCGCGGAGGCGCCCGACTCGACCGCCTCCGTCCAGCTCACGACGCCGGTGACCAACGCGAGCCAGGTGCGCGGGTCGGCCTCGACCACGTTCGGCGGAGTGCCCCGGCCGTGCCGCGGCCCGCTGATGCACTGGACCGCACCGAACGGCGGCACACGCACCTCCACGCTGCGGCCGGGTGCCGCTGCGGCGACCGCCGCGAGGCTCTCCTTCACCGCGGCGCGCAGCACCGGCCGTTCGGGTGCGGGGCCGCCCGCGAGCCAGGCGCGCACGGCGTCGCCGCCCCCGGCCCCGCCGGAGACGGACGTCCCACGCGCCCCGCCTCGGAACTCCTGCCCCACGGGCGCGACCGTAACCCACGTGGGCTGTCCTGACCCATCGGAGAGGGCAGGTGTCCACCCGACCGGGGCGTTCCGGTGCCGCTGCGGTGCGGCCACCTCACCCGAACAGGGCAGGAAGCGTGCCCTCCCACGCCGTGCGCAGCTCGTCGAGCGGCAGCTCGGGCACGTCCGCGACCACCAGCGCGGCGCCGCCCGTGGTGCCCAGCACCTGGGCCGGCACCCCGGCGTCCGCGGCGCGCGCGAGCAGGCCGTCCGCGGCGTCCGGCGCGGTCGTCACGAGCACCCGCCCGGCCGACTCGGCGAACAGCCCGACGAACGGGTCGGCGACCGGGAGCGCGACCCGCACGCCCTGCCCGCCGACGAGGCACGCCTCCACGAGCGCCTGCGCGAGCCCGCCGTCCGAGAGGTCGTGCGAGCCGGTGAGCAGCCCGTCCGCCGCGGCGGCGGCCAGCAGCCGTGCGAGGCGCTCCTCGGCGGCGAGGTCGACGGCCGGCGGGCGGCCGCCGAGGTGGCCGTGCACGACGTGCGCCCACTCGCTGCCGCCCAGCTCGTCGCGGGTCTCCCCCAGCAGCACGACGGCGTCGCCGGCCCGCCGGAACCCGGACGGCACCCGGCGCGCGACGTCGTCGAGCACCCCGAGCACGCCGACCACGGGCGTCGGCAGGATCGCGCGCTCGCCCGTCTGGTTGTAGAAGCTGACGTTGCCGCCGGTGACGGGGATGCCCAGCTGCGCGCAGCCGTCCGCGAGCCCGCGAACGGCCTGCTGGAACTGCCACATGACGTGCGGGTCCTCCGGCGAGCCGAAGTTGAGGCAGTTGGTCACGGCCAGCGGCACGGCACCGCTCGTGGCGACGTTGCGGTACGCCTCCGCGAGCGCGAGCTGCGCGCCCGCGTACGGGTCGAGCGCGACGAACCGGGCGTTGCAGTCGGTGGCGACGGCGATCCCGCGGCCGGTGGCCTCGTCGATGCGCAGCACCCCGCGTCGGCGGGCTGGGCGGCGGCGGTGTTGCCGCGCACGTACCGGTCGTACTGGTCGGTGACCCACGCCCGGCTGCTCAGGTTCGGGCTGGCCGCCATCCGCAGGATCTCCGCGCGCAGCTCGGGCGGCGCGGCGGGGCGCGGCAGCCGCTGCGGACCGTCGGCCTCCAGGTCGTCCTGGCCCGGGGAGCGCAGCACGGGGCGCCGGTAGACCGGGCCGTCGTGGGCCACCGTGCGCGGCGGGACGTCGACGACCGTCTCGCCGTGCCACGTGATGACCAGCCGGTCGCCGTCGGTGACCTCGCCGATCACGCTCGCGAGCACGTCCCACCTGCGGCAGACCGCCATGAACGCCTCGACGTCCTCGGGCCGCACCACCGCGCACATGCGCTCCTGCGACTCGCTCGACAGGATCTCGGCCGGCGTCATCCCGGACGCCCGCAGCGGCACGGCGTCCAGGTCGACGGACATGCCGCCGTCGCCCGCGCTGGCCAGCTCGGACGTCGCGCACGAGAGCCCGGCGCCGCCGAGGTCCTGGATGCCCACGACCAGCCCGGCGTGGAACAGCTCCAGGCAGCACTCGATGAGCACCTTCTCCGTGAACGGGTCCCCCACCTGCACCGACGGCAGCTTCTTGCGGCCACTGCCGGACTCGTCGCCGTCGAACGTCTCGGAGGCGAGCACCGAGACGCCGCCGATCCCGTCGAGACCGGTGCGCGCGCCGAACAGGACGATCTTGTTGCCGGTGCCGGACGCGAACGCGAGGTGCAGGTCCTCGGTGCGCATCGCGCCCACACACAGCGCGTTGACCAGCGGGTTGCCCAGGTAGCTGGGGTCGAAGACGACCTCGCCGCCGATGTTGGGCAGGCCGAGCGAGTTGCCGTAGCCGCCGACGCCCGCGACGACGCCCGGCAGCACCCGCCGCGTGTCGGGGGCGTCGGCCGGGCCGAACCGCAGCGGGTCGCCACCGCCACCGGCCGGGCGCCCATCGCCATGATGTCGCGCACGATCCCGCCGACGCCGGTGGCCGCGCCCTGGTACGGCTCGACGTAGGACGGGTGGTTGTGCGACTCGACCTTGAACGTGACGGCCCAGCCGTCGCCGATGTCGACCACCCCGGCGTTCTCGCCGATGCCGGCGAGCATCCGCTCGCGCATCGCGTCGGTGGTGGTCTCGCCGAAGTAGCGCAGGTGCACCTTGGACGACTTGTAGGAGCAGTGCTCGCTCCACATCACCGAGTACATGGCCAACTCGGCGTCGGTCGGGCGGCGGCCGAGGATCTCCCGGATGCGGGCGTACTCGTCGTCCTTGAGCCCGAGCTCACGGTAGGGCTGGGGGTGGTCGGGGGTGGCGGCGGCGTTCCCGACGGTGTCGGCCTGGTGTGCGGTGGCGGCGGACGTCACGGCTCCCCAGCCTACGGAACTGCGTGGACGCGCGGACGGACGACCGACGACCCTGCGGCCGTGGTGTGGGCCGATGGCCATTTCAACGCGTGGATACCGGTTGTCATGAATGGCACCTGAATGCCGCCGAACGGTCCAGCGGCGCTACTGCCTCCGACATCCCGGTAACGGCGACAGATTTCCGCTCGACAGAACGCCGTAACCGTAGGAGGTGCATCGGTGCGGCTCGCGTACAAGGTCTGGAGCGGAATTGCGGTCGGTGTGTTCGCCGTCGTCGCCATGTCGGACCTGAGTACCCAGCAGACCACCCGGTCGGCCTCGTCCGGGCCCGCGACGTGCGGGAACCTGGCGTCGAGACCGACCGGCACGGTTACGACCTGCGTTACGTGCACATCTCCGCGGATCACGACTTCGCCGAATACGCGGTCCTCTCCGATCACACGTCGGTGTACGACGGGCACGGTGCGCCGGAGCGGTACCTCACGACGCTTCGCGACCACGACTACGGCGAGAAGCGATGCGGCCCGCCGCCGACGTACGACGGCGACGGGGGTGGTGGGGACATCGACTGGCCCACGCCGGGCGACCAGGGCCTCCCGGACGGGCTGCTGACCGGCGGCAACTGCGCCGGCAAGTGGTGGTGCTGAGCCGTGCGGCGCATGGGCACGGCGGGCGTGGTCGGCGTGGTTCTCGTCGTCGGTCTGGTCCTTCTGATCCTCAAGTGGGTGCTGACCACCGTCGCGATCCTGGCCGTGCCGTTCGGGATCTGGTGGACGTGCGACCGCCTCGCACGCAGCCGGAGGCTGCGCGCGGCGGAGCAGCAGGCACTGTCCGCACAGCGGCGGCGCGCCGAGGTCGAGGCGCTCGCCTCGGTGGACGCGTTCGGTGGCTGCGGGTGGTGCGGTTCGCGCCTGGCGCACGTCGATCGCCGCGGCCGGATGGTGATGCCGCGCGACTGGCACCGGGCCGAGATCGAGGCCGTCGTCAGCCGGGCACCCGCAGCCGCGCGATGACGGCGCGGTGGTCGCTGCCCGGCACCTCGCGGAGCGAGAACGCCTCGGCGGTGATCGGGTCGGTGGCGAGGACGTGGTCGATCTGGGGCCCGATCCAGTCCGGGAGCCAGGTGGGCCAGGTCGGCGCGAGCCCCTGACCGCGCTGGGCGGCGGCGTCGGAGCACCCCGCGGTGGCGCTGCGGAACACCGAGTGGTCGAACGTGGCGTTGAAGTCCCCGGCGACGATCGCCGGCCCCGGCCCGGCGCACCAGCGGGCGACGCCCGCGACGTCGGAGTGCCACTGCGGCACGTCGCCGCGGCGCGGGGCGAGCGAGTGGAACGCGACGAACCGCAGCGACCCGAGGTTCCCGCCGGACAGCTCGACGGACGGGAACGGCGTGTGCGGGTAGTCGGTGACGTCGACGGCGCCGAGCGAGCCCGCGACGAGGGCGGTGACGCCGGAGAGGTCGCCGCCGTCCGGGCCGACCGACGTGTGCAGCCGGTAGCCCAGCGGCTCGACGAGCGGGGCGAGCCGCGACCGGTACGAGCGGCCGGCCTCGACCAGCGAGACCAGGTCGGGGCGTTCGGTGCGGACGAGGTCGGCGACCGCCTCGATGTCGGCGTTGCCGCTGAGCGTGTTGAACGCCACCACCGTGAGCGTGCGGCCGTCCGCCGTCGACACACCCTGCGCGCCCACCACCGGCACCGCGCGCGGGAGCACCAGCGCCGCGCCGACCACGACGACGGTCACCAGCAGTGCCGCCAGCGGCCGCAGCGTCCGCCAGCGCCGGACGGCGAGCCAGGACAGCAGCAGGACGACCGGCGCGAGCCCGGCCAGCGTGTACGGACGGAACGACACGACCTGGGCGAACGGGGTGAACCGGTCGAGGCCGGCCAGGTCCGGCAGCACCAGCAGCGCCACCCCGGCCACCACACCCGCCACCAGCACGCCGGCCAGCCGGGGACGCCGACGGAACGCGGCGTCGACGTCTACACCTGTCGCCCTGCTCATCAAGGTCAAGTGTCCCGAGACGCGCCTGTGACCCGGCTGAGCAACCCCGCGGGCCCGCAGGCGTCCCACGGGGATGACCCGCGGCGCCTCGGCGGCGCCGACCGCGCCCGGCTCTGGCACGCTGAACCCGCGATGAGCAGCAGGGGAGCGGGCAGGGCGCCGGCGCGGGCCGGCCCGGCGGGCGGCGGCGGGCCACGTGGATGCTGGTGTTCGCGCTGCTCGCCGCGTGGGTCATCACGCTGTGCGTGCTGATCACGAGCGCGCCGCCGCCCGGGGCGGCGTCGGCCGCCGAGCTGGTCGACCGGGCCGAGGCCGCGCTGAACGCCGGCGACCCGCAGGCCCTCGCCACGCTGCTGGGCCCGCCGCTCGACCACGACTACGCGACGGCCTACCTCGACCGCCTGGCCGAGGCCGAGGCCCGGGACATCGCGGTCACCACCGGCACCGAGGACGTCGTCACCATCAGCGGGCGCACCCCGGACGGCCCGTTCACGTACGGGCTGGTGGCCTTCGAGGAGAACGGGCGGTGGTTCCTGGTGCCGCTGCCGCCCGTCTGACGCCGGTCAGCGGCCCGGCAGCTTCACCACCGTGACGAAGAAGTGGTCGATCTGCCGGATGGCCTCGATGAACCCCTCGAAGTCGACCGGCTTCGTGACGTAGGCGTTGGCGTGGAGCTGGTAGCTGCGCAGCACGTCCTCCTCGGCCTGCGAGGTGGTGAGCACGATCACCGGGATGTGCTGGAGCTTGGGGTCGGCCTTGACCTCCTGCAGCACCTCGCGCCCGTCGCGGCGAGGGAGGTTGAGGTCGAGCAGCACGAGGTCGGGTGCCGGCGCGTCGGTGTACGGCTCCTCCCGGCGCAGGTAGGCGAGCGCCGCGGCCCCGTCCGTCACAACGTCCAGCCGGTTGTGCAGGTACTCGTCGAACGCCTCTCGCGTCATCAGGACGTCACCGGGGTCGTCCTCGACCAGCAGGACGTTGACGAGGCGGGGGGCCGGATCGATCACGTGGGGGTCTCCTCGCGAGGGGCGGGCAGGGTGAAGCGCACGGTGGCGCCGGGGCCGGGGCCGTCGACGAGCCGGATGTGCCCGCCGTGGAACTCGACGATCTTCTTCGCGAGGGCGAGCCCGATGCCGGTGCCGGGGTAGACGTCGCGGCCGTGCAGCCGCTGGAAGATCACGAAGACCTTCTCGCCGTACTCCGGTTCGATCCCGATGCCGTTGTCGGCGACCGTGACCTCCCAGTCGTCGCCGTCCGGCCGGGCCTCGACCCGGACGACCGGCGGCACGCCGTCGCGGTGGAACTTGAGCCCGTTGCCGATCAGGTTGAGCAACAGGGCCTGGAGGAGGGACGCGTCGCCGTGCACGGTCGGCAGCTCCCCGACGAGGATCTCGCCGTCCGCGTCGGCGCGGGCCACCTCCAGCTGGGTGGCCGCCGCGGTGGCGACGGCGCCCAGGTCGACGTCGGTGAACGACTCGGTGGAGCGCCCGACCCGGGAGAACGCCAGCAGGTCGTTGATCAGCTGCTGCATGCGGGACGCGCGTCGACGGCGAACGCGATGTACTGGTCGGCGCGCTCGTCGAGGCGGCCGGCGTAGCGCCGCTGCAGGAGCTGGCAGAAGCTCGCCACCTTGCGCAGCGGCTCCTGCAGGTCGTGGCTCGCGACGTAGGCGAACTGCTCCAGGTCGCGGTTGGAGCGCGCCAGCTCGCGGGCCTGCTCGTCGAGCCGGCGGTTGGCGGCCTGCGCCTCGTCGAGGTCGAGCAGGATGTGCCGGCGCATCGCCTCGACGTCCTCCCCCAGCTCGACGATCTCGCGCGGCCCGCGCGGCCGCACCGCCCGCTGCACGCTCCCCGACATCACCTCGCGCACCTGCGCGGCCAGGTCCGAGACCGGGCCCAGCACGGCGCGGCGCAGCCCGATGCCGGTGGCGACGAGCAGCGCCACCAGCACGACGGCGACGGCCACGCCGGTGACCGCCACGAACGTCGACGCCGCCGCCATGCCGGCGCGCGCCTGCGCCCGCTCCGCGTCCAGCGCGCCGAGGAGATCCGTGGTCGCGGTCCTGACCTGCTCGAACAGGCTCCGGCCGACCTCGGGGTCGGGCGCGGCGACCGAGCCCTCGACCACCGGGTCGGCGTACTGCGTGCGCCACTGCCGCTCCGCGCGGTCGACCGCGTCCAGCTCCGGGCCGACCGCGATGCCGTTGGCCGCGGCGACCGCGCGCAGCTCGGTCATCGCCGACCGCTGCGCCGCCAGCCCGGTGCGGTAGGGCTCCAGGAAGTCGGCCTGCCCGGTGAGGTCGAAGCCGCGCACGCCGGTCTCCTGGTCGAGCAGGGCCACCGCCACCTGCTGGCCCGTGACGAGCGCGGGGGACGCGCCGTCCGCCAGCGCCGTGCTGGTCGCCTCCAGCCGCCACAGCGCCACCGCCACGAGCGCGAAGGCCGCGAGCGCGAGCACGCCCGACACCGCCGCGCCGACCGTGAACACCCGGGCGAGCGGCCAGCGCCGGCCGGTCTCGGCGCTGTGCTCGCTGTGCAGGGTGTGGACGCCCGGCGACGCGGTGCCGGCCGTCATCGCGGCGCCGGGTCGACGGGCTCGGGGTCCGAGGCAGGGTCCGAAGCGGGGTCCGAGGTCAGCAGCAGGATCGCCACGTCGTCGGAGAGCGGGCCGCCGTTCAGCTCCTGCGCGCGTTCGACGAGCCGCGCGGGCAGCCGGTCGAGGCCGACGTCGTGCTCCTGGGCGAGCAGGCCCAGGAGGCCCTCCTCCCACAGCGGCTCGGCCGGGTCGGCGCCGCGGCCCTCGATGAGCCCGTCGGTGTAGAGCAGCAGCGCCCATTCCGGGCCGAGCGGCACGCCGACCTCGTGCCACTCCGCGTCGGGCAGCACGCCGAGCGGCACCCCGACCGGCGGGGCGATCGGCTTGGGGGTGGGCAGCAGCGTCACCGGCGGCGGGTGCCCGGCCAGCCGCACCAGCGCAGTGCTCTCCCCCGGCGCGGCCGGGCGGATCGCGACGGTGCAGACCGTGGTGAACAGGGTGTGGTCGTGGCGCTCGCTCACGAACACCTCCTGCAGCTTGGGCAGCAGCTGCGGCTCGTCCACGCCGGCCAGCACGAAGCGCCCGCCACGAGACGCGCAGCAGCGCGCCGAGCGCGGCCTCGTCCGGGCCGTGGCCGCAGACGTCGCCCACGATCGCGTGCGCCGTGCCGGACGGGCCGAGCACCGCGTCGAAGAAGTCGCCGCCGATGAGCGAGCGGGTGCGGCCGGCCCGGTAGAACGAGCGGGCCCGCACGGCGCTGCCCGCGAGCAGCGGCGACGGCAGCAGCCCGCGTTCGAGGCGCGCCGACTCGGCCGCGGCCAGCTCCTCCTCACGCAGCCGCAACAGGCTCACCTCCGCGCGCCGGCGCTCGATCGCGTAGCGCACGGCCCGGATCAGCACCTGGCCGTCGACCTTGCCCTTGACCAGGTAGTCCTGCGCGCCCGCGGCCACCGCCGCGTGCCGAGGTGCTCGTCGTCCAGACCCGTGAGAACGCACACCGCGGCAGCGCCGTCGGCGCGCAGGACGGCACGCAGCCCCTGCAGCCCGTCGGTGCCGGGCAGGTTGAGGTCGAGCAGCACGCAGTCGCACTGCCGCACCAGCCCGCCTGCGACGGCGGCCGGCACCGAGTCGACCACCGTCACCCGAAGGTCCGGCTCCACCTCGGCGAGCAGCTCCCGCACCAGGAAGGCGTCGCCGGGGTCGTCCTCGACCAGCAGCACGTGCCGGGGGACGACGGGACCGGTTCGGGTCATACGGACAACTTCTCCTCGCGAGACCCCGCCCGGGACGGACGCGGCCGCGGCAGCCTAGATCGGGCGCAACGCCGTGCGCTGTGCGAACGACCGCGACACGATGCACCTATGCGGCTGACGCCGCGTTCTGCAGCACCGACGTGAACAGCCCGAGCCCGTCGGTGGAGGGCCCGGTCAGCTCGTCGATGGCGTGCTCGGGGTGCGGCATCAGCCCCACCACCCGGCCGTCCGCCGAGCTGATCCCGGCGATCCCGGCCAGCGCGCCGTTGGGGTTCTCCCCGGCGTACCTGAACACCACGCGGCCCTCGGCCGCGAGAGCGTCGAGGGTACCGGCGTCGGCGACGTAGCGGCCCTCCCCGGACTTCAGCGGCACCAGCAGCTCCTGCCCCACCGCGAGCCCGCCGGTCCACGCCGTGGCCGTCGTCTCGACGCGGATGCGCAGGTCACGACACACGAAGTGGAGCCCGGCGTTGCGCACCAGCGCGCCCGGCAGCAGCCCGGCCTCGCAGAGGATCTGGAACCCGTTGCAGATGCCGAGCACGGGGGTGCCGCGGCGGGCGGCGACGACGACCTCGCCCATGATCGGCGCGATGCTCGCGATCGCGCCCGCGCGCAGGTAGTCGCCGTAGGAGAAACCGCCGGGCACGACCACCGCGTCGACACCCTTCAGGTCGCGGTCGGCGTGCCAGAGCGGCACCGCCTCGGCCCCCGCGTAGCGGACGGCCCGCGCCGCGTCGACGTCGTCGAGCGTGCCCGGAAAGGTGATGACACCGATCCTCACGCCCGCGTCACCACCCAGTCCTCGATGACCGGGTTCGCCAGCAGCGCGCCGGCCACCCGGTGCAGAGTCTCGTCGTCGACCGAGTCGTCCACGTCGAGCTCGAAGTGCTTGCCCTGCCGCACGTCCACCACTCCCGCGACGCCGAGCCGGGCGAGCGCACCGGCCACGGCCTGGCCCTGCGGGTCGAGGATCTCGGGCTTCGGCATCACGTCCACCACGACTTTGGCCACGGCACAAGCCTACGGGTAACGCCGTCACCACGACCCGGCGATGCGGCCAGGCGTGCCTACTCGTCGGCGAGACGCTCCAGGAGCGCGACGGCCGTACCGACACCGTCCTCGCTGCTCAGGCGGGCGGCGAGCGCCCCGGCACGCTCCCGATGGGTGGGCTCGCCGGTGACGGCGGCCAGCAGCGCGGCCACCGCGTCGGCCGTCAGCGCGGAGCGCGGCACCATGCGCGGGCCCACCCCGAGCGCGGCGACGCGGCGGCCCCAGAAGTACTGGTCGGCGACGAACGGCACGACCGCGGTCGGGCGTCCGGCCAGCAGCCCGGCCGCGGTCGTCCCGGCGCGCCGTGGTGCAGGACGGCGGAGACGCGCGGGAAGAGCCACCCGTGCGGCACGTCGCCCACGACGACCACGTCGTCCCCGTCCGCGGCGAGCCCGGCCCAGCCGGCGTGCAGCACGGCGCGCAGCCCGGCCCGGCGCAGGCCGGTGCGCAGCAGGTCGGCGAGCCCGGCCGGGTCCTTCTCGTGCATCGAGCCGAAGCCGACGTACACCGGCGGCGGGCCGTCGGCGAGGAACGCGGCCAGCGCCGGCGGCGGCCGCCAGCCGGCCGCGACCGGGACGGCCGCCCGCCAGTAGCCGGTGACGTGCACGTCGGCCGGCCAGTCCGGCGGCACCGGGGCGACGGCGGGGCTGTAGCCGTAGAGCACGGGCGGGCGCGGCGGCGGCCGGCGCGCGGGCGGGGTCGCGGGGAACGGCGCCAGCCCCAGCTCACGGCGCCGCCGGTTCAGCACCGGGCGCACACCGCGCCACAGCATGTGGTCCGAGAGCGCCCACGACATCAGGTTGAGCGGGCCCGGCAGGTCGCTCGCGGCGGGCGCGCCGGCCGCGGCGTACACCCGTGTCGGGGTGGCGGGCTGCAGGTGCGCCCACACGAACCGGGCGCCGGCCCGCTCGGCCGCCGTCGGCCCGACCATCGCGAGCGTCGACGCCACGACCACGTCGGCGCCGTCGGCCGCCCGTTCCGCCGCGGCGGCCACCCCGGCCAGCCGGGGCCCGAGCGCGGCCCGCACCAGCCGGGGCATCGCGAGCACGTTCTTGCTGGTCAGCATGGCCTGCACGGCCGGGGAGGCAAGCGCCTCACGGGCGTCGTCGGTCAGCTCGGCGAACTCCAGGCCGGCCGCCGCGACCTGCTCCGCGTACGGCCGGTGCGTCGCCAGCCGCACGGCGTGCCCCGCCTTGCGCAGCCCGGCGCCGAGCGCCAGGAAGGGGTCGAGGTCGCCGCGCGAACCGATGGTCAGGATCGTCACCCGCACGGGTGGATCCTGCCTGGTCGGGACGGGCTCAGGCGGCGCGGGCCACCGCGCGCGTCGCGTACGTGGCGGGCACCGCGCCGAGCTCCAGCGCCGCGTCGACGGCGGCCAGCACGGCGTCGCGGCGCTGCGGGCGCTTGAGGTCCTTGGCGCGGATGTTGATGCGCACCAGCCCGCCCCGCCGGACGGTGCGCGCGACCTCGGCGGCCAGCACCCGGCAGCGCCACGACTCGGCGGCCTTGCGGTCGTCGCCGAGCGGGTGCCGGTCGCCGGACGCGCGAAAGCCCAGCACCCGGGCCCGCACCACCGGCGCGTCCGGGTCGCGCAGGAAGCGCACGCCGTTCTCGTCCGCGAGCACGCCGAAGCCCTGCTCGCGCAGCGCCTCGACGGTGCCGGGCGACGCGAGCCAGCGCGGCGGGACGAACAGGTCCGTGCGCAGCCCGACGGCCGTCAGCGTGCGGCGGGCCGCAGTGAGCCGCAGCCCGGCCTCGTGCCGGGGCAGAGCGGCGAACTCGGCGCGGCGCCCGACCCGGGCGATCGTCGTGGAGTGCCAGGCGCGATCGGGTCGGCGGTGTGGTCGTAGCCGTGCAGCACGATCGCGTCACTGGCGGCGCGGCGCTCGTGCATCCACCGGACGAGCGGCGAGTTCCCGGTCAGCGGCTCCGGCCCGGACCGCGGCCGCAGCAGCTGCGACAGCGGGACCTCGCGCCGCGCCATCTCGCCGGTGAACTCGGCGCCGCGGGCCAGCGACTCGGGGTTCTCGTCGGTCAGCCCGGACAGCGACACGAGCAGACGAGGGAGGGGCGCCTCTGCAACCACCCGCTCATGAACGCACCTGGTCGTGAACGGCGGTTGGCGTACTCATGAGGCGTCCGTGAGGGCCGGATGGTTACTTGACGAGACTCACCATGCGCTTCCGGTGATCCGCTCGTACGCCTCGACGTACCGGGCGCGCGTGGCCGCCACCACGTCCGCCGGGATCTCGGGTCCGGGCGGGGTGCGGTCCCAGTCGAGCGTCTGCGACCACTCCCGCACGAACTGCTTGTCGAACGAGTACTGCGCCCGGCCGGGCTCCCACGCGTCCGCGGGCCAGAACCGCGACGAGTCGGGCGTCAGCACCTCGTCGGCCAGCACGATCTCGCCGGCCGGGTCGAGCCCGAACTCCAGCTTGGTGTCGGCGACGAGGATGCCGTTGCGGGCGGCGAGGTCGGCGCCGCGGGTGTAGACGGCCAGCGTCAGCTCGCGCAGCCGGGCCGCCCGCTCCGCGCCGACGACGGCCGCGACGTCGTCGAACGTCATGAACTCGTCGTGCTCGCCGACCGGGGCCTTCGTGGTGGGCGTGAAGATCGGCGCCGGCAGCTTCGAGCCCTCCACCAGGCCCTCCGGCAGCTCGACCCCCGACACCGTGCCCTGCTTGCGGTACTCCTCCAGGCCGAGCCCCGCCAGATAGCCGCGCGCGATGCACTCGACGGGCAGCATCGCGAGCCTGCGGCAGCGCACGGCCCGTCCGGCGAGCTCGGCCGGCACGTCCGTGGCCGAGACGACGTGGTGCGGCACCAGGTCGGCGAGCCGCTCGAACCACCAGAGCGACAGGCGGGTCAGCACCGCGCCCTTGTCCGGGATCGGGGTCGGCAGCACCACGTCGTAGATCGAGATGCGGTCGGACGCGACGAGCACGAGGTCGTCGCCGTCCTCGTAGACGTCGCGGACCTTGCCCGAGTGCAGCAGCTTCACAGGATTGCTCCGGGGGTGTACGCGGCGGCGTCCGGGTGCGCGTCGACGACCCGTCCGACCTGCTCGACCACGGCCGCGACCTGCGCGGTCGCGGCACCGGTGAACCGCAGCGGGTCGGCGAGCAGGCCGTCCAGCGCACCGGCGGCGAGCCCGAGCCGCTCGTCGCCGGCCAGCCGCGCGACCAGGTCGTTCTCCGGCTGGCCCTTCTCCCGCATGGCCAGCGCGACGCCGACCGCGTGCCCCTTGATCACCTCGTGCGCGGTCTCCCGCCCGACGCCGGCCCGCACCGCGGCCATCAGCACGGCCGTGGTCGCGAGGAACGGCAGGTAGCGGTCCAGCTCGCGGGCCACCACGGCCGGGTAGGCACCGAACTCGTCGAGCACGGTGAGCGTGGTCTCGAACAGCCCGTCGATCGCGAAGAACGCGTCCGCCAGCACCACCCGGCGCACCACGGAGTCGGAGACGTCACCCTCGTTCCACTGCGCGCCGGCCAGCTCGGACGCCATGCCCGCGTAGCCGCGCAGCAGCACGGTCAGCCCGTTGACCCGCTCGGCCGAGCGGGAGTTCATCTTGTGCGGCATCGCCGACGAGCCGACCTGGCCGGGCTTGAAACCCTCGGTGGCCAGCTCCGCGCCCGCCATCAGCCGGATCGTCGTGGCCAGGGAAGACGGCGCGGCCGCAAGCTGCACGAGCGCGCTCACCACGTCGAAGTCGAGGGAGCGCGGGTAGACCTGGCCGACGCTCGTCAGCACGCCGGCGAACCCCAGGTGCTCGGCGACGCGGTGCTCCAGCTCGGCGAGCCGGCCCGCGTCCCCGTCGAGCAGGTCGAGCATGTCCTGCGCGGTGCCGACCGGCCCCTTGATCCCGCGCAGCGGGTAGCGCCCGCGCAGGTCCTCCAGCCGCGCGTACGCGACGAGCAGCTCGTCGGCCGCCGACGCGAACCGCTTGCCGAGCGTGGTGGCCTGCGCCGGGACGTTGTGCGAGCGCCCGGCCATCACCAGCTCGGCGTGCTCGGCGGCGCGCCGGGCCAGCCGGGCGAGCACGGCGACCGTGCGGTCGCGCACGTGCTCCAGGGAGAGCCGGATCTGCAGCTGCTCGACGTTCTCGGTGAGATCCCGGCTGGTCAGGCCCTTGTGGGCGTGCTCGTGGCCGGCCAGCGCGTCGAACTCCTCGATGCGCGCCTTCACGTCGTGGCGGGTGACCCGCTCGCGGGCGGCGATCGACTCCAGGTCGACCTGCCCGACGACCCGCTCGTAGTGCTCGATCACGCCGTCCGGCACGTCGACGCCCAGGTCGCGCTGGGCCTTGAGGACGGCGATCCAGAGCTGCCGCTCCAGCACCACCTTGTGCTCGGGCGACCAGAGCCGGACCAGCTCGGGGCTCGCGTAGCGGGCGGCCAGGACGTTGGGGATCACGTTCCGGCAGCTTACGTCCCTGGCCGCAGGCTGCGCAGCAGCACCTCGCAGGCGGCGGCCCGCGGGTCCGGGTCGGCCTCGATGAGCGCGCTGATCACCGCGCCGTCGACCAGCGAGACCATGTCGCGCAGCGCCACCGCGTCCAGCGGGCGGCCGGAGCGTTCCAGGATCTCGGCGAGCAGCGCGTCCAGCTCGCCGCGCAGCTCGCGCATCAGCGGCGTCAGGTACGGCCGCCGTCCCGACCCGACCAGCCGCTCGTAGCGCAGCAGCACCGCGTCGAGGCCGCCGTCGCGCGACTCCGGACCGAGCAGCAGGTCGAGCACGAGGTCCACGCGCTCGTCCGGGCCGACGGCCCCGGCGGGCAGCGCGTCCAGCTGCGCCCGGCCCTCGGCCAGCTCGTCCCGCCCGGTGCGCTCGATCGCCGCGGTGACCAGGTCCTCCAGCGACGCGAAGTAGTACGTGGTGGACGCCAGCGGCAGCCCGGCCCGCTCCGCGACGGCCCGGTGCCGGACGGCCTCGAAACCGCCCGAGCGCAGCAGCTCGGCCGCGGCGGTGACCAGCTCCTGCCGCCGCCGCTCGCCCTTCGCGGTGCCCACCCGACCAGTGTCCACCGGCCGTGGACGGCCCTCACCCGGGACATCGGTGTGGATCGGGTGGGACGGCGCGGGGAAGGGGCACGGCGCCGCCCCACCCAGCTCATCGGCGGCGCCACCACCGGCCGCGATCGAGGGGCGTGGCGACCCGGGCGCCCGGCCTCAGCTCGACACGGGAGCGCGGGTCGTCGACGCCCTCCAGCGTCACGAGCTGCGCGCCGGTGGGAGCCGGAGCGTGAGGGGCGTCTGCCGCCGGACGCGACCCGCTGCTCGCCGAGCTGCCGGCCGTCCGCCGCGATCCACCGCACGATCACGCCCGGCACGTAGGGGGCGCCCCATCCCCAGCTCATCGCGGCCCACCGCCCCGGGCCGGCTCGGCAGTGATGAAGTCGATGATCGGGTGCACCCGCTCATCGAATGACGAGTGAGCGTCCGGTACCACAGCGTTACCGCCCGCCGATGCCGCATCCGTGCCGCATCAGGCCCGTGACCTGCGTAGTCTCGATCAGGTGGCGGGAAGACGGGCGCGGCTCGCTCAAGCTCGCAAGGCAGCCGGCCTCACGCAGGAGGAACTCGCGCACCGCGTCGGCGTCGAACGGTCAACCGTCGGCCGCTGGGAAGCCGGGGAGTCCGAGCCGCAACCGTGGCACCGGCGCAAGCTCGCCCAGCACCTCGGCGTCACCCCGAACGACCTCGACACGCTCATCACCGACGAGCCCCCGGCCACGGCGGCCCCGGACGACGCCGAGCTCGAAGCGCTCGAACTCGCCCGGCGGGCGTCGGCGTCCGACGTGGGCGAGGCGACCCTCCTGCAGCTCGAACAGCTCGTCGACGACCTCGCCGGCTCCTACGCGGCCAGCCGGCCCGCGGAGCTGCTCGCGCGCGTACGGCAGCACCTCCGCTACGTCGGGCAGCTGCTCGACGGTCGCAAGACGCTGGGCGAGCACCGGCGGCTGCTCGTCGCGGGCGGCTGGTTGTCGCTGCTCGCCGCGACGCTGCACGTCGACCTGAAGCAGCACGCGGCCGCGACGGCGCGGCTGCGGGTGGCGGACTCGCTGGCGCGGGAGGGCGGGCACAGCGAGATCCGGGCGTGGGTGCTGGAGACGGAGGCGTGGCGGGTGCTGACGCTCGGCGACTACCGGGAGGCGGCGGCGCTGGCCCGGTCCGCGCAGCAGGTCGCCCCGCGCGGCACGTCGGCGCTGATCCAGGCGACCGCGCAGGAAGGGCGAGCCGCTGCGCGGCTCGGCGACGGCCGCGCGACCACGGAGGCGGTGGCGCGGGTCAACCGGATGGCCAGCCCGCTCCCGGCCCCGGACCGGCCGGAGCACCACTACCGGTACGACCCGGCGAAGGCCACGAGCTACACCGCGACGACGCTGTCGTGGGTGGGCGACCCGGCTGCGGTCGACCACGCGCGCGAGGTGATCGCCAGGCTCGCGAGCGGGGACCCGCACGGTGGCCGGCCCCGCCGGCTCGCGACGGCCCGTCTCGACCTCGCACTCGCGCTGATCCGCCGAGGCGAGGTCGAGGAAGCCGCCGAGTCCACGCTCACCGCGGTCGCGTCGGGGCGGGTCGTCCCGTCGAGCTGGTGGCGGGTCGGTGAGGTCGTGGGGGCTGTCGAGCGGCTCGGCGCCAGGGCATCGCTGCCGCTGCGCGAGGCGTACGAGGATCTTCGCGGCGCGAGCGCAGGCCCCGAAGGCCTCAGAGCAGCGGCGCCAGGTACCGCAGCGCGTCCGGCAGCCGGTCCGCCAGCGGGGCGGGCTCGCCCGGGCGCTCCGGCCGCGAGCTGACGACCACCGTCCCGCCGGACGCCGTCGGTGCGCTCAGCGCGCCCGCCACCAGCCGTTCCGTCACGCCGGGCGGCAGGTACTCGACCGTGAGCAGCCCGCGCGCCGCACCCTCGCCGACCTCGACGTTCACGCCCCGCTCCCCACCCGTGCGGCACTCGTCGGTGGTGGCCGCCTCGGGCGCGCCGACCACCTCGCAGCACCTGCTCGACGAGCGCTCGCAGGGCCGGGTCCTGCCGGTCGGCGCACTCGCCGGTGGCGGGTCCGAGCGGCGGGGCGGGCGCCGTCGCGGCCTCCGGTGCCGCGGCGTCCGGGACGCTCTGCGCGGCCGGCGGCGGTCCGCCCCCTCGGCCCGGGAGTCGTACGGCGCGGCCGGCGCCAGCATCGGCGCCGCGACGGTCGACGCGTCGCCCGCGCCGCCCGAGGAGGAGGACGGGAGCGAGACGACCGTGCCCACCCCGGCCACCGCGACGAGCGCGAGACCCGCACCCAGGACGGCGGCGCGGCGGCGCGCGGTCACCCGGCGCGAGGCGCCCACGACGCTCTCCCGGTCGAAGCCGGGGGCGGGCGCGCCGGGGTCGGACGCGGCGGCGCGGAACAGGTCACCCAGTCGGTCGTCGTCGAGATCGGTCATTCCGGCACCTCCTATCCGGCCGGTCGCAGGTCGTCGAGCGCGTCGCCGAGCACGGCGCGCAGCGCGGCCAGCCCGTCGGCGGTCTGGCTCTTCACGGTGCCCTCGCTGCACCCCAGCACGGCGGCGGTGGACGCGACGTCCAGCCCATCGAGGTACCGCAGGACGAGCACGGCGCGCTGGCGCGGCGGCACCGACCGCAGCCCGTCGACGAGCACGTGCCGCGTCGCGACGGCGTCCGACGCCGACGGCACGCCGGGGTGGTCGGCGGGCGGTTCCGCCGTCGCCCGCTCGCGCCGCCACGGCCGCCGCGACTCGTCCACGACCGCGCGCACCAGGGTGCGCCGCATCCAGGCGTCGAGCGCGGAGCGGTCGCGGATCCGGCGCCAGTGCCGGTGCAGCGCCACGAACGCGGCCTGCGCGTGGTCGTCGGCCCGGTGCCAGTCGCCGCACAGGAGGAACGCGGTACGCCGCACGGCGTCCCGCCGCTCGCGGAAGTACTCGGCGAACTCCCGCTCGCTGGCCTCGTCCACCCGGCCCGGCCCTCCTCTCCGTGCGCGCCGACCAAGGGACGCGAGGATCGGGGAGTCCGGTTGGTCGGCGCAGCCCTGTTCACCCGAACAGAGCAAAGTCGTGATCGTTCCGTGACCCTCCCGCCATCAAGCTGTCGCCGGCTGGTTGAATCGACAGCCGTGCGATCCACCTCACGAGCACGGCGATCGGCCCACGACGGCCCGATCGACCTCCGCTCGGACACCGTCACCCGGCCGACGAAGACGATGCGGGCGGCGATGGCCGCCGCCGAGGTGGGTGACGACGTCCTCGACGGCGACCCGACCATGCGCGAGCTGGAGGACCGGGTCGCTGCGCTGCTCGGCACGGCCGCCGCGCTGTGGACGCCGAGCGGCTCGATGGGCAACCTGATCGCGCTGATGCACCACCTCGGCCGGGGCGACGCGTTCCTCGCACCCGAGGGTGCGCACGTCCTGGACAACGAGCTGGGCACGGCCGGGTGGCTGGCCGGCGGCATGCCGCGGCCGCTCCCGCACGACGGCGGGCCGGGCAAGGTCTCGCCCGCGGCGGTGCGCCGGGCCGCCGGCGCCGAGGGCCCGTACTACGCGCTGCGCACCACGCTGCTCTGCCTGGAGAACACCCACAACGCGGCGGGCGGCACGGTCACCGCGCCCGACGAGCACGCGGCCGTGGTGTCGGCCGCCCGCGCGGCACGGCTCAAGGTCCACCTGGACGGCGCCCGGCTCTGGCACGCGGCCGTCGCGCTCGGCGTCCCGCCCGGGGCGCTCACGGTCGGTGTCGACACGGTGCAGGTCTGCCTCAGCAAAGGGCTCGGCGCGCCGGTCGGCTCGGTGGTGGCCGGGTCGGCGGAGTTCGTCGCGGCGCGCGGCGGCTGCGCAAGATGCTCGGCGGCGGCGTGCGGCAGGGCGGTGTGCTGGCCGCGGCCGGGCTCGTCGCGCTCGACCGGGTGGAGCGCCTCGCCGAGGACCACGAGCGGGCCCGCGTGCTGGCCAACGGGCTGCGCGAGCGCGGCTGGCAGGTCGCGGCGCCGCAGACCAACATCGTGCTGGTCGGCGTCGCCGACCTGGAGGGCACGCTCCGCCGGTTCACCACCGCGGGCGTGCTCGCGTCGCCGATGGCCGGGCAGGTCCGGCTGATGACGCACGCCGACCTCACCGACGCCGACATCGCGGCGGCGCTGGACCGCATCGGGCCCGTCGAGCCGGCCGTCGCCGCGGCGCGCGGGCTCAGGTCGGGTGCCGACCGCGCTCCAGCTCGGCCAGCCGGGCGCTGACCGACCGCAGCTCCGCGAGCACCTCGGTGAGCTGCTGCTCCGTGCGGTTGACGTCCTCGGCGACCTCCTCGGCCACCTCGGCGCCGGTCCGGCGCACGGTCTCGACGAACCACGCCGCGATCGACGCCGTCACCACACCGAGCAGCGCGATGCCCGCCACCATCAGCGACGCCGCGACCATCCGGCCCTCGAACGTCACGGGGTAGCGGTCGCCGTACCCGACCGTGGTGATGGTGGTGATCGTCCACCACAGCGCCTCGCCGAACGTGGTGATCGACGCCTCGGGCGCGTCCCGCTCGGCGTCCAGCACGGCGAGGGCGGCGACGAACCCGACCAGCGCCACGCTCCCGGCCACGTAGACGGCGACGCGCCCGCGGAAGTCGCCGCGCAGCTGCCGGTTCAGCACGCTGATCGCCGTGACCACGCGTAGCGCGCGCAGCTGCCGGAACATCGGCAGCGCCAGCACGACGAGGTCCAGTACGTGGGTGCGCACGTAGCGCCAGCGGTCCCGGGCGAGCCCGAGCCGCACGAAGTAGTCGATCGCGAAGAGCACCCAGGTGCCCGTGATCAGGGCTTCCGCCGCCGCATCCCAGAACGGGTCGATCGACGTGTCGAGCACCTGCCACGCGTACGCGGCGAGGAAGACCACGGCCAGCCCGGTGAGCCACCAGTCCACCCGGCGGTCCCACGCGGCGATCAGCGGCTCCTCCGGTCGGGTTGTGGCCATGCCCGGAGAGTAGGGCGTCAGCGGGGCCGGACCGTCACGTCGCCCGCGCCCGTCGTCACCCGGACGGCGTTCGGCGCCCCGTCCGCGGTCGGCACGGTCACCGCCCGCTCACCGATGCCGGTGTCGACGTGCACCCGGTAAGGCTGCGAGGTGGGCAGCCCTACCTCCACCTCGCCGCTGCTCACGCCCACATCGAGGCTGGTCGGGGCGGTCGCGAAGTCGAGCGTGAGATCACCGGAGGACGAGCGGGCGACGAACGTCGGGGAGTCGAGCCGCTCGGCGGCGACCTCACCCGAGCTGACCTCCAGCTCCACCGGCCCGCGCACGTCGGCGAGCCGCACGTCACCGCTCGACACGGACACCCGCACCGCGGCGGCCGTCACGCCCTCGGCGGTCACGCGGCCGGAGCCCGACCGCAGGTCCAGCGTGAACCCGTCGGGCACGCGCACGTCGTAGTCGACCTCGCAGCGGCCGAACGGCACGAACGCGCAGCCGGCTGCGAGCGAGACCCCGTCCGCACCGGACGTCTCCGTGCCTCGGGGATCGGGCGAGCCGTGGCCGCGCACGGTGCGCACCACCTCGACCCGGTCGCCGTCCGCAGGCCGGACGGTGACGTCCCCGCTGCTCACCTCGACGGTCAGCTGCGGCACCCGGGCCACGAACGCCATCGACTCCGTGGAGGTCACGGGCGGGTTCAGCCCGCGCGCGACGCCGGTCCCGACGACGCCGAGCACGGCCACCACTCCGAGGAGCCCGAGCACCAGCCCGGCGCGCTGCACCGCCGGTACGGGAGAGGTCATGCGAGAACCGTACGAACGCGAACGGCATGCCGAACTGGGGCAGACCCCCGGATCAGGTTCGGGCACGCCGGTGACCGCCCGCCGGATCCGGAGGACGGTCACCGGGATGGTGCGCGATCTCAGATGAGGCCCTGGACGAGGTCCGTGGCCGAGAAGATGTCAGCGGCCGGGAGGCGCCGGTGACGTCGTCCAGGTCAGCTGGGCCGCGGTCGGCAGGCCACCGGCGAGACCGGTGACGGTGA
>MKJX01000227.1 GCA_001942415.1 Pseudonocardia sp. CNS-139
GCTCGAACCGCGGGTCCCCGAGGTAGTACCCGTCGTAGTTGCTCAGCAGCACGACGCCGTCCAGACGCAGCTCGTCGAGGGCATGGGTCAGCTCCCCAGGGCGGCGTCGACGTCGGGCAGCGGCAGTGTCGCGAAGGCGCCGAACCGTCCCGGATGGTCGGCGATCACCGCGGCGCAGATCTCGTTCGTCCTGCGGGCCAGCTCCCTGGCGTCTAGCCGAAGCTCCCGGTAGAGCCGTTCCAGGCTCTCCGGCCTCGTATCCTTCAGCGCCGCGCCGACGTCGCCCAACCCGTCGACCATCGCGTAGACCTCGGCGTCCGTGACCGCGGTCGGTGCGGGAGCGCCGTCGAGTTCGGCCTGCGCGGCGGCCCGCTGAGCCTGAGCTTCGTTGATCGCGTCGACCAGCGCACTCGCCCGAGTTGCCCCCGCCGTCCTGCGAGACGACCAGCGCGGCAACGGTCCGATCGACGTTGCGCGGGTCGAACAGGTGGCCGATCCACGCGTTGAGCGGCTCCACAACGTCCTGCTCGCGCAGGTTGACCGTCCGTGGATGGTCCGCGTGCGCTGCCGCCCCGGGAGCGAGCGTCCGCGCCAGGCACCGGTAGTAGGTCTCGTGCTTGCGGATCACCGCGCCCTGCATCCTCCGACGATGCTGCGGTTGCGGAATCCCTCAGCCGAGAGCGCGGTAGAGGGCGCGGATCAGGGACTCCGCCCGCACCCCGCCGACGATTCCGTGCACGCCGCCGATCTCGCCGCCCTCCATCTTGTTCATGATGAAGGCGAAGGTCATCCGCCGGTCCAGGTCGTTGACGACGATGGAGCCGCCCCAGCCCGACCAGAAGCACAGCCTGCCGTCGGGCAGGTACGGGATGAGCGCTTTGTTCGACAAGGCGTAGCCGATACCCCAACGGATGGGAATGCCCAGGCAGAGGTCGGTTCCGTTCGCCTGCTCCTCGAAGATCAGGCCGATCGTGTGCGGGGACAGGAGCGTGACCCCGTTGAACGTTCCGCCGTGGGAGACAACCGACTGTACGGTCACCGCGGATCGGGCGTTGCCCATGCCGTTCGCCCGCGCCGCAGTGGCACGGGACCGCCGCCACTCCGACCGCATTATGGCTCCACAATGCACGTCTGGGGGCGGCCCTCAACTGCATTGTGGCTCCACAAGTGTGTGGGGCGCTCCCGAAAGTGCATTATGGCTCCAGAATGCGTACGTCTACTTCAGGCTCTTCAGGGGTCGGCGCGGGTCAGGGTGGGCTCGGCCGAGTCGAACGTCAGTGCGCGGCCGGGGCCGGTGCTCCGCGTCTCGAACCGCACGGTGACGCGGCCGTGGCCGGCGCCCTGCACCCAGCCGTGCCCGTGCTCGGGGTGGGCGACGTCGTCGCCGGGACGCCACGGCCGGTCGGCGCCCGGCACGGCCGGGGCCGCGGGCTCGACCGGCTCCGCGACGGGCACCGGTTCCGCCCGGACCGGCTCGAACAGGGCGGGCGGCGGGTCGTCGCCCAGCCCGGCCAGCGACACCCCGATCAGCCGCACCCCGCCCTCCGGCACGGCCGCCCGCGCGAGCCGCTGCGCCACGGCCGTGAGCACGGCGAGGTCGGTGCTGGCCGCTGCGGTGGTCTCCGAGCGGCTCGCGGTGACGAAGTCGGCGCTGCGCACCTTCACGGTGACCGTGCGCGCCGCCCGCCCGGACGCGACGAGCCGCCGGTGCGCGGCCTCGGTCATGCGCGCGACGGCGTCGTGCACGTCGGCCATGGCGGTGAGGTCGGCGTCGAACGTGGTCTCGGCGCTGACCTGCTTCGCCGCGCCGCGCGGGGCGACCGGGCGGTCGTCCACCCCGCGGGCCAGCCGGTGCAGCTCGGTGCCCACCGCCGTGCCGAGCAGCCCGGTGACCTCGCGCAGGTCCATCGCGGCGAGCTCGCCGACCGTGCGGACGCCGAACTTGAGCAGCGCCGCCTCCGCCACCGGCCCGACGCCCCACAGCGACCGCACCGGCAGCGGACCCAGCACGGCCCGTTCCTCGTCGGGCGCGACGACCCGCAGCCCGTCCGGTTTGGCCAGCTCGGACGCGATCTTGGCGAGCTGCTTGCCCGACCCCGCGCCGACCGACGCCGGCAGCCCCGACGCCGCACGCACGTCCGCCCGCAGCCGGGCGCCGAACGCCTCGACCTCCGCCGCGGACGCCCCGGCCAGCGCCGGCGGCTCCAGGAACGCCTCGTCCAGCGACACCGGCTCGACCACGGGCGCGGCCGCGCCGAGCACGCCCATCACCCGCTCGGACAGCGCCTGGTAGAGCACGAACCGGGCGGGCAGCACCACGGCGTGCGGGCACAGCCGGCGGGCCTGGCCCATCGGCATCGCCGAGCGCGCCCCGAACACCCGCGCCTGGTAGCTCGCCCCGGCGACCACCGCCCGCGGCCCCAGCCCGCCGACCAGCACCGGCCGGTCCCGCAGCGTCGGCCGGGTGAGCTGCTCGGCCGAGGCGAAGAACGCGTCCATGTCCAGGTGCAGGACCCAGCGCGCCGCCACGGCGCCATCATCTCTCCGGCCACCGACACACGTGCGGCACTCGCGTAGCGTCGGTGATCGTGGACCCCAACGAGATCACCACCGCCGCCGACCTGGAGGCGCTCGTCGGCACGCCGATCCGGCGCGCGCCGAGAAGGTCCGGCCGTCGCTCGACCAGGTCGACCGCGAATGGCTCGGCCGCTCCCCGTTCTGCCTGGTCGCCACGAGCGACGCGGACGGCCGCTGCGACGTCTCGCCGAAGGGCGACCCGGCCGGGTTCCTCACCCACGTCCTCGACGACCGGACGCTCGCGATCCCGGAGCGGCCCGGCAACCGGCGTGTCGACGGCTTCCGCAACGTGCTCGCCAACCCGCACGTCGGCCTGATCTTCCTGATCCCGGGCCGCGGCGACACGCTGCGCGTCAACGGCGCGGCCCGCCTGGTGCGCGACGCGCCGTACTTCGACGCGCTGGTCGTGAAGGGCCACCGGCCGCTGCTCGCGCTGGAGGTGGCGATCGAGGAGGTCTTCTACCACTGCCCGAAGGCGTTCATGCGCGCCGGGCTGTGGCAGCCCGAGACGTGGGACGTCGAGGCGGTGCCGTCGCGCGCGACGATCGCGAAGGCCGTCGAGCGCAAGGACGACCCGATCGAGGTGCTGGAGGCCTACTACGGCCCGTCGTACGGGGAGCGGCTCTACCAGGCCTGAAGGACGCCGGCGAGCAGCGCGTCGCCGTCGGCCACCTCGACCTGCACCGGGTCGGCGCCCAGGCCGGCGATCGCGGCCCGGTAGCCCGGTGCGGGCCGCAGGTCACGCAGCCACACCGGCCCGGCCGGCGCGCCCTCGCCCGTCCAGGCGACGACGCCGGACGGGCCCAGCGTGATGTCGGACATCGGGCTGGACAGGCCTCTGCCGGTGGCCTTGAGCAGCGCCTCCTTGCGCGTCCACAGCACGAAGAACGACTCCGGGTCGGGCGCGGACTCGGCGGGGGAGCAGGCGTGCGCGGCGAGCGCGGGCAGGTCGGCCAGCGCGCGCTCCTCCTCCACGTCCAGCCCGACCGGCCCGCCGTGGTGCACCGCGACGCCGACGAGCCCACCGGCGTGCGTCAGCGAGAAGCCGGGCCCGCCGGGCAGCACGGGTTTGCCGTGCTGTTGCCCGCAGTGGCAGGTGCGGTCGAACACCAGGTCGGCGGCCGGGCGGCCGACGGCGGCGCCCAGCGCGAGCCGGGTGAGCGCGTGCGCGGCGAGGTAACGGGCCTGGTCGGCGGGCCGCCGGAACCGGGCCATCCGGGCCCGTTCGTGGGCGTCGAGCAGCGCAGCGAGCCCGCCGGCCCCACCGTCGTCGGACGGGGCGACGGGCCGGGCCCACCAGACGACGGTCGCGGAGTGCACGCCGCCCATCGTCACACGGCGGGATCGAAACCGGATCAGGCATCCGGACCGGGCTGAGGCGGTTGTCCGGATTTCTTGTACGCAAACGTGGGGGGTGTCCCTCTTCCTCTCGTCGCCGGGCTTGCGGCGGCGCGACCGACTGGCGAGAGGACCACCATGGCACGGCTGTCCCACGGCAAGGTCATCAGCGGACCGAACACGGCGGCAGGCGCGCCGGTCGATCTGCACGACTTCGACTTCCTGTTCCCCCAGCTGCAGGACGACCCGGCGAACCTGCTGCCCGAGTCGCCGGACACGGTGAAGAAGCTCAAGGATCTGGGCGCGGTGATGGTGGACCCCGCCCTCGGCGACGTGCCCGACGAGACGAACAACTCGGAGGTCGCCGCCGTCTACACCTACTTCGGGCAGTTCGTCGACCACGACATCACCCTGGAGGCGGGCACGGTCGGCGCCACCGGCCTGGTCGCCGACGGTCTGGAGCCGCTGCCCGTCGAGGAGATCAGGAACGACCTGCGGAACACGCGCACGGCCACGCTGGACCTGGACAGCCTCTACGACGCGCCGGCGCCGCGGGAGCCCGGCAACCCGGACCGGATGGACATCGGCGACGTCACGTCGCTCGGCGGCGGCGCTCCACCGCAACAGCGTCCGCCGCGGGCCGTGGGGGACGACAAGAACGACCTGAAGCGCAAGGGCCCCAGCAGTGATCCGCTGGTCGACCGCGAGGCGCTGATCGGCGACCCGCGCAACGACGAGAACACGATCATCTCCCAGCTGCACGTCGCTTTCCTCAAGGCCCACAACACGCTGGTGGACGAGGGCCGCAGCTTCGACGAGGCCCGCCGGATCCTGCGCCAGCACTACCAGCACATCGTGGTGCACGACTATCTGAACCAGATCTGCGACGAGACGATCGTGGCCGACGTCGTGGACCAGGGGAACCGCTGGTTCGACCCGTTCGCCGCGCCGTTCTTCATGCCTCTGGAGTTCGCGGTGGCGGGCTTCCGGTTCGGCCACACGATGGTCCGCGCCAGCTACGACTTCAACCTGAACTTCAACCTCTCGAGGCCCCCGGCACGTTCCCGGCCACGCTCGATCTCCTGTTCACGTTCAGCGCGCTGGGGGGCCAGCTCGGAGGCTCCGCCACGCTGCCCGACAACTGGATCGTGGAGTGGGAGAACCTCGCCGGCGGGAACGTGCCGGCCGGTGGCATGGCCCGCCGGTTCGACACGCGGCTGGCCGGGCCGAACACCGCGCTCTTCAGCCTCAACGACGAGACGGGCGCGAACCTCCCGGGCCTGGCCGCGATGCTCTCCGCCCGCAACCTGCTGCGCGGCTACCTGCTGCGCATGCCCACCGGGCAGGCCGTGGCGGCCACGCTCGGCCGCACCCCGCTCAGCTCCGCCGAGCTGATCGCCGCCGCCGGACCCGACCAGGAGGCGGCGCTCACCGCGGGCGGCTTCGACACGCGGACGCCGCTGTGGTTCTACGTGCTCGCCGAGGCCAAGGCCCTGGGGAACGACGGGAAGCGCCTGGGCCCGGTGGGCAGCACGATCGTCGCCGAGGTGCTGGTCGGGCTGGCCCGGCGCAGCGCCGACTCGATCATGCGCATCCCGGGGTGGCTGCCCGGCCTGCCGTCGCTGCACCCCGGCCGCTTCGAGCTGGCCGACCTGCTGCGCTACGCCGGGGTGCTCGCCGGCGGCCCGCCCGCCACCGTGTACACGGTGCAGGCGGGCGACACGCTGTCCGGTATCGCCGCCGACCGGCTCGGCTCGGCCGCGCGCTGGCCGGAGGTCTTCGCCCGCAACCGGGCCGTGCTCGCCCGGCCGGACCGGATCTTCCCCGGCCAGAGGCTGTACCTGCGACCGGCCCGGCGCTCGAGCCGCAGCTGCGCTTCCACGTCGTCGCCCCCGGGTGAGACGCTAGCGGGATCGCCCGCGACCACCTCGACAGCGCGTCGCGGTGGCCGGAGATCTTCGCCCTCAACGGCAGCATCCTCACCAACCCCGACGTCATCGTGGTCGGCAGGTGCTCCAGCTGCCGCCCAAGTAGGGACCCCGGGACAGGGGTACCGCCGGCCTCGTGGACGCGAAGCCGGCGGTACCTGCCGGGTCACCAACCCGGCGGATCAACCCGTGCGGCGCACCGGTTGATACGGCGGCCCTGCGCGGCGCGGGCGCGGCCCCGGGAGCCCGCGTGGACGGCTCCGCTCGGCGCCTGCTTGCCCGCACGGCCGCGCCGGGCCGCCCGGTTGGCCGCGCCGGTTCGGCGTCGGCGGGGTTCGCCTGGTCCTCGGGGCTCGCGCCGAGCACGTCGGGCAGGGCGTCGGCACCGAGGTCGGACGGGAAGGGATCACGCATGGAGGCCTCCTGGAGATGACGGGCCGGCGCAGCACGCGGAGACGGGCCCGGGGATGCCGGGGCCGGCCGGTGGGCTGGGTCGGGTGCGGCCGGGCGGGACGGGCCCGGGCCGCTGCTGCCGCCGTGAAAGGCGGTCCGTCGCTAGAGGCGCATGAGAAGGACCATACGGACGGCGAACACGGTGTGCCACGGATTTACCGGCGGCTACCGTCGGGCCCGTGACCAGCGCATCCGATGTCGTGGTGATCGGCGGCGGGATGGCCGGGGCGTCCGTCGCCTACGAGCTCGCCGCCACCCGGTCGGTCGTGCTGCTGGAGGCCGAGCCGGAGCTGGCGCGGCACTCGACGTCCCGGTCGGCGGCCACGTACATCCCCGGCCACGGCCCGGGCCCGGTCCGGACGCTGATCGCGGCGAGCGGCCCGCGGTTCGCCGCGCTCGTCGCCGAGCTGGACGCTCCGCCGCTGCTGCGGCCGCGTCCGGTGCTGCACGTCGCCGTCGACGCCGCGGGGGAGGCGGAGCTGGCCGCGCAGCTCGCGGAGCAGGCGGGGGAGCCGGGGGCGCCGGTGCCGCTCGACCCGGCCGCCGCCCAGCGCCGCTGTCCCGCGCTCGCGCCCGGGGTCGTGCGGGCGGCCGCCGTGGTCGAGGGCGCCGCCGACATCGAGGCCGAGACCCTGCACCAGGCGTACGTCCGGGGGCTGCGGCGGCGGGGCGGCACGGTGCGGACCGGGGCGCGGGTCGCGGCGGTCGAGCGCGCGGGCACCGGCTGGCGCGTGCACACCGCGGACGGCGCCGGACCGGTCGACGCGGCCGACGTCGTCGACGCGGCCGGGGCCTGGGCGGACGTGGTCGCGGGCCGGGCCGGCGTCCCCTGCATCGGGCTCACGCCCTACCGCCGCACGATCGCGGTGGTGCGGGTGCCGGACCCGGCCCGGCTGCGCGCTCCGGACGGCCCGCTGCCGATGGTGCTGGAGGCGCGCGAGCGGTTCTACTTCAAGGCCGAGGGCGACGGGCTGCTGGTCAGCCCGGCCGACGAGACGCGCGTCGCGCCGCACGATGCCCGCCCCGGCGAGCTGGACGTCGCGGCGGGCCTGGAGCGCGTCGAGGCCGTCACCGGGCTGGGTCTGCGCTCGGTGCGCACGAGCTGGGCCGGGCTGCGGTCGTCGTGCCCGACCGGGGGCGGTGGTGGGGGCGTGGCCGGAGCACCCCGGGTTCTGGTTCTGCGCCGGTCAGGGCGGTGCCGGGATCGAGACGGCACCGGCGCTGGCGGCGTTCGCGGCGGCCGTCGTGACCGGTGACGCCGTGCCCCCGGACATTTCCCTCGATCGGGCGACGCTGTCACCGGTCCGCCTGTAAGCTAGCGCTTACATCCGCGGCTGAAGGAGACCGGTGACCGCCACCCTGGACCTCTTCGACGGCGCCTTCTGGCGTGACCCCTACCCGGCCTACAGCGAGCTGAGGACCACCGAGCCCGTGCGTACGGTGACGCGCCCCGACGGCACCGTCTGGATCCTCGCCCGCCACGCCGACGTCCGGGCGGCGCTCGCCGACCCCCGGCTGAGCAAGGACTGGCGCTACACGCTGCCGCCGGAGGAGCGGGCGGCCGCGATGACGCGCGGATGATCCCGATGATGCTGCTGATGGACCCGCCGGGGCACACGCGGCTGCGCAAGCTCGTCTCGCGCACGTTCACCGTGCGGCGGATGGAGGAGCTGCGCCCGCGCGTCGGCGAGATCGCCGACGAGCTGCTCGACGCCCTGCCGCCGGCCGGCCGCGTCGACCTGATGGCCGAGTACGCGTTCCTGCTGCCGGTGTTCGTGATCTGCGAGCTGCTCGGCGTGCCGGCCGAGGACCGCGACGACTTCGCGGGCTGGTCCAACACGATGGTGGACAACCAGTCGGCGGAGGCGTCGGGCGCGGCGATGGTCGCGCTGACCGACTACCTCAAGGACCTCATCGAGAAGCGGCGCGAGAAGCCGGACGGCGCGCTGATCAGCGACCTGATCCTGGTGGCCGACGACGGCGACCGGCTCTCGCAGGAGGAGCTGGTGGCGATGGCGATGATGCTGCTCATCGCCGGCCACGAGACCACCGTCAACCTCATCGGCAACGGCGTGCTCGCGCTGCTCACCCACCCCGAGCAGCGCGCGCAGCTGCAGGCGCGGCCGGAGCTGCTGCCCTCGGCCGTGGAGGAGTTCCTGCGGTGGGACTCGCCGGTGCACAGCACCCCGGTCCGGTTCGCCGCCGAGGACGTCGAGTACTCGGGTGTGACGATCCCGGCCCGGTCGGTCGTCACGCTCTCGCTGGCCGCCGCCAACCGCGACCCGGAGCGCTTCGCGGACGCCGCGGACCTGCGCGTCGACCGGGACGCCGCCGGGCACGTCGCGTTCGGGCACGGGCTGCACCACTGCCTCGGCGCCCAGCTCGCGCGCATCGAGGGCCAGGAGGCGATCGGCACGCTGCTCGCCCGCCGCCCGGAGCTGGCGCTGGCCGCCGACCCCGCCGAGCTGGTCTACCGGCGCTCCACGCTGGTCCGCGGCCTCACCGAACTCCCTGTGGACCTCGGGCCGTCGGCGTAGGAGCAGCAGCCGGGACGTAGCGTTCCGGCCATGGTCAGTGCGCTGTTCGACCCGCTCTTCGGGGCCGACCGGGCGGCCGCCCGGCTCGATGACGCCTCCTGGGTGGCGGCGCTGGTCGCCGTCGAGGTGGCGCTGGTGCGGGCGGCCGCCCAGCACGGCGTGGTGCCGGCCGCCGACGCCGACCGGATCGAGGCGGCGGCCGCCGATCTGGAGGTCGACCCGGCCGCACTGGGCCGGGCCGCCGTGGAGGGCGGCAACCCGGTGATCCCGCTGGTCCGGATGCTGCGTGCGGCCGCGGGCCCGGCCGGGCCGTCCGTGCACCCGGGCGCGACCAGCCAGGACGTCATGGACACGGCGGCCGTGCTGCTCGTCGGGTGGGCCGGTGAGGTGGTGCTCGACGACCTGCGCGGCGCCGCCGACGCCGCCGCGGCGCTCGCCCGGGCGCACCGCACCACGCCGATGATCGCGCGCACGCTCGGCCAGCAGGCCCTGCCGACGACGTTCGGGCTGGTCGGGGCCGGGTGGTGTGCCGGGCGTGGACCGGGCCCGCACGGGCCTCTCCGGCGTGCTGGCCGCGCTGCCGGTGCAGCTCGGCGGGGCCGCCGGGACGCTCGCGGCGCTGCACCCGCACGGCCCGGCCGTCGCGACGTCGCTGGCCCGGGCGCTGCGGCTCGCGGACGCCGTCCAGTGGCACACCGAGCGCACCCGCATCGGCGAGCTGGCCGGGGCGCTCGCGGTGGCCGCCGGGGCCTGCGCCAAACCCGCGACCGACGTCGTGCTGCTCGCCGGCACCGAGCTCGGCGAGGTGTCCGAGGCGGCGCCCGGTGACTCGTCGTCGATGCCGCACAAGCGCAACCCGATCGCCGCGATCACCGCCCGGGGCGCGGCGCGGCGCGCCCCCGGGCTCGCGGCCACCCTGCTCGCCGCGGCCGACCACGAGCACCAGCGCGCGGCCGGCCCCTGGCACGCCGAGTGGCAGACCCTCACCGACCTGCTCTGCGCCACCGGCGGCGCCGCGGCCCGGCTGCGCACGTCACTGGAGGGCCTGGCCGTCCACCCCGACCGCATGGCCGCCAACCTCGCCCTGACCAGCGCAACCACCGAGTCGGTAGGCCACGCCCCCGACCTCGTCGACCACCTCCTGACCGACCGCCCCACCTGACACGCGACTCGCGCGCACTTTTCCCGCGACTCGCGCGCACCCAGAGCCCGACTCGCGCGCAGCCAGGCCCCGACTCGCGGAGGTTCGGGGGCTCCCCCGCGCGAGTCGGGGCGTGAGTGCACGCGAGTCGCGCGCTGAACGCACGCGAGTCGCGGGCTGGGCGTACGCGAGTCGCGGTGTGGGCGCGCGCGAGTCGCGGGCTGAGTGCACGCGAGTCGCTGGATTGGCGCGCGCGAGTTGCTGGATTGGTGGGCGCGAGTTGCCGTCCGGCGGCCTACCATCGGGGGTGCGGCGTGGCCCGTTCCGACGAAGGAGGCGGCCCGTGCTCGCCACCGTGGTCATCATCGTTGTCCTGCTCGCCGTGCTGCTGCCGGCCACCAGCCTGCGGATGGTCCAGCAGTACCAGCGCGGCGTGGTCCTGCGCTTCGGGCGGCTGCTGCCCGAGGTCCGCCCGCCCGGCCTGCACGCGATCGTCCCGGTCGCCGACCGGATGGTGAAGGTGCCGGTCCAGACCGTGGTCATGGAGGTGCCCCCGCAGCGCCATCACCCGCGACAACGTCACGCTCAGCGTCGACGCCGTCGTCTACTTCCGGGTGGTCGACCCGGCCAAGGCGGTCGTCAACGTCGAGAACTACCTCGGCGCGGTCTCGCAGGTCGCGCGGACCTCGCTGCGCTCGGTGATCGGCCGGGCCGATCTCGACACCATGCTGTCCGACCGCGAGCGGGTCAACGCCGAGCTGCGCGCCGTCATCGACACCCCCACCGAGGAGTGGGGGGTCAGCGTCGACCGGGTCGAGATCAAGGACATCGCGCTCCCGGAGGGGATGCGCCGGGCGATGGCGCACCAGGCCGAGGCCGAGCGCGACCGCCGGGCCCGGGTGATCGCGGCCGACGGCGAGTACCAGGCGTCGGCCCGGCTGGCCGAGGCGGCGCGGGTGATGGCCGACACCCCCGGCGCGCTGCAGCTGCGCATGCTGCAGACCGTCGGCGACGTCGCGTCGGAGCAGAACAGCACGATCGTGATGCCGCTGCCGGTGGAGCTGCTGCGGTTCTTCGAGCGGGGCGGGAACGCGCCGGCCGCCGTGCCGGCCGAGCGGCCGAAGCCGTTCGAGCCCCCGGAGCCGTTCGAGCCGAAGCCGTTCGAGCCGCCCGAGCCGTTCGAGTCGCCTGCACCGTCGGAGGACGGCGCGCTCACCACAGATCGCGCGGCAGATCCTCGGTGACCTCGGCCAGCTCCGCGCGGGTGCGCGCGGCGTAGACGGCACGCGTGCGCTCGTCGAACTCGGAGATCGTCAGCCGCCCGTCCCGCAGGGCCCGTCCGAGCCTGCGGACCACGGACTCGCGTTCGGCGTCCGAGATGCGCACGTGGCCAGGCACGGACCGAGGATAGGACGAACTGTCGGTGCGGCGGGGCACACTGCCCGCATGGGCGAGCGTGTGCTGACCACCCGGGAGCTCAACCGGGCCGTGCTCGCGCGCAGCTCCTGCTGGAGCGCGCGCACCTCGCGCCCGAGCACGCCGCCGCGCGCGTCGCGGGCCTGCAGACGCAGTACGCGCCGTCGGGCTACGTCGGGATGTGGTCGCGGCTGGCCGGGTTCGAGCGCCCGGCGCTCACGGACGCGCTGCTCAGCGGCCGGGTGGTGCAGGCGTGGATGATGCGCAGCACCATCCACATGGTCGCGGCCGCGGACTACTGGCCGTTCACGGAGGCCGTGCGCACGTCGCGCCGGGAGCTGTTCCTGCGCGCGGTGCCGGCGGTCGGCGAGGCCGCCGTGAAGGGCGCGGCCGAGGCCGTGCGCGTCCACCTCGCCGACGGCCCGCGCAAGCAGGCCGAGATCCAGAAGCTGCTGGCCGCCGACGGGTTCGCGCGTGAGGTCTGGACGGGCGTGCAGCTCTGGGCCGACCTGGTGCGCGTCCCGCCGGCCGGCACGTGGGCCACCCCGCGGGCGCACGTCTACGGGCTGGCGGAGCACACCGTCCCGCCGCCCCGGCGGGCGCTGCCCGAGGAGGAGGCGCGGGAGCTGCTCGCCGCGCGTTACCTGCGCGCGTTCGGCCCGGCGTCGGCCGGCGACGTCGCGTCGTTCTGCGGCTGGTCGGTCACGGCCGCCAGGGCCGTGCTAGCGCGGATCGAGCTGCGCCGGTTCCGCGACGAGCGCGGTGGTGAGCTGCTGGACCTGCCGGACGGCCCGCTGCCCGGTGCCGACGCGCCCGCGCGGTGCGGTTCCTGGGTCAGTGGGACGCGAACCTGCTGGTGCACGCCCGGCGCGCGCAGATCCTGCCGGAGGAGCACCGGAAGAAGGTGTTCGCCACGTCGATGCCGCAGTCGGTGCCGACGTTCCTGGTGGACGGGCAGGTCGCGGGCACGTGGCGGTGTGCGGACGGCGTGGTCCGGTGCGAGCCGTTCCACGACCTGGCGCCGGGGGCCGCCGCCGCTGTGGCCGAGGAGGCCGAGCGGCTGGCGGCGTTCCACGCGGACTAGAAACGGAGGGATCAGGGCAGCCGCACGTCCGACTCCGCGTAGTCGCACATCGCGCGCAGCTCGTCGAGCTGGCGTTCGCGGTCGCGGTCGGCGGGGGCGGGGGTCAGGAGGGGGCTCGACGGGCGCACGATCGAGAGGGTGACGAGGGCCGCCACGACGAGCAGGACGATGATCGCGGTAACCATGGCAGAAATTCTCCGACCGCGAACTTCCTGCCACCAGTGGCAGAACCGACTATCCGTGTAAAAATGCTGCCACTACACTGGCGGCGTGCTCAGGACAGTTGCCGCGCTGCTCCTCCCCGAGGTCGCGCCGTTCGAGTTCGGCACGCTGTGCGAGGTCTTCGGCTCGACCGCACCGAGGACGGCGTGCCCCCGTTCGAGTTCCGGGCGTGTGGCCCGGCCGCCGGCGTGCCGGTGCGCACCACCGTCGGGTTCGACGTGGTGCCCACCCACGGGCTGGAGGGGCTGGTCGGCGCCGACCTCGTGGCGGTCTCGGCCACGTGGATGCGCGAGTACCCCGAGGACGTGCTCGACGCCGTACGCGCGGCCGCGGCCGCCGGCAGCACGCTGCTGAGCATCTGCTCCGGCGCGTACGTGCTGGGCGCGGCCGGGTTGCTCGACGGCCGTCCGTGCACCACGCACTGGATGTACACCGACGACCTCGGCCGCCGCTACCCGCTGGCGAAGGTCGACCCGGACGTGCTGTTCGTCGACGACGGGGACCTGGTCACGAGCGCCGGCACGGCCGCCGGCATCGACGCCTGCCTGCACCTCATCCGCCGCGAGCTGGGCCACAAGGTGGTCAACGCGATCGCCCGGCGGATGGTCGTGCCGCCGCAGCGCGAGGGCGGGCAGCGCCAGTACGTCGAGCAGCCGATGCCGGTCTGTCGGGCCGACGGGCTCGCGCCCGTGCTCGACTGGGTGCTGGAGCACCTCGACGTCGAGCACTCGGTGTCGGACCTCGCGAGCCGCGCCCGCATGTCCGACCGCAGCTTCGCGCGCCGGTTCGTCGCGGAGACCGGCACCACGCCGCACAAGTGGCTCACTCTGCAGCGCGTGCTGCGCGCGCAGCGGCTGCTGGAGGACACCGACCTCGGCATCGACGACGTCGCCGCGCGCAGCGGCTTCGGCAGCGGCGCCTGCTGCGCCACCACTTCCGCAAGGTCGTCGGCGTCGCCCCGGCGGACTACCGCCGCACGTTCACCGACCGCACGGCCGCGGCGGGCCGCTGACCAGGGATGCGTCAGACGTCGAGCACGGTCACCGGCACCGTCGGGTCGCCGCTCGCCGCGAGCTGCTCCCGCAGCCGGTCCACCGGCAGCGGGCGGTTGCGCGTCACGGTCGCCGCGGCGACGCCCGGCAGCGACACGAACGGGTAGACCGCGTCCAGCCCGGCCACCCGCCGGCAGACCTCCTCGCAGAACCACAGCACGCGCTCCGGCGCCCACGACGGGAGCACCACGAGGAAGTCGTCGCGGCCGGTCCGCACCACGCGGTCGACGGGCGTGAGCAGGTCCTGCACGCTGGCCGCGACGCCGCGCAGCGCCGCCAGCTCCGCGCGCAGCCCGTAGCGCGACCGCACGTCGGCGAGCCCGTGCACGCGCAGCAGCGCCAGCCCGATCGGGAGCGTCCCGGCGCCGAGGCCCCTGGTCCAGCGGTCGAGGAAACGCTCGGTGTGCAGGCCGGTGCGCGGGTCGCGGTCGGCGCTCTGCTCGGTGAGCACGTCCAGCCGCAGCGCGGCGGCCGTCTGCCGGTGCAGCATCGCGCCGAGCCGGTCGGCGAGGTAGCGCATCGGCTCGGTCCACCAGTCCTGGTCCACCGGCTCGGGCGCCCGCCGCACGGTGCGCAGCACGCCGTCGATCTCGTCGCGGACGTCGGCCGTCAGCCGCAGCGTCGTCCGCAGCCGCAGCACCTGCTCGTACGCGTCCTCGCGGCGGAACGACCACGCCCCGTGGAACGTGCGGCCGCCCTCGAGGGTCCGCGCGAGCGGGTCGACCCGTTCCAGGTCGGTCGCGACGAGCGTCGCGCCGGCCCGCGGCCCGAGCACCGTGACGCTCCACTCGCGGGCCAGCGCGTCCGCGGCGGGAAGCAGCGCGGTCCGCACCCCCGGCGGCACCGGCGGCGGTGTGTCCTCGGCCACCCCCACCACGGTGACGGCGCCCCGCGCGGCCAGCTCGCCGTAGCGAGCGCTCTCGTGGGCGAAGTAGGACTGCTTCTGGAACAGGGCCAGCACGACCAGCGGCTCGTCCGGCGGGGCGGCGAGCGCGAACCGCTCGACCATGCGTGAGAGCTCCACGAGCGTGCGCTTCCCGAGGAGCTCGCCCGGCCCGCTCGTGTCCACGACGCCGGAGGGTAGCGATACACGATCGCAACATGATCTTCGGCCGTGGCGGGCCTATCGCTCGGAAGGAAAGCAGACGGCGCGCGGAGCGTGACGCGCGTCCTCACGGTCGGCCGGGTGATCGACGTAGGGTCCCCGGCGTGTCCGACGACGTGCGCAAGCCGGTCGGGAGCCCCTGCACGGTGGCAGGATCGGTCCCGACCACACATCAGGAGATGACGTGATGCAGCAGGCTCAAGCCCGGGTCGCGGTGATCGGCGCGGGCCCGTCGGGGTTGTACGCGGCGGCCGCGCTGCTCGCCTCCGGCGCGCCCGTCAGCGTGGAGGTGCTCGACCGCCTGCCCGCCCCGTACGGGCTGGTGCGGTACGGCGTGGCGCCCGACCATGTGAAGATGAAGTCGGTCATCCGGGTGCTCCAGAAGCCGTTCGACCCGGCCGACGTCGAGTTCCTCGGCGGCGTGCGCGTCGGCGACGGCGGTATCCCGCTCGACGAGCTGCGCAAGTACTTCTCCGCGATCGTCTACGCCACCGGCAGCACCGTGGACCGCGCGCTCGGCATCCCCGGCGAGGAGCTGGCCGGCTCCATCGGCTCGGGTGCGTTCGTGAGCTGGTACTGCGGCCACCCGGACCGCACCGAGCTGCGCCCCGTGCTCGACCACCCGGGCGTGGCGGTGGTCGGCGCCGGCAACGTCGCGCTCGACGTCGCCCGCGTGCTCGCGAAGACCGCCGACGAGATGGCCGCCACCGACGTGCCCGGCCCGGTGCTCGACGTGCTGCGCGACAGCGCCGTCACCGACATCCACGTGCTCGTCCGGCGCGGCCCGGAGCACGTCAAGTTCACCCCGGCCGAGCTGCGCCAGATCGGCGAGCTGGGCAACGCCGACGTGGTCGTGCACGACGACGGGCTGCTCGCGCAGGGCGTCGAGGAGTCCGAGGACAAGCGGCAGAAGCAGAACATCGACATGCTCACCGAGTGGGCCGGGGTCGCGCCCACGGGCAAGCCGCGGCGCATCCACCTGCGGTTCCTGCGCAGCCCGGTGCGGGTGCTCGGTGCCGAGGGCAGGGTCAGCGGGCTCGTCGTCGAGCGCAACGCGGTCGGCGAGGACGGCCGCCTGCGCGGCACCGGCGAGGAGGAGACCCTCGACGTCGGGCTCGTCGTGCGGGCCATCGGCTACGCCGCCGAGCCGGTGCCGGGCCTGCCGTTCGACGAACGCAGCGGCACCGTGCCCAACGTGGCCGGGCGCGTGATGCGCGACGGCGAGCAGGTGCCCGGCGCGTACGTCACCGGGTGGATCAAGCGCGGGCCCAGCGGCGTGATCGGCACCAACAAGGCCGACGCCACCGAGACCGTCGCCTGCCTGCTGGAGGACCTGCCGGGGCTGCCTGCGCCGGAGCACCCCGAGCCGGACGCGCTGCGGGCCGCGCTGGCCGCCCACGGCATCCGCCCGGTCGACTGGACCGCCTGGCTGCGCCTGGACGCCGAGGAGATCCGCCGCGGCGGGCTGCGCGGCGCCGAGCGCGTGAAGGTGGCCGAGATGGCCGAGATGCTCGACCACGCGCACGGCGTGCCTGCGAGCTAGGGAGCCCCGCGAGTTGCAGCAAAGCCACCCTCATGCCGTCAGGCTGCGTGAGGGTGGCTTTGCTGCAATCGGGGCCTGGGGTCGCGGTCAGCAGGGTGCGACGGAGATGACCGCCGGCACGGCGGTCATGCGCTGCTCGAACGCGTCGCGTTCGGTCTCCGCGAGGGAGACCGTGCAGGTCACCGAGCTGTAGACGACGCCGTCGCGGACGTCGGCGACGAAGTCGGAGACGGGGCACCCGCAGGCGCGCAGCTCGGCGCCGACGTCCAGCACGCCCTGCATTCCGCCGGTGGTGACGATCTCCAGGCGGCGACGCAGGCGCGGTGTCCAGCTGGTGCGGGGGGAGTGGTCGATAACGGTCATGTTGGGCTCCGGGGTTCCACTGCGATGGGGGCCCGAGCCAGGCCTCGGTGTGCTTCTGTAGGGAGCGGCGCGCCGGCGGCCTGGCTCAGCCGACGCGCAGCCGTACGGCCGCGGCGGGGGCGAGGGCCATGCGCATGCGGCCGACGATAGCGCGCGTCGAGCCCGATGTCGCCGTCAACGGCTCCGAAAGTGGTAGTCATACCTCCGTCAACTCATCAGAGGAGGTTGTATGACGACGACCGTCGCCGTCACCGGGAGCAGCGGCAAGCTGGGCCGGCACGTCGTGCGTGAGCTGCTGGAGCACGGCTACCGCGTGATCGGCCTGGACCGCGTGCCGCACCCCACCCTTCCGGTCGGGTCGTCCGTCCAGGTCGACCTCACCGACCACGGGCAGGTCCTGGAGGCGCTCACCCGGGTGGACGACCGGCACACGGGCGTCGACGCCGTCGTCCACCTCGGCGCGATCCCGGCGCCGGGCCGCCTCACGAACGCCGCGACGTTCGCCCACAACATCACCGCCACCTACAACGTCTTCGCGGCCGCGCGCACCGCGGGCGTCCGCAACGTCGTGTGGGCGTCGAGCGAGACCGTGCTCGGCCTCCCGTTCGACACGCCGCCGCCGTACATCCCGGTGGACGAGGAGTACGCCCCGCGCCCGGAGAGCACGTACTCGCTGGTCAAGACGCTGGAGGAGGAGATGGCGCGGCAGTTCTGCCGCTGGGTGCCCGACCTCAAGGCGATCGGGCTGCGCTTCTCCAACGTCAAGGACCCGGAGGACTACGCCGACTTCCCCGGCTACGACGCCGACGCGCAGCTGCGCCGCTGGAACCTCTGGGGCTACATCGACGGGCGCGACGGCGCGCAGGCCGTGCGGCTCGCGCTGGAGTACCAGGGGACCGGCGTGGAGGTGTTCGTGATCGCCAACGCCGACACCGTCATGTCCCGGCCGAGCGCGGAGCTGGCCGCCGAGGTCTACCCGGGCGTCCCGGTCACCCGCGAGCTGGGGGAGCACGAGACGATGCTGTCGATCGACAAGGCCCGCCGGCTGCTCGGCTACGAGCCGAAGCACTCCTGGAGGGAGTGAGTCAGGAGGCGGGCACGGGTCCGGGTCGTCGAGCCGAGCGGGCGTGAACCGGCGCCAGGCCACCAGCGTCACCACGGCCATCCCGGCGAACGCCAGCCAGAACGGCCCGGTCACCCCGAGCCTGCTCGCGACGAGCCCGCCCGAGAGCGGGCCGAGCGCCGCTCCGCCCATCGAGAACAGCAGGTAGACGCTGTTGACGCGGCCGCGCAGCCTGTCGGGCACCACCCGCGTCAGCACGCCCCCAGACCGTGGCGTGCGCGCCGAACACGACGAGCGTCGCGTACGCCACCCACGGCACCTGCGTCAGCGCCAGCACGAGGTGGGTGGTGGTCTCGATCAGCAGTCCCGCGCCGTTCCGGGCGGGCGACGAGCGCGGTTCCGGCGAGCCCGCCCGATGGCCGACGCCGTCAGCAGCAGCCCGAACCCGACCCAGCCCGAGCCGCTCCCGCGCGTACAGCACGAGGATCGAGAACCCCGCCAGCAGCGTCACGTTCATCAGGCAGAGGCGGAGCGCGAGCATCCGCAGCACCGGGTGGCGCAGCAGCACCCGCAGGCCGGTGGTGACGTCGCGGCGGATCGGCGCGTGCGCGACCGGTGCCGGCCGCCCGACCCGCAGCGTCACGATCAGGAGCGCGCCGAGCACGAACGCCGCCGCGTTCACCCCGAACGGCACGGCCGCGGCCACGACGAACAGCGCGGCGCCGAGCGGCGGCGCCACCAGCTGGTTGCCGACGATCGGGGTGCCGACCAGGCGGGCGTTGGCCCGCGGCAGCTGGTCGGAAGGCACGACGGCGGGCAGCAGCACCCCGCTCCCGCTGTCGGCGAGCGTCTCCATCGTGCCGACGACGAAGAGCGCCGCGTACACGAGCGGCACCGACGCGACGCCGGACGCGACGGCCACCGCACGCACGACGTTGGCCGGCACCACCAGCGCGCGCCGGTCGATCCGGTCGGCGACGACCCGTCATCGAGGTTCGTGACCGCGGTGGCGGCCCAGAGCCGCCCGAACCCGCCACCGATCCGACCCCCACCGGGCGAGCGTCCCGGCGGGAACGGGAAGGGGCGAACGGATCTGCCGGTCAGCGGCGGCTGCGGCGGCGCCCCACGCTCCGCGAGCCCACGCCGCCGAGGTACAGGGCGACGCACAGCAGACCGGCCGTGACGAGGAACTGGCTGGTGATCATCTGCACCGCGACACCGGCGAGGTCGAAGATCAGGGCCAGACCGAACAGGACTGCGGCGACGATCGCGAGCACAGGTCGCTCCTTGGGGTGATGGCGGATTCGACGGCGGTAGGACAGGCCCGCAGTGACGGATTGCGGAGAGCAGCGGGCCGAACCGAACGTGCACGATCGGGTTACCCGATGGAGATCGCCCGAAAACGCCGCCGGTGACGACCGCACACACCTCCCGGCCTCCGCACACATGGCCGGACATGTGTGCCGAGGACCGGAGGTGTGTGCGGTCAGCTCCTCGCCGAGTGCGTTCCGCCAGGTAGCGGCGCCGACAGCATCGCGTCGACCTTCATCGCGCGCACTTCTCCAGCGACTCGCGTGCACTCAGAGCGCGACTCGCGGGGGGTGGGGCTGCAAATCCCACCCGGGCCGTTCCCGCTGCCAAGATCCGTGATCACGCCGACACGGAGGGCACATGGCGAACAAGTGGTACGGGGCCTCGGTCCGGCGCCGCATCCTGGGGCGCCGGCTGCGGGAGCTGCGGGAGCAGGGCGGGTTCACGCTGGACGCGGCCGCGCCCGCGCTCGACACGTCGGTGAGCCGGCTCAGCCGCATCGAGACGGGCCACCAGACGATCGACGTCCACCTGGTGAAGAGCATGCTCGACCTCTACGACGCCGGTGGCGACAACTGGACCGAGCTGATCCAGCTGACCCGGGAGACCCGGCAGCGCGGCTGGTACCGGGCCTACGGGCTCGGCGACAACTCCTACGTCGCTTCGAGACCGAGGCATCTCGGGTGCAGGAGTTCGCCGTGGGGTTCGTGCCGGGGCTGCTTCAGGTGGCCGACCACACCCGGGCGTGTTCGACGCGGTGGCGATGGACCGCACAGCCGACGCGCGCGAGCGCGAGGTCGAGATCCGGGCCATGCGGCAGCGCCGGCTGCAATCCGGCGACGACCCGCTGGATCTCGTGGCGATTCTCGACGAGGCGGTGCTGCGCAACCCGGTGGGCGGCCGGGAGACCCAGCGAATGCAGCTGGAACACCTGCTGACGGCGACCGAGCTGCCGACGGTCACCCTGCAGGTGCTGCCGGCCGGGCAGGGAGCGCACCCGGCGCTCGGCTCGGGGTTCACGCTGCTCAGCTTCGAGCACCTGGGGGAGCCGGACATGGCGTACGTCGAGCACGCGCTCGGCGCCACGCTCCTGGAGAAGGACCCGGACGTCACTCTGGCTCGGCGGACCTTCGACCACCTGCGGACCCTCGCACTCTCGCCCGCCGCCTCGTCCGAGGTGATCCGACGCATCGGCGGAGGGTGAGTACGGTTGGCCGCGTGGAGGGACTCGCCTGGCACAAGAGCAGCTTCAGCGGCGGCAACGGCAACAGTTGCGTCGAGGTCGCGGCGCTGGCGGACGGCGAGCGGCTGGTGCGCGACACGAAGGCCCAGGGCCGTGGCCCGATCCTGCGTTTCCCCGAGGGGGAGTGGGCGGCGTTCGTCGGTGGCGTCAACGCCGGCGAGTTCGACCTCGCCGAATAGCGCAAACGAGAAGGGCCCCGCCGGAGATCCGGCGGGGCCCTTCGTCTGTCGGACTGCTAGTCGACCGCGTCCTTCGGACGGCCGGCCAGCTCGCGCTGCTCGGCTCCTCGCCGTCGCTCGGACCGTGGCCCAGCTCGGCCGCGCGGGCCTGCTCCAGCGCGGCGGTCTCGTCGGCCGGGTCGGGCGAGAACATCGAGCCCGCCACCGGCGAGCCGCCGTACCCGAGCTGGTTCATCTTCTTCGGGACCGGCGCGCCCTGGTACTCCAGCGGGATCGGGTGCCCGTGCGCGTCCACGCCGGCGAGCGGCTGGTGGATCTCGATGAACTCGCCGTGCGGGAGCCGGCGGATGATGCCGGTCTCGATGCCGTGCTCCAGCACCGCCCGGTCGCTGCGCTGCAGGCCGATGCAGATCCGGTAGGTCACGTAGTACGCGATCGGCGGCACGACCAGCACCATGATCCGGCCCGCCCACGTGGTGGCGTTGAGCGAGATGTCGAAGAAGTAGGCGATCAGGTCGTTGCTGCCGCAGAGCACCAGCACCGTGTAGAACGAGATCGCCATGACGCCCAGCGACGTCCGGACCGGCACGTCGCGCGGCCGCTGCAGCAGGTTGTGCAGCGCGTTGTCCTTCGTGAACCGCTTCTCGATCCAGGGGTACGCCCCGGCGAGCACGTAGAGCACGGGGAGGAACGCCGGGCTCGCCCAGAACGCGGGCGGGATGTTGTAGTCGCCCAGGTAGATGTCCCACGGCGGGAAGATCCGCAGCATGCCCTCGGTGAAGAGGACGTACCAGTCGGGCTGGGAGCCCGCCGAGATGTGCGCCGGGTTGTACGGGCCGAAGTTCCAGATCGGGTTGATCTGGAAGATGCCGCCCATGATCGCGGTGACGCCGACCGTGACGGCGAAGAACGCGCCGCCCTTGGCCGCGAACGTCGGGAGGATCCGGACACCGACGACGTTGCCCTCGGTGCGGCCGGGCCCGGGGAACTGCGTGTGCTTCTGGTACCAGACCAGCCCCACGTGCACCGCGATCAGCGCCAGCAGGATGCCCGGGATGAGCAGCACGTGCGCGATGTAGATGCGCGGGATGATCTCGGTGCCCGGGAACTCCCCGCCGAACAGCGCGAAGTGCGTCCAGGTGCCGAGCACCGGGACGGCCAGCGGTGAAGCCGGACGCGATCCGCAGGCCCGGCGCCGGAGAGCAGGTCGTCCGGCAGCGAGTAGCCGGTGAAGCCGGCGAAGAAGCCCAGGAAGAGCAGCAGCACGCCGATCACCCAGTTGGCCTCGCGCGGCTTGCGGAAGGCGCCGGTGAAGTACGTGCGGAACATGTGCACGACCATCGCGGCCACGAACAGCAGCGCGGCCCAGTGGTGCACCTGCCGGACGAACAGGCCGCCGCGCACCTCGAAGGAGATCTCCAGCGCGCTCTCGACGCGCGGGACATGTGGATGCCGCGCAGGTTCTCGAACACGCCGTTGTAGGTGACCTCCTCCATGGAGGGGTCGAAGAACAGCGCGAGGTACGTGCCCGAGAGCAGCAGGATGATGAAGCTGTAGAGCGCGATCTCACCGAGCATGAACGACCAGTGCGTCGGGAAGACCTTGTTGAACTGCTTCCGCAGGCCCGCCGCCGGGTGGTACCGCTGGTCCAGCTCGTCGAGGGCGTTGGCGACGACGGCGTTGCCGCCGCCGCTCGTCGGCGTCGTCAGTGAACTCACGGCGTGTACCTCCGCTCCCAGAAGGCCGGCCCGACCGGCTCGTGGAAGTCGCTCGTCGCAATGAGGTAGCCCTCATCGTTGACCGCAATCGGAAGTTGCGGAAGGGGCCTGGTGCCCGGCCCGAAGATCGGCCGCGCGTACTCCGTCGCGAGGAACTGCGTCTGGTGGCACGGGCAGAGGATCCGGTTGGTCTGCGCCTCGTACAGCGAGGTGGGGCAGCCGAGGTGGGTGCAGATCTTCGAGTAGGCGTAGTAGTCGCCGTAGTGGAAGTCCTGCTGGCCCTCGCGCTGCAGCACCGGCTGGCCGGGCCGCAGGCGGATCAGCATCACCGGCGTGTCCGAGCCGCGCAGGGCGGTGGCCAGCGCCTCCTCGTCACCGCGCTCCGACTCGCGGAACGGGAAGACCGTCTCGATCGAGCCGGGTTCCTGGTCCTCGGGCCGCACGAGCGAGACGTCGTGCGGGTCGCCGGTGTCGCGGCGCAGGTAGACGGTCTCGCCGTTGACCGAGCGCCACCCGGTGTGCCAGAGCGGCGCGTTCTCCCGGTCGGCCCAGGGGTTGCGCACCAGCGGCGCGATGGCGGCGATGCCCAGCCCGAGGCCGAGCAGGCCAGCGGCGCCGAGCCCGGAGCGGATGATCAGCGAGCGGCGGGCGATGTCGGTGTCCCGGCCGGCGTGGATCAGCTGCGCGATGATCGTGCGCCGGGCGACGTCGTCGGACGCGCCGTCGTGCCGCTGCTGCACCGAGACCTCGTCCGGGAAGAACCTCTTCACGTACGCGATCACGGCGATGCCGAGCGCGAGCACCATCAGGCCGAACGTCGCGCCGACGATCGGGGTGTACAGCGCGTAGAGCCCGTAGCCGGGCTGGTCCGGCGCGACGTACTCCCACGGCCAGAACAGGAACGACCCGAGGAACGCGAGGCCGGCGACGGCGGAGATGACGAACCAGACGGCGACGGACCGCTCGGCCCGCCGCTCGGCCCGGGTGCCGGGGACCGGCCACTTCCGGGCGTTGCGCGCCCAGACGACGTCGTCGAGGTCGCCGGCCAGCGTGGCCCGCTCCTCCAGCGACATCTCCTCCACCTGGGCGGCGGTCGGGGCGGGTGGGTGCGAGTGCTCGGCCCCCGGTGCCGGGTCCTGCCTCGAGGTGGTCATGACTTGGCTCCCAGCCACAGTGCGAATCCGATCATGGCGGCGATGCCGACGGCGAAGGCGACGAGGCCCTCCGACACCGGGCCGATGCCGCCCAGCGGGTCGCCGCCCGGGTTGTTGTTGCCGTTCGTCACGGACTTGACGTACGCGATGATGTCCTCCTTCTCCTCCGGCGCGAGCTGCCGGTCGGAGAACTTGGGCATGTTCTGCGGGCCCGTGAGCATCGCCGTGTAGATGTCGAGCTCGGTCGCATGGTCGAGCGACGGCGCGTACTTGCCGGACGACAGCGCGCCGCCGCGTCCGGTGAAGTTGTGGCACGAGGCGCAGTTGAGGCGGAACAGCTCGCCACCGCGCGCCGGGTCGGACCCGCGCAGCGCCTCGCCCGAGGCGGCCGGCCGCTCCGGGCCGCCGCCGTTGGCCTGGATGAACGCGCCGAGCGCGTCGAGGTTGGCCTGGCCGACCTCGGTGTTCGGGTCGAACTGGGGCAGCGGCGGCTTGCGCGCCGCCTGCGCCTCCTGCCGGGCCAGCGGCATGCGCCCGGTCGACACCTGGAAGTAGGCGGCCGCGTCGCCGACGCCGATGAGGCTCGGCCCGCGGTCCTGCACACCTTGGAGGTTCGAGCCGTGGCAGGTGATGCAGTGGTTGTTGTAGAGGTCCTGGCCCTGCGCGACGAGGGCGGCGTCCGCCTGCTGCGCGGTGGCCACCTGCGGCTGCGGGGCGAGCGCGGTGTAGAGGCCGCCCGCCGTCAGCAGGCCGATACCCAGCGCGACCGCGCCGGCCACCCGGCGGCGGAACCGGCTGCGGGGGGCCGCGAGGGGTCCTCGGTGGGGGTGTGGTGGTCATCGTCTGCGTCTTCCAGCCCTTGCAGTCGGCGTCGTCGTCGGGGTCGGCGTCGCGGTCAGCGGATGAAGTAGATGACGGAGAACAGGCCGATCCAGACGACGTCCACGAAGTGCCAGTAGTACGACACGACGATGGCGGCGGTGGCCTGCTGCGGCGTGAACTTGCTGAGCGTCGTCCGGATCAACAGGTAGACGAAGGCGATCAGCCCGCCCGTGACATGGAGGCCGTGGAAGCCCGTGGTCAGGTAGAACACCGTCCCGTAGGCGCTGGACGAGAGCGTCAGGCCCTCGTGCGACGCCAGCTGGAAGTACTCGTACGCCTGGCCCACCACGAACGCGGTGCCCATGACCAGCGTCAGCACGTACCAGCGGCGCAGCCCGAACACGTCGCCGCGCTCGGCGGCGAACACGCCGAACTGGCACGTGAACGAGGACGCGACCAGGATGATCGTCACCACGAGCGCGTAGGGGACGTTCAGCTCCGTCGGGTGCGGAGGCCAGGTCTCGCCGGGGGGGTTCTGGGCGCGCGCCGTGAAGTAGATCGCGAACAGTCCGGCGAAGAACATCAGCTCGCTGGACAGCCAGACGATCGTGCCGACGCTGACCAGGTTGGGCCTGTTCAGCGAGTGGATGCGCGCGCTGATGTTGGGGCCGCTGTCGTCACCGGGGCATTATGACCCCCGGCCAACTTCTACGGGCTGTCGGGGACACAACTTCTTCTACAACGTGTCGGTGACATCGCGGTCCGGTCTCGGTGCCGACGCTCCGCCGCACTACAGTCCTACTCCGTGAGCAGCCCCGCCGTGCACGAGACCCTGACCGTGCTCGTCTTCAGCCACCGCCCCGAGGTACGCGAGGACATCATCACGGCCGTCGGGCGGCGGCCGGCGCCCGACCTGCCCCGCGTCCGGTTCCTGGAGGCCGGTGGCATCGCCGAGGTCCTGTCCGCCGTGGACGCGGGCGACGTGGACCTCGCGATCCTGGACGGGGAGGCGCAGCCCACCGGCGGCATGGGCCTGTCCCGCCAGCTCAAGAACGAGATCGACGACTGCCCGCCGATCGTCGTCACCGTGCGGCGGCGCGACGACCGCTGGCTCGCCACCTGGTCGCAGGCCGACGCGGTGCTCGTGCACCCGCTCGACCCGCTCACCGCCGCGGAGACGGTGGCCGACGTGCTGCGCCGGTCCACCGCGCTCGTCACCCCCAGCTGACCGTGGCCGACCAAACGGCGCTGACCTGGCCGTCCGTGCTCGGCCGGCTGATCGGCGGGGACGACCTCGGCGCCGCCGACACGGCCTGGGTGATGGACCGGATCCTCTCGGCCGAGGCCACGCCCGCGCAGCTCGCGGGCTTCATCGTGGCGCTGCGGGCCAAGGGCGAGACGGCCGCGGAGATCGCCGGGCTGGCCGAGACCATGCTCAAACACGCCCGCCGCGTCGAGATCCCCGGGCCGGCCGTCGACGTCGTCGGCACCGGCGGCGACCACGCGCACACCGTCAACATCTCCACGATGGCCGCGGTCGTCGTCGCGGCGGCCGGCGCGCCGGTCGTCAAGCACGGCAACCGGGCGGCGTCCTCGGCGAGCGGCGCGGCCGACGTGCTGGAGGCCCTCGGGGTCGCCATCGACCTGCCCCCGGACGCCGTCGCGGCGTGCGTCGCGCAGGCCGGCATCGGGTTCTGCTTCGCGCCGGTGTTCCACCCGAGCTACCGGCACACCGCCGGGCCGCGGCGCGAGCTGGGCGTGCCGACCGCGATGAACGTGCTCGGGCCGCTCACCAACCCGGCCCAGCCGAAAGCAGCGCTCGTCGGGTGCGCGGACGCCCGGCTGGCCCCGGTGATCGCCGAGGTGTTCGCCGGGCGCGGGGCGTCGGTGCTCGTCGTGCGCGGCGACGACGGGCTCGACGAGCTGACCACCACGACCACCTCCACGGTGTGGGCGGTCGGCGGCGGCGAGGTGCGCCAGGAGCGCGTCGACCCGGCCGCGTTCGGACTCCGTCCGGCGTCCCGGGACGACCTGCGCGGCGGCTCGCCCGCCGAGAACGCGAGGTCTTCCGGGCACTGGTCGGCGGGACGCCGGGGCCGGTGCGTGACGCGGTGCTGCTCAACGCCGCCGGTGCGCTCGTGGCGTTCGACGGCGAGACGGCCGACCTGACCGCGGCGTTCCCGGCGGCACTGGAACGGGCGGCCGCAGCCGTCGACACAGGGGCGGCTGAACGCCTGCTGGCGGCGTGGGTCGAGGTCTCGACGGCCCTGAAGGCCTGAGCCGCCCGCCCGACTGACCCGGGCGGTTTGCAGCAAAGCCACCCTCACGCCGTCCGGTTGCATGAGGGTGGCTTTGCTGCAACCGGTGGGTCCGGAGGGCCGGTCCCGGCCAGGGCGCCGAGGCGGGCGGCCAGCGCTGCTGCGGCCTCGCGCAGCTCCGGTGGGTCCAGGACGTGCGCCTCGAAGCCCAGGCGCACGACGTGCAGGGCGAGCCAGGCCAGGTCGTCGCCGCCCGCCGTGAGCACGGACCAGCCGTCGCCGTCGTCGTCGACCTGCGCGACCTGCGGCGGCACCTGCTCCCGCACCTGCTCGGGACGGGCGCGCATCCGCACCCGGGCCAGGTACCGGTAGGGCGCCGCGGTGACGGACCGCTGCACGTAGGCGACCGGGTCCGGGTGGGCGCGGGGCCGGAACCGCCAGGTCGTGGCCGTCACCTCGCGCATGCGGTCCAGCCGGAACGTGCGCCAGTCGGCCCGGTCGACGTCCCACGCCATGAGGTACCAGCGGCGCGCGGTCGCGACCATCCGCACCGGCTCGACCGTGCGCTCGTGCTCGTCGCCGCCGCGCCGGGCGTAGCGGAACCGCACCCGCACGGCGTCGCGGCATGCCCGCGCGAGCGTGACCAGCAGCTCCGCGTCGATCTCGACGCCCGGCCCGACCAGGGTCTCGGTGGCGCCGTGCACCGCCCGGACCTCGGCGCGCAGCCGGGGCGGCATCACCTGGTCGAGCTTCGCCAGCGCCCGCAGGGCCGCCTCGCCCGTCCCGGCGACCGTGCCGCCCGACGCCATCCGCAGCGATACGGCCGTCGCGATCGCCTCCTCGTCGTCGAACAGCAGCGGCGGCAGCCGGGTGCCCGCGCCGAGCTGGTAGCCCCCGCCCACCCCGGCCGTCGCGTGCACGGGATAGCCGAGCGCGCGCAGCCGTTCGACGTCGCGGCGCACCGAGCGGTCGGTGACGCCCAGCTCGGCGGCGAGGTCGGCGGCGGTCCAGGACGGCCGCCGCTGCAGCAGGGCCAGCAGCCGCAGCACCCGCTCGGTAGTCGCCTCGACGCCCATGGGGTACATCGTTCCACCCGGATCCGGGAATCACGGAACGAATCTGTCCGCTATCGACGAGAGGGTCGGACCCGTGACCGAACCGACCTGGAACCTCCAGCTGCGCGAGCAGATCACGTGGCACTGGGACCACCAGCTGCGCGCCCGCCTCGACGGGCTCACCGACGACGAGTACGTCTGGGAGCCCGTCCCCGGCTGCTGGAACCTGCGCCCGCGCGGTACCGGCAGGCGCCGGTGCAGGCCGGGTCCGGTGCGATGACGCTGGACTTCGCGATGCCGCAGCCGACCCGCCGCCGTTCACCACGATCGCGTGGCGGCTCGGGCACGTGGTCGTCGGCGTGCTCGCGATGCGCAACGCGTCGCACTTCGGCCGGGCGCCCACCGACTACCAGGCGTTCGAGTACGCCACCACGGCGGACGCGGCGCTGGCCCAGCTCGACCAGGAGTACGCCAGGTGGCTGGCCGGGGTCGAGGCGCTCGGCGAGACCGGGCTCGCCCGCCCGTGCGGGCCGGCCGAGGGACCCTTCGCCGAGCTGCCGATGGCGGCGCTGGTGCTGCACATCAACCGCGAGCTGATCCACCACGTGGCCGAGGTCTGCCTGATCCGCGACCTGTACCTGCACACCTACAAGGAGGCGAGCTGACATGCGCGCGACGTCCAGTTCACGTTCGACTGCGGGGACCCCGCCGCCCAGGCCGCGTTCTGGGCCACGGCCCTCGGCTACGAGGTGCAGGCCCCGCCGCCCGGCTTCGCGTCGTGGGACGAGGCGCTGGCGGCGTTCGGCGTGCCGCCCGAGCGGCGCAACGACGCCTCGGCGGCCGTCGACCCCAGAGGCGCCGGCCCGCGCCTGTTCTTCCAGCGCGTGCCCGAGGGCAAGCGGGCCAAGAACCGCGTGCACCTCGACGTGCGGGCCGCGCCCGGGCTGGCGGGCGCCGCGCGCATGGCGGCGCTGGAGACCGAGGCCGAGCGGCTCATCGGCAACGGCGCCAAGCGCCTCGAACGGCACGAGCCCGAACCGCCGCTCGGCGCCGGGCACATCGTGATGGCCGACCCCGAGGGCAACGAGTTCTGCCTGGACTGAGGGTCAGTCCCCGTCGAGCCCGACGGAGAACGTGGCCTCGGTGTCGGCGCGCGAGTAGGAGCGGAACGCGATGTGGGTGTCGGTGTGCTGCACACCCTCCACCTTGCTGAGCCGGCCCGCGATCACCTCGGCCAGCTCCTCGTGCTCGGCGACCTTGACGATCGCGATCAGGTCGACGTCACCGGCGCAGGAGTACACCTCGGCCACGCCGTCGAGGTCGGCGATGGCCTGCGCGGTCTCCGGGATGCGGTCGGCGTCGGTGTGCACCAGGACGATCGCGGTGATCAACGAGGGCTCCTCGGGTCGGACGGCTCGCGCGGGCGAGATTAGTCGACCTCCAGCGGCCGGGCCCGTTCCGCCCACGCGCCCCACGGGCCCGCGCCGCGGGCCGGCTCCGTCCACGGCGGGTCGCCCGCGACCAGCCTCGTGCCGCCCGTGGTGAGCCAGCGGTGCAGCAGCCGCACCTCCTCGGCTGGCGCGCCGCGCAACGGGCCGGCCTCCGGCAGCACCACCTGCGCGCCCAGCCGCAGCGCGTCCACCACCGGCATCGGGGGCGTGCCCCGCCGCGCCACCCCGGCCGCGGCGAGCCGCCCGTGCCGCAACACGGCCAGCTCCCAGCCGCCGCGCCCGTCCGGGCGGGCCCCGACCAGCTCGGGCACCGCAGCGAGGGCCGTGAGCTGCTGGGCCCGGGCCAGGCCCGTGACCAGCGCGGCGAGCCGGTCGCGCAGCCGCGCCGCGGCCTCGAAGCGCTCGCGGCCGGCCAGCGCGTCCACGTCGGCGGCCATGCGTGCCAGCGCCGCGTCGTCCCGGCCGGCGACGAGGTCGTGCAGCGCGTCGACGGCCGGGGCGTACTCCTCGGGCGTCTGCAGGCCGGCGCAGGGGGCGCCGCAGCGGCCCAGCTCGTGGAGCGCGCACGGCGAGCCGGACGCGCCGCGGGCCGGGATGCGCTGCGTGCAGGGGCGCAGCGGCACGGCGTCGAGCACGGTGTCGACGGCGGCCGCCGCGGCCCGGCGGGAGGAGAACGGGCCGAGCGCGCCGTCGCGCGGGGCCTGGACGACCGACAGCCGGGGGAACGCCTCGGCCGTCGGCGTGACCCACCAGGTGTGCCGGGGACGGCGCGAGCGGCGGTTGTAGCGGGGCTGGTGGGCGGCGATGAGCCGGAGCTCGCGCACGGCCGCCTCCAGCGCGTGGGCGCAGACGACCGTGTCGACGCGTTCGGCGACCGCGACCATGTCCCGCACCCGGCGGCGGCGCTCGCCGGAGGTGAAGTAGCTGCGCACGCGCCGCTGCAGGTCGCCGCTCGTGCCGACGTAGAGCACCTCGTCGCGGGCGCGCGGAACAGGTAGACGCCCGGCGCCGCCGGCACCCCGCGGGCGAGCACGCGCTTCTGCCGCTGCTGCTGGGTGGGCCGGTGCGCCGCCGCGCCGCGGGCCAGCGCGAGCAGCTCCTCCAGGCTCTGCACGCCGAGGTTGCCGACCCGTTCCAGCAGCCGGTGCAGCACCTCCACCGTCGCGCGGGCGTCGGCGAGCGCGCGGTGCGTCGGGCGGGTGGCGGTGCCGAAGTGCTCGGCGAGCGCCCCGAGCCGCACGCTCGGCGCCTCGTCGTGCGGGAGCACCGCGCGGGCCAGCCGGGCCGTGCAGAGCACCGGCGGCCGCGGCCACGTCTGCCCGTGCCGCTCGCACGCCGCGCGCAGGAACCCGGCGCGGCGGGGCGGTTGTGCGCCACCAGCACCGCGCCGCGCAGGAACTCCAGCACCGTGGGCAGCACCGCCGTGATCGGCGGCGCGCCCGCCGTCATCGCCGACGTGATGCCGGTGAGCGCGACGATGCCGGGCGGCACGCCGGTGCCCGGGTCGACGAGCGTGGCCAGCTCGCCGAGCTGCTCCCCGCCGCGCACCTTCACCGCCCCCACCTCGGTGATCGTGTCGCCGCCGGTGGCGGAGCCGCCGGTCGTCTCCAGGTCCAGCACCACGAACGTGACCTCGCGCAGCGGGGTGCCGAGCTCGTCGAACGCGAGCTGCGGGGAGACGGCGGGGGAGCGGACGGGCACGGCGGCGGACGGTAGCGAGGCCCTCCGACAGTTCCCGGCGCGGTCACTGCGGGGGATGTGACGGTCGCGTACCGGGTGCAACCGGGCAACCGGCGATAACCTGGAGCGATGTCGAGGTCCGACGGGCGTTCCGGCCCACCCGAAGAGGGTGCGGCCGAGCCCTTCGACGTCCCCGACTGGGAGCGGCTGCCCGACGCCGTGCGGGCCCGGCTCGCCGAGCTGGCGGCCGCGGCCGTGGGCGGGATGCCGCTGGCCGAGGTGCCGGTCGCGCTGCGCCGGCTCGCCCGGTTCACCCCCGCGAAGCGGGCCAAGCTCGGGGCCCAGCCGCTCACGTCCGAGCTGGCGGCGTCGGCCGCGTTCCGGGCCACGGTCGTCGCGTGGTGGGACGAGCACGGCCCGGCGAGCTGACGAGCGCCGCCGACGACCCGCTCACGGCCGCCGCGTGGTCCCTGCTCACCGAGGACCCGGCCGCCGCCGACGCCGTGGCCGCCGCGGTCCGCCGGGGCGAGACCGGCGAGCTGCGCGCCGAGCTGGACGCCGCGCTCTCCCGCGTCGACAAGCTGACGATCGAGCTGGAACGGCTGCGCGGCGAGCTGACCGAGGCCCGCGCGCAGGCCCGGCAGGCCGGCGAACACCGCGACGCCGAGCACCAGCAGCTGCGCCGCCGCGTCTCCGAGCAGGGCGCCCGGCTGCGGGCGGCCACCGACGCGCAGGCCGCCGCCGAGCGCACGGCCGCCGAGCTGCGTGCCGCCGCGCAGCGCGACCTCGCCGCGGCCGTCGCCGAGCGCGACCGCGAACGCGAGCGGGCCGAGTCCGAACGCCGCCGGGCCGACCGCGCCGCCGCCGAGGTGGCCGCCGCCCGCCAGGCCGCGCGCGAGGCCCGCAAGGCCGACGAGGTGCGGCTCGCGCTGCTCGTCGACACCCTCGGCGGGGCGCTCACCGGGCTGCGCCGGGAGCTGGCCCTCGGCGGTGGCGGGCCGCGGCCGGCCGACCTCGTGGCCGGCGCGAGCCGTGCGCACCCGGGCACCGCCGTCGACAGCGTCGCCGCGCTCGACGCCCTGCTCGCCGTGCCGTCGCTGCACCTCGTCGTCGACGGCTACAACGTCAGCAAGACGGGATATCCCGAGCTGCCGCTGGCCGACCAGCGCACCCGGCTCGTCGGCCAGCTCGGCGCGCTCGCGGCCCGCACGGGCGTGGAGGTCACGGTCGTGTTCGACGGGGCCAAGGTCGTCACGGCGCCGCCGCGCGGCTCCCGCGGGGTCCGGGTGCTGTTCAGCGATCCGGGCGTGCTCGCCGACGACGTCGTGCGGGACCTGGTGGCCGCCGAGCCGCAGGGCCGGCCGATCGTCGTCGCGACGTCGGACCAGGCCGTCGTCCGGTCGGTGCGGCGGGCCGGTGCGCACGCCGTCCCGTCCGCGGTGCTGCTCACCCGCCTCGGCCGCGCCTGAATCCAGCGACTCGCGCGCCTGAATCCAGCGACTCGCGCGCACCCAGGCCCCGACTCGCGCGCACCCAGGCCCCGACTCGCGTGCGCTCAGGCCGCGACTCGCGGGAACGGCCCGCGAGTCGCCGGAAAAGTGCGCGCGAGTCGCGCTCTGGGTGCGCGCGAGTCGGGCTCTGGAGGTACGCGAGTCGGGCTCTGGGTGTGCGCGAGTCGCGGTGGGGCGGAACTGTCGGTGGGCGCTCCTACCGTTCTCGGCATCGGTGCGGCCGGCCGGCCCGCCGACGAGCCGAGGAGCCGAGATGATCATCGACTGCGACCGTTGCGAGGTCCGCGGCCTCGCCTGCGAGGACTGCGTGATCGGGGTCCTGCTGGGTGAGCAGCCCGCCGGCGGCGTGTCGGACCCGCCGTCCGGCGCGCGATCGTGCAGCTCGACGCACCGGAACGGCGAGCGATCGATGTGCTCGCCGATCAAGGCCTGGTCCCGAGATTGCGGCTGGTGGCTACCCGCACGCGCCGAGCGACGTCCGGCGGCGACGAAGTGCAGTCGGTACGCGACGCTGGGTGACGTGTGGCGGCTCGATCGACCGCTCGGCCTGCCGTGCGCGCCCCGAAGTCGACCGCTCACCGCTCCGGCCTGCTCTGACCCGGTGTTGGACCGTCACCCGGCTGCTCCGTAATCTCCGCGAGACCTTGCGGCATGTCAGCCATTCGACCGCGGATGGCAACGCAAGGTTACCGCGCACTGCTCCGATCGGACCGGGGTTTGCACCCGGTCGAGTGGCGGTGCGGGGGTGGCGAGAGGAGATCCGGTCGCGTGGAGTCCCCTCTGCGTGTCCCGTCCGGTCCCCGCGTGACGTCCCGTGGAAGGGCGCGTCGCCTCGCCCCGTCCACCGGGGCGATCGTGCTGGCCGTGCTGCTGGCACTGCTAGGCGGGTTCGCACCGGCCGCGGCCCAGCCGCCGCCCCCGGACAACGCGGAGGATGCCGCCGCGCAGCTGGAGCAGGTCAACCGCGAGGCCGAGGCGCTCACGGAGGAGTGGCACGCCGCCACCGACACCCTCGACGCCCGGCGCGCCGAGCTCGCCACGCTGCAGGCGGCCGTCGACCCGGCGCGGCT
>MKJX01000228.1 GCA_001942415.1 Pseudonocardia sp. CNS-139
CCTCGACGTCCTCGACGTCCTCGGCGAAGAGGCGCCGCGCCCCGGCCGAGTCGGGTGCCGGCCCCAGGAACCCGGTCACCGCTCGGCCCGGTGCGAGCACCCGGTGGATCTCCGCGAGCCCGTCCGGCGTGGTGCCCACACCCCGCGGAAGCCCGTCACCACGTCGAACGACGCGTCGGGCCAGGGCAACGCGTTCATGTCGCCGACCCGCAGGTCGCGGCCGGGTCGCGGTCCTCTCGCCGGTACGCGCGGGCGCCTGCGGTCCCACGGTCACCTCCTCCCCGGGTCCTCGACCATGCGGACGAGCGCCGGGTTGTCGATCTCGGTGGCCAGCCGGCGCGCGGCGGCCAGCGCGGCCGTGTCGCCGAGCAGCCCGTGGTGCAGGTGGGCGCGGACCACGAACTCGCGCATCTCGCAGCGCGCCGCGAGCTGCTGGAGGTCGGCCGCGAGCGGCCGGGCCCGCGCCTCGTCGCCGCGGCCGAGCAGCGCCCCCACGGCCGTGTCCAGCACGTGCGCGTGCACCCAGCGGTACCGGTCGGAGACGCGGGTGATCCGCGTGTCGGCCTCGGCCAGCCAGCCGGCGGCGGCCGTGTGGTCGCCCTTGTGCGCGTGCAGCAGGCTCATCCCGCGTGCGGACATCGCCTCCCAGCACGGATCGCCGAGCTGGCAGGCCATCGCCCACGCCCGTTCCAGCGCATCGGCCGCCTCGTCGACGCGCCCGAGCCGCAGGTCCAGCTCGGCCTGCAGCGACTGCGGCCACGGCAGGAACGCGAACCACCGCTGCTCGCGCACGGCCTCCAGCGAACGCGCGAGCGCGGCGCCGGCCTGGCTGTACTCGCCGCGCAGCAGGTGCGCGCGAGCCGCGATCGACAGCGACCAGCCCTCCTGCAGCCGGTTCCCGCAGCTCACCGAGCGTTCGACGGACTCCGCGAGGTACGCGAACGCGGCCGGGTAGTCGCCCCGGTCCGACGCGTTCATCCCGCGGACGGCCAGCACTGTGGCGCACTCGTCGTCGGTCTCCGCGAGCCCGGCCGCCCGGGCCAGCCAGCGGTCGGCCGTGGCACGCCGGCCCGCCTGCACCTCGACGAACCCCAGCTCCCGGTAGGCCGTCACGGCGGTGGCCCGGTCGCCGGCCCGGGTGGCCAGCGCGGCCGCCTGGTGCAGCATCACCGAGCCCTCCTCGTCCCGGCCGCGGACCGCGTGCACGAGGGCCGAGCCCAGCGCCGCGCGGGCCCGGCCCTCCAGCGCGGCGTCCCCGCAGCGGGCCGCCTCCTCGGCCGCCTGCCGCAGCGACGCGAGCCCGGCCTCGACCGCGCCCGCGACCAGCGCCGCCTCCCCCGCGTCGAGCCGGCTCGACGCGGCCGCCCGGCCACCGCCCGGCCGGCCGGCCGGCACCACCGCGCCCGCGGTCGCCGCCTCCCGCACCGCCGCGGAGACCTCGATCCCCAGCTCGCGGCGCAGCAGGTCCTCGCACACCAGGGCCTGCCGCCGGGCCGCGTCCCGGTCGCCGGCCATCGCCAGGCTGCGGACCAGCAGCTCGTGGTTGCCCTCCTCCAGCGGGTTGCCCGCCACGGCCCGCGCCGCGTACGACACGGCCTCCCGGGCCCGGCCCTCCGCGAGCAGCGCAACCGCCGCCGTGCGGAGCCGGGCCTCCAGCAGGGCCGCGATCCGGTGCCGCTCGACCAGCAGCCACGACTCGTACTCCGGGTGCGCCGCGAGCTGCATGCCCTCCAGCAGCTCGCCGCCCAGCCGCAGCAGCGGCGCCGCGTCGCCCCCGGTCGCGGTGATCGTCTCCAGGTCGACGGCGACCTGAGGACCGAGCCGCGGGCTGACCGGGTCACCGGCGAACGCGCCCGGCACACCCAGCGCGCGGCGCAGCTCGGCCAGCGTCCAGCGCAGCGCACCCAGCGGGTCGCCCGCCTCGCCGAACAGCAGCTCGGCCAGGTGGGAGCGGCCGACCGGACGCTCGTTCAGCAGCAGGTACGCGAGCAGCGCCCACGCCTTGCGGCCACGCGGGGCACGCACCCCGCCGCGGTCGTCCCGGACCGTGGGCGGGCCGAGCAGGTTGATCGTCACCACGGCTTCCTCCTCGCCCGCAACGATCCGCGAGCCCCGCGTGAACCGGCGTGTGACGCGCCCGTTCGGGGTCGTCTCACGCCACCTCACACGGTCTGCCTGAACCGTCACTCGGGTCCGGGACGCCCGGCGCTACCGCCAAACCGGTCTCTCCTGCTCGCTCCTCCCGACCGCCCGCTCGTATCCGAGCTTCTCAGGGGGGTGAACGGCCTCCCCGGAAGCCGGGGGAGGCGCTCCTCAGTCCTTCTTCGGCTTCCCCGTCTGCACCGGGATGCTCCGCCCGGCGCTCGGGGTCACCTTCGGCAGGCGCAGCCGCAGCGTCCCGTTCTCCATCTCCGCCCTGGCCGCCTCGGCGTCGACGTCGCCGGGCAGCGTCACGCGGTAGTCGAACCGCCCGGACCGGCGCACGGTCCCCGGGTCCGCCTTCTCGCTCTTCCCGTTCTTCTCGGTCTTCCCCTCGGACCCGGCCGGCGGTTCCGACTGGCCGTACGCACCGGTGATCCGCAGCCGGCGGCCCTGCACGTCCACGGTGACGTCCTCGGGCCGCACGCCCGGCAGGTCGGCCTCGACCGCGTACTCGTCGTCGGACTCCTGCACGTCGACCGGCGGCGCCCACGCGGTGACGGTGATCCGGGCGACGTCGGGGGACGCGGTGCTCAGCATCCGGTTCATCTGGTCGAACAGGTTGTCGACCCCCCACCGGCCGAAGGGGTCCCACTGGCGGACGCGGTAGCGCCCGCGCCTGACCGGCAGCGACACGATGATCTCCCTCCGTCGGGCCTGTTTGGCGCCCGGCGGTTACCCGGTCCGGGAGATCGGCACGCGTGGCCGGGTGACCTCACTGCTCGAGCAGCCGCACGTCGAGCCGGCCGACGGTGGCCGGGTCCGAGATCATCTCCATGCCGCTGACCCGCCTCGCCGCGACCGAGAACACGAACACCACCCGCACCTGCCCGCCCGGCGCCCACACCGCCCCGACCGCGCCGTCCACCAGCGCGAGCCGCGCGGCCCGCGCCCGTCCGGCGAACACGTGGGCGACCCCGGCCGGCCCGCGCACCTGCGGGGCCGGCGGCGGCGCGCCCGGGACCCCGGCCGCCGACGCGACGGCCCGCTCGTCCGCGCGCAGCACCACACCCGGGTCGAGCACGGTGAGCAGCGCGCCGAGCGCCGCCGCGCGACGCGGCGAGGAACGCCTCGACGACCCGGCGCTGCCGAGCCACGTCCGTCTCGGGGAGCCGCCGCGCCCTGCACCCGGCGGCGCGCGCGGCTGGCGAGCTGGCGGGTCGCCGTGGGCGTCCGCCCGACGATCGGCGCGATCTCGTCGAACGGCACCGCGAACATGTCGTGCAGCACGAACGCCAGCCGCTCCGCGGGCGCGAGCGTCTCCAGCACGACGAGCAGCGCCGGGCCGACCGAGTCGGCGAGCACCGCCTCCTCCTCCGGGTCGACGCCGCCGGCGTCCTGCTCGACCTCGTCGAGCGGCTCCTCGCGGCGTCGTCGGCCTCGCTGAGCGAGCCGAGCATCCGGAAGGCGACGGTGCGCAGGTGGGTGCGGTGCTCCTCGAACCGGTCGGTCAGCCGGTCGCGCTCGTCCACAGCCCGTCCCTCACGTCGTTCGCGGATGCCGTCACACCCCTGACGAACACCCGGCCGCGAACGTGACCGCTACGCGTACGCGGCCGGAAACGTGCGCACGGCGGCGCGGGCCACCGCCTGCTGGAACTGCTGCGCCACCGCGGCCGGGTCGCCCGCGCGCAGCCGGCCGGCGAGCCCGCGAGTGGTGCCGGCATCCGACTGCGGTTGAACCCGTGGGTTCAGGAACCTGCGTTCCCTCAGGGGCCGAAGAGGTCCGGGGGCGGGGCCGGGGAGCCGGTGGCCGTGGCGTCGGTGACCGGGCGGGCGCGCCGGTGAACCGCTCCAGCTCGGCGCCGTGCAGCACCCGGCCGCCGCCCGGGTCGCGCGCCACCCGCGTCCCGAGGGCGTCGACGGGCAGCGGGGTGCGGGACGCGACCAGCACGAGGTTGCCGAACCGGCGCCCGTGCAGGACGGCGGGATCGCTGATCAGGCACACGTGCGGGAACACCGCGCGCACCGTCGCGACCTGGGCTCGCGCGAACGCGAGCCGGTCACCGTCGGCGAGGTTGGCGGCGTACCCGCCGGCCGGGCCGAGCGCGGTGGCGACGGCCCGCACGAACTCGACGGACGTGAGGTGCCCCGGCGTGCGGCCCGCGGCGAAGACGTCCGTGACGACCAGGTCGAACCGGCCCGCCGGGGCCCGAGCAGCAACTCCCGCGCGTCCGCCGTGCGGATCTTGATGCGCCAGGACCGCTCCAGCGGGAGCACGCGGCGGACCAGCTCGACGAGCCCGCCGTCGATCTCGGCGACGTGCTGGTCGGAGCGCGGCCGGGTGGCCGCGACGTACCGGGGCAGCGTCAGCCCGCCGCCGCCGAGGTGCAGCGCGCGCATCGGACGGCGCGGCGGCAGCGCGGTGTCGGCGACGTGGCCGAGCCGGCGGACGTACTCGAACTCCAGATGCGTCGGATCGTCGAGATCGACGTGCGACTGCGGGGTACCGTCCAGGAGGAGCGTCCAGGCGCGTGGCCGTTCGCGGTCCGGCAGCAGCTCCACGAGGCCGGAGCCGACCCGCGCTCGCACCCGTGCCGCACGTGCGGCGCGCCGGCCACCGGAAGAACCGTCCACCGATCGAGTATCGGCCGCCGGGAACCGTGGAGGGGGTTCGGACCGTCCAAGCTGACATGGAAGCGCGCGGGGGGCGGCCACGGGCATGGTGGCGGCGGGCACGGTGGGCCGTGGCGGCGGTCGTCGCACCGCTGCTCCTGATCGGGCCGTTCGCCTGGCTCCTGCTCACCACGAACGACCGGCGCACCACGCCCGAGCTCGTGCCGCAACGGCCCGTGGCGCTGGTGCTCGGCGCGGGCGTGCGCCCCGACGGGCGGCCGTCGCTGCTGCTGGCCCGGCGCCTGGACCTCGCCGCCGACCTCTACCACCGCGGCCGGGTCGACGCCGTGCTCGTGAGCGGCGACAACAGCGTCGAGACCTACAACGAGACCGACACGATGCGCGCCTACCTCGTCGCGGCGGGCGTGCCGGACGCCAAGATCGCCGGCGACTACGCCGGGTTCAGCACCTGGGACTCCTGCGCCCGGGCCGGCGCGATCTTCGGTGTCCGCGCGGCCACGGTCGTCACCCAGGCGTTCCACCTGCCGCGCGCCGTCGCGCTCTGCCGCGCGGCCGGGATCGACGCGGTCGGCGTCGGCGACCCGAGCCTCGCGTCCGCGGCTACGCCACCGTCTACGGCTGGGCCCGGGAGATCCCGGCCGCGTTCCCGGCTCTCGCCGACATGGCGTTCACCCCCGACCCGCGGTTCCTCGGCCCGTACGAGCCGGGCGTCGACAACGCCCTCGCCACGCCGCGCTGAGCCGGCGCGACGCCGGCCGCGCGGTCCGCGGCTCGGTCCCGGCGGACGGGCCGGGCCAACGCGCCCGAGCCTGCCGAGCCCGCCGGACGGGCCGAGCCCGCCGGCGAGCCGAGCCGAACAGGGTCAGAAGGGCCGCACCCGCACGACGACCTCGGTGTCGGTCACGCTCTCGACCCCGACCGTGAAGCCCTCGGCGTTCGCCTCCCCGCCGACCGGCACGGTGATCGTCTGCCCGGCGACCTGGAGCTCGGCGGCGCCGTTCTGCACCCCGACCAGCCGGGCCTCGATCCCGAGCACCGACACCGCGGCCTCGCCGCTGCGGGGGAACGTGATCGTGCAGCCGTTCACGCCGCAGTTGGTGTTCGACCCCGACCCGCCGCATCCGGAGACGAGCACGACGGCGAAGAGAACGGACAGAACGGACAAACCGACACGACGAACCATGAAAGGGAGCCTACGTGCTCCACGGCACAAGACGGTGACCGCCCGCAGAACGGGCGACACCAGGAGCCTGCTCCAGGCGGGTCAGTCCCCGGCGCAGAGCCGCTTGAGGATCGCGGTGGACCGGGCCGGCGTCTCGGCCTGCACGCTCACCCGCTCCATGACGGCGAGGTAGTCCTCCACCTCGTTGCGCTTGTCGAGGTAGACCGCGCTGTTGAGCTGCTCCAGGTACACGATGTCCGGGAGATCCGGCTCCGCGAACCGCAGGATCGTGAACGGGCCACCGGCCGCCGCGTGGCTCCCGAGCCGGAACGGCAGCACCTGCACGGTGACGTTCGGCAGCTCGCTCATCTCCAGCAGGTGCTCCAGCTGCGCCTTCATGACGTGCGGCGCGCCGAACGGGCGGCTCAGCGCGGCCTCGTCGATCACGGCCCACAGCTGCGGGGCGCCGGGCTCGTGCAGCATCTTCTGCCGGGTCATGCGCAGGTTCACGCGCCGGTCGATCTCGTCGGCCGACTCGGCCTGGTGCCCGACCAGGATGACGTTGCGCGCGTAGTCCTCGGTCTGCAGCAGGCCGGGGACGAACTGCACCTGGTAGGTCCGGATCACCCGCGCGGACTGCTCCAGCCCGAGGTACATCTCGAACCACGCCGGGAGCACCGGCGCGTGCTGGTGCCACCAGCCGCGCGCGTTGGCCTGCTCGACCAGCTGGAGGAACTCGGCCCGCTCGGACTCGTCGTTGATGCCGTAGAGGTCGAGCAGGTCGACGATGTCGCGCACCTTGAACCCGACGCGCCCCAGCTCCAGGCGGCTGATCTTCGCGTGGGAGGCGCGGATGACATCCCCGGCGGCCTCGCGCGAGATCCCGTTGGCCTCGCGCCAGCGGCGGAGCTGGGTGCCGATGACGATGCGCAGGACAGTGGGCCCGCCGGGCTGGCCGGGGTCCACCGGCCGCTGGCCCGTCGCCCGCCCGCTCTGCTCTCGACTCACTGTTGTTCAACCCCCGTGGAACCTATGTCTGTCGGGTGCTCCCCGGCCGCCGGGACGGCGTCAGCAGCCGGTACGGCGGGGACGTGCGGGCCGCCGACACGCAAAGAGCATAGACCGGCCGCGGTCTTCCGCGGCCGGTCTTGCGCCAAGCTGCAGACCGCCTGGTCAGACGGTCGGGTCAGACGGTGTGACGGCCGGCGGGGTCAGACCGCCAGGTCGTCGAACTCGCCGTCCTTGGCGCCCTTGATGAAGGCCGCGATCTCCGCGCGCGTGTAGATGAGCGCGGGGCCGTGCGGGTCGCGGGAGTTGCGCACCGCGATCTCGCCGCCGGCCAGGGGAGCGACCTCGACGCAGTCACCGTTGGGGTTGCTGGCCTGGCTCTTGCGCCACGCCACCGCGCCCAGCCGGTCGGCCGAGATCCCGTTGTCGTCGATGTGCTGCATGTCCACTCACTCCCGACCCATGGGCCGCCGAGACGTCAACCTCGGTCGGCACGTCTTGCAGATGCAATTGCAGATGTTGTTGCAAAGGGGCTTGCGGATGCAAGTCGTAGCCGACAGACTGTGATCACCGGCGCACGCCGCCGGACGATGACGTGAACACACGCTGACCGACCTGTGTGCGGAGTGGGGACCGTGAACAGACTTGGCTGGGGAACGGCGACGACCGAACCCACGCTGATGGCGGGTGCCACCGTGTCGGTGACCTGCATGGCCGACGGCCGGGCGCACGCGGTGCGCGACTCGGAGATCGCCGCGACGTCCAGCTGTCACAGTGGCTACTACTCCGCCGTCTGCGGACACGTCGTCACGCCCGCGTCGATGGTGGAGCCGGACGGCGAGCTGTGCCCCGGCTGCGCCGAGCGCGACGTCACCCACCGCCGCCGGCGCCGCGAGCGCTTCTACTAGCTGCAACGAAGAAGAGGGGACGGGCGGCTCCCGCGCCGCGGGGGCAGCAGGTGAAGCCGCCCGAACGTACGGCGGGGCCGGGGCGATGCGCCCCGGCCCCGCGTACCACCCCGGTCTGCGCTACCCCTTGAGCGCGCCCCCGAGCCCGGCAGTGCGCAGGAACGTCCGCTGGAACACCAGGAACAGCACCACCGGGATCAGCGCCGAGATCATCAGCGCGGCCAGCAGGATGTCCAGCTCGATCGAGCTCGCGAGCGTGGGCAGCCGCACCGAGAGCGGCTGCAGGTCCGGGTCGGGCAGCACGAGCAGCGGCCAGAGGAAGTCCTTCCACGCCGCGACGAACGCGAACACCGAGATCACCCCGAGGATCGGCCGCGACATCGGCAGCAGCACCGACCAGAAGACCCGCAGCGGTCCCGCCCCGTCGATCCGGGCGGCCTCGAAGATCTCCCCGGGCAGGTTGTCGAAGAACCGCTTGGCCAGCAGCACGTTGAACGCGTTGGCGCCGGCCGGCAGCCAGACCGCCCAGAACGTGTTGATCAGCGACGCACCGAGCAGCGGCGGGCTGAGCACGGTCAGGTAGAGCGGGACGAGCAGCACCACGGCCGGCACGAAGAGCGTGCTCAGGACGAGCCAGTACAGCACCGGCCCGTAGCGCGGCCTGAGCACGGAGAGCGCGTAGCCGCCCGTCGTCGCGACGACCAGCTGCACGAGCCACGCCCCGACCGCGACGATCATGCTGTTGGCGAAGTGCAGGTCGATGTGCACCGACGTCCACGCCGTGCTCAGGTTCGCCCAGTCCACGCCGTTGGGGAAGAACGCCATCGGGTCACGCAGCGTGTCCTGTGTCGGCGTCAGCGCGGCCTTGACCAGCCACGCCATCGGCCCGAGCGAGACGACCACCAGCGCGGCCAGCAGCACCACCTGCGTCAGCCCGAGCCCGGTCCGCACCCGCGGTGTGCGCCACTCGGACGGCGAGACGATCCCGCGTACGACGGGCTCGGCCGCCCGCCCGCGCCGCCGGCCGGACGCCGGTGGCGGCGCCGCGGCCGGGGTGCGGGGAGCGGGCGGCCGGGTCCGGGTCGGCGTGCTCACGACGTGCTCCACGATCGGGTCAGCCAGAAGTAGAGGGCGGACAGCGCCGCGAGGAACACCGCCAGCATCAGGCTCAGCGCGGTCGCCGCGCCGTAGTCGCCGCCGAGGCTGGACGCGAACGCGTACTCGTAGATCAGCAGCAGCACGGTGAGCGTGGAGTTCGCCGGGCCGCCGCCGGTGAAGAGGAACGGCTCCAGGAAGACCTGCGACGTGCTGATGATCTGCAGGATCAGCGTCACCAGCAGCACGCCCCGCAGCTGCGGCATCGTGACGTGCCAGACCTTGCGCCACAGCCCCGCGCCGTCCACCTCGGCGGCCTCGTACAGCTCGTGCGGCACCGCGACCAGCGCGGCGAGGTAGATGATCACGGTGCCGCCGGCCGCCGCCCACGTCGCCTCCAGGACGAGCGCGGGCATCGCGGTCGTCGCCGACTGGAGCCACTGGAACGGGCCGAGCCCGAACCAGCCGAGGATCGTGTTGAACACGCCCTCGGGCCGCGCGTCGTAGAAGACCTTCCACATCAGCACCGCCACGACGGGCGGCACGACCACCGGCAGGTACGCGATCGCCGTGTAGAGCCCGCGGAAGCGGCGCACCTCGCTCATGATCACGGCCAGCACGAGCGGCACGGGGTAGCCGAGCACCAGCGCGATCAGCGCGAACCACGCCGTGTTCTGCACGGCCGTCCACAGCAGCGGGTCCTCGAACACGGTCCGGAAGTTGTCGAGGCCCACGAACCGCGGGGCCGTCACCAGGTTGGTCTGCTGCACGCTCATCACGGCGGCCCGCACGATCGGGAACCACGAGAACACGCCGAAGACCACGATCAGCGGCAGGAGGAAGAGGAAGGTCGAGAACCCACCCCGGCGGAACCAGGTCGTCATGCCGGCACCTCATTCACGGCGTACGCGCGGCCGGCCGGGTGGTGGCCCGGCCGGCCGCGGCGTACGTCAGCCTCGGTCGAGGATTGTCTGGATCTCGGCGTCGGCCGTCGCCAGCAGCCCGCGTGCGTCGGCGTTCGGGTCGGTGAGCACCGACTGGACGACGGAGTCGAGCACCGCGTACATCTCCTGCGCGTGCGCCGGCGGCTCGCCGGCCAGGTCCTGCTCGAAGATCCCCTCGGTGAACGAGCTCATCTGGGCGAGCGGGACGTTGACGAACGGCTGGATCCAGGTGTTGTAGCGGTCGAGCGTGGCGCGGTCGAAGATCGGCAGCTCCGGCAGCCCGACCGGCTGGTCCGCGTCGGCGTTCGTCCGCGCGTCCAGCACCGCCGCGTCCTCACGCAGGTACTTGGACATGTAGTAGAAGTCGATCCACCGCGCGGCGGCCTCCTGCTGCTCCGGCGTGGCCCGCACGTTCACCGCGGCGAGCGTGCCGCCGCCGAGCAGCCCGGCCTCCGCGCCCGGCGCGAGCGGGAGTACCGCGAGCCCGTAGTCGTCCGGGTTGATGTTGTTCTGCTGGACGAGTGACTCGTAGACGTCCGACCCGCCCATGTACATGCCGATCCGCCCGGCGGCGAAGTCCTGGTTGATCGTTCCCCAGTCGTAGAGGAAGTTGCTGCCCATCGAGTTGTCGGTCCAGCGCATGTCCCGCAGCAGGCCCAGGGCCTGCTCCGCGTACCGGTTGTCGACGGTGGCCTCGACGTCCGCACCCTGCGTGGACTGCATCCGCCCGCCGAGCGCGTACGTCAGGCTGGTCAGCATCCAGCCGCCGGTGTTCTCCTGCGTCATCTGCGCGTAGCCGGCCTGGCCGGTGCGCTCGGCGATCTGCCGCGCGTACGTCCGCACGTCGTCCCACGTGGCCGGCGGGCGGCTCGGGTCGAGCCCGGCCTGCGCGAACAGCGTGCGGTTGTAGTGCAGCCCGACGCCGTACGCCGCCGTCGGGACGCCGAAGATCTGCCCGTCCTCGCTCTGCCCGGCGCGCAGCACGGTGTCGTTGAACCGGTCGGTGTAGCCGAAGCCCTCGACGTAGGAGGAGATGTCGGCGAGCTGGCCGCGCTCGATGAGGCCCTGGCCGTCGGTGAACGGCACCGTGAAGACGGTCGGCAGCGTGCCGCCCGCGAGCTGCGCGGTGAACGTCGGGCCCGTCCACTCGTACTCCTGCGAGGTCACGTCGATGCCCGGGTTCGCCGCCTCGAACTGGCGGACCTGCTCCTCGAACGCGTCGAACGCAGACTGCTCGCTGCCCGGCTTGAGACTGACCACCGATATCTGGACCGGGCCGCCGTCGGGCTGCTGCGACGACCCGCTGCACCCGGCCAGCAGGCCGGCGACGGCTGCGGCCGCGGCGAGCGCGGCAGCAGTTCTCCGGTTGGACGTCATCGTCGTTCCCTCTCCCGTGGATCGGTGCCGTTGCTTCAGTTGCCAGGGGTGGTACGCAGCCAGACCGCGGTGTCGGTGGGCAGGTCGGCGCCGGTCAGCGGCCCGCTGGCCAGCAGCACCTCGTCGTGCGCGGGGAGCGGCACGGCGTGCGCGGCGAGGTTGACCACACACGCGAAGCCCGGCCCGCGCCGGAACGCGAGCACGTCGTCGCCGTTCGGGAACCACGTCATCGGGCCGTCGCCGAGCGCTTGTTCGGCGCGCCGGATGCGCAGCAACTCGCGGTAGAGCGCGAGCATCGAGCCCGGGTCGGCGAGCTGCGCCTCGACGGTCAGCGCGGCCCACTCGGCGGGCTGCGGCAGCCAGGTCGGCGCGGCGCCGTCGGGGCTGAACCCGAACGGCGGCGCGGTGCCCGACCACGGCAGCGGCACCCGGCACCCCTCGCGGCCGGGGTCGACGCCGCCGGAGCGGTGGAACATCGGGTCCCGCCGCAGCTCGACGTCCAGCTCCTCGTACTCCGGCAGCCCCAGCTCGTCGCCCTGGTAGACGTAGAGCGACCCGGGCAGGGCCGCGGTGAGCAGCGCCGCCGCGCGGGCCGCCGCCGCCCGAGCGCGAGGTCGGTGGGCGTGCCCATCCGCTTGGCCTCGAAGGAGAACCCGCTCTCGGCGCGCCCGTAGCGCGTGACCGGCCGCGTCACGTCGTGGTTGGAGAGCACCCAGGTCGCGGGCGCGCCGACGGGCGCGTGCGACGCGAGCGTGGTGTCGATGGACGTGCGCAGCTCGCGCGCGTCCCACGGGCGGGCGAGGAAGTCGAAGTTGAACGCGGTGTGCATCTCGTCCGGGCGCAGGTAGCGCACGAACCGCTCGACGTCGGGCAGCCAGACCTCGCCGACGAGGATGCGCTCGCCGCGGGTGACGTCGGCCGGGTACGAGTCGGCGACCCGCCGCCAGCTGCGGTAGATGTCGTGCAGCGCGTCGCGGTCGGCGGCCGGGTGCTCGCCCGGGCCGGGGTCGGCGGGCACCTCGGGCAGCGCCGGGTCCTTGACGAGCAGGGCCGCCGAGTCGACGCGGACGCCCGCGACCCCGCGGTCGAACCAGAACCGCAGCACGTCCTCGTGCTCACGGCGGACGTCCGGGTGGTCCCAGTTCACGTCGGGCTGCTCGGGGCTGAACAGGTGCAGGTACCACTCCCCCGGCGTGCCGTCGGGGTTCTTCGTGCGGGTCCACGTCTCGCCGTTGAACGGCGACGGCCAGCGCGTCGGCGGCTCGTCGCCGCCGGGCCCGCGGCCGGGGTGGAACCAGAACCGGGCGCGCTCGGGCGAGCCGGGGCCGGCGACCAGCGCGGCCCGGAACCACTCGTGCTGGTCGGAGAGGTGGTTCGGGACCACGTCGACGATGGTGCGGATACCCCGCGCCAGGGCCGCCGCGATCAGCTCCTCCGCCTCGGCGAGCGTGCCGAACGCGGGGTCGATCACCCGGTAGTCGGCGACGTCGTAGCCGCCGTCGGCCATCGGCGACGCGTACCAGGGCGTGATCCAGAGGGCGTCGACGCCGAGGTCGGCGAGGTACCCGAGCCGGGACCGGACACCGGCGAGGTCACCGACGCGTCGCCGTTCCCGTCGGCGAAGCTGCGCGGGTAGACCTCGTAGATCACCGCATCGCGCCACCAGGGCCGCCTCGATGCCGCCTCGGCCATGCCACCTCACTCGCAGTCACCCGTTCGTGTGCGCGAGAAGGTATCCGTGCCTCACAGATCAGCGCAAGACACTCACATCATCAGAGCAAGAAATAGACTGAATCACTCCCTGAAAGGCGCAGTCGAGGACCGCACGACGAGCTCCGGCTCGAACATCAGCTCCCCGGTGCGCACACGCTCGCCCTCCAGCTGGTGCACCAGGAGATCGACGGCGGCCCGGCCCATCGCCTCGATCGGCTGCCGCACCGTGGTGAGCGCCGGGTCGACGCACGTCATCAGCGCGGAGTCGTCGTAGCCGATCACCGAGACGTCCTGCGGGACGGCGAGGCCGCGCCGGCGGGCCGCCCGGATCGCGCCCAGCGCCAGCGGGTCGCTCGCACAGATCACGCCCGTGACACCGTGGTCGAGCAGCCGCAGCATCGACGCCTGGCCGCTCTCCAGCGAGAACATCGCGTGCTCGACGAGCGCCGCGGCGTCGTCCACCGAGCGGCCGGCGCGGGCGTGCGCGGCGAGGAAGGCCTCGTGCTTGCGCCGCGACGGGACGTGGTCGGCCGGGCCGAGCAGCAGCCCGATCCGCTGGTGCCCCAGCGCCACGAGGTGGCCGAACGCCTGCTCGGCGGCCACCGCGTCGTCGCACGACACCTGCGGGAACCCGAGCCCGTCGATCGCCGCGTTCGTCAGCACGGTGGGGAGCTTGCGCTGCAGCAGCAGGTCGTAGTGCCCGTGCGGGGCGTCGGCCTCGGTGTAGAGCCCGCCGGCGAAGATCGCGCCGGACGCCTGCTGCTGCAGGAGCAGGTCGACGTACTCGGCCTCGCTCACGCCGCCCGCCGAGCTCGTGTAGAGCAGCGCGGTGAGCCCGTGCTGGGCCAGCGCGCCGCCGACCACCTCCGCGAACGCCGGGAAGATCGGGTTCTGCAGCTCCGGCAGCACGAGCCCGACCAGCCGGGCGCGCTCGCCGCGCAGCCGGGTGGGCCGCTCGTAGCCGAGCACGTCGAGCGCGGTGAGCACCGCCTCGCGCGTGGCCTCCGAGACGCCGGGCTTGCCGTTCAGCACCCGGCTGACGGTGGCCTCGCTCACCCCCACCTTCTGTGCCACCACGGCCAGCCGTCGAGTCATGGCCGCAACTCTAGCGCAAGGTCACGCAAACTCTTGCGTGGCTTACGTCCCACTTGCAGCGTAGTGCACACCTTCCGGGGGACCGTCGAACGGGTCGCCGATGCAACCTGCGGCGTCCGGGGCGGGTAGGCGGCTGTCACGTTCACGACCGCGGAGGTAACCCCCGATGTTCGACACCCTGCTGACGGCGCTGGGCGACGCCATGCGCACCGTCGCCGTGTTCGTGCCACAGCTGCTGCTGTTCCTCGTCGTCCTGCTGATCGGCTGGCTCGTCGCGAAGGGCCTGCGCAAGCTGACCGAGACCGTGCTGGACCGGCTGCACTTCGACCGGGCCGTCGAGCGGGGCGGGATCGGTCGGGCGCTGGCCCAGTCGAAGTACGACGCGAGCGACCTGATCGCGATGCTCGTCTACTACGCGGTGCTGCTGATCACGCTGCAGCTGGCGTTCGGCGCGTTCGGGCCCAACCCGATCAGCAACCTGCTCTCCGGCATCGTCGCGTTCCTACCGCGGATCGCCGTCGCGATCATCATCGTGGTCGTCGCCTCGGCCATCGCCGCCGCCGTCAAGGACCTGATCATGGGCGCGATGGGCGGGCTCTCCTACGGCCGCGTCGTCGCGAACGTCGTCTCGATCTTCATCATCGCGCTCGGCGTGATCGCCGCGCTGAGCCAGATGGGCATCGCGATCGCCGTGACGCTGCCCGTGCTCGTCGCGGTGCTGGCGACGGTCGGCGGCATCCTGGTCGTCGGCGTCGGCGGCGGGCTCATCCGCCCGATGCAGCAGCGGTGGGAGAACTGGCTCAGCCGGGCCGAGGCCGAGGCCCCGCAGGCCCGGGCGCACGCCGAGGCCTACCAGCGCGGGCGCGAGGACGCCACGCGCCCGGTCGCCGCGGACCGCGACCTCGACGACGTCACGGAGCCCATGGGCGGGACGCGCCGCGACCCGGGCCGCTGACCGGCGGGCCGACCACGACACCCAGCGGAGCCGGTCGACGAGCTGTCCCGGCTCCGCTGTGGACCAGCGGTCAGGCGCCGTCCGCCGCGGGGCACGTCCCCGTGGCCGGGCGGCGCCATTCGTCGTCCCGGCTCAGCGCGCAGACGGCCACGACGCGCAGCGTCAGCCAGTCGGCGCGGTGCCAGGCGTCGCCGACGGCGGCGCGCAACCCGGCGCCGTCCGTCCCGGACTGGTCGAGCAGGCCCTTGGCGTAGCCCGCGAGCAGCACGGCCCCGGCGACGGCGGCCGAACCCTCGACGCCGAGCAGCAGGATGTCGCGCACCGCGGCGGCGTGCTGGTCGACCACCGCCGAGACGGCAGGGACCGCCGCGACCGCCACGAGCCCGGCCGCACCCACCTGGTCCATCAGCCGGTCGAGGCAGCGCTGCGCCCGCCACTCGACGACCTGCCCGAACACGCGCAGCAGAGTAGCGCCACGAACGGGGGACGCCGGTCGCCTGTGATGGGCGGAACGCAACGACCGCTCAGGCGCGGGTCAGCTCCCAGGAGCCCGTGCCGATGGCGAACGCCTTGTCCGGTCCGAGCCAGCGGCCGGTCATGGTACGGCCGGTCGGGTCGAGGACGAGTTGCAGGATCCCGTGGTAGACGGCACCGCGGTAGTAGCCGTCGGTGGCGGTGCGTTCGGTCCAGGAGCCGGTGACCAGCAGCCCGTCGGCGCGCAGGTCCAGCTCGACCGTGCCGGTGTCGTCGGGCTCGCTGCGGCCGCGCAGCCGGTCGCCCTCCGCGTGCAGGCGCACCCGGTGGGCGCCTTCGAGCTCCTCGTCGCGGCCGGTGCTGAAGTAGCGGTAGCGGCTGAGCCACAGACCGGCCAGCTCGGGGGCCTTCGGTCCGGATCCCATCGCCGCGGTCGGGGTGGTGCTGGACCGCCCGGCCGCGACCGCGGTGGCGGCGGAGAGCTTGAGCAGCAACGCGCGTCGCTCGGGGCGGGGAAGCCGTTGGGCCCAGTGGTCCATGGTGCGGGACAGCTCATCCAGCTCCAGGTGTCCGACCTGCCAGGCCAGTGCTCCCGACTCGCGCCGGCGGTCGCGGCGTCGTCGAGATCGGACCGGTGCTCGTCGGCCGCGCGGTGCTCGCCCCACCCCGCCAGCAGGTCGGTCACGTCGCAGGCGTAGAGCTGGGCGAGCCGGTCGAGCACGACGAGTGACGGCGCGTTCCCGCTCGGGCCCGGCCAGTTCTCCCAGGCCGAGAACGTCTTGAACGTCTTCGGGTCGTCCGGCCACAGCGCGGTCCACGCCTCGGCCGCCTCGGCCTGGCCCCACCCGTGGGCCAGCCGCATCGCGACCAGGCGCCCAGCCCGTACCGGTCCCGCAGTCGCGGCGATCGTCGCCCACGACCGGCCTTGCCGCCGCAGGGATGCGGCGAGTTCGAGTTGTTCCTGGCGGCGGGCGGAGCGGGCCGTCATGGAGCCGGACGCTACTCCGCGCCGGGCCGGGAGTCACCGCGCGGATTGGCGTCGCTACGGGATGTTCACCAGCGCCGATCCACCCGAGGCTGCTCCTGCTGCCACCACCCAGCCGAAGGAGGACGTCGTGATCGCGGTCCAGGAGCGGGCGGGCTGAGCGTGTACTGGCACGACACCACGTCCGTCACCGAGCAGTTCGGGGCCGGGCTCACGCACCAGTCTACGACGGCGTTCTCGGGCCGGCCGACGGCGAACCGCTGCGCACGGCGTGCGGCCGGCTCATCACGCCGGCCCCGATGAGCGCACCCCTCGGGGAACCGTGTCCGTTCTGCGCGATGCGGCTGACCGGGCGGCCTCAACAGGGAGCGCGGCCGCGCCGGTCGCTGCTGCGGCGCCGGCGGGCGCGCGGACGGTAGCTCACAGCCAGATGCCGGGCCCTCCGAACGGGCCGCGGTCGGACGGGTCGTCCTCCCGTTCCTCGTGTGGTGCCGTCGTCTCCGCCGTGCGCAGGAGCCACCAGACCGCCCCGAACGCCACGACGACCACCACGGCGAACACCGAGCCGGTCAACGAGACGAGGCCCAGAATGATCGTGGCCATCACCCAGTACGGCACGGCCGTCTCGCCCGGCCGTGTCTCGACGTCCTCGCCGGCGTCGTGGCGACGCATCATCTCGGCGAGCTGCTGGTCGTCGTCCGCGCTCCACTCCATGCCGCTCACCTCCATGGACGGGAGTACCCCACCTGACCCATCCGCCACACGGCCGATACCCGTGGCCTGGGGGAGCGGCGCGCCTTACGCCATTGCTCCCCTGGCGTCGAGGTGCCCGGCCAGCGAGGCGGCTGCCTGCTGGAGTAGGGGCACGATACGCTCGACTGCGGCCCACGTCACGCGTGTCTCCGGGCCCGATACGGAGAGCGCGGTGGAGGCCGGTCCGCCGGGCACCGCAACCGCCACACAGCGCACACCCAGCTCCTGTTCCGCGTCGTCCACGGCGTAGCCCTGCTGTCGCACGCGGTCCAGCTCGCGGGCGAGCCGGTCGGGGTCGGTGATCGTGTGCGGGGTCTGCGCGGGCATCCCGGCGCGGGCCAGCGCGGCCCGCGCGTCGGCCGACGGGAGCTGGGCGAGCAGCACCTTCCCCACGCCCGTGCAGTGCACGGGCACGCGCCGCCCGACCTCGGTGAACATCCGCATCGAGTGCCGTGAGGGCACCTGCGCCACGTAGACGACGGCGTCCCCGTCGAGCATCGCGAGGTTGGCGGTCTCGCCGGCGAGGTCGACGAGCTCGGTGAGCGTCGGGCGGGCCCACTCCCCCAGCATCCGGGACGCCGCGTCGCCCAGTCCGATCAGCCGCGGGCCGAGCGCGTAGCGGCGGGACGGGAGCTGGCGGACGTAGCCCGACGCCACCATCGTGCGGACGATGCGGTGGATCGTGGGCAGCGGGAGGCCCGTTCGGACGGCGAGCTCGGACAGCGCGACGCCGCCGCCGGCCTCGGCCATGTGTTCGAGCAGCGCGAAGGCGCGGTCGAGCGACTGTACGCCGCCACCGCGCTCCTGAGGCGCCGCACCGCCCATGGCACTCCTCCAGGTCAGGGGCCCCTCAGACTACTGAGGAGGGTCACTCCCCCGTCCACGTCGGCCGTTCCTTCGCCGCGAACGCCGCCACGGCCGCCTGGAAGTCCTTGCTGCCGTACACGCGCGCGACGACGTCGTCGCCGTCGGGCAGGCCGGCGCGGCGCAGCCGGTTGAGCATCTGCTTGGTCCCCCACATGCTCAGCGGCGAGTGCGCGGCGAGCGCCTCGACCGTGCTCGCGAGCGCGGCGTCCAGCCCGGACACGTCCTCCGCGAGCTGCGTGACGAACCCGGCGGCGTGCGCCTCGGCGGCCGTCAGCAGGCGCGCCCGCAGCAGCATGTCGAGCGTCCGGGCGCGGCCGAGGTGGGCCTCGACCAGCGCGATCGTGTCCATCGAGAGGCAGTTGCCCAGCGTCCGGGCGATCGGGACGCCGAACCGCGCGTCGCGGGTGGCGATGCGCAGGTCGCAGGCGGCGGCGATGGCGAGCCCACCGCCCACGCAGTAGCCGTCCACCGCGGCGACGGTCGGCACGGCCGTGTCCTCCAGCCGGCGCAGGACGCGCGTGATCCGCTCCTCGTACGCGACGCCCGCGGCGCCGTCGAACCCGGCGAACTGCGCGATGTCGGTCCCGGAGACGAACGCCCGGCCCCCGGCGCCGCGCAGCACGAGCACCCGGACGTCGGGGTTGGCGTCGGCCGCGGCGCACGCGTCGTGCAGGCCTCGTACATCGCGAAGGTGAGGGCGTTGTGCGCCTGCGGGCGGTTGAAGGTGACCTGCAGAACGGGCCCGTCCTGCTCGACCAGCAGATCCGTCATGAGCCCATGGTCGCCAGCAGGGCGTCGATCTCAGAGGGTGTGTACCCGACCTCACCCAGGACGGTGCGCGTGTCGGCCCCGAGCAGCGGGCCTGCGCCGCCGCGGCGGACGGGGGTGCCGGACAGCCGCATCGGCGAGCCCAGCTGGCGGACGGGCCCGAGATCCGGGTGGTCGGCGTCCCAGAAGTAGCCGCGTTCGGTCAGGTGGGGGTCGGTGAAGACCTGCCCGAAGTCGTTGATCGGCGCGCACGGCACGCCGTGCTCCTCCAGTGCGGCGACGACGTCGGCGGCGGCCCGCCCGCGGGTGACGGCCTCGATCGCGGCGACGAGCTCGGCGCGGTGCGCGTGCCGGGTGGACGGGCCGGCGTAGCGCGGGTCGGCGGGCAGGTCGCCGAGGCCGAGCGCGGCGCACAGCCCGTCCCAGGTGCGCGGGGTGATCGCGCCGAGCGTCACGAACCCGTCGGCGCAGCGCACGGCCTGGTAGGGCGCCTGCGCCTGGTGCGCGGTGCCGAGCGGACGCCCGACCTCGCCGGTCGCGAAGTACCGGCCCGCCTCCCAGACGGCGAGCGACACCCCCGACTCCAGCAGCGACACGTCCACGGACTGGCCCCGCCCGTCGCGGTCGTGGGCCCGCAGCGCGGCGGTCACGGCGAGGGCGGTGTAGAGGCCGGCGACGAGGTCGCAGATCGGCACGCCGACCTTCGCCGGGTCGCCGTCGGGGCTGCCGGTGATGCTCATGAGGCCGGAGCGGGCCTGAGCCATGATGTCCAGCCCGGGCAGCGCCGCGAGCGGCCCGTCCTGCCCGAACCCGGAGGCCGACGCGTACACGAGCTGCGGGTTGCGCCGCTGCAACGCGTACGGGCCGAGCCCGAGGCGGGTCATCGCGCCCGGGCGCAGGTTCTCCACCAGCGCGTCGGCTCCATCGGCGAGCCGCAGGAACGCGGCGCGGCCGGCGTCGGTCTTGAGGTCGAGCGCCACCGACTCCTTGTTGCGGTTGAGCCGGGCGAACGGCGAGCTGTGCCCGTCGAGGAACGGGCCGGTGGCGCGGGTCGGGTCGGGCGCGGCCGGGTTCTCGACCTTGATCACCCGCGCGCCGAGGTCGCGAGCTGCATGGTGGCGAACGGCGCCGCCATGAACACGCCGACCTCGAGCACGGTGAGGCCGGTGAGCGGGGGCATCCCTACAGCCAACCCGGCACCACCAGCAGCAGCCAGGTGACGAGCGGCGCGATCGCCACCATCGAGAAGCCCCACACCATGAGCCGCCGGTAGACGTGCTCGCGGCGCTCCTCCGGTGTGTTCGCGACGACGAGCGCGCCGGACGTCGAGAACGGGCTGGAGTCGACCACGGACGACGAGAGCGCGAGCGCGGTGATCAGCCCGACCGGCCCGACGAACCCGGCCAGCAGGAACGGCACCGCGAGCGGGATCAGCGCGCCGAGGATGCCGGTCGTCGACGCGAACGCCGACACCGCGGCGCCGATGTAGCAGATCACGAGCGCGGCGAGCAGCGGCACGCCGATCCCGGCCACCTGGTTGCCGAGGAAGTCGATCGTGCCCATCTCGTCCATCAGGTTGACGTAGGTGACGATCCCGCAGATCAGCAGCACCGTCGGCCAGGCGACCTGGGCGACCGCGCCCCGGTAGGCGTTGGGCGCGACCAGCGAGAGCACCACGCCGCCGTGATCGCGAGCAGCCCGACGTCGAGCTGGAACGCGAGCGCGCCGACCGCGAGCCCGACCAGTGCGACGAGCGTCAGCGAGCGGTTGAGGTCGAGTGCGGTGACGGGCGGGCGCTCGTCGCCGTCGAACGCGGCCCCGGTCGCGCCGGTCGTGCGCGCGGTCGCTGCGCCCGGACCGCCCCTGTCGGCGACGGCGGCCGCCGCGGGCTCGGGCTCGGCGACGCGGCCCAGCAGCTCCCGGCCGCCGAACAGGAAGAACACCACCACGTTCAGCAGCAGGTTGAACACGAAACTCGCGGCGAACAGGAAGAGCGGACTCCCCGGCAGCTCGTTCTGCGCCACGACGTTGTTCGTGATCGAACCGAAGATGCTGATCGGCGAGAACCCGCCGGCGCTGGCCCCGTTGATGATCGACAGGCCCATCAGCACGGGGCTGATGCGGTGGCGCAGCGCGAAGCTGAGGCCGACCGGCGCGATGATCGCGACGGCCGCCGGGACGACGGACCCCGCCGCCGTCAGCACGGCGGTGACCAGGAACATGATCCACGGGATCAGCGCGATGCGGCCGGCCACCGCGCGCACCGCGTTGTGGACGAGCCAGTCGACGGTGCCGTTGGCCCGCGCGATCGCGAACAGGAACGTGACGCCGACGAGCGTCACGAACAGGTCGCCGGGGAACTGGGCGAAGATCCCGTCCGCCACCTCGTCCGGCGGGCCCGGGAGCACCAGCGACCCGATCACGAACGCCGCGACCAGCGACAGCGCGCCGAGGTTGACGGGCAGCACGGTCGCGACGACGAACGCGGCCACGAGTGCCAGGATCGAGACGACTTCGAGGGACATGCGTTCTCCTCACGGCGGCGATGTCGGAGGGTGAGCAGCATTTTCCGTATTGCGGAAGGTCGATTTCGAGAGTGAGTATGGCGGCGGTCACAGGGCCGTGCAACCGAACGGGCGACAGTTCTGCTGGGCGGAATGGAGCAGCACAGGCAGCACGTCCCGCGTACCACATCTGTGGACGCGGTTGACCGCCATGCGGTAGACCTCTTCCGCGATACGAACAACGACGATCGGGGAGCCGTGGCGCACACGACCGGAGGCCGGCACTTCCTGCAGATCCCGGGGCCGACGAACGTGCGGACCGGGTGCTGCGGGCGATGTCCGCACCCACGATCGACCACCGGGGACCCGATTTCGTCGAGCTGACGCGAACGGTGCTCGCCGCGCTCGGCCCGGTGTTCGGCACCACCGGGCCCGTTGTCGTCTACCCGTCGTCCGGCACGGGCGCGTGGGAGGCGGCGCTGGTCAACACGCTGAGCCCGGGCGACCGCGTGCTCATCGGCGAGACCGGGCAGTTCTCGACGCTCTGGGCCGAGCTGGCCGGGCGGATCGGGCTGCAGGTCGACGTCATCCCCGGCGACTGGCGCCGCGGCGTGGACCCCGACGCCGTCGCGCAGCGGCTCGCCACCGACACCGGCCACACGATCAAGGCCGTGTGCGTGGTGCACAACGAGACGTCCACCGGCGTCACGAGCCGGGTGCCGAGGTCCGGGCGGCGCTCGACGCGGCCAGGCACCCCGCGCTGCTGCTCGTCGACACGATCTCGTCGCTGGCCTCGATCGAGTACCGGCACGACGCGTGGGGCGTCGACGTCACGGTCGCGGGTCGCAGAAGGGCCTGATGCTCCCGCCGGGCCTGGGTTTCAACGCCGTGAGCGCGAAGGCGCTGGCCGCGTCCCGGGACGCCCGGCTGCCGCGGGCCTACTGGGACTGGGCGCCGGTGCTGGCCGCCAACGGGGGCGGCTCGTTCCCGTACACGCCGGCGACGAACCTGCTCTACGGGCTGCGCGAGGCGTGCGCGATGCTCGCCGAGGAGGGTCTGACGAACGTCTTCGCGCGCCACCAGCGGCACGCCGCGGCCACCCGCGCGGCCGTCCGGGCGTGGGGGCTGGAGGTGCTCTGCGCGGACGAGCGCGAGCACTCCGGGTCGCTGACGGCCGTGCTGCTGCCTGACGGGCACGACGCCGACGGCGTGCGCCGGATCGTGCTGGAGAAGTTCGACATGTCGCTGGGCACCGGGCTCGGGCGCCTCGCCGGGAAGGTGTTCCGCATCGGGCACCTCGGCCACTTCAACGACCTGACGCTCGCGGGCACGCTGGCCGGCGTGCAGATGGGGCTGCAGCTGGCCGGGGTGCCGGTGAAGCCGGGCGGGGTGGAGGCGGCGCTCGACGTGCTGCGCGAGGCGGCGGCGTGAGCGACCTCGCCGCCGCCCTGCGCCGGGAGATCGAGGGCGAGGTCCTCGACGACGACTACAGCCGCCACCTCTTCTCCCGCGACGCCAGCATGTACGCGATCACCCCGCGGGGTGTGGTCGCGCCGCGGCACGCCGGGGACGTCGTGGCGGCCGTGCGGGTCGCGGCCGAGCACGGCGCGGCGGTGCTCCCCCGCGGCGCCGGCACGAGCCTCGCCGGGCAGACCGTCGGCGACGCGCTGGTGCTCGACCTCTCCCGGCACATGAGCGCGATCCTCGACCTCGACCCGGAGGCGCGCACCGCGCGCGTCCAGCCCGGGGTGGTGCAGGACCAGCTCAACCGGGCGGCCGGGGCGCACGGCTGATGTTCGGGCCGGACACGTCCACGTCCAACCGGGCGACGCTCGGCGGCATGATCGGCAACAACTCGGCCGGCAGCGGCTCGGTGCGCTACGGGATGACGATCGACCACGTCCGGGCGCTGGAGGTCGTGCTCTCCGACGCGTCAACGGCCCGTTTCGCACCGGTCGACGAGGCGGAACGGGCCCGGCGGGCCGGCGGCGGCTCGCTGGAGGCGCGCCTGTACCGGGAGCTGCCCGCGCTGGTGGCCCGCAACCGCGACGCGATCGCGCGCGGCTTCCCCACGATGTGGCGCCGGGCGGGCGGCTACCGGCTCGACCGGCTCGCCTCCGACGGGCCGTTCGACCTCTCGACGTTCGTCGTCGGCTCGGAGGGGACGCTCGTCGTCGCGACGGAGGCCGAGGTCGGGCTCGTGCCCAAGCCCGCGGTCACCGTGATCGCGGTGGGGCACTTCCGCTCGACGCAGGCCGCGATCGCGGCCACCGAGGACGCGCTGTCGTGCGACCCGGCCGCCGTCGAGCTGATGGACCGCACGATCCTCGACCTCTCCCGGCAGAAGATCGAGTACGCCGCGCTCGGCACGATCCTGCACGACGACCCGGACGCGCTGCTCTTCGTCTCGTTCAGCGGGGAGGACCGCGCGGAGCTGACCGCGCAGCTCGACCGGCTCGTCGCGCTGTGGGAGAAGCACGGGCACGGCTACCACACGCTGCGCGCCGAGACGCCGGCCCAGCAGGGCGCGCTGCTCAAGGTGCGCAAGTCCGGGCTGGGGCTGCTCATGGCCGCGAGCACCGGGTCGAACCGGCCGCTCGCGTTCGTCGAGGACACGGCCGTCGACCCGCTGCGGCTGGCCGAGTACACGGAGCGGTTCGCGAAGGTGCTGGACCGGCACGGGATGCGGGCCGGGTTCTACGGCCACTGCTCGGTGGGCTGCCTGCACATCCGCCCGTTCGTCGACCTCTCCCGGCCGGACGAGGTCGTGCGGATGCGGGCGGTCGCGGAGGAGATCCGCGACCTCGTCGCCGAGTTCGGCGGCGCCAACTCGTCCGAGCACGGCGACGGGCTCGCGCGTTCGGAGTTCAACCGGCAGCTCTTCGGCGACGCCCTGTACGAGGCGATGCGCGAGGTCAAGGCGCTGTTCGACCCGGACGGCCGGCTCAACCCCGGCAAGATCGTCGACGCGCCGGCGATGACCGAGCACCTGCGCGAGCCCGCGCTGCCCCCGGCCGGCCCGCTCACCACTGCACTCGACCTCACCGTGCTGTCCGGCGGCGAGCACGGGATGCGCGGCGCGGCGGACCGCTGCCAGAACATCGGCCTGTGCCGCAAGACCGACGCCGGGGTGATGTGCCCGTCGTACCAGGCCACCCGGCGCGAGGAGGACTCCACCCGCGGCCGGGCGAACGCGCTGGTCAAGGCCCTGTCGACGGCGGACCCGAAGGCCGCGCTCGCGGACGGGCGGCTGCACGAGGTGCTCGACCTGTGCCTCATGTGCAAGGCGTGCAAGAGCGAGTGCCGCTGTCGGTGGACATGGCGACCCTCAAGTCCGAGGCGCTGCACCACAAGCACGAGACGTCCGGCGTGCCGCTGCGGTCACGGGTGTTCGCCGGCATCCGCACGCTCAACCGGCTCGGCTCGGCGACGGCGCCGCTCTCGAACCTCCCCGGCCGCGTCCGGGCGGGCCGCCGGCTGCTGGGGCTGGCCCCGGAGCGCCCGCTCCCGGCGTTCACCCGGGCGACCCTCCCGAGGTGGTTCCGCAGTCGCGACCGCGGCCGCGGGTTGCAGCAAAGCCACCCTGACGCCGCCACGTTGCATGAGGGTGGCTTTGCTGCAACGGGGACGGGGAGCCGGGGCACGCTCACCTTCCTCGCCGACTCGTTCACCAGCTTCACCGAGCCCGCCGTCGGCATCGCGGCCGTCGAGCTGCTGGAGCGGGCCGGGTGGGAGGTTCGGCTGGAGGCGGGCGGCTGCTGCGGGCGGGCGGCGTTCTCGAAGGGCCTGCTCGACCAGGCGGAACAGCAGCGACCGGGCTGGTCGACGCGCTGGCCGGGACGTCCGGGCCGATCGTCGGCGTCGAGCCGTCCTGCCTGCTGACGCTGCGCGACGAGCACCGCGCCCTGCTCGGCGCGGACGACACGCGGGTCACCGACGTGGCCGGGCGGGCCCGGCTGGTCGACGAGCTGCTCGTCGAGGCGATCGACGACGGCAGCCTGCCGCTGAGCGCCGATGCCTGGCCGGCCGGGCACCGGATCCTCTTCCACGGCCACTGCCACCAGAAGGCCGAGGTGGGCACGGCCGCGACCGTCGCGCTGCTGAAGCGCATCCCCGGCGCCGAGGTCGTCGAGGTGGACGCCGGGTGCTGCGGGATGGCCGGGTCGTTCGGGTTCGAGGCCGAGCACTACGCCGTGTCGATGCAGGTGGGCGAGGACCGGCTGTTCCCCGCCGTGCGCGCAGAGCCGGCCGGCACGGTCGTGGCCGCGACCGGGGTGTCGTGCCGCCAGCAGATCGCGCACGGCACCGAGCGGCGCGCGCACCACCCCGTGGAGCTGATCCGCGCGGCGCTCGCGTAGGCGCGACTCGCGCGCACGAATCCAGCGACTCGCGCGCACTTTCGCAGCGACTCGCGGGCCGTTCCGCGAGTCGCGGGAATAGTGCGCGCGAGTCGGGGTCTGGGTGCACGCGAGTCGCGGGCCGCTCAGAACGCCGGGCGGACCTCGCCGACCGGCTCGCCGTGGCCCAGCACGGGCACGCGGCCGATCCCGTCCGGGATCTCGACGTCCAGCGCCCGCAGCGCCGCGACCGCCACCGGCGCCACCGCCCGCGGGCCGCCGTCGGCGATCTTGAGCGCGATCGCGCGGCCGTCCGGCAGGGCCGCGGCGAACACGCCCTCGGCGCCGTCCTTCGCGACCAGCCCGGGGACGGCCGCGATCAGGTCCGTCACGAACCGGCCGGTGCCGCCGATGAAGCCCGGGTAGGCGTTGACCGCTGTCGCCACCCGGTGCTCGGGCGTGCCCGGCGGCGCCGCCGCGATCAGCGCGAACGCGCGGGCGAGCCCCGCGACCGTGCAGGAGAAGAGCGGCGCGCCGCAGCCGTCGACCGCGACGTGCTCGGGCTCGGCGCCGGTCAGCTCGGCCACCGTGGCCCGCACGGCCTTCTGCAGCGGGTGGACCGGCTCGCGGTAGGTCGCGGTGTCCCAGCCCGCCGCGACACAGGTGGCGAGCATCGCCGCGTGCTTGCCCGAGCAGTTCTGGGTGAGCGGGGTGGGCCCGTTGCCGCCCAGGCGCCACGCGTGCGCCGCCTCGGCGTTCAGGGGGAGGTCCGGGGTGTTCTGCAGGTCGGCCTCGGTCAGCCCGGCGCCGGCGAGGATGCGCCGGGCCGCGTCCCGGTGCGCGGGCTCGCCCGAATGGCTCGCACACGCGAGTGCGAGCAGCTCGCCGTCGACGTCGAGCCCCGCGCGCAGCATCGCGACGGCCTGCACGGGCTTGAGCGACGAGCGCGGGAACACCGTGCGTCCGGGTCACCCAGCCGTACCGCCGCAGTACCACCCGTGACCTGCGCGATCACGTGCCCGAGGTGCACGGACTCGACCACGCCGCCGCGCACGACGTGCGCCACCGGCGCCGCCCGTTCCATCACGGCTCGACGTTAGGCCGCACAGGCGCTCACGCACCGCAATCTGATCGACACCCAGTCGAATGTCACAAGTCACCCACATGAGCGCTACTTAGCGGGTGATCAAAACTACGCTGCGTGGCGCAGTTCTCGTGTTCCTGTCCGTCGCACTGATCCTCGGCCTCGCCGGCCCGGCGTCCGCCGCTCCTCCCGCCATCCCGTCGGAGGCCACCGCCCGCTCCCAGCTCGCCGCCCTCACCGTGCGGGCGCCGGGCTCGATGTCCGGCTACTCGCGCGACCGCTTCCCGCACTGGCGTTCGCAGCCCGGCGGCTGCGACACGCGCGACCGCGTGCTGGAGCGCGACGGCACCCAGATCCAGTACGGCTCCGGCTGCAACGTGGTCGGCGGCCGCTGGGTCTCGCCGTACGACGGCGGCGTCTGGACCGACCCGGCCGACGTCGACATCGACCACATCGTCCCGCTCGCCGAGGCGTGGCGCTCCGGCGCGGCGTCCTGGACGGACTCCCGGCGCGGCGACTTCGCCAACGACATGTCCGGCCCGCAGCTGATCGCGGTGACCGACAACGTCAACCAGTCGAAGGGCGACCAGCCGCCGCACGAGTGGCAGCCGCCGCTGACCGGGTACTGGTGCACGTACGCGCGCATGTGGATCGGCACGAAGTCCCGCTGGGGGCTGTCTATCGTCGCCGCCGAGCGGACCACGCTCACCCAGATGCTCGACCGCTGCTGACCGACCTGACGAGGTACCGACCGCCATGCCCTACCAGCACAGCTCCCCCGTGACCCCGCCGCCGCGGCGGAGTGTGGACCGACGAGGTCGCGTGGTGACCGGCCCGCTGGAGCTGCGCACCGACTGCTCCGACGACGGCGAGGTGCGGGTCCAGGTCCGGTACGAGGGCGCGACGAGTGGTACGCGGTGCGCGGCGGCACCGGCCGGCTGAAGGACCCGGCCGACGCCGAGGTGCTGCACACCGTGCTCGTCGGCGTGCTCCACCGGCCCACGGGCTGACCCCGCCGTACGCCGGGAGCGGTAGCCCGACGCACTCCCGGCGACGGACGTGGCGGGCGCGCCCGGTCTTCTACCGTGACCGGGTGCGTCCGCCGCAGCGTTCCGAGCGGTCCCCGGCCTGGTGGCTCGGGGTGCTCGTGCTGCCCGTGGTCGTCGGCGCGGTCACCGTGGCCGGCACGCTCGCCGCGCAGCCGCACGTCGCGCCGACCCGGCTGCTCGACCCGCTCGGGTTCGTCCTGCTGCTGGCCGGGCCGGCCGCGCTCGTCCTGCGGTATCTGCACCCGCCCGCCGTCTACGCGGGACGGCCGCCCTGCTCGTCACCTACCTGGCGTTCGGCTACCCGTTCGGGCCCGCGCCGCTGGCCGCCGTCATCGCGCTGTGGACGGCCGTGCGTCCGGGCACCGCGCGCCCGCGTACGTGACCACGGCGTTCGCGTTCCCGGCGATCGTGCTCGCGCACGTGTTGCAGCACCCGGAGCTGGGCTTCCCGCTGACGGGGGCGTCCGGGTGGCTGGCGTGGGTCGCCGCGTTCGTCGCCGCCGCGGAGCTGTGGCGGGCCCGCCGCGAACGCATCGCGCAGGCCCGCGCCGCAGCCGCCGAGGCCGAACGCCGGCGCGGCAGCGAGGAACGGCTGCGGATGGCCCGCGACCTGCACGACGCGCTCGGGCACCACATCTCGCTGATCAACGTGCAGTCCGGGGTGGCGCTCTACCTGATGGACGACGACCCGGAGCAGGCACGCTCGGCGCTGGCGGCGATCAAGCGGTCCAGCCGCGACCTGCTGCAGGAGATGCGCGCGACGCTCGGCGTGCTGCGCGGGGTGGACGAGCAGCCGCCGCAGCACCCGGCGGCAGGGCTCGGCCGCATGCCGGAGCTGGTCGAGGCCACCCGCGCGGCCGGGCTGCCCGTCACCGTGCAGGTGAACGGCGAGCCGCGCGCGCTTCCACCGAGCGTCGACGCGGCCGCGTACCGGATCATCCAGGAGGCGCTGACCAACGCACGCACGCACGCGGGCCCGGCCAGCGCGTCGGTGCACCTCACCTACACCGAGGACGGACTGCTGATGCGGATCGACGACGACGGCGCCGGGCCCGGCGCGCCGGGCACCGACGGCCACTCCGGCGGCAACGGCCTGCCCGGGATGCGCGAGCGGGCCGCCGCGCTGGGCGGGACGCTCGCCGCGGGGGCGCGGCCGGGCGGCGGGTTCCGCGTCGACGCGCACCTGCTCACGACCGGGGAGGCCCGGTGATCGGGGTGCTGCTGGCCGACGACCAGGCGCTCGTGCGGGCCGGGTTCCGCGCGCTGCTGCGCGCCCAGCCGGACATCGACGTGGTCGGCGAGGCCGAGGACGGCATCGAGGCCCTGAAGGTGGCCCGCGACGTGCGCCCGGACGTCGTGCTGATGGACATCCGCATGCCGGGCCGCAACGGCCTCGACGCCACCCGCGACATCGTCGCCGACCCGCGGCTGACCGGCGTGCGCGTGATCGTGCTGACGACGTTCGCCGAGGACGCGTACGTCTTCGACGCCATCCGCAACGGGGCCAGCGGGTTCCTGGTGAAGGACATCGAGCCCGTCGAGCTCGTGCACGCGATCCGGGTGGTGCACCGCGGCGACGCGCTGCTCTCCCCCGTCGTCACCCGGCGGCTGATCGAGGAGTTCGCCGCCCGCGCGAAGCCGCCGCAGCCGGCCCGGCAGGTCACGGCGCTGCTCCAGCAGCTCACCGAACGCGAGCGTGAGGTCGTCGCGCTGGTGGCCGCCGGGCTGTCCAACGACGAGATCGCCGAGCGGCTCGTCGTCAGCCCGGCGACGGCGAAGACGCACGTCAGCCGGGCCATGATCAAGCTCGGCGCGCGGGACCGGGCCCAGGTAGTGGTTCTTGCCTATGAGAGTGGACTGGTTCGACCAGGCTGGACCGGATAACCCGCGGCGGCGCCCATCATTCGGGCGTGACAGCTCAGGGAGGGGCGGTCGCCGCCGCGGAAGCGGGCTCGCGACCGGAACAGCTCAGGCGCGTGGCGATCGCCAGCGCCGTCGGCACGACGATCGAGTGGTACGACTTCTTCCTCTACTCCACGGCCACGGCCCTGGTCTTCGGCTCGCAGTTCTTCTCGCCGCTGAGCCCGGCCTCCGGCACCCTCGCGGCGTTCGCGACGCTCGGCGTCGGCTTCCTGGCCCGGCCGGTCGGCGGCATCCTCTGGGGCCACTTCGGCGACCGCGTCGGCCGCAAGGCGATGCTCGTGTCGTCCCTGCTGCTGATGGGCGTCGCGACGGTCGGGGTCGGGCTGCTGCCCACGTTCGCCCAGATCGGGGTGTTCGCGCCGATCCTGCTGCTGGTGATGCGGCTGCTGCAGGGCCTCAGCGCGGGCGGCGAGTGGGGCGGCGCGGCGCTCATGGCCGTCGAGCACGCGCCCGAGGGCCGGCGCGGGCGCTACGGCGCGTACTCCCAGATCGGCGTGCGGCCGGACTGATCCTCGCGCAGCTGATGTTCGTGGTGGTCGGGGCCGTGGTGGGCAGCGAGCAGTTCCTGGCCTGGGGATGGCGGCTGCCGTTCCTGTTCAGCATCGTGCTCGTCGCGGTCGGGCTGTTCATCCGGCTCCGCGTGGAGGAGAGCCCCGTCTTCCGGGCGCTGGAGAGCCGGCAGGCGCGGGCCCGCATGCCCATGCTCGACGTACTGCGCGAGCGGCCGCGCCAGCTGCTCACGGCCACGGCGAGCTTCGTCGCGAACACCGCGATCGGCTACGTCTTCCTCGCCTACCTGCTCTCCTACGGGACGTCGGTGCTGGGGGTCGACCGCACCACGATGCTCGTGGTGGTGATCGCCGGCAGCGTGTCGCTGCTGGTCAGCATCCTGATCTCGGCGCGATGGTCGGACCGGGCCGGCCGCCGCCCGGCTCCTACCTCTACGGCTCGGTGCTGCTCGTCGTGTGGCCGGTGCCGTTCTTCCTGCTGGTCGACACCGCGTCGCCGGCGCTCATGATCGCGCGGTGGTCGGGCTGACGATCGGGCTCGGCGTGACGTACGGGCCGCAGCCGGCGCTGTTCTCGGAGCTGTTCGAGCCGCGCTACCGCTACTCCGGGGCGTCGTTCTCCTACGCCATGGGTGCCGTGCTCGGCGGCGGCTTCGCGCCGCTGGTGGCCACGGCCCTCTACACGCCACCGGCACGTCGCTGTGGACCTCGCTCTACATGGTGCTGATGGCGCTGGTCAGCCTCGTGGCGGTGCTGGCGATCCCGGAGACCTGGCGCCGCCCCTAGAGATCCACGGGCCGCACGGACGACTCCACGAGCACGGCGACCATGCCCGTGTCCGTGCCCGACTCGTGCGCCTCGCCCGGCGCCCACAGCGCGGCGACACCGGGAGCGACCGGGTGCCGCACCCCGTCCCCGCCCGCGGCCCAGCCGGCCCCGGCCACCACGGCGAACGTCTGCCAGCCGGTGGCCGGGTGCCGGCCGATCCCGCCGCCCGGTGCGAGCCGTGCGACGTGCACGCTCGTGCGGCCGGACGCGGCCGCGAACACGGCGAGCGGACCGATCTCGACGCCGGTGCTGCCGAAACGGGTGACGGCATCCGCCGGAAGCGTGATGATCTCCACGGCCCCGATGATCCCCGGTTGGACCGGTTGACGTAGCCGCGCGGCCACCGCATTGTGGGCCGACCAGCGCATCGGGGGGTGGCCGCATGGGTGCGGATCAGGCGGTGGCGGCGGGTCCCGGCCCGACCAGCTCAGGCGCGGGCGCTCGCGAGCGCCGTCGGCACCACGATCGAGTGGTACGACTACTTCATCTACTCCACGGCGGCCGCGCTCGTCTTCGGCCCCCAGTTCTTCTCGTCGCTCCCGCCCTCGTGGGGCACCCTCGCCTCGTTCGCGACGCTCGGCGTCGGCTTCGTCGCGCGGCCGGTCGGCGGGATCCTGTGGGGCCACTTCGGCGACCGCGTCGGGCGCAAGGCGATGCTCGTCGCTTCGCTGCTGCTGATGGGCGTCGCGACGGTCGGGGTCGGGCTGCTGCCGACCTACGGGCAGATCGGCATCGCCGCGCCGCTCCTGCTGGTCGTGCTGCGACTGTTGCAGGGCCTCAGCGCGGGCGGCGAGTGGGGCGGCGCGGCGCTCATGGCCGTCGAGCACGCGCCCGCGGGGCAGCGCGGCCGCTACGGCTCCTACGCGCAGATCGGCGTGCCGGCCGGGCTGATCCTCGCGCAGGTGGTGTTCGCGCTGGTCGGGCTCGTGGGCGAGGAGCAGTTCGCCGCGTGGGGCTGGCGGCTGCCGTTCCTGTTCAGCATCGTGCTCGTCGGGGTCGGGCTGTTCATCCGGCTCCGCGTGGAGGAGAGCCCGGTCTTCCGGGCACTGCGTCACGACCGGGCCCGGCTGCCGATGGTCGACGTCTTCCGCGAGCGGCCGCGCGAGGTTGTGACGGCGTCGCTCAGCTTCGTCGCCAACAACGCGATCGGCTACGTCTTCCTCGCCTACCTGCTCTCCTACGGGACGTCGGTGCTGGGGGTCGACCGCACCACGATGCTCGTGGTGGTGATCGTCGGCAGCGTGTCGTGGCTGGTCAGCATCATGCTGTCGGCGCAGTGGTCGGACCTCGTCGGGCGCCGCCCGGTCTACCTGTACGGCTCGGTGCTGCTGGTGGTCTGGCCGGTGCCGTTCTTCCTGCTCGTCGACACCCGCTCCACCGCACTCATGATCGTCGCCGTGGTCGTGCTGACGGTCGCACTCGGGGCGACGTACGGGCCGCAGTCCGCGCTCTTCGCGGAGATGTTCGAGCCGCGCTACCGCTACAGCGGGGCCTCGTTCTCCTACGCCGCCGGTGCGGTGCTCGGCGGCGGGTTCGCGCCGCTCGTCGCGACGGCGTTGCAGACCTCCACCGGCACCTCGCTGGCCGTGTCCGGCTACATGGTGCTGACGGCGCTGGTCAGCCTGGGCGCGGTGCTCGCGGTCCGGGAGACCTGGCGGCCCCAAGGCACCTGACGAGGCCGGCTCACCCGTCCGGCGGACGTCCGTTTCGGCGGGCCGGGCCGGTCCATCCCGTGCCATGGGGCTGACGATCGACGAACCCGCCCGGCTGGAGGGCACCGACGTGCGCGGTGCGGACGGCACCAAGCTCGGCAACGTCGAGGCGGTGTACTACGACAACGAGACCGACCTCGCCGAGTGGGTCTCGGTGCGCAGCGGCGTCTTCGGGTCGCGGATGTCGATCGTGCCGCTGCGCACGGCCGAGTACGACGGGCGCGAGCTGCGCGTCCCGTACGACCGGGCGAAGCTGCGGGCCGCCCCGGGCCACGACGTCCCCGGCGAGCTGTCGCCGGGCGACGAGGAGGCGCTGATCCGCCACTACGGCATCGCCGACGAGGTGGACCGGCCGAGATAGCGCACACCGGCCGCGCCGGGGACCGGGATCTCGGTGAACCCGAGCCGGTCGTAGAACGCCCGGGCCCGCACGTTCGCGGGCGCACCCCGAGGTGGACGCGCGGCACCCCGGCCCGGTCGAGCGCGGTGAGGAACTCCGTCATGAGCCGCCGGCCGTGGCCGGCGCCCTGGAAGGGCGGGAGCAGGTCGATGTGCAGATGGGCGGGGTGGTCGGCCACCTCGGGCACGAGCATGCGCTCCGGATGGTGCAGCAGCGCGGTCATGCTGTCGGCGGGCGTGGTGGCCGGGTCGCTCGGGAGCGGGTACCGGTCCGCGACGGCCGGCAGCCACTCCCGGCGGAACCGCTCGACGAACGCCGCGGTGTCCGCGGTGCCCAGCACGTACCCGACCGCGGTGCCGGCCTCGTCGAGGACGAAGGCCAGCTCGGGCTCCAGCTCGACGTAGGGCAGCGCGAAGATGTCGGCCAGCAGGTGCGGGTCGGGGTAGGTCGCGCTCGCGTCCTCGCCGGCGTCCCCGGTGCGGATGCAGACCTCGGCGACGGCGGCGCGGTCGGACGGGCGGTAGCGGCGGACGGCGGGCATCCCACCATCATCGAGGTCCCGGTCACTCCGTGCCCTCGTCGCCCACGCCGGAGCGGGCGATGCCGGCGAGCACCGCGAGCGCGGGCGTCAGCACCTCCACCGGCGCGGCCAGCGCGAGCCGTACGGCGTTGGGCGCGTGCCCGGGCCCGACGGCGAACGCCGCGGCCGGGGTGACCGCGATGCCACGCCGCGCGGCGGCCGCCACGAACGTCTCGGCCCGCCACGGCGGCGGCAGCTCCCACCAGCAGTGGTACGAGCCCGGGTCGGCGCGCACGGCGAAGCCGGCGAGCAGGTCGGCCACCAGCTCCTGCCGGGCGGCTGCGGCCGCGCGTTTCCCCGTCTCCAGCTCGGCGACGATCCCGCCGGCCATCAGCCGGGTCGCCGCCTCCAGCGCGAACCCCTGCGGCGCCCAGCCGCCGGAGCGGGCCGCGGCGGCGATCGTGTCCCGGCGGGCCGGCGGGGGCACGGCGAACCCGAGCGTCAGCCCCGGCGCGACCCGCTTGGACAGGCTGTCGACCAGCACCGTCCGCTCCGGCGCGAGGCTCGCGAGCGGCGTGGGCCCGGGCCGCAGGAACGCGTAGATCGTGTCCTCGACGACCGGCAGGTCCAGCTCGGTGAGCACCGCGGCGAGGTCGGCCCGGCGACGGTCGGACATCGTCACGCCGAGCGGGTTGTGCAGCGTCGGCTGGACGTAGACCGCGTCCAGGCGGCCCGCGGCCCGGACGGCGTCGGGCAGCAGGCCGTCGGCGTCCATCGCGAGCGGGACCAGCTCGATCCCGAGCCGCACCGCGATCGCCCGCACCACCGGGTACGTCAGCGCCTCGACGCCCAGCCGCCCGCCGATCGGCACGAGCGCCCCGAGAGTGGCCGCGATGGCCTGCCGGCCGCTGCCGGTGAACAGCAGGGTGTCCCGGTCGGGCGTCCAGCCGTCCCGGGCGAGCACGGCGGCGGCCGCCGTCCGGGCCTGCGGGTGCCGGTGGTGCTGCCCGGACGGAGTGCGGTGGACAGCGCGTCGGGGCGCAGCAGCCCGTCGAGCAGGGGCGCGACCAGCTCCTCCTGGCCGGGCAGCAGCGGGAAGTTCTGCTCCATGTCCACCCGGCCCGGGCCCACCGGATCGCCGACGGCCGGGAGCGGGGGCACGGCCCGCACGAACGTGCCGCGTCCGACCTCGCCGGTCACCAGGCCGCGGCGGGTGAGCTCGGCGTAGACGCGGGCCGCGGTGGAGACGGCGACCCCGTGGTCGCGCGCGAACCGGCGCTGGGTGACCAGCCGGTCCCCGGGCCGCAGCCGGCCGCCCGCGATGTCGGCGGCGACGGTGTCGGCGAGCGCGCGATAGTCATCCACGATTGCTCCGAGTTCATTGCCGTCAATGAATCCTCTTGAGTTGCCATTTTGCACCGCGCAGACTCGGTACGGCAACGAGAGGAACCCCGATGCGGACCATCGCGCTCGACCGCGCCACCCTCGCCTACGACGACGCCGGGCCCGACACCGGCGTCCCGCTGCTGCTCGTGCACGGGCACCCGTTCGACCGCTCGATGTGGCGCCCCCAAGCTCGCCCGGTTCGCGCAGCACCGCCGGGTCGTGGCCCCCCGACCTGCGCGGCTACGGCGCGAGCCCGGGCACCGTGGACACCTGGGGCGCGTTCGCCGACGACCTCGCCGCCCTCATGGACGCCGTGCGCGTGCCGCGACCTGTCGTGGGGTGCTCTCGATGGGCGGGCAGATCGCGCTGGACCTGTGGGCCCGCCACCCCGAGCGGGTCGCCGGGCTCCTGCTGGCGGACACGAGCGCCGAGGGCGAGACCGCCGAGTCGCACGCGGCCCGGCTGGCGCAGGCGGCGCGGCTCGTCGCCGAGGGCATGGACCCGTACGCCGTCGAGACGCTCTACCGGATGGTCGCGCCGGACGCCGACCGGCCGATCGCGCCCGGCACGTGCTCGCGATGATGCGGACGACCGACCCCACCGGCGCGGCCGCGGCCCAGCGGGCCCGCGCCGACCGGCCCGACCGCACCCGCGACCTGGCCGGCGTCCGGGTGCCGACGGTGGTGGTGGTCGGCAGCGAGGACGAGTTCGTCCCCGTCCTCGACGCGGCCGGGCTGGCCGACCGGATCCCCGGCGCGGAGCTCGTGGTCGTGGACGGCGCCGCGCACATGCCCAACCTGGAGCGTCCGGAGGCGTTCGACGCGGCGCTGGAACGGCTGCTGAGCCGCGTCGTGTGAGTCGGCCGATGGGCGATGAGCGGGCCTGAGCCCAGCCCCCGCCCTCCCGAGGGGGGCGACCCCGGCTCCAGCCTATCGATCACACGGGCGGTGGCGGGGTGGTCGGCAGGATCTGTGGACAACCGTGCGCGATGTGGACAACTCCATGCGTAGGGGCGCCCGGGGCGTCGTCGCTCCGGCATGGCCGGCCCGAGCACCCGGCGGGTGAGAGATCTGCCGTTCGGGCCCGGGCGCGGCGGGTGGATGGCAGCATCCGGTCCGTGACCATCGCTCCCCCGGCCCGTTCACCGGTCCGGGTCACGTCGCTGCACGTCTTCTGCGCGGTGCTGCTGGTCGCGGTGCTGGCCCGGCCGCTGCTCACCGACGCGCTCTCCGCGCCCGTGCTGCGGACGGCCGCCACCGTGTTCGTGGCCGTCTGCGTGCAGGCGATCCCGTTCCTCGTGTTCGGGGTGCTGCTCTCGGGGCTCATCGCCGCCTTCGTGTCGCCGGCCGCGTTGCGCCGGGTGCTGCCGTCGCGGCCGGCCGTCGCCGTGCCGGTCGCGGGCGCGGCCGGCCTGGTGCTCCCGGGCTGCGAGTGCGCGTCCGTGCCGGTGGCGCGCCGGCTGATCGGGCAGGGCGTGCCGGACGCGGCCGCGCTCACGTTCCTGCTGGCCGCGCCCGCGATCAACCCGGTGGTGCTGGTGGCGACGGCCGTCGCGTTCCCGGGCGAGCCGCGCATGGTCCTCGCGCGGTTCCTCGGCTCGCTGGCCACCGCGTGCGTGCTGGGCTGGCTCTGGCAGCGGCTCGGCCGGGTGGAGTGGATCGCCGAACGGGCCCGGCGGGCGGCGCCCGCCGTGTCCGGACGCGGACGGTGGGCGGTGCTCGCCGAGACCGCGCGCCACGACCTCGTCTCCGCAGGCGGGTTCCTCGTGGTCGGCGCGCTCACGGCGGCGACGCTCTCCGTGCTGGTCCCGCCCGCGTGGATGGACGCGCTCGCCGGGCAGATCGTGCTCGCCGTCGGGGTGATGGCGGTGCTCGCGGTGGTGCTCGCGCTGTGCAGCGAGGCCGACGCGTTCGTCGCCGCATCGCTCTCGATGCTCCCGCTGCTGCCCCGGCTGGTGTTCCTCGTCGTCGGCCCGGCCGTCGACGTCAAGCTGATCGCGCTGCAGGCCGGCACGTTCGGCCGGGCGTTCGCGCTCCGGTTCGCGCCGGCCACGTTCGTCGTGGCCGTGCTGTGCGCGGTCGGGGCCGGGCTGGCGGTCCTGCCGTGAGGCGCGACACCCAGCACGTCCTGCTCGTGCTGCTCGGCGGGGCGCTGCTGCGGATCGCGGCCGACGACACCTACCTGCGCTATGTCCGCCCGTCGCACCGCTGGCTGCTGATCGGGGCGGGCGCGGTGATCGTCGTGCTGGCCGTCGTGGCGCTCGTCCGCGACCGGGTCGCCGCCGTCCCCCACGGGCCCGACCACGACCACGCGGGCGCCGAACGGCACGTCCCGTGGCTGCTGCTCGTTCCCGTGCTGGTGATCGCGCTGGTCGCGCCGCCCGCGCTGGGCGCCGACGCCGTCAGCCGGGCCGGCCCCGCCAACGCCGTCGTGCAGGCGGCCGACGCGTTCCCGGCGCTCCCGGACGGCCCGGTCGACCTCACCGTCGGCGAGTTCGTGGCGCGCGCGGCCTGGGACACCACCGGCAGCCTGGACGGGCGCGAGGTCGTGCTCACCGGGTTCGCCGTGCGCCGCGGCGCCGCGACCGACCTCGCCCGCATGACCATCGCGTGCTGCGCCGCCGACGCCCGTCCCAACCGCGTCCGGCTCGTCGGTGACCTCGGCGACGTCGCTCCGGACACCTGGCTGCGGGTGGTGGGCTCGGTGCAGCCGGGGAGCGCGACGGCCGCCACGGGCTACGTCCCGGCGATGACGGTCACGGCCGCGACGACGATCCCGGCGCCGCCGGACCCGTACGAGTACTAGCTCTACTCGAGTACGGCGACCGGACACACCAGGAGGCCACGCCCGCGCTCCCCACCGCGGACGTGGCCTCCGGTTCCCCCCTGGCTAGGGCGTCGCGCGCCGCAGAGCCAGCCAGCCGGCCGCCCCGAGCACGACGGCGAGGATCGCCGGGTAGAGGGTCAGCAGCGTGAACGTGGACTGGTCGACGAAGAACGCCCCACCGCAGGCCACCACCCCTGCCACGTGACCAGCAGGACCAGGCCGCCGACCACCACCGCCGCGCCGATCGACAGCGTGTAGACGCCGGCCGACCCCCAGCGCTTGAACACCACCCCGCCGAAGACGCCGGCCGCGGACATGACGAGGAACGGCACGAGGTAGGTGAGCCAGAGCTGGAAGGGGTCGTCCGGCAGGAACGGCAGCGCCGTGAAGTGCACGCCGACGCCCCAGCCGCCCGTCGCGACCTCGATCGTGTGCAGCACCAGCAGGACGGCCGAGAAGAACACCGACTGCACGAGCACGAGCAGCCCGGTGCCGGCGTAGAACGCCCGGCGGGTCACGCTCATCCCGAGGGCGAGCGGGAAGACCTGGGTCATCGTCTGTACGTGGGTGACCAGCATGACGATGTAGATCGAGATCAGCGCCCCGGTGACCCGGTTGTCCGGCGGGACGTCGTTCACGACCGCCCCGAAGACCAGGATGTTGAACGCCATGACGACGGCCAGGATCACGAGCGGCCACCCGAAGATCGTCATCCAGTTGACGGTCTGGATGCGGGCCACGTCGACCACCCTCCTCATCGGGGACCTCCGTTCCCGGCGGCGACGGGGTCGCCGGCCTGCGTGGTGCGGATGACGAGCTGCTGCAGCGAGACCGGCTCGAACTCGAGCCCGGCGATGGCGGGCCGGTCGGGCGCACCGGAGACGGTGACCCGCAGGAACCCGCCGAGCTGCTCGCGGTGCAGCACCGTGCGCCCGGCGACGAAGGTCTCGACGGCCGGCGCGGGCCCGGTCACGGTCACGGCCCGGCCGCGCAGCGTGTCGGCGTCCTCGTCGAGCAGGATGCGGCCCTTGTCGATCAGCACGACGTGCTCGATCAGGTCGCTGACCTCGTCGATCAGGTGGGTCGAGAGCACCACCGTGCGCGGGTGCTCGGCGTAGTCGGCGAGCAGCCGGTCGTAGAACATCTGCCGCGCCACGGCGTCGAGGCCGAGGTAGGGCTCGTCGAAGAACGTCAGCGGGGCGCGCGACGCCAGCCCGATGATCACGCCGACGGCCGACAGCATGCCGCGCGACAGCTTCTTGACCTGCCGGTTCTGCGGGAGCGAGAAGTCGGCGAGCAGGTCCTGCGCGAAGGCCCGTCCCAGTTCGGGAAGAGCAGCGCGGCGGCGCGCATCGCGTGCTTCACCTTGAAGCGTCCGGGTAGCGCTGGCTCTCCTTGATGAAGCACACCCGGTTGAGCACGCGCGCGTTCTCGTACGGGTGCTCGCCGAAGACCTCGATCGTGCCCGACGTCGCGAAGGCCTGCCCGGTGAGCACCTGCATCACGGTGGTCTTGCCGGCGCCGTTGCGCCCGAGCAGCCCGTGGATGCGGTTCTCGGCGAGCTCGATGCTCACCCCGTCCAGCGCGGTGACGTCGCCGTAGCGCTTGGTCACCCCGCTCATGCGCACGACGTTCATGCGTCCTCCCCCCAGGAGTCGAGGAGCTTCTTGATCTCGTCGACGTCCATTCCGAGCTTGCGGGCCTCCGCGAGCAGCGGGGCCACGTACTGCCGCGCGAAGTCCTCGCGGCGGCGTTCCAACAGCTGCGTCCGCGCGCCGGCGGCGACGAACATGCCGATCCCTCGTCTCTTGTAGAGGACTCCGTCGGCCACGAGCTGGTTGACGCCCTTCGCCGCCGTGGCCGGGTTGATGCGGTGGAAGGCCGCGAGCTCGTTGGTCGAGGGCACCTGCGACTCCTCCGGCAGCGTGCCGTCGACGATCGAGCTCTCGATCTGCTCGGCGATCTGCAGGAAGAGCGGCCGTCCGTCGTCCTTCACCCCGACCCCCGAGCCTTCGGTCCGTCGGTTCATTACTCATGTAATTAACCATGGGACCAACGAGCCTCGATGTCAAGCCCTGTCGGAGGCCGCCTCTAGCCTCTCGTCGTGCCGTCGCTCCTGCACGAGGTCCTCGTCGAGATGTTCCGGGACCAACCCTCGCTGGCGGCCGAGGTACTCGCCGGACCGCTCGGTGTCCCGCTGCCGGAGTTCACCCAGGCAGAGGTGTCGTCCGGTGACCTGACCGACACCGCGCCCACCGAGTACCGGGCCGATGCGGTGGTCACGCTCACCACCGACGGCGGGGAGCCGGTGCTCGGTGTGGTGGTCGAGGTGCAGCTGCGGTTCGACGAGCGCAAGCGGCGCAGCTGGGCGGCGTACGTCGCCACGCTCTACGCGCGCCTGGGCCGCCCGGTGGAGCTGCTCGTCGTGTGCCCGAACGCCGGTGTGGCCGCGCGGTACACGAAGCCGATCGTGTTCGGACGGGGGAACGTCGTGACACCGCTCGTGCTGGGGCCGGGTGAGGTGCCGGTCATCACCGACGCGGACCGGGCGAAGCGCAACCCGGAGATGACGGTGTTGTCGGCGCTGGCCCACGGGCGTCATCCCGAGGGCCGAACGGTGCTGGTGGCGGTGCTGGCGGCACTCGAAGTCGTCGATCAAGATCGAGCGAACCTGTATGCTGACTTCCTGTTGGTGGAGCTGCCTGCCGCAGCCCGGGCCTACCTGGAGGCGTGTATGACTGCCACGACCGGGGACCGCTACCACAGCAACTTCGCCCGCCGCTACTTCAGCCAGGCGAAGCCAACGCGGTGCTCACCGTGCTGGACGCGCGGGGCATCGAGGTGTCCGACGAGCTGCGCAAGCAGATCGCCGGGTGCACGGATCTGGAACAGCTCGAGATGTGGATCCGCCGCGCCGTCACGGTCCGCACGGCGCAAGAGCTGCTCGCCTGACCTCAGCGGCGGCGCTCGACGGCCCAGCCGGCGGCCGCAGCGGCCCCGGCCAGCACCACCGCGAGCAGCGCGGACGCAACGGGCGGCGGCCCGCCGTCCACGATCGCGCCCACGGCCGTCCCGACCGGCGGGAGCCACGGCTGCACAGCCGTGACCGTCACGATCGCCACGCCCAGGCAGAACGACCAGCCGATCCGGCGGACGAAGGGGCGGGCGCAGACCAGCCCGACGGCCGTGCCCGCCGCCGCGGCCGCGAGGTGCGCGACCAGGCCCGTCAGCACCAGCGCCGCCGGGTACGGGTGGCGTGGGACGACGAGCGGCACCAGCACCGGTAGCTGGGCCATCACCAGCCCGCCGGCCAGCGCGACCAGCGCGGTCCCCGCGGCGACGCGTCCGTAGCCGCCTGCTGACACCGCCGTGACGGGCCGCTGCTCGGGCGCCTCCGCGTTCGCGACGACCAGCGCGAGCCAGGCGGCGAGCGGGTACAGCGCGAACGCGGTGGCCGGCCAGACCCCGGGCGCCGGGCCCGGGTCGCCGCCGTAGAGCACGCCGAGCACGGCCCCGTACGCGAGCACGGGGAGCAGCCAGCGCTGCGACCGCAGCACGTCGGCGGCGACGTACCGGGCCACGGCGAGCGTCCGCGACGTCATTCGCGCCACACCCCGAGCACCGAGCAGCCGTGCCGCAGTGCGGCGACGAGGACGGCGTCTCCACAGGTCACGGGCACCTGGACGGTCAGCGAGCCGGGCCCGCTCCACCACTCCCGCACCGCCGGCAGCACGCGCAGCGCGGCGGCCGGGTCGCCCGTGCAGCGCAGCTCCACGACCGTGAACGCGGCCTCGTCGGGCGGGCCGTCGGGGGCCGGCTCCTCCTGCGTGAGCCGCCCGCCGGCCAGCCGCAGGACGTGCGCGCCGGGCAGGGCGGGGCCGCGGCCGGTGTGGTCGGCGACGAGCACAGCGGCGTCGGACGGGAGCAGCCCGTCGAGCGCCGCGGCGGCACGGGCGTCGAGCGCGGCCCACGGCTCGTCGAGGACGACGAGCCCGGCCCCGCACGACAACGCCTGCGCGAGCCCGACCTTCTGCACGTTGCCGGACGAGAGCTGGGCGACGGGCGCGTCGGCGTCGCCGGAGAAGCCGAGCGCGTCGAGGATCTCGGCGGCGCTCGGCCGCATTGTCGACGGTGCCCGCCCGGCGGCCGACCGCGGCACGCCGTGGAGGGCGGCGAGGTGGCGCAGGTAGGCCCGCACCGGCATGCGCGGCGACGCCGGGACGCGGCCCGGGAGGAACCCGACCACGGCCGGGCGGCCGGTCACCGTGCCGGCGGTCGGGGCGGTGGCTCCGGCGGCGATCCGCAGCAGCGTGGACTTGCCGCTGCCGTTGCCGCCCACCACGACGACCGGCCGCCCGGGCCGGACCTCAAGGTCGACCCCCGCCAGCACCTCACCGACGCCGGGGTAGCTCTTGCGCACCCCCGCCAGCCGGACCACGGGGTGATGCTCCCGCAGTCCCGGCGACCCGCCAGCCCGGACCCCCGTTGCAGCAAAGCCACCCTCACGCCACGTGGCTGCATGAGGGTGGCTTTGCTGCAACCCGGGGCCAACCCGGTCAGGCGCGCTTGCGCAGGCTCTCCGGCACCTCGAAGCGCCTGCCGTACCGCTTCGCGAACTCGTCGGCGCGGGCCACGAACCCCGCTACCCCGCCCGGGAAGCCCTCCACGTACTGGACGACGCCGCCGGTCCAGGGCGGGAAGCCGATGCCGAAGATCGAGCCGATGTTGGCGTCCGGCACGGACGTCAGCACGCCCTCGTCGAAGCACCGCTGGGTCTCGATGGCCTCGATCACCAGCATGCGCTCGGCCAGCTCGTGCAGGTCGACCTCGTGGTTCGTGGCGCCGAGCTGCTCCCGCAGCCCCGGCCAGAGCCGGGTGCGCCTTCCGTCCTCGTACTCGTAGAACCCGGCGCCGGTGCTCTTGCCCTTGCGGCCGAACTCGTCGACGAGCCGGTCGAGCACGGCCTCCGCCGGGTGCGGCTCCCACGTGCCGCCGGCCGCCTCGACGGCGCCCGCGACTCGTTGCGGATCTTCTGCGGCAGCGTGAGCGTCAGCTCGTCCATCAGCTGCAGCACGGGCGCCGGGTAGCCGGCCTGCGACGACGCCTGCTCGATCGTCTGCGGGTCGATGCCCTCGGCGAGCATCGCGACACCCTCGTTGATGAACGTGCCGATCACGCGGCTGGTGAAGAACCCGCGGCTGTCGTTGACGACGATCGGCGTCTTCTTGATCGCCAGCGTGACGTCGAAGGCCTTCGCGATCGTGGCGTCGGAGGTCCGCTCGCCGCGGATGATCTCCACCAGCGGCATCTTGTCGACCGGCGAGAAGAAGTGCAGGCCGATGAAGTCGCCCTGGCGGTCGAGCCCGGCGGCCAGCTCCGTGATCGGCAGCGTGGAGGTGTTGGAGCACAGCAGCGCGTCCGGCTCGACGACCTTCATCGCCTCGCGGAAGACCTCCTGCTTGAGCTGCAGCGACTCGAAGACGGCCTCGATCACCGTGTCGCAGCCGGCGAGGTCGTTGTAGTCGGCGGTCGGGGTGATGCGCGACAGCAGCGCCTCGCCCTTCTCCAGCGTGGTCCGCCCGCGCTTGACGCCCTTCGCGACGAGGCCCTCGGAGTAGGTCTTGCCCTTCTCCGCCGCCTCCAGCGAGACGTCCTTCAGCACGACATCCCAGCCGGCGAGCGCGCACACGTACGCGATGCCGGCGCCCATCATCCCGGCGCCGAGCACGGCGACCCTGCGCGGCTGCCACTTCTCGTGGCCCTCGGGCCGCGAGCCGCCGCCCGAGATGTGCTGCAGGTCGTAGAAGAACGCCTTGGTCATGTTCTTCGCGGTCTGGCCGACGACCAGCTCCGTGAAGTAGCGCGCCTCGATCCGGAAGGCCGTGTCGACGTCGACCTGCGTGCTCTCGACGGCCGCGGCGAGGATGTTGCGCGGAGCGGGCATCGGAGCGCCCTTGAGCTGCTTGCGCAGGTTGGCCGGGAACGCCGGGAGGATCGACGCGAGCTTCGGGCTCGACGGGGTGCCGCCGGGGATCCGGTAGCCCGGCTCCTCCCACGGCTGACGGGACTCGGGGTGGGCGGCGATCCAGGCCCGTGCCTTCTCCAGCATCTCCTCCGGAGTCGCGGCCAGCTCGTCGACGATGCCGACCTCGACGGCCCTCGCCGGCTTGTGCCGCTGGCCCTGGACCAGCACGTTCATCACGGCGTTGGCGATGCCGAGCATCCGCACGGTGCGCACCACGCCCCCGCCGCCGGGCAGCAGGCCGAGCGTCACCTCGGGCTGCCCGTAGACGCCGCCGGGCGCGCGAGGCCGATGCGGTGGTGGCAGGCGAGCGCGATCTCCAGCCCGCCGCCCAGCGCCGTGCCGTTCATCGCCGCGACGACCGGCTTGCCGAGCGTCTCCAGCTTGCGCAGCTGGCGCTTGACCGTCATGGACTGCTCCATGACCACGGGCGCGTCGGCCGGCGTCGCCTTGCTCAGGAAGTCGAGGTCGCCGCCCGCGAAGAAGGTCTTCTTCGCGGAGGTGACGATCACGCCGGCGATGTTCTCCTTGTCGGCGGCCAGCGCGTCGACGCACTCGCCCATCGCCGCGATGTAGCGGTCGTTCATCGTGTTGGCGCTGCGGCCCGGGTCGTCGAGCGTGACGACGACGATGCCGTCGGCGCCCTTCTCCCAGCGGACGGCCTTCTGGTCGGACACTGCGTATCCCTTCAGGAGAGGCGCTCGACGACGGTGGCGATGCCCATGCCGCCGCCGACGCACAGCGTGGCGACGCCGAACCGCTGGTCGCGGCGCTCCAGCTCGTCGACCAGCGTGCCGAGGATCATCGCGCCGGTGGCCCCGAGCGGGTGACCCATCGCGATCGCCCCGCCGTTGACGTTGACCTTCTCGTGCGAGACGCCCATGTCCTTCATGAACCGCAGGACGACGGCGGCGAAGGCCTCGTTCATCTCGAAGAGATCGATGTCCTCGACGCTCAGCCCGGCACGCGCGAGCGCCTTGCGGGTGGCCGGCGCCGGGCCGGTGAGCATGATCGTCGGGTCGGAGCCGGAGAGCGCGGTGGCGACGATCCGGGCGCGCGGGGTGAGCCCGGCGGCCTTCCCGGCGGCCTCGGTGCCGACGAGCACGAGCGCGGCCCCGTCGACGATGCCGGAGGAGTTGCCCGCGGTGTGGACGTGGTCGATCCTCTCGACCCAGTGGTAGCGCTGCAGCGCGACGGCGTCGAACCCGCCCTGGTCGCCGACCATCGCGAACGACGGCTGCAGCCCGCCGAGGGCCTCCAGGGTGGTGCCGGCGCGGACGTGCTCGTCGCGGTCGAGCACGGTGAGGCCGTTGCGGTCGCGCACGGGCACGACCGAGCGGGCGAAGTAGCCGTTGGCCCACGCCTTGGCCGCGCGGGTCTGCGACTCCAGCGCGTAGGCGTCGACGTCGTCGCGGCCCCAGCCCTCCAGCGTGGCGATGAGGTCGGCGCCGATGCCCTGCGGCACGAACCCGGTCTCGTAGGACGTCTCGGGGTCCATCGCCCACGCGCCGCCGTCCGAGCCCATCGGCACCCGGGACATCACCTCGACGCCGCCGGCGAGCACGAAGTCGGCCATGCCGGCGCGCACCTGGTGGGCCGCGTTGTTGACGGCCTCCAGCCCCGACGCGCAGAAGCGGTTGAGCTGCACGCCGGCCGTGGTGTCGGGCAGCCCGCCGAGGATCGCGGCCGTCTTGGCGATGTCGCCGCCCTGGTCGCCGATCGGCGAGACGACGCCGAGCACGAGGTCGTCGACGCGGGTGGCGTCCAGCTCGGGGAAACGGGCGCGCAGCTCGTGGATCAGCCCGACGACCAGCGTGACGGGCTTGGTCTCGTACAGCGAGCCGGTCGCCTTGCCCCGGCCCCGTGGAGTGCGGATGGCGTCGTAGACGAACGCCTCGGGGATCTCGCTCATCGCTGGAGCACCTCTCGTCGATGGCCCAAGCTCCACCAGCTTTGTTACAGCAGAACTGTCACATGGGTCAAGGCGTGCCGTAACCTCCCACCCATGGCCGCGCCATCCCTACCCGACCAGGCCGATCTCATGACGATCGACCAGCTGGCGGCGCGCACGGGGATCACGGTCCGCAACATCCGGTACTACGCCGGGCGCGGCCTCCTCCCGCCCCCGCAGCTGCGCGGCCGCACCGGCCTCTACGGGCCCGACCATCTGGCGAGGCTCGAACTGGTGAGCGAGCTGTCGGCGCTCGGCTTCACGCTCTCGGCGATCGAGAGCCACCTCGAACGCCTCCCGCCGACGGCGGGCGCGGCCGACCTGGCCCTGCAGCGCGTGCTGCTCACGCCCTGGGTGCCGGAGGAGATCGAGGAGATCGACCGGGAGGAGCTGGTGCGCCGCGCCGGGCGGCCGCTCAGCACCGACGACGTCGACGCGCTGCACCGGCTCGGCGCGCTCACCCCGCTGGCCGGCGAGCGGGTGCAGCTGCACGGCGCCGGGGCGCTGACCAGCGCGCTCGCCGTGATCGACTCCGGGCTGCCGCCGGACGTCTGGCGGCGGGCCAACGAGCTGATCCAGAAGCACACCGCCGCCCTGGCCGACGACCTCATGACGATGTTCCAGGACGAGGTGCTCCAGCCCTACCGCGACCGCGGCCGCCGCGCCGACGAGCGCGCGCGGCTGGCCACCGCGCTGTCGCAGCTCAAGCCCGTGACCGTGCACGGCGTGGTCACGGCGTTCGGGCGCGCGGTCAACCGGGCGATCCGCGACCGGATCGGTTAGGCGGCGTGTTCACGCAGCCGATCACCGTCCGCTACTTCGAGGTCGACGGGCAGGGCGTCGTCTTCAACGCCTGGTACCTGGCCTACTTCGACGAGGCCATGACGGCCTACCTGACCGCGCGCGGGCTGCCGTACCCGAAGCTGCAGGCCGCCGGGTACGAGGTGCAGGTCGTGCGCACGGAGATCGACTGGCGGTCGGGCCTGCGCTGGCAGGACGCGGCGGAGGTGGCCGTCGCGACCGCGCGGATCGGCCGCACGAGCTTCGCGATCGACTTCGAGGTGCGCCGGGACGGGCACGAGGTCACCTGCTCCGCGCGCACCGTGTACGTCGTGACGGGCGCCGACGGCTCCGGCAAACGTGAGATCCCGCCGATCGTCCGTGACGCGCTCGGCGAGCCGGCACCGCTGCGAGCATGATTCGGCACCGGAGACGAGCTTCCGAGGAAGGACCCCGAATGAGCCGCAACCCCTACGACGAGCTGCCGGACGTCCCGACGTTCGACGTCACGAGCACCGACGTCACCCACGACCAGGAACTGTCGTCGCCGCAGGTCAGCGGCCTGATGGGAGCCGGTGGCGAGGACGCCTCGCCGCAGCTGTCGTGGAGCGGGTTCCCCGAGGGCACCAAGTCGTTCGCGGTGACCGTCTACGACCCGGACGCCCCCACGGCGTCCGGGTTCTGGCACTGGGCCGTCTTCGACATCCCGGCCTCGGTCACCTCCCTGCCGACCGGCGCGGGCGACGACGAGGGCAGCGGCCTGCCCGCGGGCGCCGTCCAGCTCGCCAACGACGCCGGGCTCAGGCGCTACGTCGGCGCCGCCCCGCCGCCCGGGCACGGCCCGCACCACTACCACGTGGTCGTGCACGCCGTGGACGTCGAGAGCTCGGCATCCCGGCGGAGGCCCGCCCGGCGTTCCTCGGCTTCAACCTGTTCAGCCACACCCTGGCCCGCGCCTCGATCGTCCCCACCTACGAGAACAAGGGCTGAGGCCGGCCGGCGGTCAGGGGAACTCGTAGTCGAACGTGTAGGTGTGCTCGCCGTCGTCGGCGCGGACGATCGCGAGCTCCCCGCGCAGGCCGGTCAGGTCGCCGCTGCCCGTGCCGGGCACGACGTCCACCCGGAAGTCACCGCTGCCGTCCGCCGCGCCGACGGCCGAGTGGCGCAGTACGAACGCGCCCTTGCGGCCGTCGACGTCGGCGGTGACGCGCTCGATCCCGACGTAGGCCGCGGCGCCGTCCGGCGCGAACACCTGCAGGATCTCCGCGGTGCTCGAGCCGGCGAGCCCGCCCTCGAACGTCTTCGTGTTGCGCACCCGGACGCGCTTGGCGCCGTCCTGCTCGTCGATGGCGTCCTCGTCCCAGCTCGTGAGGTCGAAGCGGCCCGTCGTGGTGGTCATGCCGGGATCATCGGGCGGGCCACGGCGCCGCGATTGGACGAACGCGACAGCCGGTGCGCGGCGTGGGTCAGCATCGCCCGCACGACGTACGGGTGCACCCGCCGGACCACGGCGCTGTAGGCCCGCCCACGGCGGTTGTGCACGCGCACCACGGTGGTCAGCACGACGTGGGAGCGCCTGCGGCGCACCGAGGCCCGGAAGTCGAGGTGGCCGGCGTCGGACCCGAGCAGGACCTCGCCGTCGGCCCGGTCGACGGTGTCGAAGGCCCCGGACCCACCGCGCTCGATGCCGACCAGCCCGACCAGCAGCTCCCGCAGCCCGAGCAGCGCGAGCACCCCGAGCGGCGGGTCGCGGAAGATCGCGTCGGCCCAGACCTGCGGGTCGTCGGGCGTGCCGGGCCGGGCGCGCACGGCGTGGGCGTCGGCCCAGTCGACGCGCGGCAGCGCGTTCGCGAGCAGCCCGCCGCCACCCGGGACCGGCACGGGGTGCGCCCGGTCGGTGACGAACACCCGGGTCAGCACGTGCACCCACGGCGACCAGCGGGCCGGCCGGCCCGGCTCGCGGCCGGTGGCCCGCTCGGCGTTGTCCAGCAGGTCCTCCAGCAGCGCGTCGTGCAGCCACCGGACGCCCAGCGGCCAGCCCAGCCGCATCGCGCCGCGGGTGCGCCCGTCGATCGTGTGGCGCAGCAGCGTGCCCGGGCCGGCGCGCTCGGCCGTGAACGTGTGCGTGCCGTCCACCCCGACTCCGGGGTCGACGGTGAACTCGACGCGCCGGCCCGGCTCGTGCGCGGTGACCCGGTAGCGGATCGCGCCGTGCCGGCCTGCGGCGCCGACGGCCACCGGGCCGTCCAGCTCCATCGGCATCCACGCCGGGTTCGGCCAGAGCACGTCGTCGGGACCGCCCAGCCGGTCGAGCAGCGGCCCGACCTCCTCCAGGGGTGCCGCCACCAGCCGTTCGTGCACGTTGCGCACCATGTCGCCGCCTCCGTACGCCACCGTATGGTGAGACCGTACGCTACCGTACGGTCATGGCCGGACGGAAGCGCCTCTCCACGCAGGACTGGACGGCGGCGGCGCTGGAGGCGCTCGCGGCGGGCGGCGTCGGAGCCGTGGCCGTCGAGCCGATCGCGGCCCGGCTCGGCACCACGAAGGGCAGCTTCTACTGGCACTTCTCCGGCCGGGACGCGCTGCTCGCGGCGGCCCTGCAGGAGTGGGAGCGGATCGCGACCGACCAGGTCATCACGCTGATCGAGGGCGAGCCCGACCTGCGGCGACGGCTTCGGCTGCTGCTCGCCGTCGCCCTCGGACACGCGGGCGGGCCGTACGGCGGCCGGATCGAGCTGGCCCTGCAGCCGAGCGCGGCGCACCCGCTGGTCGCCCCTGCCCTCGCCCGCGTCACGCGGCGGCGGCTCGACTACCTGACCGCGATGTTCCGCGGTCTCGGCTTCGCGCCCGACGCGGCCCGGCAGCGCAGCCTGCTCGCCTACAGCGCCTACCTCGGGCACGCGCAGCTCGCGCACACCGCACCCGAGCTGGCGCCGTCCGCGGACGCGCTGCCCGCCTACGTGGACGCGACGATCGACGCGCTGACCGCCCCCTGACGGTCGGGACCGCCCCCGCCGGCCGGGCGACCCTCACCCTCCGGCCAGTGGTCGCCGCGCTCGATCACCGGCCGGACGGTCCCCGGCGGACGATCACATGGCACGCTTCGCATGAATGCTCGGAGCAGTCACGGGAGGGCGAGGAAGCCATGCCGCAAGAGGTCCGCGGGGTCGTCGCGCACGGCAAGGGAAAGCCGGTCTCGCTGGAGACGATCGTCGTACCGGACCCGGGGCCCGGTGAGGCGGTCGTCCGCGTGCAGGCCTGCGGGGTGTGCCACACCGACCTGCACTACCGCGAGGGCGGGATCAACGACGAGTTCCCGTTCCTGCTCGGGCACGAGGCCGCCGGCGTCGTCGAGACGGTCGGCGAGGGCGTCGCGGAGGTCGCGCCGGGCGACTTCGTGATCCTCAACTGGCGCGCGGTCGACGGCACCTGCCGGGCCTGCCGCCGCGGCGAGCCCTGGTACTGCTTCTCCACCCACAACGCCGAGCGCAGGATGACTCTCGCCTCGGGCGAGGAGCTGACCCCGGCGCTGGGCATCGGCGCGTTCGTCGAGAAGACGCTCGTGCACGCCGGGCAGTGCACGAAGGTGAACCCCGCGGTCAAGCCCGAGGTCGCGGGCCTGCTCGGCTGCGGCGTGATGGCCGGCATCGGCGCGCGATCAACACGGGCAGGGTCGGCCGCGGCGACTCGATCGCCGTGATCGGCTGCGGCGGTGTCGGGAACGCGGCCATCGCCGGGGCCCGGCTGGCCGGCGCCAGCACGATCATCGGCATCGACGTGGACGACCGGAAGCTCGCGTGGGCGAAGGAGTTCGGCGCGACGCACACGGTCAACTCCCGCGAGCAGGACCCGGTCGAGGCCGTGCAGGCGCTCACCGACGGCAACGGCGCGAACGTCGTGGTCGAGGCCGTCGGCCGGCCGGAGACGTACAAGCAGGCGTTCTACGCGCGCGACCTGGCCGGCACCGTGGTGCTGGTCGGCGTGCCCACCCCCGACATGACGGTCGAGCTGCCGCTCATCGACGTGTTCGGCCGTGGCGGCGCGCTCAAGTCGTCCTGGTACGGCGACTGCCTGCCGACGCGCGACTTCCCGATGCTCGTCGACCTGCACCTGCAGGGGCGGCTCCCGCTGGACCGGTTCGTCACCGAGACGATCGGGCTGGACGACGTCGAGGCCGCGTTCGAGAAGATGCACAAGGGCGAGGTGCTGCGGTCGGTGGTCCTGCTGTGAGCCCGATCGGCCACGTCGTCACCTCCGGCACGTTCTCGCTGGACGGCGGCACCTGGGACGTCGACAACAACGTGTGGATCGTCGGCGACGAGCGCGAGGTGCTCGTCGTCGACGCCCCGCACGACGCCGACGCCATCGCGGCCGCCGTCGGGGACCGGCGGGTGGTGGCACTCGTGTGCACGCACGCGCACGACGACCACGTCAACCGGGCGCCGGAGCTGGCCGACCGGTTCGGCGCGCCGGTCCTGCTGAACCCGGCCGAGGCGCCGCTCTGGGAGATCACCCACCCGGACCGCAAGCCGGACCGCGAGCTCGCCGACGGCGAGATGCTCACCGCGGGCGGGGTGGAGCTGCGCGTGCTGCTGACGCCCGGCCACTCCCCCGGCTCGTCGTGCCTTTACGCGCCCGACCTGGGCGCGGTGTTCACCGGCGACACCCTCTTCCGGGGTGGGCCAGGGGCGACCGGGCGGTCCTACTCCGACTTCGGGACGATCATCGGGTCGATCCGGGACCGGCTGCTCGCGCTCCCGGCCGACACGGCCGTGCACACCGGCCACGGCGACTCGACGACCATCGGCACCGAGCTGCCGCACCTGGAGGCGTGGATCGCGCGGGGGCACTAGGTAGCACTTAGGTGCTACTCTGGCTTCATGAGTGAGCCGGAGAGCATCGGCATCCGCGAGCTGCGTCAGCACGCCTCGCGGTACGTCGCCATGGCAAAGCAGGGCAAACGCGTGCCGGTGACGGAACGGGGAAGGCTCGTGGCCTACCTCGTGCCTGCCGAGGAGCCCAACTCGAAGCTGGACCGCCTCGCGGCCGCCGGCCAGCTCCACCGCGGAACCGGCATGGGTTTCGCCGACCTGCTACCCCCGCCACCGGCTCCACCCGGCAGCCGTCCGTTGAGCGAGGTGCTGCAGGAAATGCGCGACGAGGAACGGTATTGATCTACTTCGACACATCGGCGTTGCTCAAGCTCGTCAGGAAGGAACCCGGCTCGGACGAGCTCGTCACCTACATCGGCGACCGCACGGACTTCCTGTCGAGCAAGCTGCTCGTGGTCGAGTCCCGGCGCGGCGTGCTCAGGGAGGACGTCGGCATGCTTCCGCGCGTCGACCTGTTCCTCTCACGCATCGACACGATCAGCATCTCGGACGCGATCATCGAGTCCGCGAGCCGACTGACCGATCGGCATCTCCGCTCACTGGACGCGATCCACATCGCCACCGCACTCGTCGTCCGCGAAGAGATCGAAGTGCTGCTCAGCTACGACAAGCGGCTGTTGGCCGTCGCCGAGGCCCACGGCATCCCGACCGCAGCGCCGGCCTGATCCGCCGTCAGCTGCGCCCCGGGCGCCAGACCCGCTCCTCCGTCACCACCGCGCTGACCAGGTCGGCCGGCGTCACGTCGAAGGCCGGGTTCCATGCCTGGCTCCCGGCCGGCGCGGCCTTCGCCCCACCCACGACCAGCACCTCGTCCGCCGCGCGTTCCTCGATCTCGATCGCGGCGCCGTCGGGCATGTCCGGGTCGAGCGTCGACTCGGGCGCGGCGACGACGAACGGGACGCCGGCCCGCGCCGCGGCGAGCGCGAGCGGGTAGGTGCCGATCTTGTTGGCGACGTCGCCGTTGGCGGCCACCCGGTCGGCGCCGACGACCACCGCGTCCACGAGCCCGCGGGCGATCAGCGACGGCCCCGCGCCGTCGACGACGATCCGGTGCGGCACGCCGATCGCCGCCAGCTCGACCGCGGTGATGCGGGAGCCTGCAGGAGCGGGCGCGTCTCGTCCACGACGACGTAGGCGACGCGGCCGGTCTCGTGCAGCGACCGGACCACACCCAGCGCCGTGCCCCACTCCGTGGTGGCGAGCGCACCGGCGTTGCAGTGGGTGTGCAGCCGCAGCGGGCCGGGCCCGCAGAGCTGCGCGAGCAGGTCGGCGCCGCGGCGCCCGATCGCCCGGCACGCCGCGGAGTCCTCGGCGAGCACCGCCTGCGCGGCGGCGAGCACGGCGTCCGGGCCCGCCGGCGCGGCGGCCAGGGCGCGGCGCACGCCGACCGCGAGGTTGACGGCCGTCGGGCGCGCGGCCGCGAGCCGTGCCGCGGCGGCGTCGAGGTCGGGACCGGAGAGCGTCCGGGCCGCCAGCGCGACGCCGAGCGCGCCCGCCGCCCCGAGCGCCGGCGCGCCCCGCACCACCAGCCGGTGGATCGCGTCGACCAGCTCGTCGACGGTGCCGACCGTGATCACCTCGAGTGCGGGCAGAGCGGTCTGGTCGACCAGCGCGATCCGCCCGTCGGCCCACTCGATCGTCCGCGGCAGCACCCCGCCGAGCTTACGGACGGGCTGTGTCGTGCGCCCCAGTCCCGGCCCGCGTCTCAGATTGAGCTGTCCGCGCGCCCGAATCCCCTCTATCGTCCGTTCTTAGCTATCACTCACACGATCGTTAGGCATGGCTAACAAATGGCCGGTAGACCATCCGTCCTGCGCCGCTTCGTGCTGGCCGTCGCCGCACTCGGGCTGCTGTCGCTCACCGCGTGCGCCACCACCCCGGCAGCCGGCGAGGCACCCCTCGGCGAGCGGCCCCTGCGCGTCACGACCACCACGAACTTCATCACCGACACCGTCGCGGCGATCGGCGGGGCACGGGTGCAGGTCACCGGCCTGATGGGTCCCGGCGTCGACCCGCACCTCTACCGGGCGAGCGCGGGCGACGTGCAGACCCTGCGCGACGCGACGTGATCTTCTACGGCGGGCTGCAGCTGGAGGGCCGGATGGCCGACCTGCTCGCCGACCTCTCCACCCGCCAGGTCACGAAGGCCATCACCGACGACATCCCGCGCGACGAGCTGCTCGCGCCCGAACCGGGGACGGCCGAGCAGTACGACCCGCACGTCTGGTTCGACGTCGGGCTGTGGGCGCACGCGAGCCGCACGATCGCGGCGACGCTCACCGAACGCGACCCCGCGCACGCCGCCGACTACCGGGCCGGGCTCGACCGCTACCTGGCCCAGCTCGACGAGCTCGACGCCTACGTCCGCGACCGGCTGGCCCCGATCCCGCCGGAGCGGCGGCTCCTCGTCACCTCGCACGACGCGTTCGAGTACTTCGGCCGCCGCTACGACCTCGACGTCGCCGGCATCCAGGGCATCTCCACCGCCGCCGAGGCGACCACCGCCGACGTCGAGCGGGTGGCCGCGTTGATCGCGGACCGGCACGTGCCCGCGGTGTTCGTCGAGTCGAGCGTGCCGCCGCAGACGATCGACGCGCTCGTCGCCGCGGCCGCGCAGCGCGGGGCGCACGTACGGGTGGGGGCCGAGCTGTTCACCGACGCCGCCGGCGAACCCGGCACACCCGAGGGCACGTACGTGGGGATGCTGCGCGCCAACGCCGACCGCATCGCGGACGGGCTGGGCGGAGCGCAGTGAGGGAGGAACCGTGCTGACCAGCTCGTCGATCCAGGCCGTCCCGGAGGGGACCCGCGCCGGCCACGCGCTGGAGGTCCGGCACCTGACCGTCTCGTACCGGTCGGCGCCCGTGCTCTGGGAGGTCTCGGCGCACTTCCCCACCGGGCAGCTCTCCGCGATCGTCGGGCCGAACGGCGCAGGCAAGTCCACGCTGCTCAAGGCCGCGCTCGGGCTCGTCCCCGCGGACGCGGCCGGGTGGTCGTCGACGGCGTCGAGGGCCGGGACGCGCTCGACCGCGTCGCCTACGTGCCGCAGCGCGAGTCGGTGGACTGGGACTTCCCCATCACCGTCGGCGAGGTCGTCGAGATGGGCCGCTACCGCAGCACGGGCTGGTTCCGGCGGGTCGGACGGGCCGACCGGGCGATCGCCGCCGACTGCCTGGAGCGCGTCGGGATGGCGCGGTACGGGCGCCGCCAGATCGGCCAGCTCTCCGGCGGGCAGCGCCAGCGCGTGTTCCTGGCCCGGGCCCTCGCCCAGCGCGCGCCGTGCTCGTGATGGACGAGCCGTTCGCCGGGATCGACGCCCGCACCCAGGCGGACCTGCTCGGGCTGCTCGGCGAGCTGCGCGACGGCGGGACGTCCGTGATCGTCGTGCACCACGACATGGGCCAGGTGCGCGCTGCGTTCGACTGGACGCTGCTGCTCAACGTCCGCGCGCTCGGCTGTGGCCCGACCGCCGAGGTCCTCACGCCCGACGCCGTGCGCGCCGCGTACGGGGCCGACCCGGCCTGGACGGGCTGAGCGCCGTGTTCGGTCTCCCCTACACCGACGCCGTCGTGGTCGCCGGCGCGCTCGTGCTGGGCATCACCAGCGGCGTGCTCGGGGCGTTCGCGGTGCTGCGCCGGCGCAGCCTCGTCGGGGACGCCGTCGCGCACTCGACGCTGCCCGGCGTCTGCATCGCGTTCCTCGTCGCGGGGGTGAAGGACGTACCCGGCCTGCTGGTCGGCGCCGCGGTGGCCGGGGTGGTGGCGGCGCTGCTGATGGTCGGCATCGAGCGGTCGAGCCGCATCCCGCCGGACGCCGCGACCGGCGTGGTGCTCTCCGGGTTCTTCGCGCTCGGCGTGGTGCTGCTGACCCACCTCGCCAACTCCACCGACGCCGACCAGGCCGGCCTGGAGAACTACCTCTTCGGGCAGGCCGCCGGGCTGCTCGCGAGCGACGTGGCCGTGATGGCCGGGCTCGGAGTGGTGGCGCTGGTCGTCGTCGGCGTCGCGCGGCGGGCGCTCACCGCCACGCTCTTCGACCCCGGCTACGCGGGCGCGATCGGGCTGCCGGTGCGGGTTCTGGAGACCGTGATGACGGCGCTGCTGGTCGTCGCGGTGGTGATCGGGGTGCGGATCGTCGGGGCGATCCTGATGGTCGCGATGCTCGTCGTCCCGACCGTGACGGCGCGCCAGCTCGCCGACCGCTTCCCACGGGTGCTGCTGCTGGCCGGCGTCGTCGGGGCGCTGGTCGGGGTGGCCGGCGCGCTGACGGCCACCCGCGGCGAGCTGCCGACCGGGCCGGTGGTCGTGCTCACCGGGTTCGCGGTGGCGGTGGCCGCGCTGATGTTCGCGCCCGGCCGGGGCGTGCTGTGGCGGACGCGCCGGCTCGCGGCCCGGCGCCGGGCCGTGCGCCGCGACGCCGTGCTCGCCGACCCCGCAGCGCCCGTCACCGGTCCGGGCGACCGGCTGACCAGGGCGGGGCTGCGCCGGCAGGGACTGCTCGCCGCCGACGGCCGCACGCTGACGCCCGCGGGCGAACGCGCCGCCGCCGACCTGGCCGACCGCCGGGCGCTGTGGACGGCCTGGCTCGCGCACGGCCCGTCCGTCCACCTGCCGGACGCCCGCGAACCGACCCGGCCGACCTGCGCGCCAGCCTCGGCGAGGACGCCGTCGCCCAGCTCCGCGCCCTGTCCGGCCGGGCCCAACCATGACCCGCGAACACGCGACTCGCGCGCACTTTTCCAGCGACTCGCGCACAGACCCGCGAGTCGCTGGATTCGTGCGCGCGAGTCGCTGGATTCGGGTGGGCGAGTTGCTGATGGGAGGGGTGGAGCGTGCCTGACGGGCTGGTGATCGTCATCGTCGCCGGGCTCGTGGCGACGGCGTGCGGGTTGCTGGGGCCCTTCCTCGTGCTGCGCCGGATCGCCCTGCTCTCCGACGCCGTCAGCCACGCGGTGCTGCCCGGGATCGTCGCGGTCTGGCTGGTGGCGCAGACCCGCGCCCCGCTGCCGGTGATCATCGGCGCCGCGGCGTTCGCGGTGGTCTGCGTGCTCGCGATCGACGCGCTGCGCGCCACCGGCCTGGTCGCCTCCGACGCCGCGATCGCGCTGGTCTTCCCCGCTCTCTTCGCGCTCGGCGTCCTGGGCATCACCCGGTTCGCCTCGGGCATCCACCTCGACCTCGACGCGACGATCTACGGCGAGATCGCGTTCGTCCCGTTCGACACGGTGCAGGTCGGCGGGTTCGAGATGGCGCGGTCCGGGCTGGTGCTCGCCGGGGTGGTGGCGCTCAACCTGGTGCTCGTCACGCTGCTGTGGAAGGAGCTCAAGGCCACGACGTTCGACCCGGACTTCAGCGCGACCGTCCGCCTGCGCCCCCGCCTGCTGTCGCGTCTCCTGCTGGTCGCCGTCGCGATCACGGCCGTGGCCTCGTTCGACGCGGTCGGCGCGATCCTCGTCGTGACGCTGCTGATCGTGCCGGCGGCCACCGCGTACCTGCTGACCGACCGGCTCGCCGTGATGGTCGGGCTGGCGGTCGGCGTCGGGTGGGTCGGCGCGGCGGGCGGGTACGCGCTGGCGCTGCCGCTGGACAGCTCCATCGCGGGCGCGATGGGCCTGGTCTGCACGGCGTGCTTCGTGGTGGCGCTGCTGGCCTCGCCGAAGCGCGGTGTGCTCGCCCGGTGGCTGCGCAGGGCTCGCCGCGCCCCCGTCGCCCCGCCTGCGGTCAGCCCGTGACGCGGGCCAGCTCCGGCTCGATCGCGTCGAGCGCGTACGGGATGCTGAGCACGGTGTTCCAGCCGAACGCCGCCTCGACGTCGCCCTCCAGGAAGATCGAGCGCGCCTCCCGGCTGACGGCGAGCTGCTGCACGAGCTGGTTCTGCTCGACCGTCGCGCGGCCGCCGGGCGTGAACGACAGCTGGTCCCAGATCAGCACGTCGCGGTCGAGCATGCTGGTCTGCTCGAAGCTCAGCGTCGCGTAGAACTGCTCGCCCGCGAGCGCGTCGATCTCGGCCGGCACGGTGAGACCGAGCTCGGTGAAGAAGCGCGAGCGCGGGTCCTCGGACGCGAACACGCCGATGTTCTCCGGACCGAACGCCGCCACGACCACCGAGCGCCCCGCGAGCTGCGGGTTGGCGGACCGGATGGCGGCGAACCGCGCCTCCAGGTCGGTGACGAGCCGTTCGGCCTCGGCGCCGCGGCCGAGCGCCTGGCCGATCAGCCGGGTGGTCTCCTGCCACGGCGAGCCGTAGTCGACGTGGTCGCCGGACTGGGTCACGGTCGGCGCGATGCGGGAGAGCTGCTGGTACTCCCCCTCCGTGATCCCGGAGTAGACGCCGAGGATCAGGTCGGGGTCGAGCGCCGCGACGCGTTCCAGGTCGACCGTGTCCATGACGAGGATCTCCGGGTCGGAGCCGGCCGCCGCGTCCTCGGCCCACGGGTGGATCACGTCGTCCTGCGGCCCGTACCACCAGCGCACGCCCACCGGCTGCACGCCGAGCGCGTAGACGAAGTCGTGCTCCTGGTAGCCGATCGTGACGACCCGCTGCGGCGGTGCCGGGATCGTGGTCGTGCCGTACTTGTGCTCGACCGTCGCGGGGAAGGCTCCGCTCGTCCCCGGCTCGGCGGGCGCCGGCGCCTCCGCCGTACCACCGCAGCCCGCGAGCAGTACCGCGACCGCCGCGCCGAGCGCGGCCAGGATCCGGCTGTGCCTCATCCACCCACCTCCGTCGAGAGAAGGGCAGCCTAACCTCATCATTCACCCGTCCAGCGACGTACGGTGCGAATCGTGATCTGGCCCGACGCCGCGTTCCCCGCCGATCCGTACCCCGGCGCCGTGCCCCCTTCCTCCTACGTGCACGCCGACGGGATGGCGCACGCGCTGGACGGCGGCGGCCCGCCCGGTCGGCACGTCGGCGGCGTCCCGCTCGACGCCTGGCTCGCCGAGCGCGGCGCCGCACCGGCGGCCGGGCGCGTCCCGGTGCTCGCGTACGGCTCCAACCGCTGCCCGAGCAAGATCACCTGGCTGCGCACGGCGCTGGGGCTCGGCGCCGACCCGGTGGTCGTGCTGCTCGCCCGGACCACCGGCGTGGCCGCGGTCTGGGCCGCCGGCCTGCGGAAACGCGACGGCCAGCGGCCCGCGGTGCTCGCCGCCGCACCCGGCGCGACGGAGCAGCACGCGGTCTGGCTCGCCACCCCCGAGCAGGTCACCGTGCTGGACCGCTGCGAGGGCCGCGGCGAGCGGTTCCGGCTCGCCCGGCTGCGCACGGGCACCGTCACCACCGACGACGGGATGCGCGTCGACCGGCCGTGGGTCCCATTGAGCGCCGACCGCACACAGCTCCGGGCTCCGCACACATGTTCTGACATGTGTGCGGAGGCCCGGAGCCTTGTGTGGTGGGCCGGCGCGGCTCGTGGGTCAGGCGCCGGCCGCCACCGCGGGGGCGGCGTGCGCCTGGCGGCCGATGCGGTACAGCCGTGCGGCGTTGTCGCCGAGGACCGCCCGCTTGGCGGACGTGTCGAAGCGCGGGTAGCGGTGGCGGAGGTGGTCGGGGAAGCGGTAGGTCGCGAGCTCCCGCACCAGCCGCCCGGGCCGGACCAGCGGGAACCCGCTGCCGAAGAGCAGCCGGTCGGCGCCGAACGCCCGCAGCAGCGCGCCGAACGCGTGCGCGAAGTCCTCGGAGCCGATCCACGGCATGATCTCGGTGAGCAGCACGTGGACGTTCGGCAGCGCCGCGAGCCGGCACAGCCGCGTCTCCTGCAGGCAGCCCGCGCCCAGCACGAACCGGACGTGCGGGAGCGCGCCGGCCAGCGCACGGAACTGGGCCGGGTCGAAACCGGCCGGTGCGACGCGCTCGGCAGCGCGGTTGCGCACGGGCAGCGCCGAACCGGCCTGCACGGGCTCGGCCCAGCGCGGCACCCGGGGCGGGCGGTCCCGCGCCGCCCCGGGCGGGGGCTCTGGGCCGTCGAACTCGCGCCTCCACGGCGCCGGGAGGGTCGACGGCCCGACCCCTATGTGGACGCGTCCGCACCGGCCGCGGCGCATCGGGCGAGGGTGCGCCGCAGCCACGGGTCGTCCAGCCGCTGCCAGCCGCGCGGGCGGTGGCGCTCGCAGAGGGTGAGGCCGCGCAGGTCGAACCGGCGCACGCGCGGCCCGAGACCGCGCGCGCCCGGCTGACCGCCGCCGGGGTCCAGCTCGCCGCTGAGGACGAACCGTCCCGGCATCCAGCCGGCCATCTCCGCGTGCCACTCCAGCGGGCTGAAGCCGAGCACGAACAGGTCGCCGAGCACCACCGGCTGCAGGACGGCGCGGTCCACGAACCCGCCGTCGAACACGTCGCGCAGCAGCGTGCGCTCGGTGACCCGTTCCACCTCGTGCCGGGGTACGCCGTTCCCGTCCAGCTCCCGCTGCCTGCGCAGCAGGTCCGTGGCGTACGCCTCCCCCGCCGGGATCGCCTGGTTGTGCGGGCTCGCGTCCACACGTGCACCTGGGCGTCCACGACGAGGATGCGCTGCCCCCCGACGGTGTACACGAGCGTCCCCGGCGTCCCGCTCAGCCGACCGACGGGCCGAGGCCGAGCGACTGAGGTGTGCTGGAGTCCGGCGACGGCTGCGGAATGCCCTCGTCGAGCGGGCCGAACTCCGTCATCAGCGCCTTGTTCCAGGGCGTCTGCTCCTCGGCCACCAGCGAGTTGGTGGTGAGGATCAGCCCGGCGACCGAGGCGCCGTTCTGCAGGGCCGAGCGCACGACGCGAAGAGGGTCGATGATCCCCATCTCCACCATGTTCCCGAAGCGGCCCTCCAGCGCGTCGAAGCCTTCGTCCGCGGCCATCGCGCTGACCTGCTTGACCACGTCGTCGCCGTCGTAGCCGGCGTTCGAGGCGATCAGGTGGACGGGCTCGGTGAGCGACTGGCGCACGATCTCGACGCCGATCCGGTAGTCACCGGCGACGTCGAGCGTGTCCAGCGCGGGCTCGGCATGCAGCAGTGCCGCCCCGCCGCCCGCGACGATGCCCTCCGCGATGGCGGCCCGGGTGGCCTGCAGCGAGTCGTCGACGCGGTGGCGCACCTCCTTGGCCTCCGCGTTGGTGGGCGCGCCCACGCCGATGATCGCGGCCTTGCCGGAGAGCCGGGCGATGCGCTCGGAGAAGAAGTCCTCGTCCGTGCCGATGGTGGCCCGGGCCAGCTCGCGCGCAGCTGCCGCAGCCGCAGCTCCAGCGCCTCGCGGTCGCCCCCGCCGCCGATGATCGTCGTGCTCTCGCTGTTCACGCGCACCTGCGTGGCGCGGCCGAGGTGCTCGACGGTCATCTGCTCCAGCGAGAACGACGAGCTCTTGCTGTGCACCTTGCCGCCGCACAGCGCCGCCATGTCCTCCAGCAGGTGGATGCGCTTCTCGCCGAATCCGGGTGCCTTGATGGCGACGGCCTGGAACACGCGGTTCACGTGGTTGTGCACGAGCATCTGCAGGGCGGTGCCCTCCAGCGTCTCGGCGACGATCACGAGCGGGCGCCGGTCGGCGCGCATGATCTTGTCCAGGACCGGCATGATCGACTGGACGTCCTTGATCTTCTCCGCGGAGAAGAGGATGTACGGGTCGTCGACGACCGCTTCGAGCGTGCCCGGGTTCGTCACCATGTACGGCGAGATGTAGCCGTTGTCGAACTCGAAGTCCTCGACGAACGACACGGAGACGCCCAGCAGCGGCGAGTCCTCCACGGTCACGACGCCGTCGTCGCCGACGGTGTGCAGCGCACGGGCGACCGCGGCGCCGATCGTCATGTCGTCGTTCGCGGAGATCGCGGCGACGCGCGCGTAGTCCTGCTCGCTCGACACGGGATGCGCGACGGACGTGAGCCGCGCCACGAGCGCGGCCACGGCCATGTCGATGCCCCGCTTGACCAGCACGGGGTTGCCGCCCGCCGTGATCGCCTTCATGCCCTGCCGGACGATCGCCTGGGCGAGCACGGTGGCAGTGGTGGTGCCGTCGCCGACGGTGTCGTTGGTCTTGACCGCGGCTTCCTTGACGAGCTGGGCACCCATGTTCTCGAACGGGTCACGCAGGTGGATCTCCCGGGCGATCGTGACGCCGTCGTTCGTCACCTCGGGAGATCCGGTGATCTTCTCGAGGATGACGTTGCGCCCCTTGGGGCCGAGCGTGCTCTTCACGGCCTCGGCCAGCTGGTCGACACCGGCCTGGAGCAGGCGACGGCCTTCCTCGCCGAATCTCAGTTCCTTCGCCATTGAGGGTCCTCCTGGTGTGGGACGGGGACGTTGGTCTGCCGCGCGGGATGCGGAACAACGAGCCGGGCCGCCGCCTCGGGCGGTGCGGAGGCGGCGGCCCGGCCGGAGGGGTCGCTACGAGACCGGCTTCAGGTCGAAGTCGAGGTACTCCGCGGCGTCCTCGGGGTTGGCGAACATGATCGTCCGGTCGTCGAGGTGGACCATGCGGCCGTAGTGGGTGGACATCGCCTCCTCGAACTCGGCGGCGTTGAACCAGCCCTCCTCCTCGCCGGCCTCGTCGTCGACGTCGACGTACACCACCTCGAACTTGCCCTTGCCGTCGACGCGGATCATCGAGGGCAGGTGGGTGACGGCGACGTTGTCCAGACGGGACAGCACGTTCGCGATGAGCACCCCGACCTGGCTGTTCATCAGGGTGAACCCGCACATGTTCGACGCGGTGTTGTCCGACTTGAACGGACTCTCGGCAGTCTTGAAGGCAGTCACTGCTTCAGCTCCTCGGGGGTGTCGAGACCGAGATCCCGGCAGATCCCGGCGAAGCGGTTCTTGGCCTTGTCGAGGCTGTCCTCGAACCGCGGCGGCTTGTGGTCGGGCTGCGACCACAGGGGCTGCATGGTCCGCGCCGCCTCGAGCGCCTGCGGCACCCAGTGCGACAGCCAGCCCTGCAGGAGCCCCCGGTTGTGCCCGGCGAACTCCCGGTCCTGGACGAGCGGGCCGAAGCACGCGACCGTCCAGCGCAGGTCGCGCTGCGAGTAGTCGAACTCACCGGCGCCCACGACCGTCGGGGTCACGAAGTCCCCGTTCGGCGCGGCCGACTGCATCACGAGGTTGCTGCGGAACAGCTCGCCGAGCAGCGGCTCGAACACCACGTTCGCGGCGAACACGGCCTCGCCCCAGTCGTCCTGGACCGCGGTGAGGGCCTCGGTGACCTTGCGGGCGCCCTGCCACTCGGCGTCGGAGTTCCACGCCTCGATGTGGGCGGACCCGTCGAAGCCCTCGATCTCCTCGCTGAGCGTCAGGTTGTAGAGCGCGAGGTCCTGCGCGAAGCGGATCTTGCGCGCGCTGTTGGCCGCCAGCGCCGTGTTGTGCATGTTCGTCGGCGCCGACCGCTCGTTGCCGGCGAACACGTACAGCCCGAGGATGTGCTCGATGTGCATCCACGCGCCGACGTTGCGCTCGACGAACTTCACCCAGTTCGGCGTCCAGAACTCGAACGCCTTGGCGTTGCGGGCGTTGTCGACGTTCTGGGTGAGCTGCCGGACGACGTTCGCGTTGTACCGGTAGAGGGTCTGCTCCCACTCCTCGTTCGGGTCGCGGAACTCGTGCCAGCCGTGGGCCGGCCAGTTCTCGACCGGAAGGCCGCCGGTGCCGGGGCCGCGCTGCGGCTCGGCCTGGTCGACGCCCCAGGCCTTCAGCTTGGTCCAGTGCAGCGGGTAGCCACCCTCGCCGTTGGCGAAGCCGTAGATCCAGCCCTGCGTCAGGTAGTGGCGCGGGTCGGGCTGGACGTCGACGGTGACGTCCTCGTAGTGGGTCTGCTTGCGCTTCGCAGGCTTGAAGTAGTTGTACCGTCGGGCGCTCGCGCCGGAGTCCGGGAACTCGCGGGCCCCCGCCTCGGCGTCCGTGAAGACGGGCTTGGGAACGCTGCGTTCCGGGCGTGCGCTCGAAGTCTCCGTGGTGGTGGTCACTGGCCGTCTGCCTTCCGCTCAGCCTTCCGGTTCACCGGTGGTGGTGAACTTGTCGTAGAAGATCTGGTTCTCACTGACTCCCAGCGCGGTCAGCGTCGCGATGGCCGCATCGACCATCGGTGGCGGACCGCAGACATAGGCATCGACTCCCTCCAGTCCGGACTCGCGCCGTTTCACGACCTCTGTGATCAGTCCGGTCTCGCCCTCCCATCCGTCGCCGTCCGAGGTTCGGACAGAGCCGGGACGTAGGTGAGACCGGGCAATCTGCCGGCGAGCTCCGCGAGCTCGTCGGAGAAGCAGAGATCGCGGATCGTGCGGGCCCCGTAGTAGAAGGTGACCTTGCGTTCGACACCGCGCTCGGCCATCGAGCGCAGCAGCCCCAGCATCGGAGCCATCCCCGCGCCGCCGCCGACGAAAACCAGATCGCCCGTGCGGCTCTCCCGCAGGGTGAAGGTCCCGAACGGGGCTTCCACCGTGAGGCGGTCGCCGGGCTGCAGTTTCTCCGCCAGGTGCTCGGAGAAGAGACCTCCCGGATAGACCTTGATGACGAACTCGAACAGGCCGTCCCGGTTCGGGGTGTTCGCCATCGAGAACGACCGGGTCTCGTCCGTTCCCGGGACCTGGAAGTCCATGTACTGCCCCGGGAAGAACTTGATCTCCTCGGGCTCCACGAGCCGGACGACCAGGTGCCGCATGTCGTGCGTGACCTCGTTGACGGCCTCGACCTCGACGATGCCGGTACGGAGCGGCAGGCCGCTCCTGATGATCTCCTCGTCGTAGTTGAGGAGCTCGATCACCAGGTCCTCGTAGGCGTGCGCCCGGCAGAGCAGCGTCTGCCCTTCCTCTTTCTCGTAGTCGGGCAGCGCGAAGGTCGAGTACGAGTCGTGCTCGATGTCCTCGCCCTCCAGGACGAAGGACTTGCACGCTGCGCACTGGCCTTCCTTGCACCCGTGCATGAGCTGGACGCCCTGCTCCGCGGCCGCGCGCAGGATGGTCTGGTCCTCATCGACCTCGATCTCGATACCGACCGGCTCGAACCGGACGACGTGCTTCTCACCCACTCGTGTGCGCCCTTCCGCTGCTGGTGCCGGGGGGTTGTCTGGGCACGGCTCGGCAGGCGGAGGAGCCGACGGGCGTCAGCTCCTCCGCCCTCGCCTGACCCGCGCTCAGGCGTCGGAAGGTGCCGGGCGGCCGGCGGGACCCTGACGGACGTAGTCCGCCCGGAAGGCCTCGCGCTCGGCGTCGGTCATCTGGTTGAGCAGGACGTTCGGGCTCTGCAGCACCGGCATGCGCCGCATGTGGTCGAGCGTCCACATCTTCTTGGGGTCGAGGTCGAGATGCGGCTGCGCCGTCATCGTCTTGCCGTCGTCGCGGACGAAACCCATGTCCTTGACCACGTCGGCCCAGTTCCACCCGTGGTAGAGCGTCTCCCACTCGCGGTGCCCGATGAGCCGGCCCATGTTGGGGGTGTCACGACCCTGGAACACCGGGCGGAAGGCCTCGGCGTCGGTCCAGCAGCAGACCTCGTGGCAGTAGGTGCGCCACTGGCCGTCGACCTGCTGCATGACCATGTCCTCACGGACGAGGCAGGGCACCATGCAGGTCCAGCACCGGTGCGGGTAGACGTAGTCGACGTCCTCGGCGACGATCGCGTTGTGCCCGTTGGGCGTCGCCAGGCGGGCGTAGTTCTCCCACCACTTGCCGTACTTGTCGTACCAGCCCGGGTACTTGTACTCGAACCACTCGAAGTCCTCGTCGGTCATCGCGTCGATGCGCCAGTAGTTGGCGAGCCAACCGGTGGCGAAGAACTGCGCGACCTCGTGGACGTAGCCCTTCTCCCAGATCTGCTTCCACGACTCCTCGACGAGGTCGTGGGGGATCGTCAGGCCGTACTTCTCGAGCGGCACCAGGTAGGACCGGTAGTAGTCGTCGTAGATCCAGCGACGCCACATCTCCGCGTAGGACTCGCGGTCCTTGCGGCGGTCCTTCGTGCCGTACTCGATGAACGTGCCGATCGCCGCGTCGACGACGCGGTGGTTGTTCCACCACGCGTAGCGCAGGTCGCGCTCGAGCAGCTGGCGGTTGTCCTCGTCCGACAGCGCCATCAGAAGGGTGGCGTAGCCGTTGGAGATGTGCCGCGACTCGTCGGACTGCACCGAGTGGAACACCGTCGGCAGCAGGTAGTCGCCGTTGGCGGCCGCCTCGGCCGGCATGGCGACGAACAGGGTGTTGGTGAAGGCGGTCTCGGCGACGATCGTCAGGTAGATGCTCGCCGCGGTGATCGCGTCACCGGTGATGAACCCCTCGGCGAACTGCCGGCCGATGGTGCCGCAGTAGTCGCTCTGGAAGTTCCGCAGGCTGTTGTTGAAGCCCGCCGGGTCGATGTAGTTGTTCATGTACAGGCGCTTGAGGTTCTGCTGGATCGTCGAGTGCCTGACCTCGTCGATCATCTGGATCGCCTGGCCGTTGTGCAGCTCCGGGTTCGGCACCACGTGGAACAGCATCGGCATCGACCGGGCAGCCGAGATCTCGGGCAGCGGGATGATGGACAGGAACAGCTTCTGCCACTCCAGCCACCGCTCCTGGACCTGGCGGAACATGTTGCCGCGAATGGCGCCGTCCTGCGCACCGTAGACGCGGTTGTCCTTCTCCTCCTCCATCGGGAAGTAGGACCGGAGGACCTGCTTGAGGGGGTCCTTCTTGGCGGCCTTCCGGAAGGTGTAGTCGGTGCCGTACTTCATGTACGCTCGTGATACTGCGGCTCCCAGGCCAGTTCCTGGATCTTCTGATGAGCCTTGGCGAGACTCTGCCGACTCACATCGACTCCTTACGTCGTGGTGGGCCGCGGACCGGCGCGCCGGGCCACCGTCCGGGGAGTCCCCGTTCCGGTAGGAAGCACGCGCCGCTCCCCGTGGTCTGCCCCCAACCGCGGTGCCGGCCGGTTCGCGGGTGGCGGCGGCAGCGGAGGTGGACCCGAGACTCCGCCGCTGGTCAGGCCATGCGCACGCCCGGCCGGGCGGCGTCTCGTGCTGGGAATCACACCGCCCCGGCCGACGGCCCGAGGTCTCAATATGAGACGGTTACCGATTGCCTGGACCGGGTCTTCCGTAGCCGAGTACCGTCCCCCACGACGCACGAGCACCGCACCGTCGCGAACCGCCGCTGCGCCGAGGGAGGGCACTGGACTTGGTCCGCACGTACCAAGGTCCCCCGTCTCGGCGGACCGAAGCGTCCGTCGAGTCACTCGTGCGCGCCCGTACCTCGTTCCTCGTCGAGGACAGGGTGGACGAAGGCGCCGTCCGCGACACGATCCTGGCGTCCTGGACGCGCTCGCGTGAGTGGGACATCGAGCCCGAGAACGTCGCGCTGACCTCGGAGTTCGACGTCGAGCCCGACTCCCCGCTGGTCCGCGCCGCGGTGCCGATACTGGCCGACGTCGCCGACCAGTTCACCGGCGAGCCGGTGAGCGTCATCCTCACCGACGCCGAGGGCGTCGTGCTCGAACGCCGCAGCGGCGACACCGCCCTCAACCAGCACCTCGACAAGGTGTGGCTGGCCCCCGGCTTTTCCTCGCCGAGCGGTTCGTCGGCACCAACGGCATCGGCACCGCGCTCGAAGGACGCGGCCCGGCCCAGGTGTTCGGCCACGAGCACTACATCGAGCCGCTCGCCGACCTCGCCTGCGCCGGCGCGCCCATCTGGCACCCCGCCAGCGGCAAGCTGATGGGGGTGGTCGACCTGACCTGCTGGCGGCGCGACGCCGGCCGGTTCATGGCGGTCGCCGTCGCACGCATCGCCCGTCAGATCGAGAACGCCCTGCTCGACGAGTCCGGCCCGCGCGAGCTCGCGCTGCTGCACGACTACCTGAGCGCCTGCCGGCGCGCCCGCGGCGCGGTCTTCGCGGTGAGCCCCGAGGTCGTGATGATGAACGACCGGGCGCGGGAACAGATCGACCCCGTCGACCAGGCGACGCTCATCGCCGGGGCGCTGGAGGCGATGGGGTCGGGCCGGCGGGTGCTGATGGTCGACCTGCCCAGCGGCGCCGTGGCCCGCGTGCACTGCAAGCCGAGCTGGACGGACCGCAACGGCCGGGCCGGCGGGGTGCTGCAGGTGCAGCTCGCCGCGCCGGACATGCCCCGGCTGCGCGCCGTGGCGACCCAGAGCACCCCGATCGTGCCGGCCGCCGTCGGCTCGGGCCTGCTGTGGACGAAGTGCCGCCAGGCCGTCGACCGGCACTTCCAGAACCGCGAGTGGCTGGTGCTGGAGGGCGAGCCGGGCACCGGGAAGACCACGCTCGCGCGGGCCACCCACCAGGCCCGCACCCCGGCCGCGCACCTGCGGATCCTCGACGCCGGCGACTACGACGTGCGGTGGATCGCCGACATCATCGAGGAGCTGGAGACCGGCGCGGGCGGCACGCTCGTGATCACCCACGTCGACCGGCTCCCGTCCGAGGGGGTGCAGGCACTGGCGGACGCGCTGGAGCCGCACCGCGAGTCCACCGACCCGGAGCGCCTGTGGCTCGTCGCGACGGTCGGCCCCGGCGGGCTCTCGGCCGGCGACAACGCGCCCGACCTGCTGGAGTTCTTCCCCCGCACGGTGACCGTGCCACCGCTGCGCCACCACGTCGAGGACGTCTCCGAGCTGGTGCCGCACCTGCTCGCCCGGCTCACCCGGGGCAGCGACCTCACGTGCTCCCCGGACGCGATGCGCGTGCTGATGCGCAACCGGTGGCCGGGCAACGTCGAGCAGCTCTACCAGGTGCTGCGCAAGGCCGTGGCGCGCCGCCGGTCGGGCGTGCTGACCGCGGAGGACCTGCCGCCGGAGTGCCGGGCGATCACCCGCCGGGTGCTCACGCCGCTGGAGGCGATCGAGTGCGACGCGATCGTCGACGCGCTGCTCGACAACGACGGCAACAAGGCCGAGGCGGCCCGCCACCTCGGCATGTCGCGGGCCACGATCTACCGCAAGATCCGCGGCTACGGCATCACGGTGCCGGGAGTGGACCTGGGCCGCCGCTGATCACGGATTACTCTCGCGAGGGTGCTCGACATCGCGGGGATCTCCAAACGGTTCGGGACGCGGCAGGCGCTGGCGGACGTGACGTTCACCGTCCGCCCCGGTGAGGTCTTCGGCTTCGTCGGCAGCAACGGCGCCGGCAAGACCACCACCATGCGGATCGTGCTCGGCGTGCTCAGCGCGGACGCCGGCGACGTGCGGTGGAAGGGCAGCCCCGTCGACGCCGACGTACGCCGGCGCATCGGCTACATGCCGGAGGAACGTGGGCTCTACCCGAAGATGAAGGTGGCCGAGCAGCTGCGCTACCTCGCCCGGCTGCACGGGCTCGGCCGCCCCGACGCGGACGCGGCCGTCCGGCACTGGACCGAGCGGCTCGGCATCGCCGAGCGCACCGGCGACGAGGTGCAGAAGCTCTCCCTCGGCAACCAGCAGCGGGTGCAGCTGTGCGCCGCGCTGGTGCACGACCCCGAGGTGCTGGTGCTCGACGAGCCGTTCTCCGGGCTCGACCCGACCGCCGTCGAGGTGATGAGCAGCGTGCTGCGGGACAAGGCCGACGCGGGCGTCCGGTGATCTTCTCCAGCCACCAGCTGGAGCTCGTCGAACGGCTCTGCGACCGGATCGGCATCATCGCGGCCGGCCGCATGGTCGCCGTCGGCAGCGTCGACGAGCTGCGGGAACGCGCGGGCGCGGCCGGTGTGCTGGAGATCGACGGGCCGCCGCCCGGCTGGCCGGACGGACTGCCCGGCGTCGAGGTGCTGGGCGCGAACGGGACCGGCGCCGTGCGGGTGCGGCCCGGCCCGGGCGTCGACGACCAGGAGGTGCTGCGGGCGGCGCTCGCCGCCGGGCCGGTGCGCGAGTTCCGGCGCTGGCGCCCGCCCCTCACCGAGCTGTACCGCGACGTCGTGCAGGAGGAGGTGCCGGCATGACGAGCCCGCTCCCGCCCCATCAGGCCGTGCTGATCGTGGCCCGCCGCGAGCTGGCCACCCAGGTGCGCTCCCGCGGCTTCGTCGTCGGGCTGGTCGTGACGCTCGTGCTGTTCGGCGGGGTCTTCGCGCTCGGCGCGTGGATCAGCGGGCAGTCGTCGAGCCACACGCTGGGCGTCACGCCGCAGGCCGCGGGTCTGGAGCCGGCGTTGCAGCAGGCCGCGCAGGCCCAGGACGCCACGCTCACCGTCCGCGAGGTGGACGAGACGACCGGGCGGGCCCAGGTCGGCTCCGACGACCTCGACGCGCTGCTCACCGCGGCGCCGGGCGGCTACCGGCTCGTCGGGCTGGACTCGGTGAACGACGGGCTCCGCGCGATCGTCGACACGGCGGTGCAGCAGCAGACGCTCGCGTCCGCGCTGACCGGGGCCGGGATCGACCGGCGCAGCTGGCCGGGCGCGCGCAGGTGGCCGTCGAGACGCTGGAGCCGGCCGACGCCGACCGCGGGCAGCGGCTGGCCGTCGCGTTCGTCGGGACGTTCCTGCTGTTCTTCTCGCTCAGCGGGTACGGCAGCCTGGTCGCGACCGGGGTCGTCGAGGAGAAGCAGAGCCGCGTGGTCGAGCTGCTGCTGGCGACGATCAAGCCCTGGCAGCTGCTGGCCGGGAAGATCGCCGGGCTCGGCGCGGTCGGGCTGCTACAGCTGGTGATCCTCAGCGTGATCTGCGGGGTCGGCGCGGCCGCGACCGGGCTGCTGACCGTGCCCGGGGCGGCCGTCGGCATGTTCGTGATGGTCGTCGTCTGGTACCTGATCGGCTTCTTCCTGTACGCGTCGCTGTACGCGGCCGTGGGTTCCACGGTGTCCCGGCAGGAGGAGCTCCAGTCGGTGGTCGCGCCGATGATCTTCCTGCTGCTGATCCCGTTCGTGCTGACGCTGAACCTGCTGCCCAGCGACCCGCGCAACGGTGTCGCGACGGTGCTGTCGTTCGTCCCGTTCTTCTCGCAGACCGTGATGCCCGCCCGCTACGCGCTGGGCGTCGCGTCGATCGGGGAGGTGCTGGTCGCGGCGGCGCTGGCGCTGGTCACGATCGTCGTCGTGGTGCGGCTGGCCGGGCGGATCTACCGCAACTCGGTGCTGCGCACCGGCGCGCGGGTGAGCCTGCGCGAAGCGCTGAACAGCAGGAACTAGCCTGTGGCGCGGCGCTTGGGCCGCCACTCGGTGAACCCGGCCGCCCGCGCGTCCTCCGCGGTGCGGAACCACATCTCGGGCTTGGTGCGCGCGTAGTACGGGCTGCTCGGCAGGTGGAAGAGCCCCGAGCCGGCGTTGCCCTTGATCGTGTACTCCGGGCCGGGCGGGGAGCCGTCCGCGAGCGGGGCCGCGGCGCCCGGCAGCGGGTCGGGCTCGGGCTCGACCTCGGGCTCGGGTTCCGGCTCGGGGACGGCGACGGCCCGCCGGATCTCCGGCTCCGCGGACGCCGCGGCGGGCGTCTCGTCGCGGCGGCGGGACCACACCAACCAGACCGCTGCGGCGAGCAGGAGCAGCACCAGCACGAGCACACGCCGTCCGCCCCGGCGCTCGACGACCCCCGCCATGCCCCACCCCTCAGTCGGATGCTCCCGAAGGGTAGGACGGGCGGCCCGATCCGATCAATCGACGGCCGGCGTCAGGCGCGCGCGGCCTTCACGACCTCGTAGCGGGCGAGCGCGTCGCGGCGTTCGGCGCCGTGGTCGACGACCGGGGCGGGGTAGCCCGCGGGCGGCCCGCCGGGCAGCTCCCACGGCCGGTGCACGGCCCGTCCCGGCACCGCGCGCAGCTCCGGGACGAACCGCCGCACGTAGTCGCCGTCGGGGTCGAACCGCTCCCCCTGCGCCACCGGGTCGAACACCCGGAAGTACGGTGCCGCGTCGGTGCCGCTGCCGGCCGTCCACTGCCATCCGTGCTGGTTGGAGGCGAGGTCGCCGTCGACGAGCAGCCGCATGAAGTGCCGCGCGCCCCACCACCACGGCAGGTGCAGGTCCTTCACGAGGAAGCTCGCGACGATCATGCGCACCCGGTTGTGCATCCACGCGTGCGCCCGCAGCTCGCGCATCCCGGCGTCGACCACCGGGAAGCCGGTGCGGCCCGCCTGCCAGGCCGCGAACAGCCCGCGGGCCCGCGGCCCCGTCTCGACCGGGAGCGCGTCGAACGCGCGGTTGTGGTTGCGGCGGGCCGACTCCGGGTCGGCGTGCAGGACGTCGGCGTAGAACTCGCGCCAGGCCAGCTCAGACCGGTAGGTCTCGGCCGCTTCCGAGCGGTGGGACGCCAGGTCGGCGAGCAGCGTGCGCGGGTGCACCTCGCCGAACTTGAGGTGCACCGACATCCGGGACGTGCCCCCGAGGTCGGGTCGGTCGCGGTTGTCGCCGTAGCGGTGCACCGGGCCGTCGAGGAACTCCCGCCAGCGGGCCAGCGCGGCATGCTCCCCCGCCGCGGGCAGGTCCGCGGCGAGGTCCTCGTCGCCGGGGATCGCGGCGGCCCGGACGCCGTCGGGGGCGGCGCACCAGCGCAGCGTGCCCGCGTCGGTGGCGGCCGGCGCGCGCCACCCGTGCTCGGCCCAGGCCCGCCGGAACGGCGTGAACACCCGGTACGGCGGGCCGGCCGCGGTGCGGACCCGGCCGGGCGCGACGGCGTAGGGCGAGCCGGTGCGCACGAGCGTCCGGCCGGTGCCGGCGAGGGCCTCCTCGACGGCCCGGTCGCGCCGCACGCCGTACGGGCCGAAGTCCGCGGCGACGTGCACGGTGGCGGCGCCGGCGGCCGCCGCGACCTCCGGCACCACCCGCGCCGGGTCGCCCCGCACGACCAGCAGCCGCCCGCCGAGCGCCGCGTCCAGGCGGCGCAGCGAGCGGGCGAGGTAGGTGCGCCGGGCCGGGCCGGCCGGGCGAAGCAGCGCCGGGTCCAGCACGAACAGCGCGAGCGCCCGGTCCGCGGTGTCCGCGGCGGCGAGGAACGTCGCTGGTCGCGCACCCGCAGGTCCCGGCGGAACCAGACGACGGCGGTGTCCATCCCCCGACGCTAACGGCAGGAGGGGTGGCACCCGATCCGGTGCCACCCTTCCTACGAGGTGCTCAGCGCTGCGCCATCGCCACGTACGGGCGCTCGGTCGCGCCGACGTAGAGCTGGCGCGGGCGGCCGATCTTCGTGGTCGGGTCGTTGATCATCTCCCGCCAGTGCGCGATCCAGCCGGGCAGCCGGCCGAGCGCGAACAGGACGGTGAACATCTTCGTCGGGAAGCCCATGGCCCGGTAGATCACGCCGGTGTAGAAGTCGACGTTCGGGTAGAGCTTGCGCTCGATGAAGTAGTCGTCGGCCAGCGCCCGCTCCTCCAGCGCCTTCGCGATGTCGAGGAGCTGGTCGTTCACGCCGAGCCGCTTGAGGATCTCGTCGGCGCTCTGCTTCACGATGCGGGCGCGCGGGTCGTAGTTCTTGTAGACGCGGTGCCCGAAGCCCATCAGGCGGGCGCCCTTCTCGCGCTGCTTGACCCGCTCCACGAACGCGTCGACGTTGCCGTCCTCGACGTCGCGGATGCGCTGCAGCATCTCCAGCACCGCCTGGTTGGCGCCGCCGTGCAGCGGGCCGAAGAGGGCGTTGATGCCGGCGGAGATGCTGGCGAACAGGTTGGCGTGGGACGAGCCCACCATGCGCACCGTGGACGTCGAACAGTTCTGCTCGTGGTCGGCGTGCAGGATCAGCAGCACGTCGAGGGCCCGTACGACCTCCGGGTCCAGGTCGTACGGCTCGGCCGGGAAGCCGAACGTCATGCGCAGGAAGTTCTCGACGAGGCCGAGCGAGTTGTCCGGGTAGAGGAACGGCTGGCCGACGGACTTCTTGTAGGCGTACGCGGCGATCGTGGGCAGCTTGGCGAGCAGCCGCACGGTGGACAGCTCGACGGCGTCCTCGTCGAACGGGTCGAGGCTGTCCTGGTAGAAGGTGGAGAGCGCCGAGACGGCGCTGGACAGCACCGGCATCGGGTGCGCGTCGCGCGGGAACCCGTCGAAGAACCGTTTCAGGTCCTCGTGCAGGAGCGTGTGCCGGCTGATCTTGTTGGTGAACGTGTCCAGCTCGGCCTGGGTCGGCAGCTCCCCGTAGATCAACAGGTAGCTGACCTCGAGGAACGACGAGTTCTCCGCGAGCTGGTCGATCGGGTAGCCGCGGTAGCGCAGGATGCCCGCGTCACCGTCGATGTAGGTGATCCCGGAGGTGCAGGCGGCGGTGTTGCCGTAGCCGGAGTCCAGCGTCGTCAGCCCCGTTGCGGACAGCAGCTTGGAGACGTCGAACGCGGACGCGCCCTCGGTGGCAGGGTGCAGTGCCATCTCGTAGTCCCCGCCCGGATGACGGAGGACGGCAGTGCTGGTCTCGTCGGCCATGTGGAGGTTCCCTCACACTCAAATGTTTCATCTATGTTGGCGGCAACGCTAGTGCGAGCGGCGAGGGTTGTGCTTGCTCCAGCGTGACGCGTTCGTCACGGCTCCGTGCGACGAATGCGCTGGTCGGCGTCGGAACGCGGGCTCAGCCCTTGCCGAGCTTCTCCGCGTGCACCTCCACCCGGCCCACGACGAGCCGGTTGACCAGCCACAGCAGCACGCCGACGGCCAGCAGCACCCCGGCCACGACGTACTGCTGCGGGTTGCGCCCGGACAGCGGTGTGACGAGGTAGCCGCACAGCAGGATCCCGGCGTACGGGGTCCAGCCCGGCGCGCGGAAGTGCGCGTGCTCCACGGTGTCGCGGCGCAGCACCAGCACGGCGACGTTGACGATCGTGAAGACGGCGAGCAGCAGCAGCCCGGTGGTGCCGCCGAGCACGCTCAGCGGGGCGGTCAGCGTCAGCACGACGGCGACGAGCGTGGTGAAGACGATCGCGACCCACGGGGTGCGCCGGGACGGGTGCACCCGCCCGAAGACCGTCGGGAGGATCCGCTCGTTCGACATCCCGTAGAGCAGACGGCTGGCCATCAGCATGTTGATCAGCGCCGAGTTGATCACGGCCAGCAGCCCGATCGCGGCGAACACCATCAGCGGGAACCGGGCGCCGCGCCAGCACGAGGAAGAGCGCGCCGCTGCCGGCGGCCCGAGCTCGGCGGCCGGCACGAGCAGCGACGAGAGCACGGCGACGGCGACGTAGACGGCCGCCGCGACGCCCATGCCCAGCAGCATCGCCCGCGGGAAGATCCGCGGCGGGTCGTGGCACTCCTCGGCCATGTTCACCGAGTCCTCGAAACCGACCATCGCGAAGAACGCCAGCGACGTCGCGGCGGTGATGGCGAGGAACGCGGTGGTGTTGTCGGCCGTGTTGATCTCGGTGAGGCGGGCCGGCTCGCCCTGCCCCTGCAGCACGGCGAACACGCCCACGCCGATGATCAGCAGCAGCCCGCCCAGCTCCACGCAGGTGAGCACGACGTTGGCCCGGACCGACTCCCCGACGCCCCGGAAGTTCACCAACGCGAGCCCGATGACGAAGACGGCGGCCACCGCCCACGACGGGAGCTGCACGAACTGCGGCAGGTAGGTGTCGCTGAACGCGCGCGCCGCCGTGGCCGCCGACGTCACGCCGGACGCCATCACGGTGAACGTGACCATGAACGTCAGGAAGTCGACCCCGAACGCCTTGTGCGTGTAAAGCGCCGCACCGGCCGCGCGCGGGTACTTCCCGACCAGCTCCAGATAGCTGAACGCCGTGATGAACGCGACGACGAACGCCAGCAGGAAGGGCAGCCACAGCGCCCCGCCGATCACCTCGGCCACGTCGCCCGTGAGGGCGTAGATGCCGGTGCCGAGGATGTCACCGATCACGAAGAAGACGAGGAGCTTCGGGCCGATCGCCCGTTTCAGCTCCGGCTGCGGGTCTCCGCCTGCACATCCACCATGTCCGCATGGTGACGGTCCGGTGGCCGATCGTCACCTCGAAGGGAACAGGCTTCCCACGATCGTGGGTTTCACGTGACGCCGGGGTGCTTCCTCGGCGCCCGGTAGCGCCAGAAGGCCGGGAACGCGGCCACCACGCGATCGCGCCCACGATCGTCAGGAAGCCGCCGACCGAGGCCGCGGCGCCGCCGCCGATGGCGTCCGCGGCCGGGCCGTGCCAGACGTCCGCCAGCCGCGGCCCGCCCGCCACCACGACGATGAACACGCCCTGCATGCGCCCGCGCATCTCGTCGGTGGCCACGACCTGCAGCATCGAGTTGCGGTACACGGAGCTGACGGCGTCCGCCGCGCCCGCCACGGCGAGCCACAGCACGGCGAGGAACAGCGACCCCGTCAGGCCAAAGAGCGCGACCCCGAGGCCCCACACGCAGATCGCGATCGTCACCGCGACGCCCTGCCGTTCCACGCGGTGCAGCCAGCCGGAGAAGAGCCCGCCAGCACCATCCCGACGGGGATCGCGGCGAACAGCAGACCGAGCGCGAACCCGCCCTCCGCCGGGTCGCCGTAGACGACGTGCGCGATCTCCGGGAAGACCACCCGCGGCATGCCCACCGCCATCGCGACGATGTCGATGAGGAACGACACCAGCAGCACCTTGTGCATCGCGGCGTAGCGGAACCCGTCGACGACCTCGCGCAGCCCGGCCCGGCGCCGCGCGGTGCCCGCCGGCGGGACCGGCGGCAGCCGCCAGGTCGCCCACAGCGTCGCCAGCAGCGCGATCGCGTCGATCAGGTAGAGCGTGCCCAGCCCGACGACCGGGATCAGCACACCGGCCAGCAGCGGGCCGGCGATGGCGCCCGCCTGGAAGACCGTCATGTTCAGCGCGTTGGCCGCCGGGACCTGGTCGGGCGGGAGCAGCCGCGGGATCACCGCGCTGCGGGCCGGCTGGTTCACCGCGAGGAACCCGGACTGCACCGCGAACAGCACCAGAACGACCCAGACGTTGCCCAGCCCGCTCGCGGCCGTCACCCACAGCGCGAGCGACGCCAGCGCGATCCCGGTACCGCTGACCAACAGCAGCGTGCGGCGGTCGACGGCATCGGCGATGGCACCGCCCCACAGCCCGAAGACGACCAGCGGGACCAGCCCGAACACGCCCGTCAGCCCGACGTACGCCGACGAGCCCGTCAGCGCGAAGACCTGCGCCGGGACCGCGACGACCGAGAGCTGCGCCCCGACGACCGTGACGATCCCGGCCGTCCACAGCCGCCGGAAGGCCGGGGTGCGCAGCGGGCGGGTGTCGGTGAGCGCACCGCGCAGGGCGGTGCCCAGCCGCTGCGTCGGGGACTCACGCGTCGGGGACTCACGCGTCGTGGGCTCCTCCGGACCGGACGTCGTCACGTCACCAGGACTATCACGTCGTTCGCATACGACAAGAATCGGTTCACGGCGAGAGCCGCTGCACCGACCACGTGCGCGCGAGCGGGTCCAGCTCGAACCGCAGCCGGTCGTGCATCCGGTCGGGCCGGCCCTGCCAGAACTCGACCTGCTCCGGAGCGATCCGCCAGCCGCCCCAGTGCGGCGGCACGGGCACGTCGCGCCGGCGAACCGGCGCGTCACGGCGTCGAGCGCGTCGTCGAGGACGCGGCGGTCGCGCACGGGGGACGACTGCGCCGACGCCCACGCGCCCAGCTGCGAGCCGCGCGGGCGGGTGACCCAGTACGCCTGCGTCTCCTCCGGCGTGACCGGCTCGACCGGCCCGCGGACGTGCGCCTGGCGGTGCTGGGCGTACCAGGGGAACGTGGCCGACGCGTAGCGGGTGGCGCGCAGCTGGTGGCTCTTCGCCGAGGTGTAGTTCGTGTAGAAGACCACGCCCCGGGGGTCGACCAGCTTGCACAGCACCGTGCGGGACGCCGGGCGGCCGTCCTCCCCGGCCGTCGCGAGCACCATCGCGTTCGGCTCCGCCAGACCCGCCGCGACGGCCTCCGCGAGCCACGCCGCGAGCTGCTCGTGCCAGGTGCCGGCCAGGTCGGCGGCGTCCAGCCCGCGCTCGCGGTAGTCCACCCGCATCTCCTCCAACCGCTCCACCGCGCCATCGTCCGGCAGCGCCGGTGACCGATGACACCCGGCCACCCGTTGCCACCCGACGGGCCGCACGGGCAGGGTTTTCGCAAGTCGCGCCCCCACCAACGGGGCGTGTGCAAGACCCGGCAACGGTGCCACCGGGACCGCGGCCGGCCTGCGCGATATCGGGACCACGATGAGGAGAACGCGGTGACCACTGCGCCGACCGCCCCGGAGTCCGGAACGTCCGCCGAGGTACCCCCGCCCCCGCCCGGTTTCAAACCGGGCCTGGAGGGCCACGTCGCCTTCCGCACCCAGATCGCCGAGCCGGACAAGGACGGCGGGGCGCTGCGCTACCGCGGCGTCGACATCGAGGACCTCGTCGGCAAGGTGACCTTCGGCAACGTGTGGGCGCTGCTCGTCGACGGCCGGTTCGGGCCGGGGCTGCCGCCCGCCGAGCCGTTCCCGATCCCGGTGCACACCGGTGACGTGCGGGTCGACGTGCAGGCCGCGCTCGCCATGCTCGCCCCGTACTGGGGCTACCGGCCGCTGCTCGACATCACCGACGAGGAGGCCCGCGACCAGCTCGCCCGGGCGTCGGTCATGGCGCTGTCGTACGTGGCGCAGTCCGCGCGCGGGATCGGCGTGCCGGCCGTGCCGCAGCGGCGCATCGACGAGTGCACGACGATCACCGAGCGGTTCATGACGCGATGGCGCGGCGAGCCGGACCCGGCGCACGTCGCGGCCGTGGACGCGTACTGGGTCTCCGCCGCCGAGCACGGCATGAACGCCTCCACGTTCACCGCGCGGGTGATCGCCTCGACCGGCGCGGACGTGGCCGCGTCGCTGTCGGGCGCGATCGGCGCGATGTCCGGCCCGCTGCACGGCGGCGCGCCCGCCCGCGTGCTGCCGATGCTGGAGGAGGTCGAGCGCACCGAGGACCCGACCGGCCTGGTCAAGGGCATCCTCGACCGCAGGGAGCGGCTGATGGGCTTCGGCCACCGGGTCTACCGGGCCGAGGACCCCCGCGCCCGCGTGCTGCGGCGTACCTGCCAGGAGCTGAAGGCGCCGCGCTACGAGGCCGCCGTCGCGCTGGAGCAGGCCGCGCTCGCCGAGCTGCGGGCCCGCCGCCCCGACCACCCGATCGAGACGAACGTCGAGTTCTGGGCGGCCGTGATCCTCGACTTCGCCGAGGTCCCGCCGCACATGATGCCGGCGATGTTCACCAGCGCCCGCACGGCCGGCTGGTCGGCGCACGTCATGGAGCAGAAGCGCGAGGGCAAGCTCGTGCGCCCGTCCGCCCAGTACGTCGGCCCCGGCCCGCGCCTCCCGCAGGACGTCGAGGGCTGGGCCGAGATCACCGCGGACTGAGGGTGTCCACCGCCGCCGGCGCACGCCGCGGCGGGCCAGCAGGGAGACGAGACCGGCGCGACCGCCAGCGCCCCGCCGACGTACCACGCGATGTCGTAGGCACCCAGCTCGTCGCGCACGATCCCGGCGCCGAGCGCCATGAGCGCCGCTCCCACCTGGTGCGACGCGAGACCCACCCGAACACCACGGGCGCGGACGCGCCGAACAGCTCCCGGCACAGCGCCATCGTCGGCGGGATCGTGGCCACCCAGTCCAGCCCGTAGAAGACGATGAACGCGACCATCTGGGCCTCGATCTCCGGCCCGAACAGCACCGGCAGCGCCAGCAGCGACAGGCCGCGGAACACGTAGTACGCGAGCAGCAGGTAGCGCGGGTCGACGCGGTCGGTGAGCCAGCCGGACGCGATCGTGCCGGCGATGTCGAAGATCCCGACGAGCGCGAGCAGGCCCGCGGCCACCGTCTGCGGCATCCCGTGGTCGTGCGCGGCCGGGATGAAGTGCGGCTGGATGAGGCCCATCGTCGTGGCGCCGCAGATCATCATGCCGACCGCGAGCGCCAGAACGGGCCGGTCCGGGCCGAGGTCAGCAGCGCCTGCACGGCCGTCCGGGCCGCGCCGCGGCGCACCGGCTCGGGGTCGTCGGCGGGCACGCCGCCGTAGGGCGCGACGCCCACGTCCCGCGGGCGGTCCCGCAGCAGCCACACCACCAGCGGCGCCACGGCGAGCGCGGCGAGCGCCACGGCCAGCGAGGCCGGCCGCCACCCGTACACCTCGGCGAGCTGCGACACGAGCGGCAGGAAGATCAGCCCGCCGGCCGCGCCGCCCGCCGTCAGCACGCCGGAGACGAGCCCGCGCCGCGCGACGAACCACCGCCCGGTCACGGTCGCGACCAGCGCGAGCGCCATCGCCCCCGTGCCCAGCCCGACGAGCACGCCCCAGCACAGGACCAGCTGCCAGCTCGCCGTCATGAAGACGGTGAGGCCGCTGCCCGCGGCCACGACGAGCAGCGCCGCCGTCACCACGGGGCGGATGCCGAAACGCTCCATGAGCGCCGCCGCGAACGGGGCGGTCAGGCCGTAGAGCGCCATGTTGACGGCCGCCGCGGCGGAGATCGTCGAGATCGACCAGCCGAACTCCGCGTGCAGCGGGTTCATCAGCACACCCGGCACGGCGCGGAAGCCGGCCGCGCCGACGAGGGCGAGGAACGTCACGGCCGCGACCCACCACGCGGGGTGGACCCGGTACGTGCGCGCGGAGCGCAGATCGGTCACCCCGGCAGCATCTCCGCGACCCGTCCGGCGCAACAGTGGCCCGGAGGCCAATACGTGCAAAGATTCGGCCATGGCCCGGCACGAGGTGGCCGTGCTCGCGCTGCCCACGGTGGTGGCGTTCGAGCTCGGGCTGCCGCACAAGCTGATGGGCACCGCCGTCGACGACGACGGGCGCCCGCTCTACCGGGTGCGCGTCGCGACCGTGGACGGCGGCCCGGTGCGCACGTCCGCCGGCTACCAGGTGCTGCCCGAGCACGACGCGTCGATCCTGCGGACGGCCGACACGGTGGTCGTCCCGGGCATCCTGGGCGGCCCGCCGCGCGAGGACGGCGTGCTCCCGCCCGACATCGCCGCGGCGCTCGACGGGCTCGGCACCCGCGGGGCGCGCATGGTGTCGATCTGCACCGGCGCGTTCGTGCTGGCCGCGGCCGGGCTGCTGGACGGGCGCCCGGCCACCACGCACTGGATGCACGCCGAGGCGTTCCGGACGCTCTTCCCCGACGTCAAGCTGGACGCGGATGTGCTCTACGTCGACGACGGCGACGTGCTGACGTCCGCGGGCAACGCGGCCGGGATCGACCTGTGCCTGCACATCGTGCGCCGCGACCACGGCCCGGCCGCCGCCAACCGGGTGGCCCGGCGCACGGTGGTGGCGCCGTGGCGGGAGGGCGGGCAGTCGCAGTTCATGGAGCCCGTCCCCGACCCGGACGCGCCGGCACCGCGCCGACCCGGGCGTGGGCGCTGGCCCGGATCGCCGACCCGCTGACCCTCGCCGACCTCGCCGCGCACGCGTCGATGAGCGTGCGCACGTTCACCCGGCGGTTCCGCGACGAGACCGGCCTCAGCCCGGCCCGCTGGCTCGTCGCGCAGCGGGTGGCGGCGGCCCGGCGGCTGCTGGAGAGCACCGACCTGCCCGTCGAACGGGTGGCGGCCGAGGCCGGGTTCGGCACCACGGCGTCGCTGCGCCAGCACCTGCACGCCGTGATCGGGGTGTCTCCGCTCACCTATCGCCGCACCTATCGGGGCGCATAGGACGAACCAGTCGGCGTGAGCACCCGCACCCGGTCGGGTCGGGAATCGGGGTGCAAGACTGGGGGCCGTGACCGCTTCGACGTCCACCGACCTGCAGATTCCCGCCGACCTCAAGCCCGCCGACGGGCACTTCGGCTGCGGCCCGTCCAAGGTCCGCCCGGAGCAGCTGTCCGCCCTCGCCGGGGCCGGAGCGGCGGTCATGGGCACCTCCCACCGGCAGAAGCCGGTGAAGTCCCTGGTCGGGCGCGTGCGGTCGGGCCTGCGCGAGCTGTTCTCGCTGCCCGACGGCTACGAGGTCGTGCTCGGCAACGGCGGCACCACCGCGTTCTGGGACGCCGCTGCGTTCGGGCTCGTGCGCGAGCGCGCGCTGCACCTGGCCTACGGCGAGTTCTCGGCCAAGTTCGCCGACTCCACCCGCGGCGCCCCCTTCCTCGCCGACCCGGTGGTCGTCAAGGCCGAGCCGGGCAGCGCGCCCGAGCCGGCCGCCGACCCGACCTGCGACGTGCTGGCCTGGGCGCACAACGAGACCTCCACCGGGGTGGCGGTGCCGGTCGTCCGGCCGGACGCCGCCATCGACGGCCAGCTCGTGCTCGTCGACGCCACCTCGGCCGCCGCCGGCCTCCCCGTCGACGTCGCCCAGTCCGACGCCTACTACTTCGCGCCGCAGAAGGGCTTCGCGTCCGACGGCGGGCTGTGGATCGCGCTGATGAGCCCGGCCGCGCTGGAGCGGGTCGCCCAGCTCGCCGCCGCCGACCGCTGGATCCCGCCGTTCCTGTCGCTGGCCACGGCCGTGGACAACTCGCTCAAGGACCAGACCTACAACACCCCCGCCGTCGCCACGCTCTTCCTGATGGCCGAGCAGATCGACTGGATGCTCGGGCTCGGCGGCCTCGACGCCTGCGTGGCCCGCACGGCCGACTCGTCCGGGCGGCTCTACGCCTGGGCCGAGAAGTCCGAGTTCGCCACGCCGTTCGTGGCCGAGCCGGCGCACCGCTCGCAGGTCGTCGGCACGATCGACTTCGCCGACACCGTCGACGCCGCGGCCGTCGCGAAGGTGCTGCGCGCCAACGGCATCGTCGACACCGAGCCGTACCGCAAGCTGGGCCGCAACCAGCTGCGGATCGGGATGTTCCCGGCCGTCGACCCGGCTGACGTCACCGCGCTCACGGCCTGCATCGACTGGGTGGTCGAGCACCTGTCCTGACGGCGCACGCCGTCCCGGTCGGGCGCCGGTTCCGGTACCGGTGCCCCACCGCGGACGGACGCGCTGCGTAGCCACATCAGTAACATCTGCCTCAGCTTCAACATGTCGACGGCGCGCCTCCGACACCGGCCGCGACACGGCAACTACCGTCACCCGGACGGGGATAACGAGAGCAGGAGGGCCGCTGATGCGGGCGCTGCGGGTCGTCGGGATCACCGAGGGCGGCGGTGAGTTCTCCGTCGTTCTCGAGGACCCCTCTCGACGCGAGCGCTTCACCGTGCCGGCGGACGAGCAGTTGCGGGCCGCCGCGCGGGGTGATCTCACCCGGCTCGGCCAGATCGCCATCGAGTTGGAGAGCCAGTTGCGCCCACGTGAGATCCAGGCCCGCATCCGTGCCGGGGCGTCCGTGGAGCAGGTCGCCGCAGCCGCCGGCGTGCCCCTGCAGAAGATCGAGCGCTTCGCGTACCCCGTGCTGCTGGAGCGCTCGCGCACGGCCGAGGTCGCGCAGCGGGCGCACCCGATGCGCGCCGACGGCCCCGACTCGCGCACGCTCGGCGACGTCGTCGCCCACACGTTCGGCCTGCGCGGGCAGGAGTACCACGACGCCGAGTGGGACTCGTGGAAGGGCGAGGACGGCAAGTGGGTCGTCGCGCTCTCGTGGCGGGCCGGCCGCTCCGACATCCGCGCGCACTGGACGTTCCAGCCCGGGGCGCACGGCGGCACCGTCGCGGCCGTCGACGAGCACGCCAGCGACCTGGTCGAGGGGCTGCCGGCGCGGCCGCTGCGCACCGTCGGCCCGGTGATCGACATCGCCCGTCCCGAGGACCGCCCGGACGACCCCGCGCCGACGTCCGGCGAGGAGCTGCGCGCGGCCGCGTCCGACACCGTCCGCGGGCGGATCGAGCCTCCCGCGAGCACACCCCGCGCCCGAGCCGCCCGGCCCGCCGAGCCCCGGCGGCCGGTGGCGCGCCAGCCCGAGCCCACCCGGACCCGCGCGCCGCAGCCGCAGCTCACCGAGCCGCGCCGCAGCCGCAGCTCACCGAGCCGGCACCGCCCACCGAGCTGCGATCCCGACCACCCCGCCGGCACCGCCCGCGACTCCGGCCGCCACTCCGCCCGCGGCACAGCCGGCGGCCCCGGCCGCCTCGCGCAGCCGCCCGGAGCCGGCGGCCGCCACTCCGGCGGCGCCCGAGCCCGAGGCCCGTGTCGAGGAGCCGGCGGAGGAGCCCGCCGCCGAGCCGGCGGCCCCCGCCCAGCCCGCGGCGGCCGGTGCGGCCAAGCGCACGAAGAAGGGCAAGCCGGTGATGCCGTCGTGGGACGAGGTGCTGCTCGGGGTGCGGGGCCAGCGCTGACCTGCGGTCCTGTCCCCTAGCCAAGCAGCCCCAGCAGCAGCACGAGCCACGCCACCGCGATCCCCGCCGCCGCGCCGAACGCCGGCCACCGCCAGAACGGGGTCTGCCGCAGCAGGTAGAGCGAGGGCGCCAGCCCGATCGCGACCAGCAGGTTCGCCGGCACCCACAGCAGCCCGAACGCCTCGGAGAACGCGCGGCTCAGCACGATGTCGCCGAACCCGACGAGCACCGCGAAGAACGCGGAGACGGCCAGCCCGGTGGCCCACGGCGTCGGGCCGGGCGCTCCGGGGACAGCTGCGGCACCTGGCCGGTGGTCCCGACCCGCACCGACTCGACGCGCCCGGTCACCGGGTCGTGGAACTCCACCGGCCGGCCCAGCACGTCCGCCACCCGGGACGCGAGCTGACGGCCCCGGCGCTGCAGCAGCTCCCGCTCCGCCGGCCCGCCGGAACGGCCCCCGTGACGCCGACGCCGCCCACTCCCGCAGCGCGTGCTGCAGCTCCGCCGGCAGCGGCGGATCCTCGGCCCGTCGTTCCCCCAGCACCACTCGACCCCCCGTGGCGAGCTCCACCCCGGTCAGCCTATGGGTCCCGCGGCGTAGAAGGCGACGGCCGCGGCGGTCGCGACGTTGAGCGAGTCGACGCCGTCCGCCATCGGGATGCGCACCCGCACGTCCGCGGCCGCGAGCGCCTCGGGTGTGAGACCGGGCCCCTCGGCGCCGAGCAGCAGCGCCACCCGCTCGCCGGCCAGGCCGCCGCCGCCAGCGGGACGGCGCCCGGGAGAGGGGTCAGCGCGGCGACGCGGAACCCGGCCGCGCGCAGCGTCCCGAGCGCCGCGGGCCACGGCCCGGGCAGCGGCGCGAACGGCACCCGCAGCACGTGCCCCATCACACCCGGACGCTGCGCCGGTAGAGCGGGTCGGAGCAGCGCGGGCCGAGCAGCACCGCGTCGACGCCGAGCGCGGCGGCGTTGCGGAAGAGCGCGCCGAGGTTCTCGTGGTCGCCGACCCCCTCCAGCACCGCGACCACCCGCGCCGTCCGCAGCAGCGCGCCCACGTCCGGCACGGCGGCCCGGTCGGCGACGGCCAGCACCCCGCGGTTGAGGTGGAACCCGACGACGGCCGCCATCGTCTCGGCGTCGGTGCTGAAGGCCGGCACCGGCAACCCGGCCAGGTCGGCGCCCAGCTCGTCCAGCCGGCGCGGCACGCCGAGCAGCGACCGGACCGGGTAGGGCGAGTCGATCAGCCGGCGCACCACGACCACTCCCTCGGCGATCACCAGCCCGCGCCCGCCCGGCCGGTCCGGGCGCGGTCCGCGGTGGTCAGGTCGCGGTAGTCGTCGACGCGGGGGTCGGCCGGGTCGTCGACACGGGAGATGGTGGCCACGGCTTCCTATCGTGAACGATCCCGATTCTGCGGCGAGCGGTACTGCTCGGTGAGTCGAGCGGTCATCCGGTCGGCCGTAGCGCGGGGATCACCGCCCATGCCACGGTGGACAACCGCCCGACCGAGCCGACCAGCGGTCCGGGCTCGGCCCGGGGGCAGGAGGCAGCACGCGCATGGGCCAGGACGTCGACAGACGCACGTTCAGTCGACGGGATCGACAGCAGTACCGGGCCAAGGTGCAACGCTGCCTCGACGTACTCGCCCTCATGCTGCGCGAGCACCCGTTCGCCCGGGACGAGCCGATGACCGGCATCGAGGTCGAGCTCAACCTCGTCGACCACAACCTGCAGCCGTCCCTGTCCGGATCGGACGTGCTCCACGCGATCGGCACCACCGAGTTCCAGTCCGAGCTGGGCCAGTGGAACCTGGAGCTGAACCTGCCGCCCCGGCCGCTGCCCGGCGACCAGTGGCGGCACCTGGAGCACCAGCTCCTCGACGAGCTGGCCATCGCGCGTTCCAGGCCGTGGACTGCGGCTCGCAGCTGGCCGTGATCGGGATCCTGCCGACGCTCGAACGGCAGCACCTGGTCACCGAGGCCATCTCCACCGACGGCCGCTACGAGCTGCTCAACGAGCAGCTGCTGGACGCCCGCGGGGAGCCGATCCGGCTGGACATCGCCGGCGACGACCCGTCCGGGCGGCACGGCGTCGCCCCGGAGCGGCTGATCGCCGACTTCGACTCGATCGCGCCCGAGGCGGCCTGCACCTCGATGCAGCTGCACCTCCAGGTGCACCCCGACTCGTTCGCCGGCTACTGGAACGCCGCGCAGTGCGTCGCGGGCGTGCAGCTCGCGATCGGGGCGAACTCGCCGTTCCTGCTCGGCTCGCGGCTGTGGGCCGAGACCCGCATCCCGCTCTTCGAGCAGGCCTGCGACGTGCGCACGCCCGAGCTGCGCAACCAGGGCGTGCGGCCGCGGGTGTGGTTCGGCGAGCGCTGGATCACGTCCATCCTCGACCTGTTCGCCGAGAACGGGCGCTACTTCCCCGCACTGATGCCCGTCACCGAGACGACCGACCCGATGGCCGAGCTGGCGGCCGGGCACGTGCCGGGCCTCGACGAGCTGCGGCTGCACAACGGCACGATCTGGCGCTGGAACCGGCCCGTCTACGACATCGCGGACGGGGTGCCGCACGTGCGCGTCGAGAACCGGGTGCTGCCCGCCGGGCCGACGGTCGTCGACATGGTCGCGAACGCACTCTTCTTCTACGGGCTGCTGCGCACGCTCGTGGAGTCCGAGCGCCCGCTCTGGAGCTCCATGTCGTTCGAGGCCGCGGAGGAGAACTTCACCACCGCGGCCCGGCACGGGATGGAGGGCCCGCTCTACTGGCCGGGCAGCGGCTGGATCCGGCCGGACGAGCTGGTGCTGCGCAAGCTGCTCCCGCAGGCCGCCGACGGGCTCGCGCGGTGGGGCGTGACGGGTGAGGTCATCGACCGTTTCCTGTCGGTGATCGAGCGGCGGTGCGTCACCCGGCAGACGGGCGCGGCCTGGCAGCTCGACGCCGTCGCGGCGCTGGAGCAGGGCGGGGCCGGCCGGTCCACCGCGCTGCACGGGATGCTGGAGCGCTATCTGGACCAGTCGGCCGCCAACGAGCCGGTGCACTCCTGGCGGCTCCCGGCCTGATCGCGCCGGCCCCCGCAGCCGACCGTTCACGATCGCAAACCCTTTTCCCGTTCCGGCCCGGCGCGGGCGCCCCTTTCCTACCGTCGGGAGCGTGACGGCGGCCGCGCAGCGCCCGCGGTCCCCCGCCCGCAGCACCGCTGCGGCGCGATCCCCCCTGCCGTGAGACGGGAGCGCCATGTCACGCGTCGAGTCCGCCCGCACCGTCCCCGGCCGCGTACGGCGGTGACGCAGGTGGCCCGGTTCCGGCTCTTCGGCCGGCCCCCGGAGCCGGGGCCGGAGGGCCCGCCGCCGGCGTACGGGCTGCCGGTGTGGGGATCCGTCCCGACGGGTGAGAACGCGGCGGGCTCGCCGCCTGTCGGGGCCGGGAGCCCGTGGCCCCCGGCCCCCGGCGGGCCTGCCACCCGCGCCGCCCGGCCCGCCACCGGCGAGCCGTCCACCGACCCGCACGGGTTCCGGCCCGTGCCGTCCGCCACTGCGCCGTCATGGCCGCCCGGGGCCCGGCCGGTCGAGATGCCCGAGCCCGTCGAGGCCACCGCGCTGGCCGGGGCGTTCGCGCTCGACTACCTCTCCTGGGACGAGGACGACCCGGCGCGCCGCGGCCGGGTGCTGCGCGAGTACCTGACGGTCCCCGGCAACGACCCGGCGCATCTGGGCTGGTCGGGGCGGGGGCGCCAGCGCGCCGAGCTCGCGCTGCCGGGCCGGGTCACCCCCGACGCCGAGGGCGGGTGCTCGTCGACGTGCGGGTCCGCGTCACGCCCTACCGCGCGGTCGGCGAACGCGAGCCGCACCCCCCGGCCGCCGAGCCGGAGCCCGAGGCCATCGGGGTGCCCGCGGTCGCGCCCGCCCCCACCGGGCGCGGCTGGCGCAGCCTCGCGTCCTGCTGGATCCGGCTCAGCGTGCCCGTCGTGCTGGACGGCGGCCGGCTCGCGATCGACGTCTGGGAGGAGGCGCTCGGCGACGACCCGCCGCCCCCGGCACCGGCACCGCCCACGGCGGGCGACGACCACACGCTCGCCGAGGACGACGACCCGCTCGCCGAGCCGGACCGGGGCTCCGAGCGCGGAGGTGTGTGGTGAACCCGGTCCGCCCGCCTCTGATCGCCGGGGTCGCGCCCGGCTCCGGCACCAGCACGCTCGCCGCCGCCCTGCACGCGCGCGACGGCGGGGTGCTCCCGCAGCGCGTCGCGGGCGAGGCCGACGTCGTGGTCTGCCGGGCGGCCACCGTGCGGCAGGCGGCGGCGCTGGCGTGTTCCCCGGTCGGACCGCGGCCGGTGCTCGCCGTGGTGCTCGACGAGGCCGGCCCGGATGCGGTGGCGGCCCGGCTGGCGGCCGTCCGCGGGCGGTTCGGGGCCGTCGCGACGCTGCCGCACGTGCCGCACTGGGCCGGGCACGACGTCCGCGAGGAGGCGGCCACCGTGCTCGCGCTCCAGGGCACCTACCTGCTGGACCCGGTGCGGGCCTACGCGGCCGCGCTGCGCACCTGGTGGCCGCGCTGACCGGCACGGGTGTGCTGGCCCGCAGCGCGCCGCCGATGGTGTCGCGGCCGGTCACCGACGGGCTGTGGCCCGGCCTGCGCACCGCTGAGAAGGCGCAGCCGCGCCGGGTCGAGCCCGTTCTCCTCGGCGAGCGGGCCCCGGAGCCCGCGCCGGATCCGGTGGACGAGCCGCCGGACGAGCCGGTGGTCCCGGCGCCCGCGCGGCCCGCCGACGACCTCGACGACGAGGCGCTGGAGGAGCTGCTGCTCGACCCGCCCCCCGTCCACTGCGGGGCTGAGCGATGGCTGCCGCACGAAGCCCGCTCTGGGTGGCGCTGGCCGCCGTCGCCGGGCTGCTGGTGATCGGCGCGGCCCCGGCACAGGGGCCGGCGCCCGCCCCCGCGTCCGGGGTGAACGCCGACGCGATCCCGCCGGCGGCGCGCGACGTGCTGCCGCTGGTCGTCGAGCTGACGGCCACGCAGTGCCCCGAGCTGCCGCCGGTCTGGGTGGTGGCCCAGGTGCAGGCCGAGTCGGGCTGGGACCCCGGCCTGCACGTCGGGCGCGGCGGCCCGGCCGGGCTCTACCAGTTCGGCGAGCGCAACTGGGAGGCCGCCGGCGGGCAGCCGTGGCCGTCCGACCCGCCGCCCGACGACGCCGACGTGCTGTCGCCCGAGGCGCACCTGCGCGTCGCGATCCCGTGGGTCTGCGCGAACCTGCGCGCGGTCACCGCGCACCTGAAGCAGGCCGGCAAGCCGACCGCCCCGCTCGACGCCATGCTCGTCTGCCACATCGCCGGCTGCGGCCGCGTCACCGGCAGCGCCACCGGCGTCCCGGCCGCGGGCGAGGCCGGCTGCGGCGAGCGCTGCGCGGAGATCGTCCGGCGCTACGTCGACGCGGTGCACGCCAACCTGGAGCGGTTCACGGCGCCGGCCGCGCCGCCCGCGCCGTCGGTGCCGGGCGCACCGCTCATCGCCCCCGCGGCCTGGACGGGCGGCGCCACCGGCTGCCGCCCGCCCGACCCCACCGGCGACGGCTGCCTCACCGGCGCACCCGGCACGGCCTGGAGTCGGCCGCGGCCGCGTTCGGGCCGTGGGTGGACGGGCCGGTGATCCGGTCCGCCGGCTGCTGGGACAAGCACGCCTGGAACCCGCGCAGCGACCACTCGCGCGGGCGGGCGTGCGACCTCTTCGCCACCTCCCCCGGCACGTTCGCCGAAGGCTCCGAGCTCGACGCCGGCTGGCGGATGGCCGACTGGTTCCGCAGCAACGCGGAGCCGCTGCAGGTCAGGTACCTGATCTGGCAGGGCCGGTACTGGGACCCCCGGGTCCAGGACCAGCCCGACGGCTGGGGCCGCCGCTACACGGGAGGCGGCGTCTACGCGTCCGCGACGCCACCGGCGGCCACTTCGACCACGTGCACGTCAGCTTCCGGGAGTGACGCCGTGACCCGCTTGCGAACGCCCCTGCTCGCCGCCCTCGCCGTCACCGCCGTGGCGCTCGGGGCCGTCCTCCTCACCGGCTTCGCCGGGCGCGCGGACGAACCGCCCTCCGGCGACCCGCCGCCCGGCGCCGTGCTCAGCCAGGACGACCGCGCCGCGCTCGACGCCGCGCCCGTCCAGCGCGGGGCGCCGGCCCCGCCGGCCGACCCGGACGTCGACCTCACCGACCCGGACGCCGTCGCCCGGGCCTACCTCGCGGCCGCCCACTCGGTGCGGCCGGACGACGCCGGCCGCACCCACCTGCGCGGCGCCGCCTACGCCGAGCCCGGGAGCCCACCGGCCTCCGTCGGGGTGGTCGTGGTGGACCCACCGCCGCCCGGCTCGGCGCGCACGGCCACCGTCACCGCATTGGAGCTGGCGGCCGTCGACTACGGCAACCGCCGCCGCGGCTACCGCGCCGAGCTCGGCACGGCCACCGGCCCGCCCGGCGGCACGCTCGTCGTCGGTCTCGTCGAGCGCTACGTCGTGCTCGCCCGCCAGCCGGACGACCGCTGGCTCGTGGTGGGCGACTCCCCCGACCTCCCGACGGGAGAGGACTGATGGGCATCAACCTCGACCAGCTCGAAGAGCTGATCCGGCGCTATCTGTCGGCCGGTCTCACCGCGATCGTCGTGGTCGTCGCGCCGGGCGCCGCCACCGACGGCGCCACCGACCCGGACATCCGCGTGATCGAGCCGGACAGCAGCGAGAGCGAGCCGACCACCCGGGCGCCCCGCCCGACGGCCGAGCCCGAGGACGACGAGGACGCGGCCGCGACGCCGACCCGCACCCGGGAACCCGCCACCCGCGCTCCGTCCACGGACGAGGCCGAGGAGACCACGACCCGTCCGACCCCCCGCCGCACGCCCGAGCCGGAGACCACCCGCGAGCCGCGGACGACCCGCGAGCCCGAGACCACCCGGGAGCCCGGCGCGGCCCGGACCGGCGCCGCGCCCGCGCCCCGTTCCGAGGCGGACACCGACACCAACACCGACACCGAGGGCACCACGGCCGCCGCGCGGTTCGGCTGGGGCGAGCCCGTCCGCGAGGACGACTTCTCGGCCGGGCTCGGCCAGTGGAGCATCTACGACGGCCCCGGCCACGCCGGCCAGGGCATCCGCACGCCCGCCGCCGCGTCCACGGAGAACGGCATCCTGACGATCACCGGCAGCCCCGCGGGCACCACCGCCGGGATGGCCTGGAACCCGGGCCGGAAGTACGGGCGCTGGGAGGGCCGGGTGCGCGCCCCGGCGTCGGACGAGTCGTACAACGCGCTGCTGCTGCTCTGGCCCGACGCCGAGGACTTCCCGGTCGGCGGGGAGATCGACTTCATGGAGATGCTCGACCACACGCGGCGGACCACCGACATCTTCATCCACTACGCGCGGACAACTCCACGGTCAACGGCGAGGTGGAGATCGACGGGTCGCAGTGGCACAACTGGGCCGTGGAGTGGACGCCCGAGTCGATCACGGCGTACGTCGACGGCGAGGAGTGGTTCCGCACCACCGACACCAGCATCTTCCCGCCGGGGCCCATGCACCTGTGCATCCAGCTCGACTGGTTCCCCGACGACGCGGTGGGCGCGGTGCGGGAGTCGGTCATGCACGTCGACTGGGTGCGCCAGTACGCGCTCGACGCACCGGGCGACGGCGAGGACGAACCGGCCGCCGACCCGCTCAGCCGGCTGCGCGACGCCTTCCGCCGGCTGTTCTTCGAGCGCTGACGGTCGCGGCTGCTCTCAGCGTCAGCACAGTCGCCCCGGCCTAGCTTCGCCCTCGTGGCCGACACGCAGCAGTTGCCCACCCCCGTCCCGCCCGAGCCGCCACCGCCGCCGTCGAACCGGCGCCGGCTGCTGATCGTGGGCGCCGCCGTCCTCGTGACGGCCGCGCTGGTCGGCGTCCTGACGACCGTCGTGACGGCGCCGACCGCACCGACGTCGGTGGCGACGGGCCCGGGCGGCACGTCGGCGGCGCAGCCGGGCCCGGCCGCCCCGCGCGAGCAGGACGACCCGCTGCGCCCGGAGGGCCGGTCCACGCTGAACCCGGACGACCGCTCCGACACCGAGGCGGCGGTGCGCTACAACTGGCCGCTGGTCGCCGACGACGAGTTCGACGGCTCGGCGCTCGACGAGTCGCACTGGGACACCTACACCGGCGAGACCAGCGACGACGTCGGCCGCCACGACCCGCGCAACATCTCCGTGGCCGACGGGATCATGACGATCACGAGCCACGGCAAGTCGTCGGCGGGGATGGCGTGGGAGCCCGGCCAGCTCTACGGCCGCTGGGAGGTGCGCGCCCGCGCCGAGCCCGGCACCGGCTACAGCGCGGTGATCCTGCTCTGGCCCGACGCCGAGGACTGGCCGGAGGGCGGGGAGGTCAACTTCATGGAGATCCCGAACGGCGCCCGCAACGAGACCAACTTCGTGCTGCACTGGGGCGAGGACAACAGCCAGGACGGCACGACCGTGCCGGGCGACTTCACCCAGTGGCACAACTTCGCCGTGGAGTGGACCCCGGACCACGTCGCCGGGTTCATCGACGGCCAGGAGATCTGGCGTTCCGACAACCCCGACTCGATCCCGCCGCGGCCGATGCACCTGGCGATCCAGCAGGACATCGGCCCGTTCGGCAACGGGTGGGTGCCGGCGCCCGACGCGACCACCCCCGCCCAGGTGCGGATGCAGGTGGACTGGGTGCGGATCTACGGACCTGAGGCGCCCCGGGAGAGCGATCGGGGCCCTGGCGTTGGCCAGGGCCCCGATGCGTTTCCCGAACTGACGCGCCGCTCCCACCACGAAGCGACGAGCTGAGGTTAGCCTACCCTCTCTTCGGGTCGCAACCCCGAACTCCGGGCGGCCGCTACCCGAGCAGCGCCTGGATCGGCCCGACCGCGAAGTACCCGGCGAACGCCGCCGCCACCACCCACATCAGCGGGTGCACGGCGCGGGCCCGGCCGGTGGCCGCGTTGAGCACGACGTAGGAGATGAAGCCGGCGCCGATGCCGTTCGCGATCGAGTACGTGAACGGCATGACCACGATCGTCAGGAACGCGGGGAACGCGACGCGGAAGTCGACGAGGTCGATCTCCGTGATCTGGCGCAGCATCAGCGCCCCGACGATCACCAGCGCCGCGCGGCGGCCTCGATCGGCACCACCGTGTAGAGCGGCGTGAAGAACATCGCGAGCAGGAACAGCACCCCGGTGACGACGTTCGCCAGCCCGGTGCGGGCGCCGTCCGCGATGCCCGCGGCCGACTCGATGTAGACCGTGTTGGACGAGGCCGACGCCGCGCCGCCGGCCACCGCGCCCGCCGCGTCCACGACCAGCGCCGGCCCGATCCTCGGGAGCTGCCCGTCCGGGCCGATGAACCCGGCCTGCCGGCCGAGGCCGGTGACCGTGCCGAGCGTGTCGAAGAAGTCGGCGAGCACCAGCGTGAAGATCAGCAGCGCGACGGTCAGCAGGTCGACGCTCGTGAACGCGCCGAACGACACGGCGCCGACGAGCGAGAGGTCCGGCAGGCCGACCACGCTGTCCGGCAGCGCGGGCACCGAAAGCGCCCAGCCCCCGGGGTTGGCCGGCCCCTGCGCGCCGACCTGCACGATCGCCTCGACGACGATCGCGAGCACCGTCGTGACCGCGACGCCGATCAGGATCCCGCCGCGGATCCCGCGCGCCACCAGCAGCCCGGTGACGAGCAGGCCGACCACGAACACGAACGTCGGCCACGACGCGATCGAGTTCCCGATGCCGAGCCCGACCGGCACCGTGGTGTTGGCGGCGTCCGGCAGCCGGCGCACGAACCCGGCGTCCACCAGCCCGATGAGCGCGATGAACAGGCCGATCCCGACCGCGATGGCCGCCTTGAGCGACTGCGGCACCACGTTGAAGATCGCCGTGCGGAACCCGGTGGCCGCCAGCAGAACGACGATCAGGCCCTCGACGACCACCAGCCCCATGGCCTCGGGCCAGGTCATCTGCGGCGCGATCGTGAACGCCACCAGCGCGTTGATGCCCAGCCCGGCCGCGATCGCGAACGGGTAGTTGACGATCAGCCCGAAGAGCAGCGTCATGACGCCGGCCACCAGCGAGGTGACGGCCGCGACCTGCGAGACGCCCAGCACGTCGCCCAGCGCGTCCGGCTTGGCGCCGGGGCCCTCCGCCGAGACGCTGCCCAGGATCAGCGGGTTGAGCACCACGATGTAGGCCATCGCCACGAACGTGACGAGCCCGCCGCGCAGCTCGCGGCCGACGGTGGAGCGGCGTTCGGTCACGCGGAAGAAGCGCTCGATCACGCGGACAACCTAGGACCCGGATGTTTCCTCCGCCGTACTCTCGGGGCGTGCACCCGCCCCCGCTGCCGCCGCGGCTCAGCCAGGTCCGCACGGTTGTCGTCGTCGGTTCCGTCCTGTGGCTGCTGGGCGCCGTGGCCCTGCTCGTCGCGGCGCTCGTCGGGGCGCACCCGCTGGACATCTGGTTCACCACCTGCCTCGCCGGTATGGCGCTGGGCGGGCTCGGGTGGTGCATCTACCTGTCGCAGCGCGCCGCCGCGCGGCGCGGGTCACGCGGGGCCCAGCGCGGCCTGGACTGACCGCCTGACCAGGCGAACCCGCCGAGGAGTGCCGCGGCGGCGACGAGCGCGGCCGCGACCCACACCGGCGCGCGGTGGCCGAGCCCGGCCTCGAGTGCCGATCCGCCCAGCCACGGCCCGGCCGCGGCCCCGAGGTTGAACGCGGCCGTCGCGGCCCCGCCGGCGAGCGTCGGCGCCCCGGACGCGAGCACCAGCGCTCGCGCGATCAGCACCGACCCGACCGCGAACGACAGCGCACCCTGCACGAGCGCCAGCCCGACCACGGCGACCGGACTGCCGGCCGCGAGCCCGTACAGCACCCAGCTCACGACGAGCACCGGCACGCCCGCCACGAGGAACGGCACCGGCCGGGCGTCGGCGATGCGCCCGCCGGCCGTCACGCCGAGGAACGTGCCGATCCCGAATCCCGCCAGCACGGCGGCACCCAGCCCGGCGCGAGCCCGGCGACGTCCGTGACCAGCGGCGCGAGGTAGGTGAACGCGCAGAACGTGGCGCCGTTGACGAGCGCGCCGAGCAGCAGCACGAGCACGACCGGCGCCCGGCGCAGCGTCCCCCACTCGCCCCGCAGACCTGCCGGGGCGGCGCCGGCCGGGCCCGGCGGGACGGCCCGCAGGATCGCGACGAGCGCGGGCACCGACACCAGCGCGACCGCCCAGAACGCCGCGCGCCAGCCCCAGAGCTGGCCGAGCACCGCCCCGGCCGGCACCCCGGCGACGCAGGCGAGCGTGGTGCCGCCGAGCAGCACGGCGGTGGCGCGGCCCGTGCGGTCCGGCGGGACCATCGCGGCGGCCGCGCCGAGGGCGACCGCGAGGAACCCGGCGTTGGCCAGCGCCGCGACCACCCGGGTGCCGAGCAGCACGGCGTAGTCGGTCGTGACCGCGCCGAGCACGTGCACGAGCAGGAACACGGCCAGGAACGCCACGAGCGTCGGCCGCCGGGGCAGGCGCGCGGCGACCAGCGCCGTCAGCGGCGCACCGACCACCATCCCGACGGCGAACGCCGAGGTCAGCGCGCCGGCGGCGAGCAGCGAGACGCCCAGGTCACGGGCGATGTCCGGGACCAGCCCGGAGAGCATGAACTCCGACGTGGCCTGGGCGAACACGGCCAGGCCGAGAAGGTACAGCGAAAGAGGCACAGGAAGGCTCCAGCGAACCGAGGGATTGGGAGGGCTCGCCGGTCGATCCGGTGGGAAAGGCCACCGGAGACCGGTGGCTAGCCTCTGGACGCCTCGGGGCCGGACACGGTGCGGAGGGTAACGATCGTCGGGCTCGGTTGTCGCCCGAGTTCCCCTTAGGGTTGCGAACCATGACCGACCGACCCACCGCCGTCGTCACCGGGGCCAGCTCCGGCATCGGCGCGGCCACGGCCCGCGCGCTGGCCAAGTCCGGATTCCACGTCGTGCTCGGTGCCCGGCGCGTCGACCGGTGCGCCGAGATCGCCGCCGAGATCGACGGCACGGCGGTGCGTCTGGACGTCACCGACAAGGAGTCCGTCGCGGCGTTCGCGGCGGCCGTCCCGGACTGCAAGCTGCTGGTCAACAACGCCGGCGGGGCGAAGGGCCTCGAACCGGTCGCCGCGGCGGACGAGGACGCCTGGCGCTGGATGTACGAGACCAACGTGCTCGGCACGCTCTACGTCACGAAGGCGCTGCTCCCGGCCCTGCTGGCGTCCGGCGACGGGCACATCGTCACGGTCACGTCGGTCGCGGCCATCGAGACCTACGACAACGGCGCCGGCTACACCGGGGCCAAGCACGCGCAGGCGATGCTGCACCGCACGCTGCGCGGCGAGCTGCTGGGCCGGCCGATCCGGCTCACCGAGGTGCTGCCCGGGCTGGTGGAGACCGAGTTCTCGGTGGTCCGGTTCGACGGCGACGACGCGCGCGCCGCCGGCGCTACAAGGGCCTCACCCCGCTCACCGCCGACGATGTCGCGGACGCATCGCGTTCGCCGCCACCCGGCCGAGCCACGTCAACATCGACCAGATCGTGCTCAAGCCGCGGGCGCAGGCCAACGCGTCGCGGGTGCACCGGGAGGGCTGATGGGGCTGCTGGCGGCCGGCGCCGCGCTGGAGCGGGTGGCCACCGGGTCGATCTGGGCGGAGGGCCCGGTCTGGCTCCCGGACCGGCGCGCCGTCCGGTACAGCGACATCCCGAACAACCGCATCCTGGAGTTCGCCGATGACACCGGCGAGCTGACCGTGTACCGGGACGGCGTGGAGTTCACCAACGGGCGCACGCTCGACCTGGACGGCTCGGTGCTCCAGTGCTCGCACGGGCGGCGCGCCGTGGAGCGCGACCGCGACGGCGTGGTCGAGACGGTCGTCGACCGCTGGGGCGGCGCCCGCTTCAACTCGCCCAACGACGTCGTCGTGAAGAGCGACGGGACGATCTGGTTCACCGACCCGTCGTACGGGATCCGCAAGCCCGGCGAGGGCACCCCGGAGAGCTGGAGTACGGCGACCACTACGTCTTCCGCCTCGACCCGCGTGACGGCTCGGTGCGGCCCGTGGTGGTCGACGTCGAGATGCCCAACGGGCTCGCGTTCTCCCCCGACGAGTCGCTGCTCTACGTCGCCGACTCCGGGATGCTGCCGCCGGACGGCCGCCGCGACCCGGGCCGGCCGGGCGGGCACTCGATCCACGTCTACGACGTGTTCGACGGGCGGCTGTGCAAGAACGGGCGCGAGCTGGCCGTCGTCGACCCGGGGGTGCCCGACGGGTTCCGGGTGGACGAGCACGGCGACGTGTGGACGTCGAGCTTCGACTCCGTGCAGGTCATCGACCCGGCCGGCACGCTGGTCGAGCGCATCGAGGTGCCGGAGAAGATCGCCAACGTCTGCTTCGGCGGCACCGACGGCCGCACGCTCTACGTCGCGGCCAGCGCGGGGCTCTACCGCATCCGCACGACCGTGCGGGACGCGGCGGCGGTGCTGCGGGAGAGCCGGGGCCTCAGCGTCTGACGGTGCGCCCGGTGGCGGCGAGCCCACGCCGACGGGGCGGAGACGGGCGGTGCCGTCACAGGGCGGACAGGTCCTGCCACTGCTCCCACGTGAGCGTCCAGTCCCAGATGTCGCCGTCGCGGGACGAGAGCGCCACCTGGGTGCCCGTGACCTCCACGGGGTCGCCGTACATCGCCGTGTCGTAGTACGCCTTGGCGTCCGCGGTGGACAGGTTGATGCAGCCGTGGCTGACGTTGCTGGAGCCCTGCGCGGACGCGACGCCGGGTTGGCGTGGATGAACTCGCCGTTGTTGCTGATCCGCACGGCCCACTTCTCGATCAGGTCGTAGCCGTAGGTCTCGCTGACCATCCGCTTGTCGGTGAACTTCTCGCTGACGACGTGGATGCCGGAGCGGGTGTTGCGCCGCGGGTCCGAGTCGAGCCCGTAGCTGGCCGGGAAGTCGAAGACCTGCTGGCCGTCGCGGATGACCTGCACGCGGTGGGTGCGCGCGTCGGCCCGCACGATCTGCGACCGCCCGATCTGGAACGTGCTGGTGACGTTCGCCGCGCCGTAGCGGCCCTCGCCGTACGCGACGCCGAACAGGTCGGCCCGCACGGTGACCGTGGTGCCGGCCGGCCAGTACTCCCTGGGCCGCCAGTCCACCCGCGAGCCGCCGCCCTCGTCCGGCAGCCAGCCCCACGAGCCCTCGACCGGCACCGACGTGGTGACCGAGAGCGCCTGCTCGACGGCCGCCCGGTCGTCGACGTGGGCGTTGAACTGGATGCGGACCGGGGCCGCGACCCCGACCGTGCGCCCGTCGCCGATGTTGAGCGTGCCGCGCACGACCTTGCTGGGCTTGAGCGTGGTGAACGAGCCCTGCACCGGCACCTGCCCGGCCGCGCCGGACGCGAGGCCGCCCCACGTGTAGACGGTGTCGTACTCCAGGTCGGCGCTGGTGGTCCAGCTCGTCGCGGCGGCGTTCAGCGCGCCGTCGACGACCTTGCCGTCCGGGTCGGTCAGGGTGACGCGGTCGAGCGTGCCGTGCTCCACGGCGACCGTCGCCGGTGCGGTCGGGTCGACGCCCGTGACGCCCGCCGCGGGCGTGTACGCGAGGGTGGCCGCGGGCGGGGCGGCGCGGGCGGGAGCACCGCCACCGGACCCCGCGCCCCCGCCGTGGCCACGGTGACCACTCCCAGCGTGCCGACCGCGATCACGGCCAGCACAAGCAACAGCCTTCGCACGTCGCTCCCCCTTGCCACACATCCCCAGAGCAAGGACGCCCCGCGGCCCCGGCGGTTGTCCCCGCCGCCGTGACCACGGGATCAGGCTACGCGCGGGAACCGCCCGGCCCACCGAGGTAGCCCGGGTGGGGGACGACCGCCCGGGCGATCAACGGAACGCAGCGACGGCGAGCGCGCGGACCTGCTCGTAGGCGTTCATCTCGACGGGGTTGAAGCGGTTCTTCGTCAGAGCGACGGAAACACCCGTGGCCGGGTCGGCGTACGCGGCGCTGCCGCCGATCCCCACCATGCCGAACACCGTCGGCGCGACCGGCGTCATCCCGACCGTGCCCAGCGTGTAGCCGAGCCCGTACTGCGCCGGGCCGCCGGTCATCTCGTCGATGCCGTCGGTGGACAGCGTCGTGATCAGCCGCAGCCGCTCCGGCGACACCAGCCGCACACCGTCGACCTCGTCGAGCAGCGCGGCGTAGACCCGGGCCAGCCCACGCGCCGACGCCGTGCCCCACGCCGGGATGTCGGCGCCGAGCACGTCGGGGTTGTTGGCCAGCGCCGCGTTCGGGAACAGCTCCCGCGGGCCGGACCTGAACAGCGGGAGGTCCGGCGGCAGCGCCGCGAACGCGGCCACCCCGGCCGGGTCGTCCACCAGCGGCGCGACCCGCCCGCGCTGCGCCTGCGGCACCCCGAAGAACACCTCGTCGGCCACGCCGAGCGGACCCGCGACGTCCTCGGCGAGCACCTGGGAGATCGGCCGTCCGGTGGCCCGCCGCACGACCTCGGCGAGCACGAAGCCGAACGTCACGGCGTGGTAGCCGACACGCGCGCCGGGGGTCCACCAGGGTTCCAGGTCCGCGATCAGCCCGGCCATCACCTCGGCGTCGCAGAACTGCGCCGGCGTGGTGCCGGCCGGGATCGCGGGGATGCCCGCGCTGTGCGTGAGCACGTGCCGCAGCGTCGTGGCCTCCTTGCCGTGCGCCGCGTACTCCGGCCACAGCTGCGCCACCCGCGTGTCGTAGCTCAGCACGCCCTTCTCGACGAGCACGTGCACCACCGTCGCGCCCACGGCCTTCAGCGCCGATGCCGCGTAGAAGACCGAGTCCGGCGTGACCGGACGGCCCGTCTCCACGTCGGCCACCCCGGCCACCGCGTCGACGACCAGCTCGCCGCGGCGGTAGACGGCCGCCTGCAGGCCGGTCTCGGCGCCGCTGTCCACGAGCTCGTCGAGCAGCACCTGGACCTGCTTCTGGAGATCGCTCATCGATGTCCCTCTCCCTGTGGCGGCTTGTCACGGGTGCCGCGTCACGGACAGGTCGGCGCCGCCTGCGGGTTCTCGACAGCTCAGAGCGAGCAGTTCACGAGCACCGGTTCGGGCACCAGCTCCACACCCCACCGGCGCGCACCCCGTCGCGGATCTCACGGGCCAGGGCCAGCAGGTCGGCGGTGCGGCCGCCGCCGCGGTGGGTCAGCGCGAGCACGTGCCGGCCCGACAGCGCGACGCGCCCGCCCGGCCCGGGGTGCCCGCGGCGGAACCCGGCGTGCTCGATCAGCCACGCCGCCGGCACCTTCACCAGGCCGTCCACGGCCGGGAACCGCGGCGCGTCCGCGGGGGCGTCCGCCGCGGCCAGCACCGGGTTGGTGAAGAACGAACCGGCGCTCCACGTGTCGCGGTCGGCCGCGTCGAGCACCATGCCCTTGCCGCGGCGCAGCTCCAGCACCGCCTCCCGGGCGACGGCCGACGGCACCCGCGCGCCGACGTCCACACCCAGCGTCCGGGCCAGCTCGGCGTACCGGATCGGGGCGCTCTGCGCCGTGCCGGGCAGCGCGAACCGCACCCGCAGCACCACGGCGTCGTCCCGGCCCTTGAGCACGCTCGTGCGGTAGCCCAGCCCCAGCTCCGCGGCCGGGACGTGCTCCTGCACGGCGCCGGTGCGGCGGTCGTAGAGGTCGACGTCGACGAGCAGCTCGGCGACCTCCACCCCGTACGCGCCGACGTTCTGCACGGGCGTGGCGCCGGTGCGGCCCGGGATCCCGGAGAGGCACTCGAGCCCGCCGATCCCGTCCTCGACGCAGGCCGCGACCACGGCGTCCCAGTCCTCGCCGGCCTCGACGGTGAGCAGCAACGACCCGTCGGGGCGGCGCTCGGCCGTCCGGCCGGTGCTCGCCACCCGCACCGCCGTGCCCGGCCAGCCGGCGTCCGCGACGACGACGTTGGACCCGCCGCCGATCAGCAGCAACGGCTCCCCGGCGGCGTCGGCGGCGCGCACCGCGTCGACGACCGCCTCCGCCGACGGCGCGTCGACCAGCCGCCGGGCCGGCCCGCCGAGCCGCAACGTGGTGAGCGGCGCGAGCTCGGTCTCCGGCAGGGCGACATCGGGTGCGGGCACGGTGCGCAACGGTAGCCTCCGCGCATGTCCACGCAGTTCGAGTACCGGTCCGCCTCGTCGCACCCGGCCGCCGACGTCTACGCGGCGATGGTGGACCCGGAGTACCTGCGGGCCCGGCTCGCGCAGATCGGCGGGCCCGGCGCCGGGCTGCTGGAGCACACGGCCGACGCCGACGGCGCCCGCTACCGGCTGCGCCACGGCCTGGACCCGGAGGCGCTGCCCGCCGTGGTCCGCGGTGTGCTGCCCGGCGACGTCGTCATCGAGCGCGCCGAGAGCTGGAAGCGCGAGGGCCCCGGCCGCTACACCGGCGACGTCACCGTGACGATCCCGGGCGCGCCCGGCTCGGCGGCCGGTGTGATGCGGCTGAACGACCTGCCCGCCGGCAGCGAGCTGGACATCCGCGTGGACGTGACGGTCAAGGTGCCGCTGGTGGGCGGCCTGATCGAGGGCTCCGTCGGCAACCACGTCACCGGGCTGCTCGCGTCGGAGGCGGAGTTCACCCAGCGGTGGCTGGCGCAGCGGCAGGGCTGACCGCCCGCCGGCGCCGCACGCTGTCGACCGTCCAGACCACGAGCCCGACCAGCGGGAACGCCGCGCCGAGCGCGGCCACCCCCGTCCAGCCGTGGCTCGCGTACAGCACGGCGGACAGACCGCTCCCGACCGCACCGCCGAGGAAGAACGTGGTCATGTACGCCGAGTTCAGCCGGCTGCGGGCCTCGGGGCGCAACGCGTAGACGATCGTCTGGTTGGAGATGTGCACGCCCTGCGCGCCGGCGTCGAAGACGAGCAGGCCGAGCGCGAGCGCGGCGAGGCCCCACACGCCCGGCCCGGCGCCGAGCCAGATCGGGCTCCACGCGACGAGTGTCGCGACCAGGAACCCGCCGACGGCCCAGTGCGCCCAGCCGCGGTCGGCCAGGCGCCCCGCGAACCGGGCGGCGACCGCCCCGGCCACGCCGAACAGCGCGAACAGCCCGATCTCGGCGTCGGACAGGTCGTGCGGCGGGGCCGCGAGCATGAACCCGATGCTCGTCCAGAGCACGCTGAACGACGCGTTGCTCGCGACGCTGTAGACGATCCGCCAGCGCAGCACCGGCTCGTCGCGCAGCAGCGTGAGCACCGAGCGCAGCAGCGCCGGGTACGGCATCGCCGCGACCGGGCGCAGCACGGGCAGGTTGCGCCAGATCAGCACCGCGGCCACGGCCGTCAGCGCGGCGCCGAGCAGGAACACCGCCCGCCAGCCAGCACCTCCGACACCAGCCCGGCGACCACCCGCGACACCAGCACGCCGATCAGCAGCCCGCTCATCACCGTGCTGACCACCCGGCCCTGCTGCCCCTCCGGCGCCAGGTGGGCGGCGAACGGCACGAGGATCTGCGCGGCCACCGCCGTCAGCCCGACGAGCCCGGCCGCGGCGGCGAGCACGCCGAGCGCCGGCGCGACCGCGACCACCACCTGGCTGACGACCACCACGGACAGCAGCACGACCACCAGCCGGCGGCGTTCCAGCAGGTCACCGAGGGGGACGATGGTGGCGAGCCCGAGGGCGTAGCAGAGCTGCACGAGCGTGAGCACCGCGCCGATCGCCGTGGACGGGGCCTGGAACGCCTCGGCCAGCGCGGCTTCGAGCGGCTGCGCGTAGTACATGTTGGCGACGACCACGCCGGTGGCGAACGCCATCGCGGCCACGGCCCGGCGCAGGTGCACGACTGTCACCCCCCGAGCATGCGCCGTCGCCACCACTCATCTGACATGCGGTCCGCCACAGGGTGGCACCATTCCCCCGTGGACCCCATCGCCGAGCAGCGCTACGTGATCACCCTGAGCTGCCCCGACACCACGGGCATCGTCGCCCGCATCGCGAGCTTCCTCGCCGCCGCCGGCGGCTGGATCCTCGAGGCGGGCTACCACTCGGACCCGACCAGCGCTGGTTCTTCACCCGCCAGGTGGTCAGGGCGAGCTCGCTCCCCTTCGACGCCGACGAGCTGCGCACCCGCTTCGCCGAGGTCGCGGCCGAACTCTCCGGCAACGCGACGTCACCTGGAACGTCACCGACACCCACGTCCCCAAGCGCACCGTGCTGCTCGTCAGCAAGGAGGCGCACTGCCTGCACGACCTGCTCGGCCGGGTCTCCACCGGCGAGCTGCCCGTCTCCGTCGAGGCCGTCGTCGCCACCACGACGAGCTGGCCGGCATCGTCGAGGCGCACGGCGTGCCGTTCCACCACGTGGCGTTCCCGCCGCCGGGCAACGGGCGCTACTCCGACGCCAAGCAGAAGGCGTTCGACGAGCTGCGCGGCCTCGTCGAGCAGCACGACCCGGACGCGATCGTGCTCGCCCGGTTCATGCAGATCCTCCCGCCCGAGGTGTGCCGGGCGTGGGCCGGCCGGGCGATCAACATCCACCACAGCTTCCTGCCGTCGTTCGTCGGCGCCCGGCCCTACCACCAGGCGTACGCACGCGGGGTGAAGCTGATCGGCGCGACCTGCCACTACGTCACCCCCGACCTGGACGCCGGCCCGATCATCGAGCAGGACGTCATCCGGGTGGACCACAGCGACACCGCCGCGACATGGTCCGCCGCGGCCGCGACGCCGAACGGCTGGTGCTGGCCCGCGGCCTGCGCTGGCACCTGGAGGACCGGGTGCTGGTGCACGGCAACAAGACCGTCGTCTTCCGCTGACCGCACACACCTCCGCGCCTCCGCACACACGTCAGGACACGTGTGCGGAGGCCGGTAGGTGTGTGCGGTCGCTCAGGAGGGCTTGATGTTCGCGTTCAGGTGCAGCACGTTGCCCGGGTCGTACTCGGCCTTGACCGCCGCCAGCCGGGCGTACTTCGCCGCCCCGTACGACGCGAGCACGCGGTCCTCCTCGTACTCCGCCATGAAGTTGACGTAGCTGCCGGAGTCGCGGGCGAAGGGCCGCATGTCGTCCCACAGCGAGCGGACCCACACCCGGTCGGCGGCGAGGGTCTCGGCGTCGGGCGCGATGGCGTCCATGTTGAACGCCCAGCGCGCCGAACGGCTGCCGCCGAACGCGGTGTCGTCGTCGCCGACGTCGGCGTACGCGCCGCCGAGCGGGAAGATCGGCACGATGGTCATCGGCGAGACCTTCTCCGGGAGCCGCCCGGCCACGACGTCGATCGCCTCGTCGGTGAGCTCGTCGAGCATCAGGGCCTTCGTGTAGTTCCGGATGCCCCACGGTGCCGCGTCGTCGAGCATCTTCTGCAGTTCGGTGTACGGGATGGGCGTGACCAGCTCGAACAGCGGCACGAGCCGCTCGCGGACCGGCGCGATGAGCGCGTCGTGCGCGCCCTCGCCGGCGAACCCGGCCACGAGCACGGCCACCCCGGGCGCGAAGTGGTGCTCCTGCGGCACGAACGGCGCGGGCGGTGCGTTGAGCGCCACCAGCATCCCGCCCGCGTCCCGCGGGAGCCCGCCGAGCACGTCGCGGCCCAGCCGCAGGGCGTCGGCGGCCCGGTCCAGGTCGTAGAAGAACAGGCCCAGGTGCACGACCGGGCCGACCTCGTACAGCCGGAACTCGAACTCGGTGACCACGCCGAAGTTGCCACCGCCGCCGCGCAGCGCCCAGAACAGGTCCGGCTCCTGCGACTCGGACGCCCGCACGCGCCGCCCGTCGGCGAGCACGACCTCCGCGGACACGAGGTTGTCGATGGTCAGGCCGCACTTGCGGGTCAGCCAGCCCATGCCGCCGCCGAGCGTCAGCCCGCCGACGCCGGTGTGGCTGATCGTGCCGCCGGTGACGGCCAGCCCGTGCTGCTGGGTCGCGGCGTCCAGGTCGGCGAGCGTGGCGCCGCCGCCGCACCGGGCGAGCCGCGCGTCCGGGTCGACCACAACCCCGTTGAGCAGGCTCAGGTCGATCATCATGCCGCCTTCGGGGACGGCCGCACCCCAGTAGCCGTGCGCGCCGCCGCGCACCGCCACCTCCAGCCCGGCCGACTCCGCGTAGGCGATCGCGGCCGCGACGTCGGGCGCTCCCGTGCAGCGCGCGACCACCGCCGGGTACCGGTCGATGTCCCCGTTCCACACGGTGCGGGCCTCGTCGTACTCCGGGTCGCCCGGGACGAGCACCGTCCCGGTCATGGCGGTGCGCAGAGCGTCGATCCCGCCGGACGTTCGGGTCATGGCGTTCGCCTCCTCCTGCGGACGATGAGCGAGACCTCGCTCACCAACCGCCCGGGGTTACCCCCGTCCAGGCGCTTAGAGCGGTTTCACGTTCGCGTTCAGGTGCAGCACGTTGCCCGGGTCGTACACCGCCTTGATCTGCGTCAACCGGTCGTACTTGGACCCGTACGACGCCCGGACGCGGTCCTCGTCGTACTCGACCATGAGGTTCACGTAGCCGCCGGCGCCGCCCGCCAGCGGACGCAGCGCGTCCCACGTGGAGCGCACCCACTGCCGCTCGGCCGGGTACAGCCGGGAGTCCAGCGTCAGGCCCTCCAGCGCCACGGCGTACTTCGTCGCGCGGCTGCCGCCCCAGGCCGTGGCGTCCTCGGGGACGTCGGCGTACGCCCCGCCGAACGCCATGAGCAGCAGCTGCGACATCGGCGACTGCTTCACCCGCAGGTTCGCCGCGACCACGTCGACGCGTCGTCGGTCAGCTCGTCGAGGTACAGCCCCTTCGTGTAGGCCTTGACGCCCCACGGCGCACCTCCGTCGAGCATCTGCTGCAGCTGGACGTACGGCATCGGCGTGACGTGCTCGAAGAGCGGCGGGGCCGCGGCCCGCAGCGGCGCCAGCACGGCCTCGTGCTCCTCGGCGGTACCGAACCCGGCGACGATCACGGCGACGCCCGGCACGAAGTGCAGCTCCTCCGGCACGAACGGCGCGGGCGGCGCGTTCACGCCCGCGATCCCGCCGCCGGCGTTGCGCGGCATCCCCTCCAGCGTCGTGCGGCCCAGCCGGATGGCCTCCTCGGCCCGGTCGAGCCCGTAGAAGAACAGCGCGAAGTGCACGGTCGGGCGACCTCGTGGAGCGCGTACTCGAACTCGGTGACCACCCCGAAGTTACCGCCGCCCCCGCGCAGCGCCCAGAACAGGTCGGGGTGGTCGTCGGCGCTCGCCCGCACGCACCGCCCGTCGACCAGCACGACCTCGGCCGACACCAGGTTGTCGACGGTCAGCCCGCACATCCGGACCAGCCAGCCGAAGCCGCCGCCGAGCGTGAGCCCGCCGACGCCGGTGTGGCTGACGGTGCCGGCCGTGACGGCGAGCCCGTGCTCCTGGCAGGCCGCGTCCAGCTCGCCGAGCGACGTGCCGCCGCCGCATCGCACGCGCCGCGCCTCCGGGTCGACGAGCACGTGGTCCATCAGGCCGAGGTCGATCGTCAGCCCGTCCTCCGCGACGGCCGCGCCCCACCCGCCGTGCCCGCCGCCGCGCACCGCGACCTCGACACCCGCGACGCCCGCCCAGTGCAGCGCCGCCGCGACGTCCGCGGCCGACGAGCAGCGTGCCACCACCGACGGCGTGCGGCCGACGGCCCCGTTCCAGATCAGCCGGTCCCGGTCGTACCCCGGGTCCCCCGGCTCCAGCACGGGGCCGATCAGGGCAGCGCGCAGCGCGTCGACGGTGCTGCTCGTCGTGTTCGTCATGGGCGTCTCCTCACCGTTCGGACGTCAGCAAGGAGACCCGCCACCTCTCCCTGATACGCGGCGAGGCGCCGCCGCCCCCATCGGGGACGACGGCGCCTCGCGTTCGTTCAGGTCGTTCGTGCAGGTCAGGCGGCTGTGGCCACCTGCGCCGGCGCGGGCTCCAGGGCCAGCGCGAGCACCTCGCTCACGTCGGAGACGGGGTGCACCCGCAGCTCGCCGCGCACCGACTCCGGCACGTCGTCCAGGTCGGGCTCGTTGCGCTTCGGGATGATCACGTCGGTCAGCCCGGCGCGGTGCGCGGCCAGCAGCTTCTGCTTGACGCCGCCGATCGGCAGCACCTTGCCCTGCAGCGTGACCTCGCCGGTCATGCCGACCGACGACTTGACCGGCCGCCCGGACGCGAGCGACGCCAGCGCCGTGGTCATCGTGACGCCCGCGCTCGGGCCGTCCTTCGGCACCGCGCCCGCCGGCACGTGGACGTGCAGCTTGCGCGAGCCCAGGTCGCCGGCCAGCCCGCGCGAACGCAGGTAGCTGAGCGCGATCGACACCGACTCCTTCATGACGTCGCCGAGCTGTCCGGTGAGCGTCAGTCCCGAGTCGCCGTCCATGGCGGTGGCCTCGATGAACAGCACGTCGCCGCCGGCGCCGGTGACGGCGAGCCCGGTCGCGACACCCGGCACGGACGTGCGCTCGGCCGACTCCGGCGTGAACCGCGGCCGGCCCAGGTACGTCACCAGCGCGTCCGCGTCGACGTGGACGGGCCGCTCGGTGTCCGGCTCCGAGTCGAGCTTCACGGCGACCTTGCGCAGGACCTTCGCCAGGCCCCGCTCCAGCTGCCGCACGCCCGCCTCGCGCGTGTACTCGGCGGCGATCATGCCGAGCGCCACGTCCGAGAACTCGACGTCGGACGGCTCCAGCCCGGCCTTCTCGACCTGCCGGGGCAGCAGGTGGTCGCGCGCGATGGCGATCTTCTCCGCCTCGGTGTAGCCGTCCAGCGTCACGACCTCCATGCGGTCCAGCAGCGGGCCGGGGATGGTGTCGTAGCTGTTGGCCGTGGCCAGGAACAGCACGTCGGACAGGTCGAGGTCGACCTCCAGGTAGTGGTCGCGGAACGTGTGGTTCTGCGCCGGGTCGAGCACCTCCAGCAGCGCGGCCGTCGGGTCGCCCCGGAAGTCGCTGCCGACCTTGTCGATCTCGTCGAGCAGCACGACCGGGTTCATCGAGCCGGCCTCGCGGACGGCCCGGACGATGCGGCCGGGCAGCGCGCCGACGTACGTGCGCCGGTGCCCGCGGATCTCGGCCTCGTCCCGCACGCCGCCGAGGGCGACACGCACGAACTTGCGGCCCAGCGCCCGCGCGACCGACTCACCCAGCGACGTCTTGCCGACGCCGGGCGGCCCGACGAGCGCCAGCACGGCACCCGAGCCGCGGCCGCCCACCTTCTCCATGCCCTTGCGGTTGCGCCGCGCGCGGACCGCCAGGAACTCGATCAGCCGCTCCTTGACGTCGTCGAGGCCGGCGTGGTCGGCGTCCAGCACGCCACGGGCGGCGACGAGGTCGTCGGAGTCGTCCGTGGTGGTCGTCCACGGCATGTCCAGGACGGTGTCGAGCCAGGTGCGGATCCAGCCGGACTCCGGGCTCTGGTCCGACGCCCGCTCCAGCTTGCCGACCTCGGCCAGCGCCGCCTTGCGGACGTGGTCGGGCAGGTCGGCGCTCTCGACGCGGGTGCGGTAGTCGTCCGCGCCCTCGGGCTCGTCCTCGCCCAGCTCCTTGCGGATCGCGGCCAGCTGCTGGCGCAGCAGGAACTCGCGCTGGGTCTTCTCCATGCCCTCGCGCACGTCGTGCGCGATCTTCTCCGAGACCTCCTGCTCCGCGACGTGCGCGCGGGTCCACTCGATCAGCAGCTCCAGCCGCGCGACCACGTCGGTCTCGGCGAGCAGCTGCGCCTTCTGCTCCAGCGTGAGGTACGAGGCCCAGCCGGAGGTGTCGGCGAGCTGGCCGGGGTCGGTGATCTGCTGCACCGAGTCGACCACCTGCCACGCGCCCCGCTGCTGCAGGATGCCGATGACCAGGGCCTTGTACTCCTTGGCGAGCTCCTGCGCCCGCCCGGTGACCGGCCCGTCCTCGACGGGGGTCACCTCCACCCAGAGCGCGCGCCCGGGCCGGTCACGCCGGACCCGATCTGCGCGCGCCCCTCACCCCGCACGACGGCGGCCTTCTCGCCGCTGGGCAGCCGGCCGACCTGCTCGAGGACGGCGACCGTGCCCACCGCGGCGTACCTGCCGTCGAGGCGGGGGACGACCAGGACCTTGCGATCGACGCTGTTGGCCGCATCGACCGCTGCTTGGATCTCCGGCTCGTCGAGCCGGACGGGAACCACCATGCCGGGCAGCACCACCGAGTCGGCGAGCGGAAGCACCGGCAGCTTCAGCGTCTCTGTCATGCCCCGGTCAACGCTTACACCGTTGAACGAATTCCAGTGTTCAAGTAAATCCGCTGTCGGTGAACGCAGGAACCTTGAGCAGCAGCGACTCAGCCCGGCTCAGCCCGGCGAGGCCGCTGTTGTGCTCAACGCCCCGCGGCCGGGCTGCGCTTCCCCGAACCACGGCGCTTCCCGGAACCACCGCCGGACCGCCGCGTCCACCGGGCCCGTCCCCGCCCACGCGACGTGCGTCCGGGCGGACGAGCACGCGGCCCGCGGCCGGCTCCGCGCCGACCGGCGAGTCGACGGCCCGGGCGGCGACCCGGTCCACCCGCTCCCCCACCTCGACCGGGCCGGGCGCCCCGAGCGTGAGGTCCAGCCCGTGCCCGCCGCACAGCAGCGCCGCGACGGTGGTGGCGCCCGCCGCCGTCACCAGCGCGAGGTCCGGCATCCGGGCCCCGACCAGCGGGTTCTCGTCGCCGAGGTCGTAGCGGATCGCGAGCCCGGACATCAGCCCGGCCAGGTACCGGTTCCCGTCCGGCAGCCGGGCGAGGTCGGCGACGACCTCGCGCAGCGCGGCCGCGTCCGAGTCCGGGGGCGGGTTCATGATCACGCCCTGGGCCCGGGACGTCGCCAGCACGCGCGCGGCGACCGGGTGCCGTTCGGCGTGGTAGGTGTCGAGCAGCCCGTCCGGCGCGTCGCCGCGGACGGTGGCGGCGAGCTTCCACCCGAGGTTCACCGCGTCCTGGACACCCAGGTTGAGGCCCTGCCCGCCGATCGGCGAGTGGATGTGCGCGGCGTCCCCGGCGAAGAGCACCCGGCCGTGCCGGTACGCGGCGAGCTGGCGGCTCGCGTCGCTGAACCGCGTGCCCCAGCGCAGCCGGCCCAGCGCGGTCTCCGGTCCGTGGACGGCCGCCAACGCGGCCCCGACCTCCTCCGGCGTGACGGGCGTCTGCCGGTCCGGCGCCGGGTCCGCGCCGCCGAACACCACCCGGAACCCGGACTCCGCACCGCCCACGCCGTCGAGCGGGTGCAGCATCATCCAGTAGCCGCCGCCGGAGCGGACGAGCCCGCTGATGTGCCCGACCGACCGCGGCACGGTGGCCGACATCCCGGCCAGCTCGACGTCGGCCGTCACCGCGGCCATCGTGCGACCTTGCCCGGGAAGTCCGCGCCGACCAGCCTGCGGACCGTGCTGTGCCCGCCGTCGCACGCGACGAGGAACCGGGACCGCACCCGGGCACCGCCGGCGAGCTCGGCCGTCACGCCGTCCGCGTCCTGGACGAGCCCGGTGAGCCCGGCCCCGCGCCGCACCTCGACGCCCTGCTCGCGCACCCTGGCCTGCAGGATCTCCTCCAGCCGGTCCTGCGGGACCACGATCCCGTCCGGGTGGCGGGTTCGCCACGGCGTGACGTCGAGCGGGACGGGCAGGCCGGCGAAGTGCCCACCCGACGACGTCCGCGGCACCGCACGGCCGAGGACGGCGGCGAGCAGCCCGCGCATCGCGAGCACCTCGGCCGTCCGCTGGTTGACGCCACCGCCCCGGGACTGCCCGCTGGGCACCGGTTCCCGCTCGACGACCTCGACCGACACACCGCCGAGCGCCAGCTCGCCGGCCAGCATCAGGCCCGTCGGGCCGGCCCCGACGACCACCACGTCCACCGTTTCCATACCCGGAGCATAAATAGACTCAGTTCAGTTTTCAACCGGCACTAGGATCCGGGCATGGCGGAGCCGGGACTGCGGGAGCGGAAGAAGGCGCGCACGCGGGCCGCGATCTCGGAGGCGGCGATCGCGCTGTTCCTCGAACGCGGCTACGACGCCGTGTCCGTGGCCGAGGTCGCGGCGGCCGCGGAGGTCTCGAAGGGCACGCTCTTCGCGTACTTCCCGACGAAGGACGACCTGGTGCTGCACCGGTTCGCCGACCACGAGGCCGAGGCGGCCCGGGTCGTGCGCGAGCGGGCGGCCGGCACGTCCCCGCTCGACGCGCTGCACCGTCACGTCCGCGCCCGCCTGGAGCAGCACGACCCGATCACGGGGCTCTGCGACGTCCCCTCGGTCGTGCGGTTCTACCGGCTGATCACGGACACACCGTCGCTGGCGGTCGCCGCGTCGAGGTTCCACGACCCGCGACGAGGACGCGCTCCGGGCCGCACTCCTGGAGGCGACCCCACCGGGCCCGGACGCCGACCTGACCGCCCGGCTGGCGGCGGCGCAGGTGATCGCCGTGATCCGGACGCTCGCGCACGAGAACCAGCGCCGGATCGGCGACGGCGAACGCGCCGACAACCTGGCCCCGGCAGCGCTCGCCGCGGCCGACCGCGCGTTCGACCAGCTCAGGGGCGGCCTCCGCACCTACACCACCTGACCTCGCAGCCCGTGGCGCCTCCTCGCAGCGTGTCGACGGGCTGCGACGAGGCCTCGCGGGCTGCGACGTGCGGGGCTAGCGGGCCAGGGCCTCGGTCACCTCGCAGCGTGTCGAACGGCTGCGACGAGCCTCGCGGCTGCGACGTGCGGGGCTAGCGGCCAGGGCCTCGGTCACCTCGGCGCCCGGGAGGCGGGCGGCCAGCTCTCCGGGGAGGGCGAGTTTCGAGTGCCGCACGCCGCTGCCGATCACGACGGCCGACGCGGCGGCGACGGCGGTGTCGACCAGCACCGGCCAGTCGTCCGGGAGGCCGATCGGGGTGATCCCGCCGTACGCCATGCCCGTGAGCGAGACGGCGTCGTCCATCGGCGCGAACGAGGCCTTGCGCGCGTTGAGCCGCTTGCGGACCAGGCCGTTGACGTCGGCGCGGGTGGTGGCGAGCACGAGGCAGGCGGCGTAGCGGGTCTCGTCGCCGCGGCGGCCCGCGACGACCACGCAGTTGGCCGAGCCGTCGAGCGGCGACCCGTACTCGGCGCAGAACGCCGCGGTGTCGGCGAGGCCGGGGTCGATCTCGGCCACCCCGACGAGCGCGGCGTCGGCCGGGTCGAACGACTTCAGGGCCCGCGCCACCGCGTCGCCGAGCAGATCGGGCCGGTCGAGGGCGGGAACCGCCTCGGCGGCGAGCCGCCCGAGGACGGACCAGTCGCTCACCAGCGCTGACCGCCGCCCTGCACGCCGACCACGGCGGGCTTGACGTCGACGATGTAGACGAGGACGGCCACCAGGCCCGCGATCCAGAAGAGAGCACCGCTGCTCATCGGACCCTGGAACAGGACGAGCACGACCAGGCTGACGCCGGTGATGCCGAGCCAGGCGGGTTTGGTGAGCTTGTCGGCGGCGGTGAACGCGTCGGCACGCTGGCGGACCGCGTGCACGAAGGCGTAAGCGCCGACGGGATGCCGAGCACCCAGATGGCTGTCAGCACCCAGTTGTCCAGCTGGAACAGCAGGCTCACACGAGCAGACTACGTGCGATCAAGGCTCGCGCACATCCCCGTTGCGGATTACCGGCCCTTGACCGACGCCCAACGGCAGCCCGGACGGTCCGGGCGGCCCACGTCGTGAACGTGAGCCGCCCGGTCCCGGTTCCCCGAACGGGTCACTCCGCGGGCGCGGATCCGTTCTCCGAGGTGGTGGTACGCCGGGCGGCCGTGCGGCGGACCGCGGCCTTCTGCGCCGCGCTCTTCGGCGCGGTGCGGTTGGCGGCGCGGCGCGTGGTGCTGCGGGTCTGCGCCGCCGCCTCGTCGCCGGTCTCGGCGATCTTCTCCGCGGCCTGCTCGCCCGCGTCGGCCACGGACTCGGCCGCGTCGGCGCTGAACTGCTGGGTGGCGCGGGCGACCCGCTCGCCCGTGGACCGGGTCTGCGTGCTGACGGCCGACAGCGCCCGCTCGGCGGCGTCGCGGGCGTCCTCGACGATCACGTCGACCCGCGCGTCGAGCTTCTCGGTGTAGGTCTCGATGCGCGTGAGCGCCTCCTTGACCTGCGGCTGCTCGCGAATCCGGTCCCAGGTGCCGGCACCGCGCTCGGCGAAGCCGGCGTAGGCCTTCTCGGCCTGCGCACGCAGGTCGGCGGCGGCCTTGCGCAGCTCGTCGGTGGTGAGCCGCTGGGGCAGCCCGGCGAACCGGTGCTGCGCGCCCTCGGCCTGCTCGGTGGCCCGGGTACGGGCGGCGGTCGCCCGGGTGCGCGCCTCGTGCACGGCCTTCGTGACGGCGGTGACGGCCAGGTCCCCGGCGCCCAGCACGGCCAGCAGCGGCGTGCGAGCGGCGTCGGCCCCGGTCCTGGCGAGCTGGTGACGGGCGTTGCGGACGGTCTCCGTGGACGGCAGCTCCACGGGCATGACGATCACTCCTCTGATGGTGACGGCACCTCGGGCGCGGAGCCGGCCACGCGGTCGTTCACGCGGTCGTTCTCCCGCCGGAAGGACTGGTAGATGTCCAGGAGCACCTGCTTCTGGCGCTCGGTGAGATCCGGATCGGCGAGCACGGCATCGGTGACGGCGCTCGCGGCTTCTCGTCGAGAATCCCGGCCTTCACGTACAGAGCCTCGGCGGAGATGCGCAGCCCCTTGGCGATCTGCTGCAGGATCTCGGCCGACGGCTTGCGCAACCCGCGCTCGATCTGGCTGAGGTAGGGGTTGCTGACACCCGCGCTGCGGGCGAGCTGCCGCAGCGACACCTGCGCGCCTTCGCGCTGGCTCCGGATGTAGGCGCCGATGTCGTCGACGGCCTGCCCGACGGCGTACCCGGCCTGCTCGACCACCTGGCCGACCTGCTCGACGGCGTGGCCGACGCGCTCGGCCGTGCCGTCGCCGCGTGGCTCCCGGTCGTTCGGCGCGGACACCTGCGCTCACCTCCATCCCTTGCCCGATCGACCGTACGCCGGGGTGCTAGCAGTTGCAAGCACACTGCTTGCGCTGGTGGGGTGCCCTCGCTCACGTCCACCAAACCGGGGAGGCACACTTTCGCCGTGTCGAGCGCATCCCCTGGCCCCGGCCCCGCGGTCGCGGTAGTGGCCGCCGGCGGCGCGGTCGGCGCCATCGCCCGCTACGGCGTCGAGCTCGCCCTGCCGACGGCGCCCGGCGCATTCCCGCTCGGGACGTTCCTGGTGAACGTGAGTGGGTGCCTGCTGATCGGGGTGCTGCTGGTCGTCGTCACGGAGTTGCGGCAGGCGCACCCGCTCGTGCGCCCGTTCCTCGGCACCGGCGTGCTGGGCGGCTACACGACGTTCTCGACGTACGCCGTGGAGTCGCAGGAGCTGCTGCTCGGCGGCCACCTCGCGGCGGCGTTCGGCTATCTCGCCGCGACGCTGGTCGCCGCGCTGGTCGCCACGTGGGCGGGCATGCGGCTGACCAGGGCACTCGCCCGATGACGCCGCTGACCACCTCGCTGCTCGTGGTCCTCGGCGCGGCCGTCGGGGCACCGGCCCGCTACCTCACCGACCGGCTCCTCCAGGCCAAGCTCGGCACCGGCTTCCCGTGGGGCACGTACGTCGTGAACGTGACCGGCTCGTTCGTCCTGGGTCTGGTGGTGGCGGCCGCGCCGCCGGCCGTCATGGCGCTTGTGGGCACGGGGTTCTGCGGCGCGCTGACGACCTACTCGACGTTCGCGTACGAGACCGTGCAGCTCGGCGCCCGGCCGGCCCGGATGCTCGCGGTGCTCAACGCCCTCGGGTCGGTGCTGGCCGGCCTCGGCGCAGCCGGGCTCGGCCTGGCGGTCGGATCGATCCTGCGCTGACCAGCCACGACACGTGCCGGACGGCGGCGGCCAGCCGTTCCGTGAACGGCCCGACCGGCCCCGGCCCGGCCGGCTCGCCCGGGCCGACGGCGCCGTGCGCGCGCAGGACGTCCAGCGCGGCACCCGCGATGTAGGCGTGCCCGCGGCGGTTCGGGTGCAGCCGGTCGACGCTGAGCATCCGGGCCGGACCGAGCGGCGGCGCCGCACGTGCGTCGAGCACCCATGCGCCGTGCTCCCGGCAGACCTGCTCGATCACCGCGTTGGCCGTGGCGATGCGCCGGCGCAGCCCGGCCAGTGCGACCGTCGGAAACGGCAGCCCGGCCCCGATGTCGTGCAGCGTCATCACCAGCACCCCGCGCCGCGCGGCGGCCGTCAGCGCGCCGACCACGTGGTCGTGGTCCCGGGCGAACGCCGCCGCGTCGAACCCGCGGCGCAGCACGTCGTTGACGCCGACCGTGCAGGTCACGACGTCGGGCGCCAGTGCGACGACGCGGCCGACCTGGCGGGCGCGCACGTCGGCGACGCGGGCTCCGGTGCGCGCCAGGTTGCCGGCGAGCGCCAGCTCGGGGTGCTCGGCGAGCTGCCGGACCCAGCCGTGCAGGCCACCGCGGCGCGGGTCGCCGACGCCCTCGCTGACGCTGTCGCCGACCGCCACCAGCCGCAGCGGCGCCCCGTTCACGAACCGAACGCGAGCTGGCCGACCGTGTAGATGACCAGGCCGGCGAGCGAGCCGACGACCGTACCGTTGATCCGGATGAACTGCAGGTCGCGGCCCACCTGCAGCTCGATCTTGCGGGAGGTCTCCTCCGCGTCCCAGCGCGCGACGGTGTCGGTGATCAGCGTGGTGATCTCGTGGCGGTAGTTCCGCACGACGTAACCCGCGACGTTGGCCAGCCAGCCGTCGATCTTGCCCTGCAGCTCGGTGTCGGTGGACAGCCGACGGCCGAGGGTGAGCAGCCCGTCGCGCACGCGCGTGCGCAGCTCGCTCGACGGGTCGGCGGCCGCGTCCAGGATCAGCCCCTTGACGGTGCCCCACGCCTGTCCGATGAACGCCTGGACGTTCGGGTGCGCGAAGATCTGGTGCTTGATCCGCTCGGCCCGCTCGATCGTGGCCTCGTCGTTCTGCAGGTCGGACGCGAACTCCACGAGGAACTTGTCGATCGCCTTGCGCAGCGGGTGCTCCGGGTCGGTCTTGACGGCCCACGCGAAGTTCTGGACCTCCAGGAACACCCGGTCGGCGATCAGGTCGTCGAGAACCGCGGCGACCAGGCCGGCGCGCGGTCGTGCACGATGCGCAGCACGGTGTCGTGGTTGGCGCTCACCCAGTCGTAGGCGCGGTCGCACACCAGGTCGACGAGGCGGTGGTGCGCGCCGTCGGCGAGCACGCCCTCCAGCACCGTGCCGAGCGGCGGGCCGACCTTGCGCTCCATCAGCCTGCGGACGAGCACCTGCTCGATGATCTCCTGCACGGCGTCGTCGCGGAGCACGGTGACCACCCCGCGCGCCGCGGTGGCGAGCTCGGCGGTGACCCGGTCGGCGTTGGCCTCCTGGCCGAGCCACGCCCCCAACCGGGACGACACCTCGACCCGGGCCAGCCGGTCGCGCACGACGCCTCGGAGAGGAAGTTCTCCCCGACGAACTCGCCCAGCTGTCGCCCAGCGCGTCCTTCTTCGTCGGGATGATCGCGGTGTGCGGGATCGGCAGCCCCAGCGGGCGCCGGAAGAGCGCGGTGACGGCGAACCAGTCGGCGAGCGCGCCGACCATGCCGGCCTCGGCCATCGCCCGCACGTAGCCGACCCAGACCGGCCCGTCGTTGACCTCCCACCAGCGCATGACCAGGAAGATCGCGGTGGCGGCGAGCAGGAGGCCGGTGGCGAAGGTCTTCATGCGGCGCAGGTCGCGCTCCCGGCCCGCGGGGTCCATCCGGCCGAAGCCGAGGCCGACCTCGACAACCGGCCGCCGCCGGTTCACGGGGGCCGGCGCCGGCACGTCCGTTCGGGGGGACTGCGTCTTCTGCACGCACCCATAGTGCCCGCCCACTCGTAGACCTGGTGTCCGGATCGGGCCGGCGCAGGCCGCTCCGGCCGGAACGGGTGTCTCCGCGTAGTGCTGCCCCCACGACGTCGGAGGCGCCCGCGCCGTGCGCCGGAGATGGGACTGGCCGGGGTCGGTGGTATTCCTACCGACCCCGGCCACGTTCGTGGTGCGGCTGTGCCGCGCGGGGAGAAGTGCTCCCCGGGCGCCGCACCACCGGCGAACCCGGACCCTCCGGCGCGGTTCCGACGGGCCGCGTCAACGGAGGGCGAACCGGGTCTGCCGGCTGCGCGGTCCTACGACCGCGTTCCGACGGCCACCGCACCTGCGGGCCGCTGGGCGCCCGGATGCCGGCCGGCCCGCCACCGCACCACGGCGGCGGCGGTGGGAAGGATCATGTCAGCGGCGGGCACCCGGTATCCGGTGAGCGCCGGCGCGACGCGCCAGTGCACCCACCCGTCGGGCACCTCCGACGGCGGGGCGAGCACGGTGGCCCCGCCGGTGTGCAGCGTGACGCCCGGCGCCGCGGCCAGCTCGGCCGGGAGCGTGGCCCCCGTCGCGACCGGGAACCACCACGAGCCGGTGGGCGTCGCCGCGACCGGGACGACGGATCCGGAGTCGCGCAGGTGCGCGCACAGAACGCGGCCGATGGCCGCCGGGACCTCGAACACGTCGAAGGTCGAGCCCGTGACCAGATGGATCGTGGTCGGGGTCGCCTCCGCGAGCGGCCACCCGTGGTCGCTGAACTCCCGCGCTGCCGCGCGCAGCTCCGCGCCGTACACCGCGCGGTAGCTGTCCCAGCCCGGCATCTTCCGACCTCCGTATGCATCGCCCGGATACGTCTGCTGTGGCGCATCTCTGTGAGGCTCAACACCGAGCATGGCGGGAGGGATTCGGGTATGGGAGCCCGCAGCGACGACCGTGCGGAGCGCCGAGACAAGCGGCCGACACCCTCGGAGATCGACCGTTCACGACCGGTGAACGGCGGGACGACCGGTTCCCGGTTGCGGACCGGCGGCCGTCCGCGTCATCCGGTTCCGGGGCCGCACCGGTCGTCGACGCCCAGCGGCCGCCCCGAAGGGACGCAAGGGGCCGCAGACGGACGGTGCCGGCGACCCGAAGGCCGCCGGCACCGGAAGGACTGCTCGCGGGGAGCGTCAGAGAGGACGGACCGAGTCGGCCTGCGGCCCCTTGGCGCCCTGGCTCGCCTCGAACGTGACGCGCTGGTTCTCCTCCAGCGTGCGGAAGCCCTCGGACTGGATGGCCGAGTAGTGCACGAAGACGTCCGGACCGTTGTCGTCGGTCGCGATGAAGCCGAAGCCCTTTTCGGCGTTGAACCACTTGACGGTGCCCTGCGGCATACCTGTTCTCCATACGTGAAGCGGACCCTGCCGACTGGGCGTCGACCGGGGGCTGCACGGGGCTACCGCGAAACACAGAGGATGCCCTCGTACGTCTGCGAAGCCCACCGTCACTCTCCACGGACGCTTCACAACGATCGAGGAAGACACGACTGCAACCGCGGCAGAACCTATCACGGGAGGCGGGTTGCGCAAGCGTTGATCGGCGGCCGTCCCGGGCCGCTCGCAACGGCCGCCGAGCCGCCAGATCGTCACCGTGCGTGAGATTTTGGCTCGTTCGTGTCTACATTCCGTGAGAACCGTGACCTCCGAGGCACTCCTACCCCGTGGAGTGATCTTGCTGTGCAGCCGCGTGTCGGGCTTGCGCCGGGTTCCGGCCGGGCCGGGCGGCCGGCGGCGCGCAACCCTTACGGGAACCCCGTAACGGTGATCGCCGGCGGCCCCGACACGCAGTGTCGTCTGTGAATGTGTCGTGCACTATTCACGGAAGTGGCAATGCCTGGTGGTCCCGATAACCACATGCGCATCATTCCCGGCGACATTGTCCGTCCTACTCAGGAGGCTCCATGCGGAGTCGGAAGTACGTGACCCTGCCACTCGCGACGGCGGCGGCGAGGTCGTCCATGCCGTGCATGCGTCTACC
>MKJX01000229.1 GCA_001942415.1 Pseudonocardia sp. CNS-139
GGGCCCGGCGCGAGGTCGCCCGGGAGCAGGAAGTCGCCCGACGCGGTGCCGTCCGAGGATCGGGGTGGAGGCGAGGTAGCGCAGCCAGTGCGGGCCCGGCGCGAGGTCGCCCGGGAGCAGGAAGTCGCCCGACGCGGTGCCGTCCGCGCGGATCTTCTGGGTGTGCACGACACACGCGCCGTGGGTGGCCGCCTCGCTGCAGAACTGCCCGTCGTCGATCTTGATGCTGACCGTCTCCCCCGCCGGGAACCCGGCCACGGAGAACGCGATCCGCTCCCCCGGGCCCAGCGTCGCGGGCGACACCGACGAGCTGGTGCCCGGCGTGTCCGGAGAGGCGCCGCCGGGCGGGATCGCCGCCGCCACGCCGGGCAGCAGCACCGCCGCGACGGCCGCGAGGAGCGCGACGAGGACGCCGCGGCGCAGGGACGGGTGGACGGAGGTCGTGCTGATGGCTCTCATCGGATCACCTCGGTGGCCTCGCGGTCGTCGTCGCGCTCGTGGTCGGGCTCGTGCTGCTGGTCGGGTTCGTCGACGGCGTCGGTGGCGGCGTCCGCGTCGTCCGCGCCGTCGTCCGCGTCCGCGGCGTCGGCCTCCTGCCGGCGCCGCCGGCGCACGGCGTAGGCGAGACCGGCCCCGACCAGCAGGAGGGCGGCGACCAGCAGCAGGAGCGCCTCCTGCATCCCGAGCGCGGTGCCGTTCGCGGCGGCCGCGGGGTCGACGACGAGCGGGGCGGCCCGCGGGGCCGCGGGCGCGACCTCGTCGCGCTGGTGATCGTGATGTCGTCCGCGGTGCCGCCGCGCGCGGAGCCGCCGGGGGCGGGCCGGACGGACGCCGCCCGCGCCACCGCGGCGCCGCCACCGGGGCCCGGCGGGGGTGCGGCGGCCGGCGGGACGACGACGCCGCCCACCCCGGCCGCGACGGGGAACCCGCCCCAGCCGAGCAGGCCGCCCGTGCGGTCGAGCACCGCGAGCTTGTGCTCGCCGGGCTCCAGGTCGACGCCGGTGAGGTCGGCGACCACGGTGCCGGCGCGTCGAGCCGGAACCAGTCGACCGGCCGCGGGGTCGAGTGTGCGTAGAGGAACACCCAGTCGCCCGCGGCGGCCCGCGGCACGGTCACCGTGACGACCCGGCCGGCCGCGGTGACGCCGACGCCGCCGCGGCTCGCGTCGGTGAGGTCCTCGACGGCGTCGTAGGGGTCGGGGACGGTGGCCGGCCGCCCGGGGTCCACGGTCCCCTCGCCGCCGGCGCCGTCACGGTGAACTCGGGGGTCTGGACCGTGCGGATCGTGTCGCCGGGCGCGAGCGAGCCGGTGAGCAGCCGCAGCGTGTGGGCGCCGGGGCCGAAGGCGGGCGTCGCGTTCGTCGCGGTCGGGAGCGTGACGGTGACGTCGATCCGGCCGTCGGCGCCGGCCTGGACGACCTGCCACACGGTGAGGTTGGCGTTCGGGCCCTGGCCCGGGAGGTGGCTGTAGGCGCCGTCGTCGATCTTGACGGCGACGACGGACCCGCCGCCGCGGGATGGCACCAGCCCGTCCCGGTGAGCCGCAGCGCGCCGCCCACCTGGCCCGGGAGGTGGCTGTAGGCGCCGTCGTCGATCTTGACGGCGACGACGGACCCGCCGATCTTGACGGCGACGACCGGACCCGCCGCCCGGCCGGGATGGCACCAGCGTCCCGGTGAGCCGCAGCGCGCCGCCCACCTCGGCGGTCGCGGCACCTCGGCGGTCGCGGCCTGCCCCGTGCACGCGGCGCCCGGCGGCGGCGCGGTCGAGGTCGCCGTGGCCGTCGGCGCCGGCGGGATCGTGGCGGGCGGGGTGGTCGGCGGGGCGGTGGTCGGGGGCGCCGGGCGCGTGGTCGTCGGGGCGGCCGGGTCGCGGGGGCACGGTGGTCGTCGGGGGCGCGGTCGGGGTGGTGGTCGCGCCGCCCGCCGCGACGACCGTGAACGACGCCGTCTCCGTACGGATGGCGTCGCCGGCCAGGAGCGTGCCGGTGAGCAGCCGCACCGAGTGCGTCTGGCCGGCCGCCCAGCTCGCGGAGGAGTTCTGCGCGGTCGGGAACGGCACCTCCAGCGTCCAGGACCCGGTGGCGTCGGCCTGCGCGATGCCGTAGATCGTCCTGTTGGCCTGCACCGCGCCGGTGCCGGGGTGGCGCACGTCGCGCGTGGTGGCGACGGCGCCGTCGTCGAGCTTGACCGCGACGACCGACCCCCCGCCCGAGGGCGCGCGCCACCCGGTGCCGGACAGCCGGATCGGCGCGCCGGCCGGCACCCTGTCGGGCACGGTGAACCGGACCGTCGTGTCGGACGTGCCGACGTGGTCGGCCGCGACGGCCTCGGCACCGGACGCCAGCAGCGCGGGCACGAGGACCGCCACGACGGCGGCGGCGCGTCCGAGCAGGGCGGGCCGGCGGGTGCGGGGGGTGGCCGGGGAGGTCATGGCCTGGTCAGCGCTTCCTGGACGTCGTCGACGATGCGGTTCATCAGCAGCGGGCCGCCGGTCGAGGTCCAGACGGAGCCGTCGACGAGCACCACGTGGCCGTTGCGGTAGGCGGTGAGGTCGGTGAAGCCGGGCACGCCCTCGGCCTCGGCGAGCGCCCGGCCGGCCGCGTCCCGGCCGGCCCCGCCGCCCGCCTCCGGGTTGCCGACCGACGAGCCGCCGAGGGTGCCGAAGAACATCCAGTCGGCGTCGATGGTGTCGAGGTTCTCCAGCGACACCGGCTCGCTGTGGCCGCGGCCGGTGCGGTCCTGGCTCGGCGGGCGGGCCAGCCCGAGGTCGGTGAGGGCCACCCCGGCGGGAAGCTCCTTGAGGATCACCGAGGCGGACGAGCCCTGCCACCGGACGATCGAGTAGGTCTCGGCGCGGCGGTCGCCGAGCTGCGCGGACAGCTCGCGACCCGGCGGTCGTAGCCGGCGAGCACCTGGCGGCCCTCGTCGGCGCGGTTGAGGGCGTCGGCGACGTGGCCGAACGTGACGCGCCAGTCGCCGCCGGCGTAGCCGCGTAGACGGTCGGGGCGATCTGGCGGAGCAGCTCGATCACCGGCGGGTTGTTGTTGATCGACGTGCCGTCCACGAGGATCAGGTCGGGCCGGGCGCGCCCGATGGCCTCGAAGTTGGGCTGGGCGACGCTGCCCAGCACCTCGACGTCGCGGGCCCGGTCGAGGAGGTAGTTCGGTGGACCCTGCTGCCCGCGGCCGGCGGTCGTCCCGACCGGGACGACGCCGAGGGCGAGCGCACCGTCGAGCGTGGGCTCGCTGAGCGTCACCACCCGCTGCGGGTGCACGGGAACCTCGACGCGGGTCCCCTCGATGTCGACGACCGTCCGCGTCCCGCCGTCCCGGCCCGCCTGATCGGCAGGAGCGCACGCCGCCAGCGCGACGAACGCGACGAGCGCGGCGACCACCGCACGGGCGCGGGGACGGGTACCGACGGGCATGACAACCTTCCGGGTGCGTGTACTTAGGTTCGGCTCATCAATGTCTGATGTTAGCTGCCGACGGTCGGCTCACCAGAGCCAGCGGGAGGAACGGACGACCGGGAGCCGGCTCCACCAGGCACCGATCCCGAGGAACCGGCCCGGGTTCGACACGGCGACGAGCACCCCGGCGAGTGCGTAGAACAGGTGCTGGTCGACGACCGGGTTGTTCTCCAGCGGGATCATGGTCAGCCAGAGCATCCCGAAGATGACGGCGGCGCCCAGCCCGGCGATCAGCGTGGTCACGCCGAGCACGAGCGCGAGCCCGCACAGCAGCATCCCGGCCACGAACAGCGTGTCGACGACGGGGTTGCCGGCCATGGCGGTGAACAGCGGCGCCGCCGGCCCCGAGACGCCGCCGAGGTAGCCCGCCGTCGCCGACGCGCCGCTCAGCACGGAACGCTCCGGTGGCGTGGCCATGCCCAGCCCGAACATCCGGTCGAGCCCCGCCCAGAGCATCACCCAGCCGAGGGCGATGCGCAGCAGCGACAGGCACGCTGCCGCGGCGCGGGACAGGGGTACCGCCCCACCACCCCCGGCGGGCAGCGCGGTGGCATCGGACATGTGGACCTCCCAGTGGTTCGTCAGGAACTCGGGTCGCCCGTGGTGGGAGGGGCGTGGTCGTCGGCTCGGGAGGATCTGGCGAACGGAACCACTCAGTCGGCCGGACGGGCCGGGTCCGACGGCTCGGACGGGTCGACGGCCGTCGCCACGGCACCGCTCTCCGCGGCGCGCTCGGCGGCGCCCGGCTCGTCCGGCCCCGCGTCCGAGGGACTGCCGGCCGACTCCCGCCGGCCCTCCTCGCGTGCGGCGTCGACGGCGCGGTCGAACTCCTCGCGCCGCCGCCGGTTGCGCCGCGCGGCGAGGACGCCGCCCGCCGCGACGGCGGCCAGCACGAGCAGCCACAGCCACGGCACCGCCACGGTGCCGGTCGTCGCGGTGACGGCGGCCGGCTCGACGGGCACGACGTCCTGGCCCACCGCCGCCGGGTCGAGGCGCACGGTCGAGCCGAGCCAGAGCAGGGGTGGCACGCCGTCGACCACGGCCTGCATGCGGTAGGACTGGCCGGGCAGGATCTCCGGCACCTCGGGCAGCGCGACCGTGCGGTTCCACAGCCCGAACAGCGCGCTCAGCTCCAGCACCGCGGTGCCGCGCAGGCGCAGGTTCCCGGTGTTGACCACGTCGAACGCCACGTCGAGACCGCCGGCGCGTCCGGGCGCCAGCCGCCGCCGTAGCCGACGTCGAGCGCGGAGACGTCCAGGCGGGGGGCCAGCTCGCCGCCGACCCGCAGGTGCACCCGCGCCCCGACCCGGCGCTCGACGGTGACGTCGGTGGCGCCGGCGGTGTCCCCGACGGCGGCCACGATCCCCGCCGGGTGGTCGCCGGGGGTCGCGTTGGGCGGGACCGTCACGGTGAACGGGACGATCCGGGCCTGCCGCGGGCCCAGGCGCACCGAGGTCTCGGCGAGCGTGACCCACGACCCGGCGTCCACCGGCGGGCGGGAGCCGGGCAGCAGGTCGAACGCCCCGCTGGGCGTCGTGACCCCGTCGCTGGCGTAGAGCCGGAAGTCGACGTCGACCTCGCTGTAGTTGGTCACGATGACGTTGTCGGCCACGACGCCGCCGGGGTCGAGCTCGTACCGGAAGGACACCCGGCCGTCGGGCCCCTCGGTGTCGGCGGGCTGCACCGCCCAGGTGACGGTCCCGTCCTGGGCGGGCGCCGGCCGGCCGGGCAGGGCGGCGGCCGCTGCGCCGGCGGTGCCCACCAGCGCCGCGACGACGACGAGGCACAGCCCCGCCCACCGGGTTCTCCTGATCACGTGCTGCCTCGTTCTCGTCGTGTGCTCGGGTGACCCTGGACCGGCGGGGTGCCGGGGACGTCCGTCGCCCCCGGCACCCCGCCGTCGATCGGACCGGTCAGTCCGTCGGGAACAGCGACACCGTGAGCGTCGCCGCGTACGACCCGGCCGGCGTGTCCACGGGGACGGCCAGCTCCAGGTCGGCGCCGACCTCGGTGGTGCCCGTGCGGCCGGCGCCCGTGGCGGACGCCATCACCGCGCTGGAGGCCAGACCCGGCCCTCCGTCGAGCGTGCCCGCCACCGCGGGCCCGGCGGTCAGGCCGGTCCTCGGGGTCAGCACCGCGGGCGACCACCCGAGGTGCGCGGCGGTGATCACGTCGGTGCCGGCGGTGAAGTCGGTCGTCTGCGCCGAGAGCGACCAGCCACCGCCCGCGGCGGTCTCGTCCGAACGCTCGTCCGTCACGGTGACCGCGGGCAGGGCCCCGGTGAACAGCAGCCGGTCGCCCTGGTCCGGCACCTCGGTCAGCGCGACCGCTGCGCCCGGGTCGACCGACAGCGACAGCACGCCGTCACCGGGATCGCCCGGCCCCCCCCCTCGGGCACCACCGCGGTGACCGAGATGGAGCCGCTCGACCCGCCGGGGTCGCCGGGGTCGCCCGGGTCACCGGGATCGCCGGGATCGCCCGGGTCGCCCGGGTCGCCCGGGTCGCCCGGGTCGCCCGGGTCGCCCGGGGCCACGAGCGTGAACGAGGCGCCCTCGGTGCGGATCCTGTCGCCGGTGAGCAGGGTGCCGGTGAGCAGCCGCACGTTGTGCGTCTGCCCGGCCGCCCACGTGCCGGCGCCCGTGGAGTTGGCCGCCGTCGGGTAGGGCACGGTGGCGCTCCACGAGCCGTCCGCGGCGGCCTTCACGATCCCGTAGATCGTCTTGTTCGCCTGGACGGCGCCGGTGTCCGGGTGGGTGATGTCGAGGGTCGTCGACACCCCGCCGTCGTCGAGCTTGATCGCGATGATCGACCCGGCCGTGCCGGCCGTGTTCGTCCACCCGGTGCCCGACACCTGGATCGGGCTGCCGACCTCGACCTCGTCGGGCACGTGAAGGTGACCGAGGCGTCGGTCGTGCCGGGATACTCCGCGGCCGCGGCGACACCGGGCAGGGCCACGGCGCCGAAGGACGCGGCCGCGAGCACCCCGGCCGCCATCGCCGCCACGGACCGCGGTGTGCGGCCGCGCCGCCGTGTCGGTGGTCGGTCTGGTGATCGTGCTGCTGTGATCACAGCGTTCCTCTCGTCGTGCTGTGTTGGAGCCAGATCAGTCGGTCGGGAAGAGCGAGACGGTCAACGTCGCCGCGTAGGCGCCGCAGCGGTGTCCGACGGGACGGCCAGCGCCAGGTCGGCGCCGATCTCGGCGGACCCGGCCCGCCCGGCGCCGGCGCCGGACGCCATCAGCCCGCTGGTCGCCAGACCCGGGCCGCCGTCGAGCGCACCGGTCACCACCGGGCCGGCCAGCAGGCCCTCCTTGGGCGTCGCCACGGTCGGCGTCCATCCCAGGTAGCTCGCCGAGATGACGTCGGTACCGGCGGTGAAGTCGCTCGACTGGGCCGACAACGACCAGCCGCCGCCGGCCGCCGCCGCGTCGGAACGCGCGTCGGTGACGGTCACCGCGGGCAGGGCCCCGGTGAACAGCAACCGGTCCACCTGCTCGGGGGCCAGGGCGAGCGCGACCGCGGCACCCGGGTCCACCGACAGCGACAGCGGGCCGTCTCCCGGGTCACCGGGATCACCGGGGCCGCCGCCGGTGATCGCCGCGGTGATCGTGATCGCCCCGGAGCCCGGCTCACCGGGGTCGCCCGGGTCGCCCGGGTCGCCGGGGTCACCCGGGTCACCCGGGTCGCCGGGGTCCGGCGACGAGGTGGGCGTGATCTTGATGATCGAGTCGTGGCCGGTGCAGCCCACCGTGTCGGCGGTGCAGTACGAGCCGCGGTCCACCACGTAGGCGCTGCGTCGTGCACGACGATGTGGTTGGGATGGCGGGCCACGTCGTCGGCGATCGTGCCCACCACCGTCTCCGTGGCGCTGTCGATCACGCTGATCGAGTGGGCGAAGAAGTTGGCGACGTACACCAGCCCGTTGCTCTCGTCCACGTCGACGGCGAGCGCGCCCGCACCGACCGGGATGTTCGTGACGTGCGACCCGGTGCTGGCCACCAGGACCGTGATGTCGGCGGAGTCCTGGCTGGCGACGAAGACCCGGTCCCGTCCGGGGTACACCGCGACGCCGGAGGGCCGCTGGCGCCCGGGATCGGGTGGTAGGAGACCAGCCCCGTCGTCCCGTCGACCTCGACGAGCTGGCCGGTGTTCAGCGTCACCGTGTAGAGCGTGCCCGTGACGGGGTCCAGGTCCAGCGCCATCGGCTGGCCGTCGACCGGGATGTCGGGCAGCCGCTCGAACGTCTCGGTGTCGAACACGGCGATCACGCCGCCGTAGACCGAGCTGACGTACGCGCGGTTGCGCCCCTCGTCGACCTCGACCTCCCGGCCGTGGTTGATGTTCTCGATCCGGTGCAGGAACGCCCCGGTGGCCTGGTCGTAGACCACCACCCGGTTGAGCCGCGTGGAGGTGAGCCAGACCGTGTTGTGGTCGTCGTCGACATCGATGCCGAAGACCGCCTCGGCGGTGTCGGAGGGCTGGTCCCACTGCACCCAGTAGGAGTTGAGGACCTGCAGCGTCGCCGCGTCCACCCGCAGCAGCCGGGAGGTCTGCACCGGCGGGTCGCCGGCCTGCGTCACCCAGAAGACGTTGTTGCGCGCGGAGTACGCGATCTGGTACTGCCCCGTGCCGCCGACGAACTCCTGCGCGTCGAAGGTCCAGCCGCTCGGGCCGCCCGGGTCACCGGGATCACCCGGGTCACCGGGATCGCCCGGGTCACCGGGGTCACCGGGGTCACCGGGGCCGCCTGGCTCGGCGACGATCGCGACGCCCGCACCGGCCGAGCGGAGCTGGTCGCCGGGCAGCAGGCTGCCGGTGAGCAGCCGGATGCTGCGGGACTGGCCGGCCGTCCAGTTGGCGGCGCCGGTGGAGTTCTCGGCGGTCGGGAACGGCAGCGTGATGCTCCAGGCACCGCTGGCGTCGGCCTGCACCACACCCCAGACCGTGGGGTCGGTGACCGGGGCGCCGCTGGCCGGGTTGGTCAGCGGCCGGCCGACGTTGACGACGCCGCCGTCGTCGAGCTTGATCGCGATGACGGATCCCGCGGTGCCGGCGGCGTTGCGCCAGCCCGCGCCCGACAGGACGATCCCGTCCCCCGCGACGACCTCGTCGGGAACGGAGTAGGTGACCGACGGGTCACCCGGATAGGTGTAGTCGGCGGCGGTCGCGACGCCCGGCACCAGCAGTCCGCCCACCGCTGCGGCGAGCACTGCTACGAGGAGCGCTGCCGCGCGCGACCGCGGCGTCCACCTCCTGCTTCTGGCTTCTGTGATCACGTGCGGGTGGCCTCGGTTTCCGTGAGGAGCGTCCCCGTCGAGGGGGACCGGGGTCAGAGCGAGGTCAGGCTACCCTTTGTCTGATGTTCACTCAAACGAGCTACGCCAGGGAGTTGGGTCACGTTTGTCCGGAAGCGAGCGGCGGCCGGCCGCCGGTGAGCGGCCCGTGACCGCCCCGACCGTGCCGGCGCCCCGGTCCGCCCTGCGTGCCGGGCCACCGGGCCGGCCCGCGTGGCGGGTGCTGCTTCCCCCGGCCGGCGCGCTGCTCGCGGTCGCGTCCGCGCTCCCCGTTGCCGCGGGGGTCCCGGGCGCGGTGACCCTCCCGTTCCTGCTCCTGGCGCCCGCCGCGGTCGCCACGGGCTGGGTCCGCACGTCCTTCACCACGCTGGCCGCGCTCGGCCCGGTGGCCGGCTGGTGCCTGCTCTCGGTCCTCGCGAGCGTCGCGCTGTGGGTCGGGGGCTGGGACCCGTTCGGCGCCACGGCGGTGCTGGCGCTCGTCGTGGCCGTCGCCGGGGCGGTCCGCGCGGCGCTCGACCGTGACGCGCTGGCCGCGCTCGCCCGGACGGTGCCGGCGGCGCTCACCCGCCGCCCGCGCCCGGCGCGGCGGACGCTCGTCCTCACCGGCGTCGCGGCCGGGACCGCGCTCCTGTGGGCGGTCGCGCTGCCCGCGATCCGGGGAAGCGAGCCGAGCCCGTGGGGGCTCGCCGGCGCCGCCCCGGTGACCTACGTGCTGGCCGCGGCCGTGCCGCCGGTGCTGCTGCTGTGGGCCGTGCGGGCGCGGTGGGCCGCCGGCGCGGTCGTCGCCGTCGGGCTGGCGGTGCTCGTCTACCGGGCGGTGGGGCCGCTCGGCACCGAGGCGCCACGTACGCGTGGACGTACAAGCACATCGGGGTGGCCGACGCGATCCTGCGCTTCGGCGAGCTCTCCCCCGGCCTGGACATCTACCAGGACTGGCCCGGCCTGTTCGCCGCCGCGGCGTGGCTCTCGACCGTGAGCGGCGTGTCGCTGCTCGCCATGGCGACATGGACGCCGCCGCTGGTCCACCTGCTGATGGCCGGCGGGTCCGCGGTGCTGGCCCGGCGGCTGGGCGCCGACGCCGTGACGCGCGGTGGCCGCGTTCCTCGTGGTCGTCCTCAACTGGGTGGGCCAGGACTACTTCGCCCCGCAGGCCGTCGGCCTCGTGCTGGCGGTCGCGGCCGTCGCGCTCGCGATCGCCGGCCGGGGCCGGCGGGTCGCGGCGTCGTGGTGCGCGCTGCCGGTGTTCGGCTGCCTGGTGCTCACCCACCAGCTGACGCCGTTCTGGGTGCTGCTCGCGGTGTGGGCGCTCGTGCTGCTGCGCATGGCCCGGGCCTGGGTCGGCGCGGCGATGACGGTGCTGCTGGCGGGCTACCTCGTCGCGCACCTGGACGCCGTGGCCTCCTACGGCCTCTTCTCCGGCCTGGACGTGATCGCCAACGCCCGCACGAACATCGGGCCGGTCGTCACCTGGCAGCAGGAGATGGTGTCGGCGTTCACCCGCGCCACCGCGCTGGGCCTGTGGGCGGCGGCGGCCGCGGCCGCGCTGTGGGCGTGGCGGACCCGGCGGCCGTGGATGTCGGCCACCGTGGTCGGCGCCGGGCCCATGGCGCTGCTGCTCGCCCAGGGCTACGGCGGCGAGGCGCTGCTGCGGGTGTTCCTGTACTCGCTGGCCGCTGCGCCGTGCTCGTCGCGCCGCTGCTCGTGCGGCTGCTGCAGGGCGGCCGGGTGGTGGCGGCCGCGGCCGCGCTGACGACCGTGCTCGCCGCGGCCGTGGGCCTCCAGTCCTACTTCTCGACCTGGTACACGTACCGGATCTCGGCCGCGCAGGTGCGGGTGGCCGACATGCTCACCGACGCCGCCCCGCGCGAGGTCGTGCTGACGGCCGCGCTGCCGGACTGGCCGGGCCGGGGCACCGGCCGCTACGTCGAGCGGATGCGCTGGGCGCCGGGCTACGACAACACCGTCTACGCCCCCGAGATGGTCGCGTGGGACTTCACCACCGAGGCCGACTTCGCCGCACTGGAGGCGCGGCTGGCCGACCGCAGCCGGTGGTCCCCGATCTACGTCGCGTTCAGCGGGTCGCTCGGTCCCTACAACGACCTGAAGGGGCTGCTGCCCGACGGCGCGCTGGAACGCATGGAGGCGGGGCTGGCGAACCGCCCGAACTGGGACGTGCTGCTGCGCGACGGGGACGTCACCGTGCTGCGCTACGCGGCGAACGAGGGCGCGACCTTCCCGGCCGCCACGTGGCGGCCGGCCGCCCCCGGCTGAGCAGGCGGACGCGCGGGCCGGGATCAGCGCCGTTCCCACAGCTCCACCACCACGTCGCCGCGGTACTCGCTGCGCGCGGTCAGCGTCCAGCCGGCGGCGAGCGCCCGGTGCAGCGGCGACCCCGCGTCCGGGACCGGGGCCCACCCGTCGGGACGGTCCGGGTCCCCGAGCGCCCACACCCGCCGCCACGGGGCGAGCAGCTCCCCGGGCGGCACCGCCGGGTCGGCGAGCGGGGTCCACAGCGAGCCGGCGTCCCGGGCCGACGCGCCGGGCCGGGCGTCCGCCTGCGGCGGGGTGTACCCGGGCGCGGCCGGGCGTTCGTTCAGGTACCAGCGGAACGGGCCTTCCCGCCAGCTGGGCACGTACACGACGGCGTCCCGCGCTGCGCGAGCACGCCGGCCGCGGCCGCCCGCAGGTCCTCGCCGGGCACCGCGACGCGCGAGCGCACGAGCACCGTGCCGGTCACCGCGACCACCGCCACCGTCGCCACGAGCAGCACCGCGCCCCGCCGCGCGGCCGGCAGCCCGGCGGCCAGCGCCGCGGCGGCCAGCACCTGGAACGCGACGGCGCTGGACAGCAGGTAGCGCACCAGCACCGCGGGCTCGGCGACCAGGCTGTAGCCGAGCAGGAGCAGGAACGGCCCGGCCGCCCACGCGAGGAGCACGCCGCCGTCGAGCCGCGCGAGCGGCACCACGAGCGCGCCGCGGCCGCACCCGACGAGCAGGAGCACCGCGCCGAGCAGCAGCAACGCGCCCCCGGCCGGCGAGAGCAGGCTCGCGACCATCGAGACGGCGTACAGCGGGTCCGGCAGCGGGATCCAGCCCTGCAGGTAGGTCCGGCGGCTCGACCACGCCATGACCACCGCGACCGCGCCGACGCCCACCGCCCCCGCGTGGAGCCACAGCCGGGTGCGGCGGTCGGCGCCGCCGCGCGCCCGCAGCAGCCACGGCACCAGGAACACGAGTGCGGCGGCGGTCAGGAAGTGCTGGGTCAGGGCGAACGCCGCGGCGGCGCAGCCGAGCAGCACCGGGCCCGGCCGCGGCCGGCGCGCGGCCACCGCCCACGCCGCCGCGGCGACCGTCACCCCGGCCGTCGCCAGCGCGTAGGGCCGCGCCTCGGTCGCGTACGTGCCCACGACCTGCGGGTGCACCGCCACCAGCAGCGCCGCGAGCATCCCGGCGACGGGTGCCCGGGCCGGCACGGCGCCCCGGGACCCGACGTGCCGGCCGAGCACGGCGGCCGCCACGACGGTCACGGCCGTCGCCAGCAGCGACGGCACCCGCAGCGCCACCTCGGACGCCCCGAAGAGGGCGATCCACCGGTTCATCAGCAGCAGGTAGCCGGCGATGCCGCCGTCCTGGTGGGCGAGCAGGCCGAGCGTCGCGCCGAACGGGCGGGCCGCCGCGGTGGCGGTGAACGCCTCGTCGCCCCACAGCGAGCGGGCCGCCCCGGAGGCCGGCACCAGCACGGCGACCAGCACGAGACCCGCCGTCGCGCCGAGCGTGCCCACCGTCGCGGCGGCCCGGCTCACCAGCCGTCCCCGGTCCCCACGTCGTCGATCACCGAGACGTCGTGGACCCGCACCCAGTCGACGAGCATGTGCGCGGGCAGCGGGGTGGTCGCGTCCGGCGGGCCCGGCCACCGGCCGCCGACGGCGAGGTTGAGCAGCAGGTGCTGCGGCCGGTCGAACGGCCAGTGCTGGTCCCGGCCCAGGTCGGCGCGTTCGAGGACGTGGCGCTGCACGCCGTCGACGAACCAGGCGAGCCGGCCGGGCGTCCAGTCGAGCCGGTAGACGTGCCACTCGCCGGCGAACGGCTCCGCCGCGACGGTGGCGGGTTCGCGCCAGCGGTCACGCCGGCCGGCCTGCCCGTGCGCCGACAGCTCCAGCTCCCGCGTGTCGTTGCGCAGCTCCATGATGTCGATCTCGCCGACCGCCGGCCAGCCCACGCGCTCCCGGTCGGTGCCCAGCGTCCAGAACGCCGACCAGAGCCCCTGACCGGCGGGAACGCGGATGCGCGCCTCGATCCGGCCGTAGCGGAACGCCTCCACCGACTCGACGCGGGCCGAGGTGTAGCCGGCCCGGTTGCCGCGGGGGTCGGTCCAGCGCTCGCGCTGCGCGGTGATCCGCAGGTTGCCCCGGCCGTCGTAGGCGATGTTCACCGGCCGCGTCGTGTACGCCTGCAGCTCCTGGTTCCCCCAGCCGCCGGCCAGGTCCATGATCTGCCACACGTCGATGTCCGGCGGGGTGCCGGCCGGTCCGGTGAACTCCTGCGCCCACACCGGGTCCGGGCCGCGGGACACCGCGGCGCAGCAGGCGACGCCGGCGGCGAGCGCCACGGCGATGGTCGCCAGGCGCCGGTACGCGGGCCTCACGAGCGGGTCCGGGCCCGCACCCGGCGGCGGCCGGCCAGGTAGCGCAGCGGGCCCACCGCGTAGCCCAGCAGCTCGGTGAGGGTCAGCAGGAGCGGGAACTCGGCGGACTTGCCCTGGTTCTTCACCGACCCCGGCGCGAGCAGGACGCGCAGCGCCGCGGGCAGCGCGCGCAGCACGGCCATGGCCGCGTCGGGCCCGGCGACCAGCTGCTTCGTGACGGCGGCCGCCATCCCCGTGCCGTAGCCGAACATCTGGCGGCGCAGCGCGCGCTCGCTGTCGCGGTGCAGGTGCCGCACGAGCGCCGTCGGCGTGTAGAAGACCGTGTCCCCGGCCTGGACGACGGCCCGGAACGCGTCGAGGTCCTCGCCGCCGTGCACGGACGTCCCGGCGCCGAGCGCGGGGTCGAACCCGCCGAGCGCGCGCAGCCGGTCGGTGCGGAAGGCCATGTTGTTGCCCGAGCCGTAGTTGCCGCCCGCGTACGGGAAGAGCGGCCCGCGCTCCCCCGGCTCGCCCGCGTTCGCGACCGCGGCGGGCGGCGGGCGCAGCGACCAGAACTTCGGGCGGTAGCCCTTGCCGAAGCCGCCGTACTCCTCGAAGAACAGCTCCCACGGGGTGTCCAGCCGGGCGGCCGTGACGAGGCCGGTGACGCACCCGACCACGCCCTCCCGGTCGCGGTCGAACACGCGGACCAGCTCGGCCACCCAGTGCCGGTCGGGCCGGGCGTCGTCGTCGGTGAAGACCACGATCTCCCCGGACGCCGCCGCGAGCCCGGCGTTGCGCGCGTCCGAGAGCCCGCGCACCGGCTGCGCGACCACCCGCAGCCGCGGGTCGTCGATCCCGGCGAGCCACACGGGCACCTGCCCGGACGCGGGGTCGTTGTCGACGACGACGAGCTCGATCGCGGGGTGGGTCTGGTCCAGCACGGCGCGCACCACGTCGCGCAGGCCGGGCTCGCGGCCCAGCGTGCAGACCACCACGGTGGCGAGCGGGCCGGCGGGCGGCGCGGGCGGGGGCCGGGCGGCTGCTCGCGCGCGATCCCGAGCAGCCGCGCCGGGGCGGTGCCGGCCGGCACCGGCACGCCGGCCCGGTCGACGCAGCCGGCGCAGCGGCTCGGCGAGGTGGTCGTCCACCGCCGCGCGCAGGGCCGCGCCCGGGTCGGCGCCGGACTCCACCCAGATGCAGCCCACCGGCAGCTCGTTCAGGCGCACCAGCACGCTCGCCGGGCCGGCGGGCAGGGGCAGGGCCGCGCCCGCCGTCCCGGCCAGCTCGACGTCGCGGACGGGGATCGGGAACCGCGGCGCGCCGGGCTCCGCGGTCTCCACCGCCGGCGGCGCAGCGGCGAGCGGCGGCGCGGGCACCGGGGCGAGACGCCCGCCGCGCCCGACCACCCCGACCCAGCCGTACTCGTCGGGGATCCACGCCGGGGCGCCCCCGCCGGCCGCCGTGGCCTGCCGCCGCCAGGCCGTGAGCCACTCCGGCGTCGGCATGCTGCCGTCGTCGAGGAAGATCACGACAGGAGCCGTGGACGCGGCCAGCGCGCTGGCCCGCAGCCCGGACATGCCCGGCCGCCGGTCGCGCTCGGCGCTGTGCTCGATCACGACCACCCCGCTGCGGTCGGTCAGCAGCCGCCGCGACAGCCGCGAGGGCCCGTCGACGACGACCACCAGCTCGTCCCGCCGGCCGTCGAGCCGGTCGCGACCGCGTCCACCAGGCGACGGGCGTCCTGCGGGCGGCGCGCGCCGCGCAGGCAGAGCACGACGGCCAGCTCTCGCTCGTCCGTGTCCGTGACGGTCACGCAACCTCCTTCAGCCACTTTGTCTGATGAAGGTTAGCCTAAGCATTACCTGACAAGAAGGGGACGATTCTCACCGGCGGCGCGGCAGGCCGACGAGCCACGGCACCCGCACGAGGAGCCGGCCCACGGCCAGCGACGCGGCCGCGACCAGCGCCGTCGCGGCGGCGACCGCGGCGGCCTGCACCGGGAGCGGCAGGCCGGCGACCCGGACGCCGGCGAGCGCGGCGCCTGCCACCAGGAGCAGGAGCGGGTGCAGCACGTAGACCGGCAGCGTCGCGCGCCCGATGCGGCGCAGCCCGCGCAGCCACCCGCGCTCGCCCAGGAGCGCCGCGAGCTCGATCACCAGCAGCACCCCGACCGGCGGCAGCACGACGAAGACCAGGCTCCCGGACGACGTGCCGAACCGGATCAGCGCGGCGAGCCCGGCCCACAGCACCGCCAGCAGCAGGCAGCGGCCGGCCGACGCGCGGCGGGCCCGGGCGAGCACGGCCGGGCGCAGGTGCAGACCCGCCAGGAAGAAGACGTAGAGCTGGAGCACGTGGTCGGCGCCCCACGACCCGGTCCGGACCACACCGCCCGCGGTCAGGACGAACGCGACGGCCGCCACGCCGAGCTGCACGGCCGGCGGGACGCGCCGGGTCAGCCGGGCGAGCGGGAAGTAGAGCGCGAGCGCGAGGAAGTACCACAGCTCGCTGCTCGCGGTGAGCGCCTCCACGAGCCCGGCACGCGCCGCGGCTGCCGCGTCCCCGGGCGCAACCGACACGGACACGGCGACGAGCACCGCGCTCCAGAGCACGTAGAGGTAGGCGTGGTGGGCGGGCGGCGGCGGAGGAACGCGCCGCGCGGCAGGGCCAGCGCCCGGCCGGCGAGCAGGCCCGAGACGAGGAAGAACGTCGGCATCCGGACGGTGGCGAGCAGCGAGCTGGTCGCGCCGAGGGCCGGGTGGTCGAACCCGAGCGCGGTCATCGCGCCCTGCGTGTGCAGCAGCACCACGAGCAGGATCGCGGCCCGCGCGCGGCGTCCACCCACTCCAGCCGGGTGTCGTCCGCGGGCGCGCGCCCGTCCCCGACGACCGGGCCGGTCCTGGTCATCGGAGGGCGGCGTTGAGCTGCTCGCGGACCAGCTGGGCCGCGGTCAGCACACCGGCGGCGCCCGCGGCGCGCGCGCCGACCCGCAGGATCCCCGGCGCGACGCCGAGCAGGTGCCGCAGCGCCGCGCCGGCGCCGTGGCCGTCCGCGAACACCATCCGTTCCAGCGCGGCGTCGGGCAGGCCGGTGACGCCGGCGGCCGCGAGGTTCTCCCGCATCACCCGGACCGCCACCGCCCGCTGCGCGCGCGCCTTGGCCGTGCTGATCTGCCGCGGGTGCATCCGGTACTCCAGCCCGACGTAGGGCAGGTTGGCCAGGTCCCCGGACAGGGCGAGGTCGCTGAAGAAGCGGTAGTCCTCGGCGTAGGCGTACTCGGGGCGGTACCGCAGCCCGGTCCCGCGCAGCACGTCCGCCCGGATCATCGCGGTGCCGTGCGCGATGCAGGTCCCGAACAGCAGCCGCGCGCGACACGCCGCCGGCGACCGCGGCATGCGCGTCACGCCCGAGCGGGTGCCGAACTGGCGGTAGTCGGTGCCGCACGCCACCACCCGCGGGTGCGCGGCCAGGAACGCGACCTGGCGGGCGAGCCGGTCGGGCGGCATGAGGTCGTCGGCGTCCATGCGGGCCACCAGCTCGCCGCGGACGTGGTCCAGGCCGGTGTTCAGCGCCGCGACGATGCCGCCGTTGGGCCGGCGGACGACGCGGACCCGCGGGTCCCGCACAGCGGCGAGGACGTCGGGGGTGGCGTCGGTGGAGCCGTCGTCGACGACCACCAGCTCCAGGTCGGCGAACGTCTGGTGCAGCACGCAGTCCACGGCCGCGGCCACGTACGGCGCGACGTCGAAGGCGGGCATGAGCACGCTCACCCGGGGGCTCACCGCTGCGCCCGCATCCGGGCCAGCTCGCGCGCCAGCGGCACCGCGACCAGCACGAGCGCCCCGGCCTGCGCTCCGAGCGAGGCGAGCCCCACCCCGACGAGCCCGACGGCGGGCACGAGCGCGAGCGTGCCGCCGACCGTCGCCAGCACGGTCAGCACCTGCACCGCGACGAGCAGCCGCAGCCGCCGGACCACCTGCGCGACGGCGGCGTACACGGCGGTGCACGCGCGACGAGCGCCTCGACGGCCATCACGAGCATGAGCGGGGTCGCCGCCTGCGCGTAGTGCTCCCCCACCAGGTGCAGCAGCACCGGCCCGCCGATCGCGAGCCCGGCGGCCGACGCGACGGCGACCAGCCCCATGAGCCGGACCATCCGGGCGGTGAGCGCGGGCCGGTCCGCGCCGGGCGCCGACGCCTCCACGACGTAGGAGGCCAGCACGTTCGCCCGCAGCATCGACGTCGCGGTGGCGAGCGCCGCCGCGAGGTTGTAGTAGGCCGAGTGCGCCGGGCCGAGCACGGAGAGCACGATGAGCGGCACCACGAGCGGCGTGACCGTGAGCACCAGCGTCATCGCGAACGACGCGCCCTGGAACGCCCAGATCTCCCGGGTGGGCGGGAGCGCGGGGGCCGCGGTCTCCCCCGGACCCGGGCGCAGCAGCCGGGCCAGCACCACCAGCGTGACCACCAGCGCGAGCGCCCCCCACGACCCGAACAGCGCCAGGTCCGTGCCGGTGAACGCGAGCAGCGGGATCGGCGCGATCTTCAGCACCGAGAGCGACACGTTCTTCACGGCGACGGTGCGGGCCCGGCGCAGGCCGGTGAGGATCGGGTCGAGCAGCGCGTACGCCGTCAGGACGGCGACGAGCAGCGGGAAGAGCCACCGTTCGAGGTCGGTGTGCAGCAGCCGGTCGGCGCCCGGCCCGACCAGCACGAACCCCGTGCCCAGCAGCACGGCCACCGCGGTGGTGAGCCCGAGCCCGCCGAGGATCAGCGCGCGGGCCCGGCTCCCGGCGAGCGGGAGGAACCGCTGGTAGCTGCCGCCCAGCGAGAGGCAGGCGAGCGACCCGAGCATGGTGGCGGTCGAGACCACCGCGGCCGCCTGCCCGACCTGCTCGGTGGGGAAGAGCCGCTCGGCCACGATCCAGTAGACGATCCCGAGCAGCCCGGTCAGCACCGACGACGCCATCAGCGCGAACGCGTTGGCCTCCAGCCCGGGCCGGCGCAGCCGCCGGAGCCCGCCGCCCGCGGCCGGTTGTGCGCGGGGCAGGCGCAGCGCGCGGCTCACCGGCGGGCCAGCCCGCTGCTGTACACGCCGGGCAGCGCCCGCAGCAGCCCGGCCGCGGCGGCGGTGCGCAGCCGCCCGGCCGCAGCCAGCCGGACGAGCTCGGACGGCCGGACGAGCCGGCGCGCGGCGGCGACGGCCTCCCGGGTCCCGGCGTCCCCGGCGCCGGCGTGCTCGGCCCGCAGCGCCATGTTCGCCAGCGGGAGCAGCCCGTTGAGGTAGCGGTGCTGCAGCAGGTCGGCGCGCCAGCGCCGCTCCAGCCCGGCGCCCGCGACCTCGGCCCGCACGTCCTCGACGACGTCGAGCAGGTCGAACGTGTGCCGGCCGAACCGGCCCGAGATCGAGCCGGGCGTCACCGTGTAGTGGCACAGCGGCAGCGGCACGAGCGCCACCCGGGGGTGCCCAGCAGCAGCCGCAGGAACGGCCGGAAGTCCTCGTAGGCGCGGCCGACGTCGAACATCGCGGACGGCAGCCGCGAGCGGCGCAGGAGCTTGTTGCAGGCGTACGCGCGCAGGACGTTGTGAGCATGCGCCGGGCCGCCTCGGGTCCGGACAGCGCGGCGTCCGGCCACTGCGGCTCGACCACCTCCAGCGCCCGGCCCTCGGGCGTGACCCGCAGCGTGCGGCAGATCGCGACGTCGGCGCCGTGCCGCCGGGCGGCGGCGAGCAGCGTCGCCAGGAACCGCGGGTCGGCGCCGTCGTCGCTGTCGAGGAACCACACCCACTCCCCCGTCGCGGCCGCGAGCCCGGAGTTGCGGGCCGCGCCCAGCCCGCGGTTGCGGTCGTGGACGCAACCCGGTGCGGCAGGCCGTGGTCGCGCAGCACCGCGCGGCCGATCCCGACGGCGTCGTCGCCGCCGCGGTCGTCGACGAGCACGACCTCCGCGGGCCGGTGGTGCTGGGCCGCGACGGCGCGGAGCGTCGCGGCGATCGTGGCGGCCGTCCGGTGGACGGGCACGACCACGCTCACGGAGTCCGGCGGGGTCATCCGGCGAACCCGAGTGGGGCCGGCGACAGGGCCGGTGCGGGACGGCGGCCGCGGCGCTCGCGCAGGAGGGTGGCGGCCACCCGCAACCCGTCGCGCGCGGCGTGCAGGTTGCTGTGCCCGTGGTAGCGGCCGCGCTCGAAGCTGGGGACCTCCGCGACCCGCAGCCCGGCCGCGGCGGCCCGGCAGTACAGCACCGCCTCGATCTCGAACCCGTCGCCCCAGCGCATCTCGTGGCCGGCCGGGTAGGGCGAGGGCAGCGCGAGCCGCGGGAGCACGTCGGCCCAGAAGGCGTTGAACCCGTAGCACAGGTCGGAGTGGTGACTGCCGAGCAGCAGGTTGGCGCCGGCCGTGAGGGCGCGGTTCCCGAGCCCGCGCAGCCGGGTCAGGTCGGTGCTGCCGCCGCCGGGCAGGCGCCGGCTGCCCTTGGCGAGGTCGGCGCCGGCGAGCAGCGCGTCGACGAACCGGGGGATCTCGGCGGGGTCGGCGCTGCCGTCGGCGTCGAGCATGACCAGCACGTGCCCGGTGGCCTCGGCGAACCCGCAGACCAGCGCGTTGCCCTTGCCCGGGCGGGTCTGCCGGACCACCCGCGCCGACGGGCGGACGGCCGCCACCGTCTCGGCCGTCCGGTCGCTGCCGCCGTCGACGACGACCACCTCGTGGGCCGGGTCGATCGTCGGCAGCACCAGTGCGAGGTTGCGGGCCTCGTTGCGCGCCGGGACGACCACGCTGACCCGGGGGCGGCCGGGCCGGGTACGGGGTGGGGCCAACGGACACCTCGCTCGTCGGGACCTAACATCAGACAAAAGGCAGGCTAGCTTAACTTCCATCCGACGGTCACCGAGGAGCCCCATGTCGCCGACCCGCACGCAGGTCGCCATCGTCGGAGCCGGCCCGGCCGGGCTGCTGCTCGCCCACCTGCTGCACCTGCAGGGCGTCGACTCGGTGGTGCTGGAGCAGCGCAGCCGGGAGCACGTGGAGGCCCGCATCCGGGCCGGCATGCTGGAGGCGCCGACCGTGGCCCTGCTGCGTGAGGTCGGGCTCGCCGGGCGGCTCGACCGCGAGGGCCTCCCGCACAACGGCTTCCACCTGCGGTTCGACGGGCACACGCACCACCTGGAGTTCGCGGCGCCCGCGGGCGGGAGCGCGGTCAACTACGGGCAGCACGAGCTGGTGCGCGACCTCGTCGCCGCCCGGCTGGCGACCGGGCGGCCGGTGCACTTCGAGGCCGAGGTCGTCGCGGTCGAGGACCTCGACACCCCCGCGCCGACGGTGCGATGGCGGTCGGGCGGGCGCGAGCACACGCTGGTCGCCGACGTCGTCGCCGGCTGCGACGGCTTCCACGGCATCACGCGGGCGGCGATCCCCGCAGGCGCGGTGACGGCCACCGAGCGCAGCTACCCCTTCGCGTGGCTGGGGATCCTCGCCGACACCGTGCCGGCCCAGCCGATGGCGATGTACTGCGCGCATCCCGACGGGTTCGCCCTGCACAGCCTGCGCGGCATGACCCGCACCCGGATGTACCTGCAGGTCCCGGCCACGGACCGGCTGGCGGACTGGCCGGACGACGGATCTGGGCGCAGCTGCGCCGGCGCGGCGAGAGCGTGGACCGCCCGCCGCTGGAGCCGGGCCCGGTGCTGGAGCGCCTGCTCACGCGGCTGCGCGCGGTGGTCGTCACGCCGATGCAGTACGGGCGCCTCTTCCTCGCCGGCGACGCCGCGCACGTCGTGCCCCCGACCGGCGCGAAGGGCCTGAACATGGCCGTCGCCGACGTCTGCGCGCTGTCGCGCGCGGTCGGCGCGCTGTGCGCGGGCGCCGGCGACGCGCTGCTCGCGGCCTACAGCGACACCTGCCTGCCGCGCGTCTGGCAGGCGCAGCTCTTCTCCGCGACCATGACCACCCTGCTGCACCGCATGTCCGACGACCCGTTCGACCTCGCGCTGCAGTGGGCCCGGCTGCGGCAGCTCGTGTCCTCGCCGGCCGCCGCGGCGGCGGTCGCGGAGCCGTTCCTGGGCCTGCCCTTCCCGAGCCACTGGCGCTGGTGCTGAGCGCCGTCAGCGGTCCTGGTCGGCGACCGGGTCGCGGGCCTCCCGGACGAGCCGGTGCAGCCGGGCGCGGTAGGAGCTGAAGCGCAGGTCGGCGCGGGTGGTGAGCTGGTCGCGCACCGGCCCGAGCCCGATCGCGACGTCGGCGCGCAGCGACCGCGGCGCCACCCCGAGCACGACCACCCGCTCGCCCAGGTAGATCGCCTCGTCGATGTCGTGGGTCACGAACAGCACCGTCATGCCCAGCTCGGCCCAGAGCCGGCGCAGCAGGTCCTCCAGCTCCTCGCGGGTCTGCGCGTCGACCGCGGCGAACGGCTCGTCCATCACCAGCACCCGCGGGCGCGTGACGATCGCGCGGGCGATCGCGACCCGCTGCTGCATGCCGCCGGAGAGCTGCCACGGGTGCGCGTCCGCCCGGTCGGCGAGCCCGACGGCGGCGAGCGCCCCGTCCACCAGCGCCCGCCGCGCCGCGCGCCTCGTGCCGGCCGCCCGCAGCGGGAGCTCGACGTTCGCCCGCACCGTCTTCCACGGGTAGAGGCTGCGCGCGTACTCCTGGAACACGACGGCCATCCCCGCGGGCGGCGCCGCGACCGGCCGCCCGTCCAGCTCGACCCGGCCGGCCCCGGGCCGCAGCAGCCCGGCGACGCACCGCAGGAACGTGGTCTTGCCGCACCCGGACGGCCCGACGACGCACACGAACTGCCCGGCCGGCACCTCCAGCGTCAGGGGCGCGAGCGCGACGATCTCGCCGGCGCCGCGCGGGTAGGCCACCCGGACCCCGCGGGCCGACAGCCCCGCGCCGCCGGTCACGGACCCGGTCGCCGTCCCGGTCGTCGTGTCCGTCGCCGCCTCCGTCGTCGCTTTCGTCATCGCCGTCCCTTCCCCGTGCGGGTCGCGGCGTGCCAGCCGAGCAGGCGGACCTCCACGGCCCGGTGCACCAGCGAGAGCCCGACCCCGACCAGGCCGAGCAGCAGCACCCCGCTCCACATCTCCGCCATCGCGAACGTCTGCTGGAACCGGACCACCGACGCGCCCAGCCCGCTCTCCGCGGCGAACATCTCGCCCACCACCATCAGCACGACCCCGACGCCCAGCGCCTGGTGGGTGCCGGTCGCGATGCGGGGCGCGGCGGCCGGCAGCACCAGGTGCCGCAGCCGCGCGAGGCCCGTGACGTGCAGGACCCGGGTGGTGTCGGACAGCACCGCGTCGACCGAACGCACCCCGTCCACGGTGTTGAGCAGCACGGGCCACAGGCAGCCCAGCGCGATCACCGCGACCCGGGTGGTGTCGCCGATGCCCAGCAGCAGCATCAGCACCGGCACGAGCACCGGTGGCGGCACGGCCCGCAGGAACTCCAGCACGGGCGCGGCCGCGAGCGCGGTGCGCCGGTGCAGGCCGACGAGCACCCCGAGCCCCACCCCGGCCGCACACGCGAGCAGGTAGCCGGCGGCGAGCGGCCCAGGCTGGGCAGCAGGTCGGCCGTCAGCCGCTCGCCCGTCCAGGTGCGGGCCCCGGCGGCGAGCACCTCCGCCAGCGGCGGGGCGAACACGCTGGTGCTGCCCGCGCTCGCCACCCACCACAGGGCCAGCAGCACGGCGGGCAGGCCCAGCACGGCGCCGACACGCAGGAGCAGCGGGCTCACGAGCGCCGCCCCGCGACGTCCGGCGGGTGGTGGCGCAGCACCGCGGCGCCCCCGGCCGCCAGCCCGGCGTTGACCAGCACGCCGAACGCGCCGGCCAGCACGATCAGCGCGTACATGCGGGTGATCGCCGCGCCGTCGCGGGCCAGCGCGATCTCCCGGCCCAGCCCGGGCGCCGATGATCAGCTCCGCGGCCACGTCCACGACCAGCGCGACGGACGCGGCCAGCCGCAAGCCGGTGACCACGGACGGCAGCGCCGCGGGCCACACCACGTGCCGCAGCCGGGCGAGCGGCCCCAGGTGCAGCACGCGGGCGGTGTCGCGGGCGAGCCCGTCCACCTCCCGGATGCCGAAGATCGTCTGCAGGGTCACCGGCCAGACCGCGGCGTAGACCACCAGCGCGACCGCGGAGCCGGTCCCCGTGCCCAGCACCAGCACCACAACCGGGATGAACGCCACCGACGGCACCGGGCGCAGGAAGTCCAGCGTCGACGCGGTCACCGCCCGGACGACCGGGTGCAGCCCCAGCAACAGGCCGAGCGCGATCCCGACCGCCGTGGCGAGCGCGAACCCGGCGAGCCAGCCGCCCGCCGTGGCGCCCAGCGCCGCCCACGTGCGCCCGGCGCCGAGCAGCCGCGCGAGCTCCGCCGCGACGTCGCTCGCGGGCGGCAGGTAGCGGCCGGGCACGGCGCCGGAGCGGGCGAGGACCTCCCACGCCGCCAGCGTGACGGCCACCCCGGTGACGCCCCACCGGACCCGGCCCGTGCGGGCCCGCGCGGCCGGGACGGCGGCCGGCGCCGCGGCCCGCGGACGGGCCGCGAGCAGGCTTCCCGGCACCGGTCAGCGTCCGTGAGCAGCAGCGCGTCGACGTCCGGCACGGCGGGCAGCAGCCCGTCGGTCACCATCAGCTCGGCCCATCCGGCCACCGACGGCCGGTTGATCGCCCGCGGGAACGCCGGGAGCGCCAGCTGCGGGATCAGGGCCGGGTCGATGGAGCTGAAGCCGGCGATCGCGTCGTGCAGCACCTGCTCGTCGCCGGCCACCAGCTCGACGGCCCGCGCGAGGGCCGTGCGGAACGCCTCCACCACCTCGGGCCGCTCCGCGACGGTCGAGGACGACGCGAGGTAGGCGCCGATCGTCAGCTCGGGGTCGACGTCGAGATAGGGGTAGGTCACCGCGTGCAGGCCGTCCTGCGCGGCCACCGACAGGTACGGCTCGACGGTGAAGCCGGCGTCGATCTGCCCGTTCAGCACGGCGGCGGCCTGCTCGGCGAAGCCCAGCTCCACGAGCTGCAGCCCGTCCGGGTCGCCGCCCGCGGCCCGCACCGACTGGCGCAGCGCGACCGCGGCGATGTTGTTGAGCGCGTTCACCCCGACCCGCTTGCCGACCAGGTCGGCGGCGGAGCGGATGGCCGGGTCGGCGGCCACGACCGCGGCCATGTCCTCCTGCCCGCCCGGCGCCGGTCCCGCGGCCGGCGCGACCGCGGTCAGCTCCAGCCCCTGCTCGCTGGCGAGCAGGAACGTGACCATGTTGCTGAAGCCGATGTCGTACTGGCCGCTCACGAGCCCGGGGATGATCGCCGAGCTGGTGTTCGCCGTCTCGATCGTGACGTCCAGCCCGGCGTCGGCGAAGAACCCGCGCTCCTGGGCGACGTACACGGCGGCCGTCTCGACGATCGGCATGACCCCGACCGTCACGGGCGTCGGTCCGCCGCCGGCCGGGGTGTCGGGCGGGCCGGCGCACGCGGTGAGCGCCACCAGCCCGGCGGCAGCAGGGCGGGGAGAAGCCGTGTCGTCCTCATCGGGAGGTGCTCCTGGGGTTCGGGTCGAGAGCGGCGATCTCCCCGCTGAGCCGCTCGACGACGGGACGGAGGAACGGCGGGCGCAGGATGGACGAGTGCCCGCCGTCGATCGGGACGAGCTCGTGCGGCCCGGTGAGCACCAGGTCCCACCACGAGGGGTCGTCGGTGTTCTCCGGCGCGGTGAACAGCAGCGTCCGCCCGCCCCACGTGGTGAGCCGGTGCCGGTTGATCAGCCGCAGGCTCTGCTCCCAGAACACGTCGTCGCGCAGCTGCGGCCGGTAGCGCACGATCCCGGCCCCGAGCAGCCCGGCGTGCATCTGCCAGCGCCGGCGCAGCGACGGCACCGCGAGCGGCTCGGGCGCCGGTCCCGGGTCCGGCGCGCCGGCCCGGGCACGCGCGGTGACGGCGTCGGGGAGCATCGTGTCCAGCAGCACCACCAGCGGCACGTCCTCGCCCTCGGCGGCCAGCCGGGCCGCGGTCTCCAGCGCCAGCAGCCCGCCGTAGGAGTGCCCGACCAGGACGTACGGCCCGTGCGGCGCGCGGCTGCGGATCACCCGCAGGTGCCGGCGCACGACGTCGCGCAGCCGCCAGTCCGGCAGCCCGCGCGACTCGTAGCGGCGGCCTGGAACCCGACGACGGGGACGTCGACCCGCAGCCCGACGGCCAGCGGCAGCAGCGACAGCGCCGCGGCACCGCCGCCGGCGAACGCGAACACGGGCGGGCGGGCGGTCCCCTCACGCAGCTGCACGGCCGTGCGCGGGAGCACGGCCGGGCGCTCACCCCGCGCGGGCCTCCGGAGCCGGTGCCGGTCGGTGACCACGGCGGCCAGCCGCTCGACGGTCGGGGCGTTCGCGAGGTCGGCCGAGGTCAGCGTGACGCCCGCGGCCCGGCGCAGCCCGAGGACGAGCCGCTCGATCGCCAGCGAGTCGGCGCCCAGCTCCCACAGGTCGGCGTCGACGGGCACCTCGTCGAGGCCGAGCACGGCCTGCCACACGCCGGCGACCACGTGCTCGGTCGGGGTGCGGGGCCCGACGAACGGCTGTTGCGCCACCGCCTCCGGCAGCGCGGTGCGGTCGACCTTGCCGCGTTCGTTGCGGGGCAGCGCGTCGAGCATGGCGATGCGGGCCGGGACCATCCAGGACGGCAGCCGCTCGCGCAGCGCCCGGCGCAGCGCCGCCGGCGTCACGGAGTGCTCGGCCGCCACCGGCACGACGTGGGCCACCAGGCGCGGGCGCGGGGCGCCGTCGGGTCCCGGCTCGCGCACCGCGCTGACCACGGCCTCGGCGACGGTCGGCAGGTCGAGCAGCGCCGCCTCCACCTCCGCCGGCTCCACGAGGTAGGCGCCGATCTTGACCGCGGCGTCCATCCGGCCGCGCAGGTGCAGCACGCCGTCGGCGTCGAACCGGCCGAGGTCCCCGCCGCGGTAGGTCGTGGTGCCGTCGGGGTTGCGGCGGTAGCGGGTCGCGGTCAGCTCGGGGTTGTTGTGGTAGCCCAGCGGCAGGTGCCGCGCGGTGATCGTGACCTCGCCCGTCACGCCCGGCGGCACCGGGTTCCCGTCGCGTCGCGGATCTCGACGAGCCTGCCCGGCACCGGGCGCCGACCGGGACGATCCCGGGCGGCACCGGCTCGCCCGCGGGGAGCAGGAACGAGGCGAGCGGGCCGATCTCCGAGGCGCCCGAGAGGCACGCGTACGTCGCGTCCGGGGCGAGGTGCCCGCGCAGCCGCTCGACCAGCGAGGCGTGGGTCGCCTCGCCGCAGGTGCTGACCAGCCGCACCCCGTCCAGCACGGCGCCCGCGGGGAGCGTGTCGAGGATCGAGCGCAGCAGCGAGGGCGTGGCGTGCACGGTCGTCACCCGCTGGGCCGCGAGCCACTCGACCATGCCGGTCACGCCGAGCACGCGCGGGTCGTGCACGTGCGCGCTGCCCCCGCCGAGCACGGAGAAGAACAGCACGTCGAGGCCCGCGCCGAAGCTGAGCGGCAGGATCAGGGCGTTGCGGTCGGCCGGGCCCAGCCCCATCGCGGCGGCGGAGCCGTGGGCCTGCGCGAGCCAGCAGCCGTGGGTGTGCACCACGCCCTTGGGCCGCCCGGTGGACCCGGACGTGTAGAAGATCACCGCGGGGTCGTCGATGCCCGCATCCGGCAGCGGCTCGTCCGGCGCGGCCGGCAGCGCGTGCAGCTCGGCGAGGTCCAGGCGCAGGGCCCCGCTCGCGTCGAGGATCTGGGCGATCCGCGCAGGCGGGAGCATCGGGTCCAGCGGCAGTGCCGGGCGGCCGGAGACGACCACCGCGAGCAGCGCGGCCGCGCTGGCGGCCGTCGGCTCGACGGGGATGGCCACCGGCCGCGCCGCCGGCTCGCCGGCGAGCCGGCGGCGCAGCGCCGCGCCCCGGTCGTGCACGTGGGCGAGCAGCTCCGCGTAGGTGTAGCTGCGGGCCGCCGAGGCGAGGGCCGGCGCGTCCGGCGTCGCGGCGGCAACCTGCGCGAGCCGGGCGCCCACCGACGTCCATCCGCCGGGCAGGGCCGGCGCGTCGAGCCCGGGCTGCTCCCGAACTGCTCCCGATGTCATGCCCGCTCCGATCAGTGAAGGTAAGGCTAACCATTATCGGACATTACGACCGGTGGCCAGCCCGGGGACCCCTTCCGGTCGGACGTGCGGCCGTTCGGCGCAACAGCACGGGTCGACCGGAGCAAGGACGGACATCGTGACCTGTGACGCGGAGCAAACATCAGACAAAGGCGAGTGTTACCTAATACGATCCCCCGGTCCACCCCGCGCCGCCGACCGAGGACGCCCGTGACCGCTCTCCCGCACACCGACCCGTTCAGCACCGACGCGCTGCGCGCCGAGATCGCCGCGCTCCTCGACGAGGACGTGGCGGCGATCGACCCCGACGAGGAGCTGCCCGACCTCGGCCTGGACTCCGTGCGCGTCATGACGCTGCTGGAGCGCTGGCGCGCCGCCGGGGCCGACGTGTCCCTCGACGACCTGGCCGCCGAGCCCACGATCGCCGCGTGGCACCGGCTGCTCACGTCGGCGCGCGGGTAGCACCGTGACCGCCACCGCCGAGACCCTCTGCGGCTCCGGCACCCGGGGACCGACCCCGCTGCCGCTGAGCGGCGCCCAGCTCGGCGTCTGGTACGGCCAGGCGCTCGACCCGGCCAGCCCCGCGGCCCTCACCGGGCTGTACCTGGAGATCCCGGCCGCCGTCGACGTCGGGGTGCTGCGGGCGGCGGTCGCGCAGGCGGTGGCGGAAGCCGAGTGCCTGCACGTGCGGTTCGTGGACACGCCGGACGGGCCGCGCCAGGTCCCGCCGCCCCGCCCGGCGACCCCGGCCGTCCCGGTGCACGACCTGCGGCGCGACGCCGACCCGGACGCCACGGCCGTCGCGCACATGCGCGGCTGGCTGGCCCGCCCGCTCGACCTGGCCGTCGACCCGCCGTACACGAGCGTGCTCTACCGCTGCGCCGACGACCGCGTGCTGTGGTTCCTCGGCGCCCACCACATCGCCGCCGACGGCGCCGCGCTGTCGATGCTCGTCGGGCGGGCCGCCCGGCTCCACGACGCCGTCACCGCGGGCACCGACCCGGGACCCGGGTTCGGCTCGTTCCGCGCGCTCATGGCCGAGGAGCTGGCCTACCCGGGCTCGGCCAGGGCCGCGGCCGACCGGGAGCACTGGGCGCGGGTGCTCGCCGACCGCCCCGACGTCCGCAGCCTCACCGCCCGCTCGGCCCCGCCGTCCCGGACGTTCCTGCGCCGCTCGGGGAGCCTCGACCCGGCGGCGCGGCGGCGCTGCGGCGCGGGGCGGCGCGGCTGGGCTGCACCTGGCCCGAGCTGCTCACGGCGGCGACGGCGCTGTACCTCGCGCGGTGGACCGGCTCGCCCGACGTGGTGCTCGGGCTCCCGGTGGCCCGCCGCTTCGGCCCGGCCGCCCGCACGCCCGCGATGCTCGTGAACGTGCCGCCGCTGCGGCTGACCGTGGCGGAGGACGCCACCCTCGGCGCGCTGTGCCGGCAGGTCCGCCACCGGGTCCGCGAGCTGCACCGCCACCAGCACTACCGCTTCGAGCAGCTGGCCCGCGACGTCGCGCCCGGCCGGGCGGGCGGCGGCTCGCGGGCCCGCAGCTCAACGTCATGGCGTTCGACTTCGGCCACGACATCGCCGGGGTGTACGCGCGGCCGCACCACCTGTCCGCCGGTCCGGTCGAGGACCTGACCGTGTGCGTCTACGCCGGCCGCGACGGCGGCCTGCACCTCGACGTCGACGCCAACCCGGCGCTCTACACCGAGCCGGAGGTGCGCGCGCACCTGGCGCGGCTGGCGCACCTCTTCCGGACGGTCGCCGCCGTCCCGGCGGACCGGCCGCTGCACGCGCTCGACGTGCTGCCGCCCGCGGAGCACGCGCGGCTGGCCGGCTGGAACCGGACGAGCCACGCCGTGCCCGGCACCACGCTCCCCCGCCTGTTCGCCGACCAGGTGCGCCGCACCCCGGACGCGCCCGCCCTCCGGTTCGAGGGCCGCACCCTGACCTACGCCCGGCTCGACGCCGCCGTGCAGCGGCGGGCCCGTGAGCTGCGGGCGACCGGTGTGCGGCGTGGGTCGGTGGTCGCCGTCGCGCTCCCGCGGTCACCGGAGCTGGTCGTCACGCTGTACGCCGCGCACCGGGCCGGCGCGGCCTACCTGCCCCTCGACCCCGACTACCCGACCGACCGGCTGCGGCTGATGCTCGCCGACGCCGGCCCGGCCTGCCTCGTGACCGACGCGGCCACCGCCGCCCGGATCGGCGCCACCACCCCCGTGCTGCTGGTCGACCGGGACCTCCCCGCCCCGGCGCCGGACCCGGCCGAGGTCCCCGTGACCGGCGCCGACCCGGCCTACGTGATCTACACGTCGGGGTCGACCGGCCGCCCCAAGGGGGTGGTCGTGCCGCACCGCGGGATCGTCAACCGGCTGCTGTGGATGCAGGACACCTACCGCCTCGACGCCGCCGACCGCGTGCTCCAGAAGACCCCCTCGTCGTTCGACGTCTCGGTGTGGGAGCTGTTCTGGCCGCTGCTCGCGGGCGCACGCTCGTGCTCGCCCGGCCCGGCGAGCACCGCGACCCGGCCCGGCTCGCCGACCTCGTCCGCAGCGAGCGGATCACGACGGCGCACTTCGTGCCGTCGATGCTGGAGCACTACCTCGACGAGCCGACGGCCGCCGGGCCGTCCCCGCTGCGGCGGGTGATCTGCTCCGGTGAGGCGCTGCCCGCGGCGCTCGCACGCCGCTTCCACCGGGTGCACCCCGGCGTCGAGCTGCACAACCTGTACGGCCCGACCGAGGCGTCGGTCGACGTCACGTGGTGGCCGTGCGCACCGGACGTCGACGACCCCGTCCCGATCGGCCGGCGATCCGCAACACCCGGCTGCACGTCCTCGACGCCCGGCTGCGGCCGGTGCCGGTCGGCGCGGAGGGCGAGCTGCACCTCGCCGGCGTCGGCCTGGCCGACGGCTACCTGGCCCGGCCCGGCCTGACCGCGAGCCGGTTCGTCGCCGACCCGCACCGGCCCGGCGACCGCCTCTACCGGACCGGCGACCGCGTCCGGCAGCGGCCCGACGGCGCGGTCGAGTTCCTCGGGCGCACCGACCACCAGGTCAAGCTGCGCGGGTTCCGCGTCGAGCCGGGTGAGGTGGAGGCGGCGCTGGCCGCGCTCCCCGGCGTCGCCCGGGCCGCCGTCGTGCTCCGCGAGGACGTGCCCGGCGACCCGCGGCTCGTCGCTACGCCGTGCCCACGCCCGGCGCGGCCCCGGACCCGGCCGGGCTGCGCACGGCGCTGGCCGCGACCCTGCCCGAGCACCTCGTGCCGTCGGCCGTGGTCGTGCTCGCCGCCCTGCCGCTCTCCCCCAACGGGAAGCTCGACCGTGCCGCCCTGCCCGCGCCGGCCACGCCCGCCGGGACGGCCGCCGTGCCGCGCGGCCCGCGCGAGGAGCAGGTCGCCCGGGCCATGGCCGACGTGCTCGGCGGCGCGACACCCGGCCCGGACGACAACTTCTTCGCCCTCGGCGGGCACTCGCTCTCGGCCGACCGGCTGGCGCTGCGGCTGCGCGCCGAGACCGGACGCCCCCTGCAGGTCGGCACGGTCTTCGCCGCACCGACCCCGGCCCGGCTGGCCCGCGCCCTCGACGGCGACGGGGACGGGGACGGGGACGGCACCGATCCGGCCGCGGCGCTGGAGGTGCTGCTGCCGCTGCGCGCGGGCGGCACCCGGCCGCCGCTCTTCTGCATCCACCCCGCCGGCGGCATCGGCTGGTGCTACACCGGGCTGCTGCGCCACCTGCCGGGCGTGCCGGTGCACGCCGTGCAGGCCCGCGGCCTCGCCCGCCCGGAGCCGCTGCCGGCCGACCTGGACGACATGGCCGCCGACTACGTCGCCGCGATCCGCCGGGTGCAGCCGACGGGCCCCTACCACCTGCTCGGCTGGTCGGTCGGCGGCGTGCTCGCGCACGCCATGGCCGTGCGGCTGCGCGCCGCCGGGGCGGCGGTGGGGCTGCTCGCGGTGCTGGACGCCTACCCCGGCGAGCAGTGGCGCCATCTCCCGCCGCCCACCGAGGAGCAGGCGCTCGCCGCCCTGCTGTACATGGCCGGCCGCGACGAGTCCGACGTGCCGCGGGCGCGCCCGGACCGGGCCGCGGTGCTGCGGGCGCTCCGGGCGAGCGGCTCGGCGCTCGGGAGCCTCGACGACCGCCGACTCGACGCCGTGGTCCGGATCGTGCGCAACAACGCCCGCGTGATGCGCGAGCACGTGCACCGGCCGTTCGACGGCGACCTGCTGCTCGTCACGGCCACGGCGCCGCGCCCGGAGACCTGGCTCGACCCGGACGGGTGGGCGCGCCACGTCACCGGCGCGGTCCGGCACGTCGGCATCGCCACGACCCATCCCGGCCTGATGCGGCCGGACGCGCTGGCGGTCGTGGCGGCGGCGATCCGCGAGCAGGTCGGTGAGCTGGGAGATTACGACGAACGGCCCATCGTTCGTGAAGCTTAGCCTTACTTTTGTCTGATAATTTACCGTCGTGTCTCCCCCGCCCCGACGGCCGGACAGATGGCCCGTCCTGACCCCGTTCACCGCGCTCGTGGCCGTCGCGGCGCTCGCCCTCCCGGCCACGCAGGCGATGCAGGCCGACCCGACCGCCCGCCTCGCGCTCCCCGAGCCGGCCACCGCCGGCGCTCGTGGCCGTCGCGGCGCTCGCCCTCCCGGCCACGCAGGCGATGCAGGCCG
>MKJX01000230.1 GCA_001942415.1 Pseudonocardia sp. CNS-139
GCGGGGTTCTCGTCGGGATGACGTTCGTCGGCCAGGACGTGGCCGAGATGCTGCACGCGGTGACGGTCGCGGTGGTCGGCGAGGTGCCCCTGCACCGGCTCTGGCACGCCGTGCCTGCCTACCCGACGATGAACGAGGTGTGGCTGCGGCTGCTGGAGGCCTACCGCACCCCCGCGTGATCAGGCGGCCTGCGTGAGGGCGGCTGCGAGCCCGATCGTCACGGCCATCAGCGCGACCTCGAACCCGGCCCACCGGAGCACGGGGTTGCGCCCGGTCCGCAGCCGGCGGCGGGCCAGCCCGCCGAGGCCGGCGAGCCCGACCAGGCACGCGGTCTTGGCGAGGACGAGCCAGCCGTAGCCGGTGCCGACGAGCGCGGCCCAGCTCCCGAGCCGTACGACGGCGTTGAGCACGCCGGTGACGGTCAGCGCGAAGAGGCAGAAGGCCGCGATCCGGGAGAACCGCGGCAGCACGGCGTCCAGGAGCGGCCGGTGGCGCGCGACCAGCACGAGGATCGCGGCCAGCCCGCCGACCCACAGCGCGGCGCCGCCCACGTGCAGGCCGATCGTCATCACGGCGAGCTGGTGGTCGGGGGCGGTGCCGGCGTGCCCGGTGACGGCCGGGGTGACGAGGCCGAGCAGCGTGGCGATCAGCGGGATGCGCACCTGCACGAGGTCCGGGTCACGCAGCCGCACGACCGCGCACCCCAGCACGACGGCCGCGCAGCCGGCGGTCAGCGCCATCCCGCGCCCGGCGGCGAGTTCCGTCATCCACCGGAGGAAATGGCTGCCCACGAGCTGGGTGACGGGCCGGCCGAAGCGTCGGCGGTGCGGAACGCGATGGCGAGCAGCGCCAGGATCAGCCACGCCCCGGCGAGTGCCACGACGGCCCGGTCGGCGCTCGCCCGCACCCGGCGCAGGTCGCCGACGGCGGAGCCGGGAAGGACGGCCGGTCTCGGGAGGAGCAGGAGCAGCAGCGTCGTCCCGGCGCATCCGACGCCGGCGACGTCCATCCCGGTGCGGGTGACGGAGGCCCCGACCAGGGTGGCCGGTGCCGACCCGGCGAGCGCCCCGGTCGTCGCCACGCTCGCCAGGATGCCGACACCGACCGCGAGCACGGCCCACCCGACCGGTTGGAGACGGCCGAGCGCCCGGCGACCCGCGGCCGGTGCCGCCACTAGTGCCCCGGCCCGGTCATCGACCCAGCCGGAGGGCCACCGCGACACCGCCGCCGACCAGCACGACGGCGCCGACGATCCACGGCCAGACGGGCATGCCGCCGCCCTCCGGCGTCGCGGGTGCCGCTGCCGTGGACGGCGCCGCCGGAGCGACCGAGGTGGCCGCGGGTGCCGGGGTGCCGGTCGGCGTGGGTGTGCTCGCAGCGGGGCCGGCCGTCGTCAGGGTGAACGAGACGCTGCCGCTCACCGGGTGGCCGTCCGCCGACACCACGCGGTAGCCGATCTGGTAGGTCCCGGCGGCCCCGAGCGGCAGCAGCCCGATGCTGATCGTCGTGTCCTGGGCGCTGACGGCGCCCGTCTCGTAGTGGACGTCGCCCGGACCGACGACCGTGAGCGTGCTGAAGTCGGCCGTCATCGCGTCGGAGAACGTGAGCGAGACGCGCTGCGGCGCGGTGTCGAGACTGGCTCCGTCGGCGGGGTCGCTGCCTTCGAGCCGGGCGTGCGCCGACGCCGTGCCCGACCCGAGGAGGAGCGCGAGCGCGGCGAGCAGCCCGACGGCGGTCACACGCAGGATGCGGGGTGTCACGAGTGCTCCTTCGGCCTTCGGGAGCGCAGCATCGCACCGGCGCCGAAGCCGAGCCCGAGCGCCCCGACCAGCAGCCCGGCGCCGCCGAGCCACCGGGCCGTCGAGTCCGTCCCGCCCGGCTGACCGGGGTCGGCCGCCGCCATCGGCTCCGCGTCGTCCGGCGTGGACGCGGCGCCCCCGTGATGCGCGGCCGCGGTGTCGCCGTGACCGGACGCGGCCGGGGTCAGTGTGATCACGGGCGCGGGTGTTCGGGCTCCGACCCGTCGGCCGCAGGCGGCTGGTCCCACGCGACGACCTCGCCGTCGTCGTAGGTCTGGACGGCGGGGAGCACGAGCTGGTCGGTGTCGGTGGGCAACGGGCCCAGCGACAGCGGGAAGTCGGCGAACTCGCCCGGTCCGATCCGCACGCCCGGATCGGCCGCCCACGTCACGGCGGTGACCGCCTCGGTGATCGTCCGGCCACCGGACTGGACCGGCGGGTTCAGTGTCGTGCGGGTGAGGGTGGCGGTCCACCCGGGGCGGGGAGTGGTGCGGACCGAGGTGATCGGGTGGTCGGTCGGCAGCGTGACCTGCAGCCGGACGGTGCCGGCCGTGTCGGACTCGGTGGGCACGCGCAGCGCGATCACGCTGTAGCTGCCCTGCTCGGCCGTGCCGGGCTGGGCGGTGACGTGCGCGAACGCGGGAGCGGCGCCGGCGAGCGCGGCGAGTCCCGCGACGGCGAGGACCGTTCCGGCGCGCAGCGCACGCCGGGAGGATGTGGACATGGGGTCTCCGGTGAACTGAAAGGAAAGGGGCTGGTCAGCACCTCACCGGAGGGCCGCGGCGGGGCTGTGCGGCCGCGAGCGCGCGGCCGAGCCGCAGGGGGATCGCGAGATCGGGGACGGGGCGCACCGGCAGCGGGCGGTCGGCCGGCGGCGGCACGAGCCGGCGCCGGACCACCCGGCCCAGCGCGGCGGCGAGCGCCGCGGCGGCGCGGTCGGCGTGCCGGACCAGGACGGCCAGCACGAGCGTGGCGACGGCGTGCATCGCGACCATGCGCCAGCCCGCGAGCGCAGGTCCCGCCACGGGGTGGTGCGCGGGGTGCAGCAGGTCCATCAGCTGGTGCAGCGCGAGCTGTCCGGCGCCGAGCACGGCGACCGTCGCCAACGGTCCGCGGCTGCGCCCGGCCACCGTCGTGAAGAGGCCGGCGAGCAGCGGCAGCAGCACGACCAGCACGTCGAGGTCCGGGACGGCGCCGCCGCCCGCGGTGTGCCCGGCCGCCGTGAGCAGCGCGCTCAGCCCGGCGAGCACGGCAGCACGCAGCTGCCGCAGATGCCGGTCGCCGTTCACGGGGGCGACCGTAGCCGGATCGGGGAGCCCGGGACACCGTGCCGGCCGTATCCGCCGTGGGTGGTCGCCTCCCCGAGACCGGCGTCGGTCCGTCAGGTCGTGACGCCCAGGTATCGCAGGGTCTGCTGCTCCAGCCGGTCCAGCTCGCCGCTGATCGCCTTGTACGCCGTGCGGCGCCGGGAGCCGGGCATCTGCGCGGCCGCCCGGATGGCGACGGAGAGGTCGGCGAGCCGCGGGCGGCTCGCGGCGGTGAACTCGTGCGCGGCGGGGGAGTTCTTCTCGCTGCGGTCGATCCCGTCGAGCGACTCGGCGATCCGGGAGATCCGGGCGTGCAGCGCGCCGCCCGGGCCGGAGTACGCGGCGAGCTGGTCCAGCCCGACGCCCAGGCGCGCGGCCCGGTAGGCGTCCCACTGCCCGCGGATGGCGCCCGCGGCGCTGAGCGCGTACGGCGCCAGCAGCGGCGCGACCGTGCGGCCGATGCTGATCAGCCGCTTCGCGCGGGCGGGCGTGAGCTCCTTGCCACCGATCGTGATCACCGCCTTCGCCTTCGGGCCGGCGCCGTCGGACGTGGCGCCCTCGGACGTGGAGGTGCGTCGCCGCAGGCGCATCCGAATCCCCTTCTTCTCCCCACCCGGCCGCTCCGCGACCCGGACCGGCTGGTCGGCAGCCTAGTGGCGGGGATGGCCCGGCGCTGGCAGGCGGGGCGGCACCACCCGGCCGCGGCGCCGGGATGCGCGCGACTGTCGGTCCCGGTCACTACCCTCGGCGCCGTGACCGCGATCGAGAACCGCCTTCCCCTGGTGGATGTCACCGGCGGGCCGGCGTTGACGCTCGACGCCGCCGTCACCACCAGGTGCCGCCGCCGGGTGCACCTCGACCACGACCCGGGTGCCGTCACGGCGCCGCGGGCGCTGCCCGATCCCGCGCTGGAGCAGCGCCGGGCCGACGCCGCGACCCACCGCGAGCGCCTCGGCGAGCAGCTGGCCGCGGCCACCGGCGCGGCGTGGCACCCGATCCCGGACGGCCTGTCCGCCGCCGAGCGGCTGGCCGCCACCGCGGCCGCCGTCGCCGGGGGCGCCCCGCTGATCTGGGGGGCCGCGCTCCCCGTCGACACCGCGGCCGGCCGCCGGGGCGGGGCCGAGCTGCTCGTCCGGCTGCCCGGTGGCGGCTACGTGCCGCTGATCGTCGTGCGGCACCGGATCACGATCCGGGAAGCGGTGCGCCCACCAGCCCGCTGCCGGCGCCGTGGCCGGCCGCCGCGCAGCCGGACGCGGCGCGCAAGGTGCGCTCGCAGCCGCGCGACCTGCTGCGGCTGGCCCACCTCAACCGGATGCTGCGGGCCGCGGGCTGGGCCGCCTCGCCCGACCTGGAGCACGGCGACCACGGCGGCGTCATCGGTCTGGACGCCGACGTCGTCGTGTGGCACGACCTGCGGGCCGGCCACTGGCCGGGCGACCGCTCCACGCTCGACGAGTACGACGACCGCTTCGCCGACCGGATGGCCGTGGCCACCGCGGCGGCCACCGGGCGGCCGGCGCTCGCCGAGCCGCTGCGCATCACCGAGTGCAAGCGCTGCCCGTGGTGGCCCACCTGCGAGGTCGCGTTGGAGCGCGCCGAGGACGTCAGCCTCGTCGTGCGCGGGGAGACGGCCGTGGCGCTGCGCGAGGCCGGGGTGCGCACGGTCGAGCAGCTCGCCGCGCTCGACCCGGCGGCCGAGCCGCCGATCCCGCAGCCGGGCATCCCGTTCGGCGACGTGATCGCGCTGGCCAGGGCCCGGCAGCGGGGGCTCGCGGTGGTCCGGCGGGTGCCGCGGGTGCCGGTGCTGCGGGCCGACGTCGAGGTGGACGTCGACATGGAGAGCTTCGGCGAGAGCGGCGCCTACCTGTGGGGTGTGCTGCTGCGCCACCCGGGCGGCGCGCTGCCGGGCGACGAGCCCGACGGCTACCGCGCGTTCGCCACGTGGGAGCCGGTGCCCACCGACGACGAGGCCCGCTCGTTCGCGGAGTTCTGGGCGTGGCTCTCCGGGGTGCGCGCGCGGGCCGCCGCCACGGGCCGCACCTTCGCCGCGTACTGCTACAACGAGCAGGCCGAGAACCGCTGGCTGATCGGGTCGGCCGTGCGCTTCGAGGGGCGGCCGGGCATCCCGCCGCTCGCCGAGGTGGAGGCGTTCATCGCCGACGAGGCGTGGGTCGACCTGTTCGCCGTGGTCAGCGACTGGTTCCTGTGCGCCACCGGCAAGGGGCTCAAGCGCATCGCGCCGGCGGCCGGGTTCGGCTGGCGCGACCCGGAGGCCGGCGGCGAGAACTCCATGCGCTGGTACCGCGACGCCGTCGGGATGGACGGCGCGCCGCCCGACGCGGCGCAGCGCGAGCGGCTGCTCGCCTACAACGCCGACGACGTCGCGGCCACCCAGACGCTGCGGGAGTGGATGACCTCGCCGGCCGTCGAGCGGGTACCGCTCGCCTCGGAGTTGTAGCCGGTTGCTGCGGTCGGCCCCGTAACCGCCGCGCGCGTTTCATCCGGCGTCCGCCGCCGATCCGCCCGCCCGTCACCGGCCGGAGCGAGCGTGGCCTGCATGTTCGCTCGGCGCATCGCGGTTGCGGTTCCGGCTACGTGGGTCTCACCACCGGTGCGTGTCTCGCGTCGCTCGGCCACCGGGTCGTGTGCGCGGACATCGACACGGCCAAGGTCGAGCGCCTGCGCGACGGCGTCGTGGACATCCTGGAGCCGGGCCTCGCCGACCTGGTGGTGGAGAACCGGGCCGCGGGCCGGCTGGAGTTCGTGGTCGGGGCGCGGGAGGCGGTGTCCGGCGGCGACCCGGTCGAGGTCGTGTTCCTGTGCGTGCCGACCCCGATGGGCGAGGGCGGCGCCGCCGACCTGGCCGCCGTCCGGGCCGTGATCGAGGAGATCCGGCACCTGCTGCCGTCCGGGTGCGTGGTCGTCAACAAGTCGACGGTGCCGGTGGGCACCGCGGAGGCGACGCGGCGGCTGCTCAACCGCCGCGACGTGGCGGTTGTCAGCAACCCGGAGTTCCTGCGCGAGGGCAGCGCGGTGCACGACTTCCTGCACCCGGACCGGATCGTCGTGGGCAGCGAGGCGCAGGACGCGGCGGAGAAGGTCGCGGCCCTGTACGCGCGGCTGGGCGCGCCGACCGTGCTCACCGACGCGGCCAGCGCCGAGCTGGTCAAGTACGCCGCCAACTGCTTCCTCGCGATGAAGCTCTCCTACGTCAACGCGCTCGCCGAGCTGTGCGACGTGCTGGGCGCCGACGTCGGGGACGTCACCGAGGGCATGGGCCACGACCGGCGCATCGGCCAGGCGTTCCTGCGGCCGGGGCCCGGCTGGGGCGGGTCGTGCCTGCCGAAGGACACGCACGCGCTGGTGCAGGTCGCGGCGGCGGCCGGGATCGACGTACCGCTGGTCGGGGCGAGCATCGCCACCAACGAACGGCAGCGGCACCTGATGGTCGACAAGATCCGCGCGGCCGTCGGCGGTAACCTCGCCGGGCGCGGCTGGGCCTGCTCGGATTGACGTTCAAGGCGGGCACCGACGACCTGCGCGACTCGCCGGCGCTCGCCGTCGCGAAGCTGTTGCGGGCCGAGCGCGCGGAGCTCACCGCGTACGACCCGGGCTGCCCGCACGCGGTGCCGGGCATGACCGACGCCGTCACGGTGGTCGACGAGCCGCTGCTCGCGGCCAAGGGCGCGGACGCGCTGGTGGTGCTGACGGAGTGGCCGCAGTTCCGCACGCTGGACTGGGCGGCCGTCGCCGCCGCGCTGACCCGGCGGGTTGTCGTCGACACGCGCAACCTGCTCGACCCGGACGTGCTGCGCCGCGCGGGCATCAGCTGGGTGGGTGTGGGCGCCGCTGACCGCCGGGAGAGCGTGATCCCGGCCGCCTCGGCACCCGCTGGCGGGCCTCAGCGGCGATGATTCCGGCCATGTCGCCCAGGAAGCACGAGCAGCGGGGCGCGCACGGCGCCGCGTCCAGCACCCACTACCTCGGCACGGCCACGGCGATGGCGGTCCTCGCCCGCGGCGGCAACGCGTTCGACGCCGCCGTGGCCGCCGGGTTCGTGCTGCAGGTCGTCGAGCCGCACCTGTGCGGGCCCGGCGGCGACCTGCCCGCCGTCTTCGTCACGGCGACCGACCCGAAGCCGAAGGTGCTGTGCGCGCAGGGCGTCGCCCCGGCCGCCGCGACCACCTCGCTGCTGCGCGACGAGCTCGGGCTCTCGATCGTCCCGGGCACGGGCCTGCTGGCGCCGGCCGTCCCCGGTGCGTGGGACGGCTGGCTCACGCTCCTGCGCGACCACGGCACGATGACGCTCGCCGAGGTGCTCGAACCGGCCATCGGCTACGCGGCCAACGGGTTCCCGCTGGTCCCGCGCGTGCCGATGACGATCGAGACGGTGGCGCAGCACTTCGCGGAGCACTGGCCGACCTCGGCGCAGACCTGGCTGCTGCCCGGCGGCGAGGTGCCCACCACGTTCCACCGGCTCCCGGTGCTGGCGGCGACCTGGCAGCGGCTGCTCGACGTCGCGGCCGCCGCGGGCGGTGACCGTGAGCGTCAGATCGATGCCGCGCGCGACGCCTGGTACCGCGGGTTCGTCGCGGAGGAGATCGAGCGGTTCGGCAAGCTCCCGGTGCGCGACGAGACCGGCCGCGACCACGCCGGCCTGCTCACCGCCGACGACCTCGCGAACTGGTCGGCGACGTACGAGGACGCGGTCACGGCCGACGTTTGCGACGGCTGGACGGTCGCCAAGGGCGGCGCGTGGTCGCAGGGCCCGGTGCTGCTCCAGACGCTCCAGATGCTGCGCGGCGCCGAGGTGCGCTACGCCGACGGCGTCGCGACCGCCGAGACCGTGCACCTGGCCGCGGAGGCGCTCAAGCTGGCGTTCGCCGACCGCGAGGCCTGGTACGGCGACAGCGCGCCGGTGCCGCTCGCCACCCTGCTCTCCCCGGAGTACGCGGCCGCCCGGCGCGCGCTGATCGGCGACACCGCGTCCGCCGAGCTGCGCCCGGGGAGCCCCGACGGGCTGCTGCCGCGGCTCCCGGTGTACGCGGCCCGCCCGGACGTCGAGCAGGCCACGGGCATGGGCGGCGTCGGCGAGCCGACGGTCGGCCCGACCGGCGCGACCCGCGGCGACACGGTGCACATCGACGTCGTCGACGCGGCCGGCAACATGATCTCCACGACGCCGTCCGGCGGCTGGTTGCAGTCCTCGCCGACCATTCCCGAGCTGGGCTTCTGTCTCGGCACCCGGGCGCAGATGTTCTGGCTGGAGGACGGGCTCGCGTCCTCGCTGGTGCCGGGGAAGCGGCCGCGCACGACGCTCAGCCCGTCGCTCGCGCTGCGCGACGGCGAGCCGCGCATCGCGTTCGGGACGCCCGGCGGCGACCAGCAGGACCAGTGGCAGCTCTGCTTCTGGCTCGCGCACACCCGGGGCGGGCTCGACCTGCAGGCCGCCATCGACGCCCCGACCTGGCACACCACGTCGTTCCCGTCGTCGTTCGCGCCGCGGGGGTGGGAGCCGGCCGGCCTGGTCGTGGAGTCCCGGCTCGGCGCCGCGACCCTCGCCGGGCTGCGCCGCCGGGGGCACGTGGTGACCGACAGCGGCCCGTACGCGCTCGGCCGGCTCTGCGCGGTCGGCCGCGGCGACGGCCCGCTGCTGCACGCGGCCGCCGACCAGCGCAGCGGGGTCGGCGCGGCGGCCGCGTTCTAGGAGTTCGCGGCAGCCGCCGCGCGGACGGCCGGCAGCGCGCGGGTGAGCGTCCGGGCGTAGCCGGCGAGCACCTCGAACGTGCGGTCCAGCTCGGAGATGCAGCGGTCGGTCTCGGCGACGTCGGCGAGGCCGCGGTCGGTGGCCTCCAGCTCGCAGAGCCGCAGCTCGGCGGCCACGAGCCCGTCGACGGCGGCCGCGGCCGCGCGCACCGCCTCGACCGTCGGCTCCGGGGCGCCGCACGGGCCGAGCAGCTCCACGAGGTCCGCGGCGGTCGGCAGCACCGGCAGCCGGTGCTCGATCCAGAAGTCGCCCCACAGCCGGCGGCGCCTGCTCTCGGCGGAGACCTCGTCCACGACCACCGTGACCTCGCCGTCGGCGTCGTGCCGGATGCGGAAGCCGCGGCGGGCGGCCTCCTCCTGCGCGAGCCGGGCGGCGTCGACGTAGCGGCCGTCGAGGCCGGGGCCGGGCTGCATCCGGGCGGTCAGCCCGATCAGCATCCGGTCCATCTCGGACGAGCCCAGCAGCTCCTCGATCACCTCCGCGTCGCAGATCCCGCCGGGGTCGGCGAGGGCCAGCCGGGCGGGGTCGACCGGCGTCCCGCGGGCCGTGCACAGCACGGCCGAGGTCGCGGCGTCCGCCCACCACACGAGCCAGCGCCGGCAGGCCTCGCAGAGCGCCCGCGCCGTCTCGCACGTGACGCGTTCCCGCTGGTCGACGAGCGACCGGCGGGGGTCGGCGGCGTTGTGCGGGAGCCTGCGCTCCACCATCCGCTCGTGCTCGTCGTGCCAGCGGTCGTGCTCGCGTTCGGCGGACTCCGCGTCGGCGATCAGCTCCGCCGCCGTCACGTCGAGCGCGGCCAGGAGGTCGTCGATCTCCTGGCCGCTCATCGGGCGCCGGGGGACGTCCGAGGCGGCGTGCTCGTCACGGATCACGGGACCCTCCGTGGTGTGTCACGTTGTGTAGCCGACAGAGCGCGGAGAGAGTACAGGCGGCCCGTTCGGCCGCGTCCGGCGGACCACGTCCCGCGTAGCCTGGCGGCATGGCCCTCTTCGGCGGCAGCACGTCACAGATGATCACCGCGGACCGCGCGCTCCCGGGCCGGCCGACGCCGCTCCCGGGCGTGCCCGAGACGCACTTCGTCAACGGCAACCGCATCCAGCCGCCGTTCCCGGACGGGCTGCGGACGGCGGTCTTCGGGATGGGCTGCTTCTGGGGCGCCGAGCGCATGTTCTGGCAGACGCCCGGCGTGTACTCCACGGCCGTCGGCTACGCGGGCGGCTTCACGCCGAACCCCACCTACGAGGAGACCTGCACGGGCCGCACCGGGCACACCGAGGTGGTGCTCGTGGTGTTCGACCCGGCGCAGGTCGGCTACGAGACGCTGCTCAAGGTGTTCTGGGAGGGCCACGACCCGACCCAGGGGATGCGCCAGGGCAACGACACCGGCACCCAGTACCGTTCGGCGGTCTACCACGCCGACGACGCGCAGCGCGAGCTCGCCGAGGCCACCGCGAAGAGCTACGGCGAGGCGCTCCGCACGGCCCGCCACGGCGGGATCACCACCGAGATCGCGCCGCTCGGCGCGTTCTACTACGCGGAGGACTACCACCAGCAGTACCTGGCGAAGGTCCCCAACGGCTACTGCGGCGTCGGCGGCACGGGCGTGAGCTGCCCCGTCGGCACCGGGATCGGCGGGACCGACGCACAAGCGTGACCTGATCGAACGTCCTTCGAGACGATCATTCTTGGACCAGGTGGTGTAACGTCTCACTGGAATCACATTCCAGTGAAGGATTCCAGTTGCCCACGCACACCCGGACGGCCCGTGCGGCCCGCGCCGAGCGGGCGGCCGCCACGCGGGCCCGCATCGTCGAGGCGGCCGTGCCGCTCTTCGTCGAGTACGGCTACCTCGAGACCACGATGGCCGGTATCGCGCGGGCGGCTGGGGTGGCCGTGCAGACGCTCTACCTGTCGTTCGGCAGCAAGGTGGCCGTGCTGGAGGCCGCGCTCGGCTCGGGCGCGGCCGACGAGGCCACCGCCTGCGTCGCGACGCTGCACGCCGAGCCGGACGGGCTCACCGCGCTGCGGAAGTACACCACGACCACCGCGCGCCTGATCGAGCGACGGCACCCGCTGGAGGCCGCGCTGCGGGCGGCGGCCGCCGACCCGGAGCCCGCGGAGCTGCTGGAACGCACCCGCCGGGCCGCGTTCGGCGTGCACACGGCCGCCGTCGACGAGCTGTCGGAGCACCCCGGTTTCACCACCCGGATCTCGGTGCAGCGGGCCACCGAGATCGTCGCGGCGCTGCTCTCCCCGGAGACGTACGGGCTGCTCGTCGACGGGTCCGGGTGGGAGCCGGCGGAGTGGACCGAGTGGGTCGTGTCGCACCTCGTCACGGACCTCTTCCCGGAGGTCGTCCGGACGGGTGGCGCGCTCGTCCGGTAGCGCACGCCGGAACTGTCGGTGCGGAGGGGCACACTCCCCGTGTGACTCTCGTGCGCAGTGTGCTTCCCGCGCCCGCACCGGTCGGGGCGCTGACCATCGGCGTCACGGGCGAAGGGCTGGCGCTCGTGTGCTTCGGCGACCGGCCGGAGGCGGCCGCGCGGGCCGCCGCCAAGCTGGGCGAGCCGCTGGCCGACGGCCACGGCGGCGAGCCGGAGGAGCAGCTCGCCGAGTACCTCGCCGGCCGGCGACGGGCCTTCGACCTGCGGATCGACTGGCGGCTCACGTCCGGTTCGCAGCGCCAGGTGCTGGAGGCGCTGTACGCCACGGTGGCGTACGGCGCCACCGTCACCTACGGCGAGCTGGCCGCGCGCAGCGGCCTGGGCAGCGCCTACACCGCGGCCCGCGGGGTCGGCTCGATCATGGGGTCCAACCCCGTCCCGGTGGTCGTGCCGTGCCACCGCGTGCTCGGCTCCGACGGGCTCGGCGGGTTCGGTGGCGGGCGGGCCACCAAGGAGTGGCTGCTCGCCCTGGAGGGCGTTCTCACCCCGGCCCTCGACTTCGGGACGGGGTGAGAATCGCGCTGCTCAGGCCGCTCAGGGCCGCTCGGTGCCGATCAGGTTCGGACGGCCTGGATGTCGATGTCGATCCGCAGTGTGCGGCCCACGGCGAGTAGGCCGGCCAGCACCGACTGGTTCCAGTCCATCGCGAAGTCGTCGCGCGAGAGCTCAGCGGTGGCGGCGAACGCGGCCCGCACCCCGCCGTAGAGGTCCGGCCCGCTGCCCCGGTACTCCACCTGCAGCGGCACCGCGGCGCTGCGGTCCTTGAGCGTGAGCACGCCGTCCACCACCCAGTGGGCGGCGTCCACCCGGCGCAGGCCGTCGCTCTTGTAGCGGATCTCCGGGAACCGCGCGACGTCGAGGAAGTCCGGGCTGCGCAGGTGCCCGTCCCGGGTCTCGTCGTCGGTCTCGACGCCGTCCGGGTCGATGCCGACCTCCACCGAGCTGTTCTCCAGCGGGTCGGCCACCTGGATCTGCCCGGCGAACCGGCGCATCCGCCCGTGCACCCGGCTCATCCCGAGGTGCAGCGCGGTGGCCCGGATGCTGGAGTGCACCGGGTCGATCACCCACGTGCCCGGCGCGGGCAGCACCGCGCCGCCCTCGCGGGCCAGCTCCAGCACGCCGAGCGGGGTGGCCGCGGCGCCCACCGCCACGCTGCGGGCCACGGGCTCGTGCCCGGGCGCCGCGACGATCACGGTGTAGGCGCCGGCGGCCAGCCCGTCCAGCACGAACCTGCCGTCCGCCCCGCTGACGGCCCGCCCGCGCTGCACGCCGGTGGCGTCCACCGCGGTGAGCCGGCCCGCGTCGACCGGCCAGCCGTCCGGCGTCACCAGCTGGCCCGTCACAGCGCTCACCGGACACCCTCCGGTGCGACGGGCAGGATCTCCGTGTCCGGCTCCGCGCTCGGCGCGGGCCGGTTGCCCAGCTCCACCGACGTGACCGTCTGGCCGCCGGGCGCGACGTGCACCACCTGCGCGACGGGCGCGTAGCCGCTGGCCGTGAGCGTGTACGTGCCCTCGGCGAGGTCCTCGAACACGAACGTCCCGTCGGGGGCGGTCACGGTCGAGCCGACCACGGTGCCGGTCGCGTCCACGAGCGTGGCGAGCGCCTCGGCGACGGCGAGCCCGCTGCTCGCCGCGACGACCGTGCCGACCAGCCGGGAGCGGTGCGGCAGCTCCAGGTCGCGCTCGACCATGGAACCCTGCTCCAGCCGCACGCTGACGGCCACCGGCTGGTGGCCGGGGCTCGCGGCGGTGAGCGTGTAGGTCCCGTCCGGCACCCCCGTGAGCCGGTAGCGCCCGCCCGCGTCGGTGACGCCGGTGGCGGCCACGTCGCCGCGCACGTCGATCAGCGCGACGGCGGCGCCGGGCACCACGAACGCGGAGCCGCCGCGGTCCGGTGCGAACACGGTGCCGGAGACACCGCTGGTGCCGGCCAGCGCGATGTCGTGGCGGGCCGGCCGGTCCGCCACGGCGACGAGCGCCGCGTGCGGCTGGTAGGGGGCCGCGGCCGCGACCACGAGGTACGTGCCGCCGGTGCGCAGCGCCACCCGGTAGCCACCGTCCGGACCGGTGGTGGTGCGGGCCTCCTGCCGGCCGGCCGGGTCGGCCACCGTGACGACGGCCTGCGCCAGCCCGGCGCCGTCCCCGCGGGCCACGGTGCCGAACACCGCGGGCCCGTCGGACCGGTCGTCGAAGAGCGGGGCCGGGGCGACCGGCTGACCGCCGAACGCGGCCGCCGGCAGCGGCTCGGCCGGGTGCCCGTTCCCGTTCCCGACACCGTTCCCGTTCGCGGCGGGCGGTGCGGGTTCGTAGCTCGCGAGCGCGTGCCGGCCGCCCGGCTGCGGCCCTGCCGTGGCGACCGCCGCCACGGGCTCGGCGGCGGTCTCGGCGGCGGCCGGGACGGGCGCCGCATCGCCGCCGGCCTCCTCCAGCGCCCGGGCCTGGGCGCCGGACATGGTGCGCAGCGGCAGCTCCCTGACGAACAGCACGACGACGAACGCGACCGCCAGCACGCACGCGACGATCAGGAACGTCAGCGTCATCGAGTCGGTGAACCCGGCGAGGAACGGCCGGGCCAGGCGCGGGTCGATGGTCTGCAGGAACGACGAGTCGGACAGCACGTTCGACGCCCCGCCGTCGCCGCCGCCCTGCAGGGCCGCGAGGACGGGCTGGTTGGCCGGGTTCGCCCGGACCGCCGGGTCGGCCAGCGCCGCCTGGAACTCCGGGGTGCCGGCGGCCGCCCGGAACTGCGAGGTGATGTTGCCGGTGACGGTGCTGAACACGATCGACAGGAACACCGCGGTGCCGAGCGTCCCGCCGAGCTGGCGGAAGAACGTCGACGAGCCGGTGGCCACCCCCATGTCGCGGGCGGGCACGGCGTTCTGCACGGCCAGCACGAGCGTCTGCATGCAGCCGCCGAGCCCGAGGCCGAACATCGCCATGTAGAGGTCCAGCTCCCAGAGCGGGATGTCGACCGTGATCCGGAAGTACATGAGCAGCATCGCGCCGACCATCAGCAGCGTGCCGATCACCGGGAAGACCTTGTAGCGGCCGGTGCGCGAGGTGATCTGGCCGGACGTGATCGACGCGACCATGATCCCCGCGACGAGGGGCAGCATGAGGAACCCGGCCTCGGTGGGCGTTGCGCCGCGCACGATCTGCAGGAACTGCGGCAGCAGCGCGATCCCGCCGAACATCCCGGCGCCGATCACCACACCCGCGATGCCGGAGAGCGTGAACACGTTGTTGCGGAACAGCCGCAGCGGCAGCAGCGCGTCGTCCCCGTACGCGCGCTCGGCCAGCACGAACAGCAGCAGGCCGACCACGCCGACCGCGTAGCAGACGATCGCCTGCGTGGAGTCCCAGCCCCATTCGCGGCCCTGCTCGGCCACGATCAGCAGCGGCACGAGCGATAGCGTCAGCGCGACCGCGCCCGGCCAGTCGATGCGGTGCCTGCGCGCGGTGTGCGGGATGTTCAGCACCCGCGCGACGACGGCCAGCGCGACGAGGCCGATCGGGACGTTCACCAGGAAGATCCAGCGCCACCCGGAGATGCCGGCGATGTCGGCCTGGCCGGAGAGCAGCCCGCCGATCACCGGGCCGAGCACGCTCGACGTGCCGAAGACGGCGAGGAAGTAGCCCTGGTACCGGGCCCGCTGCCGCGGCGGGACGATGTCCCCGAGGATCGTCAGGGCCAGCGAGAACAGCCCGCCTGCCCCGATGCCCTGCACCGCGCGGAACGCGGCCAGCTCGTACATCGACTGCGCGAACGTGCAGAGCACCGAACCGACGATGAACACCGAGATCGCGGTCAGGAACAGCGGCTTGCGCCCGTAGATGTCCGAGAGCTTGGCGTAGAGCGGCGTCGTGATCGTGCTGGTGATGAGGAAGGCCGTGGTCGCCCACGCCTGCAGGCTGAGCCCGTCGAGGTCGTCCGCGATCGTGCGGATGGCCGTGGAGACGACGGTCTGGTCGAGCGCGGCGAGGAACATCCCCAGCATGAGCCCGACCAGGATCGTGATGATCTGGCGGTGGCTCAGCTCGCCGGACGGTGCCGACGGCGGCGACGCGGCCCGCGTCCGGGGCGGTGCGGCGGCGACTTCGGTGGACATCAGCTCTCTCCTCCTGACCGGCGGGTGATCCGCCGGTCCAGCTCTTTCGTGTCGTCGGCGAAGCGCCCGATCAGGTCGGCCAGCAGGTGCCGGGACTCCGCGGGCCAGCCGGACAGCACCGTCGCGATCAGCTCGACCTTCTTGCGGCGGCCCTCCTCGCAGCAGCGCAGGCCGGCGTCCGTGACGGCCAGGAGGTGCGCGCGCCCGTCGTCCGGGTCGGCGCGGCGCTCGACGAAACCGGCCGCGACGAGCGCCGCGACCTGCCGGCTGACCGTCGACGGGTCGGTGCCGACGGCGTGCGCGATGGCGCCGACGCGCTGCGGCCCGGCCTCGGCCAGGTGCGTGAGGACGTGGGCGGCGGCGAGGTCGCCCTTCTCGTGGCGGCGCAGGTGCGTGAGCACCCGGGCCAGCCGCCCGACCTCGTGCGCGACGCGGTCGGCGGCCGTCCGCAGGTCGTCGACGTCCGGCTCGGTCCTCGTGTCCACGGCTGCCTCCTCCCACGGCTCCTGCGCGCTTTACCTTTACTTTGCTTGTAGCAACCAATGACTTGCTTGGCTCAAGCATGCGCTGATCGGCGAGGGGGTGCCAACCCGATACGGGCCGGGCCGGCGTGATTCCGCACACCGTGGGACGGTCGGTGGCCGGGGTGTGACCTGCGGTGATGTCACCTGGTCAGGTGAGCGGGCGGCAGGCGCAGGCCCGTTCGCAACCGCCGTTGTCGACCCGTTGCCGACCCGTTGCCGGGCAGGCCGACCGGCCGCCGGAGCGCCGTCCGCAACGCCCCGAACTGTGGGAAAGTGGAGGCAGCAACAGCACGTCCGGGCAACTCTCGTAGCGGGGAACGATGGCGACGAAGACTGTGGTCGGTGTCGACGGGCGCACGTGGTCGGTGCGGCGCAACATCGAGTGGTCGGTCCCCGCCACCGGTGACGACTTCGAGCACGACGTCGACGGCGGGCGCGGCGCGGTCGTGCTGGTCCTGTCGGCGCTGTTCGTGTTCTGGCTGATCATCATCGTGTGGGCGCCCGCGGCCGTGCACGTCCCGTGGTTCCTGTGGGTGCTCGGCGCGCTCGTCGTGCTGTTCTTCCCGACGCGCTGGTTCCTGCGCCGGCCGTGGACGATCACCGCCAAGACCGACGGCGGCTACGACCAGCCCAAGGAGATGTGGTCGGGCATGGTCCGCGGCGGCGGCAAGGCCAAGGAGGAGATGCGCATCCTCACCCGCCGGATCCGCACGCAGGGCACCCCCGGCCACACCGACAGCCCGCTCCAGCCGGTCACCTGACGTGCCCGAGCTCCCCGAGGTCGAGGCGCTGGCCCACCACCTGCGCGAACATGCGCTCTACCGGCCGGTGGCGCGCGTCGACGTGGCGAGCATGAGCGCGGTCAAGACGTTCGACCCGCCGGTGTCCGCGCTGGCCGGGCGGGTGGTCACCGGCGCCGCGCGCTACGGCAAGTTCCTCTCCGTCGAGTTCGCCGACCGCCCGGACGAGCAGCTGCACCTGGTCACCCACCTGTCCCGGGCCGGCTGGCTGCGCTGGCACGAGAGCGCCGGCACCACGCCACCCAAGCCCGGCAAGGGGCCGCTGGAGCTGCGCGTGCACCTGGACTCCGTCGGCGGGCCGGGCTTCGACCTCACCGAGGCCGGCACCCAGAAGCGGCTGTCGGTCTACCTGGTGCCCGACCCGCAGCAGGTGCCGGGCATCGCCCGGCTCGGCCCCGACGCGCTCGACCTGAGCCGCGACGGGCTGGCGGCGCTGCTGGCGGGCCGCACCGAGCGGATCAAGACGCTGATCGTCGACCAGCAGGTGCTGGCCGGGATCGGCAACGCCTACAGCGACGAGATCCTGCACACCGCGAAGCTCTCGCCGTACGCCGTCTCCGGGCGGCTGCGGCCCGAGCAGGTCGACGAGCTGCACACGGCCATGCGCACCGTGCTCACCGACGCGTCGAGCGGTCGGTCGGCCAGGGCGCGGCCCAGCTCAAGGGCGAGAAGCGTTCCGGGCTCCGGGTGCACGCCCGCACCGGCCTGCCCTGCCCGGTCTGCGGCGACACCGTGCGGGAGGTGTCGTTCGCCAACCGCTCGTTCCAGTACTGTCCCGGCTGCCAGACCGGTGGCAAGCCGCTCGCCGACCGGCGGCTCTCCCGGCTCGTGAGGTAGCCGGTGCTACACCTGCCACTGGAGGACTGAGTTGGGCGATCTGCTCGCTTCGTCCGCCGCTCTGCTGATCGCCGGCGTCGTCATCGTCGCCATGGTCGTCGTGGTCGTGCTGCTGGTGCGGCGCAACCGGCGCAACACGTTCGCCTCGCCGCTGGAGCGGGCCACGTTCGCCACGCTGCACACCGTGGCGCTGGCGGCCCCGTCCCTGCGCGAGGGGCTGAACAAGGCGTCCGTGTCGTTCGCGCTGCCCTACCTGCGCCAGCTGCTCGACACGTGCGCGCTCGCGATGACCGACAACCGGGCCAACCTGCTGGGCTGGGACGGCAACTCCGACCAGCACGAACCCGACGTCCGTGAGCTGGCCCAGACGGTGATCTCCACGGGCCGCCAGCAGCTGCTCTCGCACACGGCGCTGTCGTGCGACCACCCGAACTGCGAGGTCCGGGGCATCGTCGTGGTGCCGCTCGAGACCGACGGGGCGATCGTCGGCACGCTGGCCGCGCTCACGACGGCCACCACCGGGCCGGTGCTGCTGCGCGCGTCCGCGGAGGTCGCGCGGTACGTGTCGAGCCAGCTGGAGCTGGCCGAGCTGGACGAGTCGCGGGCCCGGCTCAACCGCGCCGAGGTCCGCGCGCTGCGGGCGCAGATCTCGCCGCACTTCGTCTACAACGCGCTCACCACGATCGCCTCGTTCATCCGCACCGACCCGGTGCGGGCCCGTGAGCTGCTGATCGAGTTCGCCGACTTCACGCGCTACTCGTTCCGCACCGCGGGCGAGTACACGACACTGCAGGACGAGCTGACCAACATCGAGCGGTACGTCCGGCTGGAGAAGGCCCGCTTCGGCAACCGGCTCAACATCAAGCTGCAGATCGCGCCCGAGGTGCTCTCGGTGGTGCTGCCGTTCCTCGCGCTGCAGCCGCTGGTCGAGAACGCGGTGCGGCACGGCCTGGCCAGCAAGCCCAACGGCGGCACGATCACCATCACCGCCGAGAACGCCGGTGCGGAGTGCGTGATCATCGTCGAGGACGACGGGATCGGGATGGACCCGTCACGGCTCACCGAGGACCTGGAGGACGCCCACCAGTCGGGTGCGCACGTCGGCCTCGGCAACGTCGACGACCGCATGCGCTCCACGTTCGGTGACGACTTCGGCCTGATCGTGGACACCGCGCCGGGCGCCGGCATGAAGATCACCCTGCGCGTGCCGAAGTTCCGCGCGGGCATCCGCGTGTGACCTGCCCGGCGCCGCCCGGCGCTGCTGATCTTCTGCCCGCTTCGCACCGGGCCGAGTAGCGTGGCCCCATGGACGCGCTCCGCATTCCCGACCGGTTCGTCTCCCGGCTCCCCGGCCGGCTGGGCGAGCGCGGCGACCGGGCCGTGGTCTCGCTGGTGCGGCTGCACGGCGTCATCACCGCCACCACCGGCCCCGTGCCGCGCTCGGTGATCAACGCCGCGGCGCTGGAGAAGACGCTGGAGCGGGCGTTCGCGCCGGAGCGGCTGGCCGCGGTCGCGCTGCTGGTCAACTCGCCGGGCGGGTCGCCCACCCAGTCCGCGCTGGTCGCCGACCGGATCCGCGGGCTCGCCGACGAGAAGGGCGTGCCGGTGCTCGCGTTCTGCGAGGACGTGGCCGCGTCCGGCGGGTACTGGCTGGCGTGCGCCGCCGACGAGATCTTCGCCCACCAGACGTCGATCATCGGGTCGATCGGCGTGATCAGCCAGGGCTTCGGGCTCGACGGGTTCATCGAGCGCTTCGGCGTGCAGCGGCGGCTCTACACCGCGGGCCAGGCCAAGTCGCGGCTCGACCCGTTCCTGCCGGAGAAGCAGGACGACGTCGACTGGCTGCGCGGCCTGCAGGACCAGCTCCACGAGATGTTCCAGCAGTGGGTGGTCGCCCGCCGGGGCGACCGGCTGCGCACCGGTGCGGAGCTGTTCGACGGCGAGGTGTGGACGGGCGCGCGGGCCGTCGAGCTCGGTCTCGTGGACGGCCTGGGCACGGCCCGCCGCGTGCTGCCCGAGCGTTTCCCCGACGCCGAGCTGGTGCCCGTGGAGAGCCGGCGGCCGTTGCTCGCCCGGCTCGGTCTCGCCGGTGCCCCGGCGGCAGCGGGGCTGATCAGCACCGATGCCGCGCTGGGGTTGGTCGAGGCGGCCGAGATACGCGCCACATGGGCACGGTACGGTTTGTAGCGGGGTGTGACCGGTCGAACCCGATTGGTGCTGGAGGCTGGCACTCACACGGATTCGCCGTCACCATTGTCGGCGGAGCGGGGCGGGGTCCGACCGCGCCCGGCGCGAGCCCCTTACATGCAGGATGAGGAGATCGTGGACAGCAACGACAGCTCCGGCGGCCTGGTCGTTCTCGCAGTGGACGACGAGGAGCCCGCTCTCGAAGAACTGGCCTACCTGCTGAGCGAGGACGCCGCGCGGGATGGTGCTCAAGGCGTCGGACGCCACCGACGCGCTGCGCATCCTCAACAGCCGCCAGGGCGTGCGGGAGGCGGCAGGGGCGGGGCAGCCGGGCCGTGGGCTCGCCAACCCGATGAACGGCACGCGTGTGGCCGAGCGCACCGACGTCGAGGTCGTGTTCCTCGACATCCGGATGCCCGGGCTCGACGGCCTGGAGCTCGCCCGCGTGTTCTCGTCGATGGCCACCCCACCGTCGGTGGTGTTCGTGACGGCCCACGACGACCGCGCCGTCGACGCCTACGAGGTCGGCGCCGTCGACTACCTGCTCAAGCCGTTGCGCGCCGAACGCCTCGCGGCCTCGATCGACCGCATCCTCGCCAACCGCGCGGCCAACGTGCCGGAGCCGGTGCAGGAGCAGGGCACCGAGGACGAGGTCATCCCCGTCGAGCTGGCCGGCACCACCAAGCTCGTACCGCGCTCGGCCGTGCGCTACGTCGAGGCGCAGGGCGACTACGCCCGCCTCCACACGCACGAGGGCAGCCACCTGGTCCGCATCCCGCTCTCCGTGCTGGAGGACCGCTGGCGCGAGGCCGGCTTCGTCCGCATCCACCGCTCGTTCCTGGTGGCGCTGCCGCTGGTCACCGAGCTGCGGCTGTCCGGATCGGGCTACGTCGTGCGGGTCGGCACCGGCCCGGACTGCGCCGAGCTCCCGGTCAGCCGCCGTCACACCCGTGAGCTGAAGGACCGGCTCGTCCGGGCGACGAAGCAGGCGTGGAGCCAGAGGTGACCACCTCCACCGACGCGCACCGCCGTCGGTGACCCCCGAGCCGGACTCCGGCTCGGGTCCTTCGGCAGGGGGTCCGCCGGTCGGGCGCCGTGCGACCGGGACGACGCGGACGACACCACCGGCACCGGGTCCTCCTGGCTGCACCGGGAGATGCAGCGGCGCATGGCGGAGGCCCGCACCCGCAGCGGTGGGCGCCACGCCCGCCGCGACAGCGTGTCGCCGGGCTCCGTCGGCTACGTACCGCGGCACTCGGTGGCCACTCCCGGCCCCGGCGCCCCCCGTCCCGGCCCGGTCGGCGGCTCGCCGTCGCCGCACGCCAGCGAGCTGCTGCGGCGTGAGCGGGCCGGTGCCAACGGGCCCTCGGCGTGGTCCGGTCCGCCAACCCCCTCCCGGCCGGCCCGGACCAGGACGGTACGGCGGCCGATGCCCCGGACGGCCTGGTGGCAGCCGGCCCGGCGAACGGCTCGGCGCCGCACGATCCCGCCTCCGGTGGAACCGCCCCGGGTGACCCGGCGGCGAACGGCTTGTCGCCGGTGGGTCCGGCGCCCGACGATCCGGGCGCGAACGGTTCGATCGCCGCTGGTCCGGGCCCCGACGGCCCGGTTCCGGACGGTCCGCCGTCGGGTGTCCCGGCCGCGAACGGCCAGGCCCCGAACGGATCGGCCACGAACGGTGGCGGAGCTCGCGTGCAGAGCACGATGCCGAGCCCGTTCCCGCGCCGCGTGCCGGGGGCCAACGGTGCGCCGGCGGTGCCGGCGCCGGTCCCACCGCCGGTGCGCCGGCCCAGCCCGTGGCCGCTGCGGACGTCGCTGCCGGCGGCGCTGAACCGGGTCGCCCAGCCGACCGGGCCGCTGCCGGCGATGCCGCCCCCGGACTCCGTCGGCCCGGCGATCGCGGCCGCCGCGGCAGCGGCCGAGCGCCCCCGGACGCTATCCCGCGCAGCCTGCTGGGCCCCGAGACCCAGCCCGTCCCAGCGCCGACCGGCCCGGCGTGGCCCGGGCCCGAGCGGCGCAACCACCTCGCCGCGCCCGACTACGCCGACGACGACTACGACGACTACGACGACGACGCGGACGACGACCTCGGCGACGACAACCCCGAGGACCTGGAGTGGCGGGCGGCGCCGGCCGCCGCGGTCCAGGAGACCACCCCGACCACGCGGGTGGTGCCGGCCGCGCTCGGCGACCCGGTCTTCACCGCGCGCACGCCGGAGCCGGGCAGCCGGGAGCACGCGCTCGCCGCCGTGCACGTGCCCGAGCAGCGCAGCGCCGAGCCCGGCGTGGCGGACGACGAGCGCGACGACCTGCAGAGCCGGCGGGTCCGGGTGGTGCTGGCTGAGCGCAAGGGCGTGGCCCGCCCGGTGCGCACGGTCGTCGACATCCAGGAGGGCACGGGCGTCGGCGACTTCCTGCGGCGCAACCTGATCCGCACGCAGATGTGGATCGCGCTGCGGTTCGCGCTCGGCGCGGCGCTGACGCTCGGTGCGCTGCCGGTGCTGTTCGTGATGTTCCCCGAGCTCGGCCAGGCGGAGCTGATGGGCATCCGGCTGCCGTGGCTGCTGCTCGGCTTCCTCGTCTACCCGTTCCTCTTCGGGATGGGCTACTGGCACTCCCGGCTCGCCGAGAAGGTGGAGCAGAACTTCGCCGACCACGTCCAGGACTGACCCGCAGCCACCACACCAGCCGAGTACGGGACGACTACGGAGCCTGCCCCGTGAGCACACCTGCGCTGGTCGCGCTCGTCGCGATCGGGCTCGTCGGTGCGGTCTCGGCCGTGATCGGCTCGTACGGCGTGCGCGTGGCGCGCAGCACGTCCGACTTCCTGGTGGCGTCCCGCACGGTCGGGCCGATCGCGAACGCGAGCGCGATCTCCGGTGAGTACCTCTCCGCGGCGTCGTTCCTGGGCATCGCCGGGCTGATCCTGCGGGAGGGCGCGGACGCGCTCTGGTACCCGATCGCGTTCGTCGCCGGCTACCTCGCGCTCGTGCTGTTCGTCGCGGCCCCGCTGCGCCGCTCCGGCGCGTACACGGTGCCGGACTTCGCGGAGGTGCGGCTGGAGTCGCTGCTGCTGCGCCGGATCTGCACGGTGTTCGTGCTGGTCATCGGCTGGTTGTACCTGTTGCCGCAGCTGCAGGGCGCCGGGCTCGCGCTGACGACGCTCACGGCGCTGCCGGCGTGGGTGGGGGTGGCGGTGTCCGGGCTGATCGTGCTGCTGACGGTGATCGGCGGCGGGATGCGCTCGATCACGTTCGTGCAGGCGTTCCAGTACTGGGTCAAGCTGACCGCGGTGGCCGTCCCGGCGACGGTCGTGGCGGCGTTCTTCCTGTCCGACGCGCGCTCGTTCGACCGGCCGGCCCCGCCGGTGTTCCCGGAGAACACGGTGGTGCAGGTGCGCACGCCCGTCGTACTGCAGGTCGCCGAGCCGGTGCGGGTGCTCGTCGAAGGGCGGACGGTCGGGGAGCAGGTCTGGCAGCCGGGGCGGCACGAGGTCGCGGCCGGCACCCGGCTGACGTTCGCGGCCGGATCGCCCGTGCCACGGCCGCGGGGGCGCGGCCACCGACCGGGAGTGGCTGGCGCCGATGGGCGGGGACGCGCCGAACCAGCTGCTGGAGATCTACTCGATCCTGGTGGCCGGCTTCCTCGGCACGATGGGGCTGCCGCACGTGCTGGTGCGCTTCTACACGAACTCGGACGGGCGGGCGGCCCGGCGCGCGACGGTGGCCGTGCTCGCGATGATCGGCGGCTTCTACGCGCTCGTGACGCTGGTCGGGGCGCTGTCCCGGCTCTACACGCCGCAGCTGCTGGTGCGCGGTGACACCGACGCGGCCGTGCTGCTGGTGCCGACGGCCGTGCTCGGCCACGACTGGGCCGGGTGGCTGCTCGGCGGGCTGGTGGCGGCGGGCGCGGCGGCCGCGTTCCTCTCGACGTCGTCCGGGCTGGTCGTGAGCCTGGCGGGGGTGCTGTTCACCGACGTGTTCCAGGACGCGTGGCGCGGCCGGCTGCACGACTTCCGGATCGCCGCCGTCGTCGCGACGGTGCCGCCGCTGTTCCTCGCGCTGTGCGTGCCGCGGCTCGACTTCTCGCTGACCGTGCCGCTGGTGTTCGCGGTCGCCGCGTCCACGTTCTGCCCGCTGCTCGTGCTCGGCATCTGGTGGCGCGGCCTGACCGCCAGGGGCGCGGTCGCGGGTGTGCTCGTGGGCGGCGGGCTCTCCGGGATCGCCGTCGGGATCACGACGTTCGCGGCGGTGCCGCCGGGCTGGCTCGGGGTGCTGCTGGTGCGGCCCGCAGCGGTCACGGTGCCGGCGGCGTTCCTGACGATGGTGGTGGTGAGCCGGCTGACCCGTTCGGAGGTGCCGGCGGGCGTCGACGGGACGCTCCTGCTGCTGCACGCGCCCGAGCGGCTCGGCCTGATGGCCGACCGGAGAGGCCGTTCTCACCAGGGCTGAGCCGTTCCGGAGGTGGTCGGCCGGCCGCCCGTCCTGCGATAGTGGCCCCGTGACGACGGCGAGCTTCATCGCTCTGGTGGCCATGGGCCTCGTCGCGCTGGCGTCGGCGGTGATCGGTGCGCTCGGCGTCCGCTTCGCGCGCAGCACCTCGGACTTCTTCGTCGCGTCCCGCACCGTCGGCCCGGCTGCGAACGCGGGCGCGATCTCGGGGGAGTACCTGTCGGCGGCTCGTTCCTCGGGGTGGCCGGGCTCATCCTGCGCGACGGGGTGGACGCCCTCTGGTACCCGGTCGGCTACACGGCGGGCTACCTCGCGCTGGTGCTGTTCGTGTCGGCCCCGCTGCGCCGCTCCGGGGCGTACACGGTGCCGGACTTCGCCGAGCTGCGGATGCACTCGCCGGCGCTGCGCCGGGTCTGCACGGTCTTCGTCGTCGTGATCGGCTGGCTCTACCTGCTGCCGCAGCTGCAGGGCGCCGGGCTCACGGTCACCACCGTCACCGGCCTGCCCGCCTGGACGGGGGCGGTGGTCGCGGCCGTGGTCGTCGTCGCCACGGTGGTGCTGGGCGGGATGCGCTCGATCACGTTCGTGCAGGCGTTCCAGTACTGGCTCAAGCTCACCGCGCTGGCGCTGCCCGCGGTGATCGCGCTGATCTTCTTCCTGAGCGACGATCGCACGTTCGACCGGCCGGCGCCGCCGCAGTTCCCCGAGCAGACCACGGTGGACGTCCGCACCGACGTGCTGCTCGACGTGCGCATCCCCGTGACGCTCAGCGCCACCGGCGAGGTGGACGGCGTGCGCACCGACGACACGGCGCTGCACTGGGACGTCGGGCAGCACAGCGTGGGCGCGACTCGCAGCTGGTGTTCCCGAGCGGCTCGGCGGTCCCGGTGGTTACGGGCGCCCCGCGGAGGACTCGGCCTGGCTGACGCCGTTCCCGGGCGGCACCCCCGAGCACGGGATGCTCGGCACGTACTCGCTGATCATCGCGCTGTTCCTGGGCACGATGGGGCTCCCGCACGTGCTCGTGCGCTTCTACACCAACCCGGACGGGCGGGCCGCCCGCCGCACGGCCGTGATCGTGCTGGCGATGCTCGGCGGTTTCTACGTCGTGGTGACGCTGCTCGGGGCGCTCTCCCGGCTCTACACGCCGCAGCTGCTGGTCAGCGGCGACACCGACGCCGCGGTGCTGCTGCTCCCGTCGGCGGTGCTGGGCAGCGGGTGGGCCGGCGCGCTGCTGGGCGGGCTGGTGGCGGCGGGGGCGTGGGCGGCGTTCCTGGCGACGTCGTCCGGGCTCGTCGTGAGCATCGCCGGCGTGCTCTCCACCGACCTGCTGGGCAGCAGCCGGGTGCGCGACTTCCGGCTCGCGGCGGTGCTCGCCGGGGTGGTGCCGCTCGTGCTGGCGGTCGGCGTCGAGCGGCTGGACTTCTCCGAGGCCGTCGCGCTCGTGTTCGCCGTGGCCGCGTCGACGTTCTGCCCGCTGCTCGTGCTGGGCGTGTGGTGGCGCGGGCTGACGCCGGTGGGTGCGCTCGTGGGGGTGCTGGTCGGCGGTGTGTCGTCGGCCGGTGCGGTGGCGGTGAGCCTCGCCGGGTTCGGCGGCACCGGCTGGCTCGGCGTGCTGCTGTACCGGCCCGCGATCGTCACCGTGCCGGCGGCGTTCCTGGCGATGGTGCTCGTCAGTCGGTTCACCGCACAGAAGCGCCCGGCCGACGCAGACCAGGTGCTGCTGCGCCTGCACGCGCCCGAGCGGCTGGGCCTGAGCCGGGACCGGCTCGACGAGCGGATGCAGCGCCCGGCCCGCTGACGGCCGGTTGCGCCGCACGACGCGCACGATCGGGTGAAGCCGGATCACGACCGGCGAGGCCATTTTCCGGCTGACCGCTCGTAGGCCGTTCGTCGACCACTGGTCGTGGCATTTCGACCACTCGACGGGTCCTTGTCGCTTACGCTGCGCGACCCTCGCGTTCACCCCTACGGAGTATTCCGGCATTGGGTCATAGCTCAACTATCGTTCGCGGCGTTGTGCCTCCTGCAACGGTGCTAGGCGCTGACGGAAAGAACGGGAGATGACGCCGTGAGTTCCACGGGCGAGCGATCGACAGGCACTGTGTACGAAGAAGTGCAGGCATCCCCGGAGTTCGCGCAGCTCCGTTCACGGCTGCGGCGCTTCGTGTTCCCGATGAGCGCGGCCTTCCTCGCCTGGTACCTGCTGTACGTGGTGCTGGCGTCGTACGCGCCGGGCTTCATGGCGATCAGTGTGTTCGGCAACATCAATGTCGGACTTCTCATCGGCCTGCTGCAGTTCGTCAGCACGTTCACGATCACGACCGTTTACGTGCGCTTCGCGAACAAGCACATCGACCCCGCCGCGAAGGAGCTGCGGGAGCGGATCGAGGGAGCGGAATGAGCGAGCTCGCGAGCGGGTCATCGGTCGCCCAGGCGCCGGCCGCACCGACCGCGGTCGGCAGCGTCGGCCTGAACATCGGCATCTTTCTCGTCTTCGTGGCCATCACGCTGTTCTTCGTCTATCGCGCGAGCCGCACCAACAAAACCGCTTCGGACTACTACGCGGCGGGCCGCGCGTTCACCGGTCCGCAGAACGGCGTCGCGATCGCGGGTGACTACCTGTCCGCGGCGTCGTTCCTCGGCATCGCCGGCGCCATCGCGCTCAACGGCTACGACGGCTTCCTCTACTCGATCGGCTTCCTCGTGGCCTGGCTGGTCGCGCTGCTGCTCGTCGCCGAGCTGCTGCGCAACACCGGCAAGTACACGATGGGCGACGTGCTGGCGTTCCGGATGCGGCAGCGGCCGGTCCGCGCGGCGGCGGCCACGTCCACGCTGGTCGTGTCGTTCTTCTACCTGCTCGCGCAGATGGCGGGGGCCGGCGGCCTGATCGCGCTGCTGCTGCAGATCCCGACGACCAACCAGCTCGGCCAGGGCGTCGTCATCGCCGTCGTCGGCATCCTGATGATCTTCTACGTGCTGGTCGGCGGCATGAAGGGCACCACGTACGTGCAGATCATCAAGGCGGTGCTGCTGATCGTCGGCGCCGCGGTGATGACGGCGTGGGTACTCGGCATGTTCGGCTTCAACCTGTCCGACCTGCTCGGCCGGGCCGTCGAGAACAGCCCGCGCGGCGAGGCGGTGCTGGCCCCGGGCCTGCAGTACACCAACCCCGTCGACTTCGTGTCGCTCGGCCTCGCGCTGGTGCTGGGCACGGCGGGGCTGCCGCACATCCTGATGCGGTTCTACACCGTGCCCACGGCCAAGGAGGCCCGCCGCTCGGTGGTGTGGGCGATCTGGCTGATCGGGCTGTTCTACCTGTTCACGCTGGTGCTGGGGTACGGGGCGGCGGCGTTGCTCCCGGAGGGCACCATCACCTCGACCACGCAGAACAACGCCGCTCCGCTGCTCGCGTACTACCTCGGCGGCGAGGCGCTGCTCGGCATCATCTCCGCGGTCGCGTTCGCGACGATCCTCGCGGTCGTCGCGGGCCTGACCATCACGGCGTCCGCGTCGTTCGCGCACGACGTGTACGCGAACGTCATCAAGCACGGCCAGGCGTCGCCCGACGCGGAGGTCCGGGTGGCCCGCACGACGGCGGTGGTGATCGGCGTGGTCGCGATCGCCGGCGGCATCATCGCCAACGGGCAGAACATCGCGTTCCTGGTGGCGCTCGCGTTCGCGGTGGCGGCGTCGGCGAACCTGCCGACGATTCTCTACTCGCTGTTCTGGAAGCGGTTCAACACCACCGGCGCGCTGTTCAGCATCTACGGCGGGCTCGCCATCTGCATCGTGCTCATCGTGTTCTCGCCGGCGGTCTCCGGAAAGCCGGTGAACCCGGCCACCGGGCGCAGCGCGTCGATGATCCAGGGTGTCGACTTCCACTGGTTCCCGCTGGACAACCCGGGGCTCGTGTCGATCCCGGCGTCGTTCCTGCTCGGCATCATCGGCACCTACGTCGGGCGCCGGCGCGGCGCCGAGGACGAGGCCAGGTACGCCGAGATGGAGGTCCGTTCGCTCACGGGCGCCGGCGCCGAGAAGGCGATCGCGCACTGACGCGGGGGGTGTGACGGCGGGGCGGGTCCGGACCGGACCCGCCCCGCTCGCGTCCGGGCTCCCTCCGGGATCACGAGATCGTCATGATCCGGACGCGGTGCAGGGCGCTCGTCCAGTCCGCGTCCGGCGGGGCGTCGCCCCACCAGCGGTAGCCGTGCCGGTCGACGAACCCGTCGCCGCGCCCGCGGCGAGGCCGTGGAAGAGGTTGGCGGCGAGCCCGTCGGCGTCCAGGGGCGGGCCGCCGGACGCCGGGTCCACGTCGAGCCGGAAGCGCGCGGCGAGCTTCTTGCGGCCCAGCCGGTAGCGCACGTACAGGACGAGCTCCACGTCGAGCCACGTCTCGTCGATCGTCGGCGGGGGAAGGTCGAGAGAGCGCCGGTGCACGGCGCGGATGACGGCAGCGGCCCAGTCCGCGGTGACTCCGCCCCGGTATTCCACGGGGAGCGACCGTATCCGGCTCACCGGCCTGCTACGCCCTTTCGTGGCAGGATTTCCCGCATGACTGGACCTGCCGTCCCGGCCGTCGCGGTGGCGGACCTCCCCGCCGGCGCCGTGCTCCTCGACGTCCGCGAGAGCGACGAGTGGCTCGCCGGCCACGCACCCGGTGCCCAGCACCTGCCGATGTCCGAGCTCACCGCCCGCGTCGCCGAGATCCCCGACGGCGACCCGCTGTACGTCGTGTGCCGGTCCGGCGGGCGCTCCGCCCGGGTGGTCGCGTACCTCGCGGGCCAGGGCTACCCCGCCGTGAACGTGGCCGGCGGGATGCAGCAGTGGGCCGCGCAGGGCCGCGAGGTCGTCGCCGAGGGCGGCGCCGCACCGCAGATCATCTAGGCCGATGCACCCGCCGGTCCCCGACGCGGCCCGCGCCGGCCCGCCGTGCCCGCGGTGCGGGCGCCGGGCCCCCGTGGGCGGCGGCCCGTTCTGCCCGTACTGCGGGCGGTACCTGGCCGCGCTGCGCTGGGTGGCCGAGCCGCCGCCGGGCACCCCGGGCAACCGGCCGGTGCCGGTCCGCGTGCGTCCGCACTACACGGGCCCGCCGCGCTACCGCGTGCTGCCGCGCTGGGGGTTCCCGCTCGGCCCCTGGACGCCGCCCGAGGCGGCCGGCGAGCCGCGCCCGACGTCGCTCCAGACCGCGCGCTCGCTGCTCGCGACGCTGGTGCCGCTGCTGTGGGCGCTCGCGGCCGTCGCGGTGCTGGCGGCCGGGGCCGAGGTGTGGCGCTACGTCCTGCTGCTGGCCAGCCGGGACGGGGCGCTGCCCGCGGCGCCGTCGCCGCGTCCGACGCGCTGGTGGAGACGACCGGGCGGGTCGCGCCGATCCTCACCACCGTCTGCGGCTCGCTGCTGATCCTCTGGAGCGTGCGGGCCGCGCAGGCGGCCGGCCAGCGCGCGGGCGTGCGCCCGGCCCGCCCGACCTGGACGATCGTGGCCGGCTGGCTGGTGCCGGGGATCAACCTGTCGGTGCCCGGCTCGGTGCTCGCCGAGATCGAGCACGCGGCGCTCGGGCTCCCGCCGCAGCGGCGGCCGCGCCCGTCCCGGCTGCTGCTCGTGTGGTGGGCGCTGTGGGCGGCGAGTGTGGTGCTCGCGTTCGTGGTGATCGCGTGGATGTTCCGCGGCGGCGTGCAGGCGCTCGCCGACGGCGTGGTGCTGCACGCCGTGCTCGACGGGCTCGCCGCCGTCACGGCCGTCGTCACGGCGCGGGTCGTGGTGGTGCTGACCCGGCTGCTGGCCCCGGTGGCGCCGCGCCGGCGCGAGGTGCTCGTGCAGGTCAGGCCGTCGCGAGCCGAAGCTCCCGCAGCCCTCGCATGACGAAGTCCGGCCGCCGCGGGGGTTCCGCGGCGAGCCGCACGTCCGGGAGCCTGCGTCGCAGCGCGTCCAGCGTGGCGGCCACCTCCAGCCGGGCCAGCGGGGCGCCGAGGCAGTAGTGGACGCCCGCGCCGAACCCGAGGTGCGGGTTGGGCGCCCGGCCGACGTCCAGGTCGTCCGGGTCGGCGAAGACCTGCGGGTCGCGGGCGGCCGCGCCGAGCAGCGCGGCGATCTTCGTGCCGGCAGGCACCTGGTGGCCGGCCACCGCCGTGTCGACGACGGCCGTGCGCTCGAAGAGCTGCAGCGGCGCGTCGTAGCGGATCAGCTCCTCAACGGCGGCTGCGTCGAGCCCGGGGTCGGCGACCAGCCGCCGCCACTGCGCGGGGTGGCGCAGCAGCGCGAGCACCCCGTTGCCGATCACGTTGACGGTGGCCTCGTGCCCGGCCATGAGCAGCAGCGCCGCCGTGCCGACCAGCTCGTCGGCGTCGATCTCGGCCGCGAGCAGGTCGCTGACCAGGTCAGGGCCCGGATGGCGGCGGCGGTGGGCGGCGAGCCCGCGCAGCGCGTCGACGAACTCGGCGGCCGCTCGCTCGGCTGCGGCGCGCCGCACCCGGGCCGGGGACGGCTCGTACATCGTGACGATCGTGTTGGACCAGCCGCGCAGCGCCGAGCGCGCCGGCTCCGGCACGCCCAGCAGCTCGGCGATGACCTCCACCGGCAGCGTCGCGGCGACGCCCGTCATGAGGTCCGCGCTGCCGTCCGTGTGAACCTGCTCGGCCAGGTCGGCGACGAGCCGGTCGGCCAGGCCGCGCACCCACGGTTCCAGACGCGCAGTGTGCCCTCGGTTGAACGCGCCCGCCACCAGCGTGCGCAGCCGGTCGTGCGGCTCCCCCTCGCGTTCGAGCAGGGAGTTGCGGTGCAGGAGGTTGAAAGCCGGGAAGTCCGCGGCCGGCTCGGCGTCCGCCCAGATCCGGCCCAGGTCCCGGCCCCGCAGCACGGCCGAGCACGCCGCGTGCGACACCGCCACCGGCATCCCGAGACCGGGGTGCTCGTGCACGGGCGCGGCGGACCGCAGCGCGGCGAACGTGGGGTAGGGATCGGCGAGGAACCCCGGGTCGCCGGGGTCGAACGGGGTCGTGATCGTGGTCAGGGGTGCCTCCGGCCTCGGTGTCGCAGGCCCCATCGTGCCCGCTAACGTCTGCCGGACCATGGCCAAGAAGACACGCGACAAGGCAAGCACCGGCGAGAACCCCCGCCGCCCCTGCCCGTGCGGCTCGGGCAAGCGGTTCAAGGTCTGCCACGGCGCGGGCGACGACGTCATCGTCGTGCGGCCGTTCGAGGGCCTGGCCGCCGAGTGCGACCTCGTCGCGATGCGGGAGTTCCTGCCGTCGGCCACCGCGCCGCTGCCGCTGCGCGAGCCGTCGGACGTCGCCGTCACGCTCGCGACCGTGCTGCCCGGCGCCGCGGCCGCGCTCGTCCGCCCGGACGGGTCGATCCTGCTCGGCATGCAGGTCCAGACCCGGTCGGGCGACCTGTCCGCCGACCTCGCCCGCGCGCTGCGCTGGGCCCAGGAGGCCGAGCCGGGCACGGCGCTGCCGGTTGTCGGGCCGGGGGTGGCGGGTGAGCTGGTGCGGATGCAGGACGTCCTCGATCCGGACGGTGTGCTGGACCTGGCGCTGCACCCGGACTTCGGCTGGTGGATCCCGCCGGCGGAGGACGGCTCCGAGCCGGCCCCGGACGTGGCCGCGTCGCTGGAGCGGGCCAACGCGGTGATCATGCCGACCGAGCCGGTGGTCGCCACCGGCGTGCGGGCCGCCTACTGGGTGGACACCGGCACGAAGGCGCACGTGCGCTGGGTGCGGCCGGAGCCGGAGGA
>MKJX01000231.1 GCA_001942415.1 Pseudonocardia sp. CNS-139
AGCCGCGCGAGCCCAGCGCCTCCCCGAGGACGCACTCGGTGTGGACGTGCACGAGCGGGGCGGCCCCGGGCGGCCCGCCGAGCAGCGCGAGGTGCTCGGCGCCGGTCACCTCGTCGCGGTAGCCGACCGCCTGCAGCCGCCCGTGCGGGGTCGGCAGGGCCGTCTCTGCGACGCGGCGCACCCGGCCGGTGCGGCCGTCGCCGTGGTAGAGCCGGTGGCGGGCGACGTCGGCGATGTCGAGCACCGGCACGCCCGCGGCCCGGCCGAGGTCGAGCACGTGCGCGCGTCCGGCGGTCGGCCCGTGGTCGGTGACGACCTCGGCGATGAGCGCGACGGGCGGGAGCCCGGCCAGCCGGCACAGGTCGACGGCCACCTCGGTGTGCCCGGGCCGCTCCAGTACGCCGCCCGGCACGGCCCGCAGCGGCAGGACGTGCCCGGGGCGGAGCAGGTCGCCGGGCCGGGTGCGCGGGTCGGCGAGGACCCGCGCGGTGCGGGCCCGGTCGGCCGCGCTGATCCCGGTGCCGACGCCGGTGCGCGCGTCCACGGAGACCCCGTACGCGGTGCGCCGCGGGTCGGCGTTGTCGCGGACCATGGGCGGCAGGTCGAGCGCGTCGGCCAGGTCGGCGGGCATCGGCGCGCAGAGGAACCCGGACGTGTGGCGCACCATCCACGCCGTCCACTGCGCGGTGGCGAGCGCGGCGGGCAGCACGACGTCCGCCTCGTCCTCCCGGTCGGCGTCGTCGTGCACGAGCACCGGGCGTCCGGCGGCCAGCGCCGCGAGGGCGGCGGCGACGGGGTCCGTCGTCGGCGCGACGGCGGGAGCGGGGTTGCTGAGCAGACCGGTCATCAGCCGCCGCCAGCTGGCGGAAGCGGCTGGCGTGGAACACGAGGGGCTCGGTGTCGAACGTGCGCAGGGCGTGCACGCGCAGCAGAACGATCTTGTGGTCGCCGGCGGGCACCTCGCTCTCCACGGAGCAGTCCAGCCAGGCCGACGCGCCGTGCAGCAGCACGGCGCCGCCGTCGGTGGTGTCGAAGGTCAGGCCGGCGAACCGGTCGCCGGTGCGGGCGGCGATCTGGCGGCAGGCCAGGTCGTGGGCGGCGCCGAGGACGCTGACCCCGAGCCGGGGCAGGCCGGCGAGCCGGGGCCAGGTCGTCGACGTGTGCTGCACGCAGACCGAGACCAGCGGTGGGTCCATCGAGACCGACGTGAACGAGCTGGCGGCGATCCCGACCGGCTCCTGCGGGCCCATCGCGCAGACCGCCGTGACCCCGCTGGGGAAGCACCCGTAGGCCTGCCGCAGCGTGGTGTGGTCCGGCGAGAGGGCGTCCAGTGCGATCACGGCGTGGTTCCTCCTCGATCGTTCGACGCCCAGAGTCAAGACGAGGCGTGTTTCGCCGACGGTCGCCGCGCGTTCCCGGGCGTTTGCGCACCGCGACCGCATCCGGTCCGCCTCGCTGACCAGCGCGGACGGCCCGGCGGACCCGGGATCGCGCCGCCCCGGGCGCGCGGCCGGGCGCGGTGGCGGCACGGGCGCGGCCGGGTTCCGCGGCGACGGGCGCGGGTGGCGCAACGGCGCGTTTACGCGCAGCGGGTCGCAGCAGCAACGTCGGGTCGCGACCCTTCTGTGACCCTTCGCCGTCACATCGTCGTGCCCGCCACGGCGGAGCCCCGACGTGCCGTGATGATCGGAGGCCGCACGTGCGAGCCGGACCTGTCGACCAGCAGCAGGAGTACATGGCCCGGATGCGCCAGCGGGCCCGGTCGCCGCGCTGGTCCGGCAGCGGTCGCCGCTGCGGCTGCACGGCCTGATCCGGTCGGGCATCCGGCTGGGGCTGGTGCCGCGCCGCGAGCAGCTCGTCGAGGAGCAGCTGGTGCAGGCGTACGCCACGAGCCGCAACGCCGTCCGGGAGGCGATGTCGCTGCTGGCCGACGAGGGCCTCGTGACGCGCAGCCCCCGGCACGGGACGGTGGTCGTCGGCGGGATCGCGGAGATGGCGCTCGACGACATCTCGCCGCAGCGCGGGAGCCTGCCCGAGCCCGAGTCCGGCTTCCGCAACCCCGGCGACTACCAGAACACGATGCTGGAGTGCGCCCGCATCCCGGTCACGCCGCTGCTGCAGCTGCGGCTGCGCACGGCGCAGCAGGCGGTCTGGATGGCCGAGTGGATGACGCTGCGCGCCGGGGAGCCGGTGGCGATCTTCACGAACTACTGGCTGGAGGGGGAGCGGCGCGAGCTGGGCACGGAGTCGAGCTCCCCGGGCCTGGAGGCGTCGTTCCTGCGCAGCTACGGGCGCCCGCTCGGGCGCATCGACACGAGCGTCGAGTCGGTGATGTGCGACGAGCGGACCGGCCGGATCCTGGGCGTCGACCCGGGCGCGCCGCTGCTCTTCCGCGAGCGCCTGCTCTCCGACGCGACGGCACGCCGCGCGAGTGCAACCACACGTTCTTCGTGGGCAGCAAGGTCGCGCTGCGCAGCTCGATGGTGTCCCCGGCGCCCCCCGGACCGGCGGGTTCGCCCGGATCATGCCCCTGACGTGCGCGTTCGCCCCGCCGACCGGCAGCGCAATGGTCATGTCACCGCTGCCGCGCTGACGGGTAACACGGCGCGGTGAGCCTTGACGGGCAGTCGTCAGGAAGGACGCACACCGCCCATGAGGCTCTCCGTCACGATCACCGTCCCGGCCGGCCGCGACCCGGGCATCGGGGCCGGGGTCGCGCTGCTCGACCGGGTCACCGCAGCGGTGGCGGCGCTGGAGGCCGCCGGCGTGACCGCCGTCGTCGTCACGCCGGACCGGACGCCCGGCGTCCCGCCGCCCGCCGTCGAGCCGACGACCCTGGCCGGGGCGCTGGCCCGGCGCACCTCCTCGATCGGCGTGGTCGCCGCGGACTCGGCCCTCTTCGGCTACCCGTACAACACGGCCCGGCGGCTCGCCACGCTCGACCACCTCACCCGGGGCCGGGCCGGCTGGTCGGTCGAGGCGCACCCCGGCCCGGGCGAGGAGGCCGCGTTCGGCGTGCCGCTCGGCGACGCCGTCGAGCAGGCCGCCCGCGCCGAGGAGTACGTCGAGGTCGTCACCCGGCTGTGGAACTCGTGGGAGCCGGGCGCGGTCGTCCCCGACAAGGTGCGCGGCGACTTCCGCGACGACACCCGCATCCACCCGGTCGTCCACCGCGCGGCGCACTTCCGCCTGCGCGGCGCGCTCGACGTGCCGCGCTCGCCCCAGGGCCGGCCGGTGATCGTGTGGCCGGTGCGGACGGCGCTGGACGTCCTGTGCGCGGCCCGCCACGCCGACGTCGTCGTCCCGTGGTGCCCGCTGCGTCCGACCTCGCGCCCACCGTCGGTGCGCTCCGCGACGCCGCCGCGGCCGCGGGCCGGCACCCGCGGGAGCTGGTCGTGCTGCCGGCGGTGGCCCGGCGTCCGGTGCCCGGCGCCCTCCACCCCGGCCGGCGACCCGGCGGCCTGGGCGGGCGCGGTGCGCGACCTCGTGCGCGGGAGCGGCGCCGACGGCGCCACCCTCGTCACGGACGGCACGTTCGACGGCCTCGACGAGATCGCGTCCGAGCTGGTCCCGGCGCTGCGCGCGGCGGGCGCGCCGCCGGAGCGCCGGGGCCGACGCTCACGGCGCGGCTCGCTCACGGCGCGGCTCGGGCTGGCCGGCCTGCGGCAGCCGGCACGCCGGCCGGTCGCCGGGGAGGCGTCGTGAGCGGGGGTTTCGGGCCGGGGCCGCTGATGCACCTGAGCCTCAACCTGTCGGAGTTCGGCCGGCACTCCGGGGCCTGGCGGCACCCGCTGAGCGACGTCGGCGACGCGCCGAGCGTCGACCGGTACGTCCAGTTCGCGCGCACCGCCGAGGAAGGCCTGTTCGACCTGGTCTTCGTGGCCGACACCCCGGTGCACACGCCCGGGCGCACGTCGGTGACCGGCACCCGGCTCGACCCGCTGGAGCTGCTCGCCGCAGTCGCCGCCGAGACCTCCCGGGTGGGGATGGTCGCGACGGTCTCCACGAGCTACAACGACCCGGTGGACGTCGCCCGCCGGGGCGCGTCGCTGGACCGGCTCAGCGGCGGCCGGCTCGCGATCAACTACGTCGCCTCCACCGGCGACGGGATCGCCCGCAACTTCGGGCTCGACGCCCAGCTCCCGCACGACCAGCGCTACGTCCGGTCCAACGAGTTCCTGGAGGTCGTCACCGGGCTGTGGGCCGGGGCGTCCGACGGGACCGCACCCGCCGCGGCGGTGGACCACGCCGGCCCGCACTTCACGGTGCGCGGTGCTCTGGACGTGCTGCGCCCCGCGGGCGGGCGGCCGCTGGTGGTGCAGGCCGGCTCGTCGGCGGAGGGCCGCGACCTCGCCGCCCGCTGGGCCGACGCCATCTACGCCGGCGGCTCGTCACTGCCGCGCGCGCAGGAGTACTACCAGGACATCAAGACCCGCACGGCGGCCTACGGGCGCGACCCGAACGGCATCAAGATCCTGCTGGGGATCATGCCGTTCATCGGCTCGACGGCCGCGGAGGCCCAGCGGCTGCACGACGACCTCGACGCCTACCACCTCGAGGGCGCCGACGTCATCGGGCACCTGTCCGCCCTGCTCGAGCACGACCTGCGCGCGTACGACCCGGAGGGGCCGCTCCCGTTCGCCGACCTGCCGGACGTGGTCGTGTCCAGCAGCGTCAGCATGAGCACGCTGTTCAAGCGGCTGGCCCGCGAGGAGGGCTGGAGCATCGCGGAGACCGCGCGCCGCTCGTACGTGGGCGGCCTGGGCAACATGCAGTGGGTCGTCACCGGCACCCCGCGCGACGTCGCCGACGAGATGCAGCGGTGGTTCGAGGCCGGCACCGCCGACGGCTTCGCGATCGTGGCCCCGATCCTGCCGCAGACGATCGACGTGTTCGTCGCCGAGGTCGTGCCCGAGCTGCGCCGGCGCGGCCTGGTGCGCAGCGCCTACGAGGGCGCCGGGGTGCGGGACACTCGGCGTCCCCGCCGCGTTGCCCGGCGCGGTCCGGCAGGCCGCCTCGTGACGGCGTAATCGGCGGGTTACCCATTCGGGCGGAACTCGGTAACACGTTCCGTTCATCATTCGTCCAGACCTCGGAAACGCTGCCCGCAGCGGTATCCGGCTCGTCCCGCAAGGAGTGCTCGATGCCCGCTTCCCCGTTCCATCTGGGATGGTTCTTCTCGAAGGGATTCGGCCCGAAGGCGTGGCGCCACCCGTGGGCCGGGTCGGCCGTCGACCGGTTCGCGAAACCGGACATGGCGGTCGACCTCGCGCGGTCCATGGAACGGGCCGGATTCGACTACCTCATGCTGGAGGACTCGTCGAACGTGCCCTACACCTACCAGGGCTCGCACGACGCCTACCTGCGGCATTCGGTCGACACGCCGAAGCTCGACCCCACCGTGCTGGCCCCGTTCCTGACGGCCGCCACCGAGCGCCTGGGAATCGTCGTCACCTGCTCGACCACCGAGTACCACCCGTTCATGCTGGCCCGGAAAATGAATGCCCTGGACCACGTCTCGGACGGCCGGATCGGCTGGAACGTGGTGACCGGGTCGAACGACGGCGGGGCCCAGAACTACGGCCGGGAGAAGCAGTACCCGCACGACGAGCGCTATGACATGGCCGACGAGTTCATGGAGGTCGCGCACCGGCTGTGGGACTCCTGGGAAGCCGACGCGATGGTGCTCGACCTGGACCGCGGCATCTTCGCGGACGGTTCCAAGGTGCACCCGATCGATTTCGAGGGAAAGTACTTCAAGTCGCGCGGGCCGCTCTCGGCCCCGCGCTCGCCGCAGGGGTCCCCGGTGATCTGCCAGGCCGGCGGGTCGGGGCGCGGGCGGCGGTTCGCGGCCCAGTGGGCCGAGACGATCATCGCGATGGCGGCGACGCGGAGGAGATGAAGGCCTACCGCGACGACGTGCGGGCGCGCGCGGTGGAGGCCGGCCGCGACCCGGACACGATCAAGGTGATGTTCCTGGTCAGCCCGATCATCTCGGACACCCGGGAGGATGCGTTCGCCCGCCTCGCGGCCTGGACCGAGCTGACGCCCAACACCATCGAGTACGGCCTCGCGCACTTCTCCCGGATGAGCGGCATCGACTTCTCGCAGTTCGACCTCGACGAGCCGTTGCCCGAGCTGAAGTCCAACGGTCATCAGAGCTCGACGAAGGCGCTGGAGGGCAAGCGGCTGCGCGACCTGCTCGTGCGCGCGCAGCGGTTCGGGCCCGACTCCGTGGTCGGCACGGCCGACGAGGTCGCCGGCACCCTCGACGAGATGATGCAGCACGTCGGGGGCGACGGGTTCCTGCTGGTCAACAGCTACTTCAGCCGCCGCTACGTGATGGAGATCTGCGACGGGCTCGTGCCCGAGCTGCAGAAGCGCGGCCTCACCCGCACCCGCTACGAGCACACCCGGTTCCGGGACAACCTCATGGCCTTCTGAGTGGCCTTCCGCCACCGCCATCGACCGACGCTCGGAGGAGATCGCGCATGCCAGCCAACCGGTTCCACCTCGCCTGGTTCGGCGCGGGCGGGTTCGGCGTCAAGTCCTGGGGCCGGACCTGGTCCGGCGCGGGCGGCCGGGACTGGACCAACCCGCAGCTGTGGATCGACCTGGCCCGCGCGCTCGAACGGGCCTGCTTCGACTACGTGATCATCGAGGACTCGTCGTACGTGCCCGACGCGTACGGCGGCAACGCCAAGGCGTACCTGGACTCCGCGACCGCCACGCCCAAGCTGGACCCGACGGTGCTCGCGCCCGTCATGGCGCACCTGACCAGCCACATCGGCATCGTGCCGACGCTCTCGACCACCGAGTACCACCCGTACATGCTCGCCCGCAAGATCAACACGATGGACCACATGTCCCGGGGGCGGACCGGGTGGAACATCGTCACCTCGTCCAGCCACCGGGCCGCGCAGAACTACGGGCGCGACGAGCAGATCGAGCACGACCTCCGCTACGACATGGCCGACGAGTTCTTCGAGCTGGCCTGCAAGCTGTGGGACTCCTGGGAGGTCGACGCCGTCGTCATGGACGAGGAGAAGGGGGTGTGGGCCGACTACACGAAGGTCCACACGCTCGACTTCGAGGGCAAGTTCTTCCGCTCCCGCGGCCCGCTGAACGGCAACCGCAGCCCGCAGGGCCGTCCGGTGTTCACGCAGGCCGGCGGCTCGCCCCGGGGCCGGGAGTTCGCGGCGGGCACCGCCGACTCGATCATCTCCGGCACCAGCGGCGGCGTCGAGGGCATGAAGTCCTTCCGCGACGACGTGCACGCCCGCATGACCCGGCTGGGCCGATCGACCGGGGACTGCAAGGTGCTCTTCATGGCGTCCCCGGTGGTCGGCGAGACCGACGCGGAGGCGCAGGAGAAGCGGGCGCGGCAGATGGCGTGGGCCGAGGCGCACCCGGAGCAGGGCTCCTGCACCTGTCCCGGCACAGCGGCATCGACTTCTCGCTCTACCCGCTGGACGAGCCGATCCCCGACACCGTGCGGACCAACGGCCACCAGCAGATGCTCGCCCAGGCGATCGGCCTGACCCCGCGGGAGTTCCTGCGCCGCAGCATGGGCTCGGTCGAGATGGTCGGCTCGCCCGACACCGTCGCCGCGCAGATGGACGAGATCATGCAGGAGGTCGGCGGGGACGGCTTCCTGATCTCCAACTTCGACCTCAACCGCCGCTACATCAGTGAGATAGCCGACGGTCTGGTGCCGGCGCTCCAGCGCCGCGGCCTGGTGCGGACCGAGTACACGCACGCCCTCTTCCGCGACAACCTGCTCGAGTTCTGAAACGCGATCAGAACCGGAGGCCAGCCATGTCCACCGACCTCGCCCTGCCCGCCCGGGAACGGGCCGCGGCGCCCGACACCGGGGCCGTCCCGCCCGACCCGGTCCTCCTGCGGGTCGCGGACCTGACCGTCACCTACGGCACGGGCGAGGACGCCCACGTCGCCGTCCGCGGCGCGAGCTTCGCGCTGCGCCGCGGCGAGCGCGTGGCGGTCGTGGGGGAGTCCGGGTCCGGCAAGACCACCATGGGCCTCGCGATCGCCGGCCTGCTCACGGCCCCGACGGCCGTGACGAGCGCCGCCGAGCTGGTGTTCGACGGCCGGGCGCTGGAGCGCGGCCCGGCCCGCACGGTGCCGGTCCGCACCCCCGGCCTGTCCATGGTCTTCCAGGACGCGATGACCTCGCTCGACCCCGTCGCGACCGTCGGCAGCCAGTTCGCCGCCGTCCTGCGCGGCGCGGCGCGGCTGTCGAACAAGGCCGCGCGGGAACGCGCCGCGGAGTGGCTGGTGCGCGTCGGGCTGACCGACACGGCACGGGTCCTGCACGCCCGCCCGTACGAGCTGTCCGGCGGCATGCGCCAGCGGGTGATGGTGGCGCTCGCGATGTGCGGGAGCCCGCGGCTGCTCATCGCGGACGAGCCGACCTCGGCGCTGGACGCCTCGGTCAGCCGCGACGTCATGGACCTGCTCACCCGCATGACCCAGGAGGAGGGCGCCAGCCTGCTGATCATCACCCACGACATCGAGCTGTGCCGGATCTACACGGACCGGATGATCGTCCTGTACCGCGGCGAGGTCGTCGACGTCTGCGCCACCGCGCACGTCGAGCAGGAGGCGACCAGCCCGTACACGAAAGCGCTGCTCTCCTGCGTCCCGACGCTGGAGGCCGCGGACCTCGACCGGCTGCCCACGCTCGGCGAGTTCGTGCCCGAGGCCGCCGCGGGCGTCGCCGAGGCCCCGCCGGCCGGGACGGCGGCGGCGTGAACCCCGAGAGCGTCCCGGGCTACGTCGCGCTGCGCGGCGACGGCGCACCTACGGGTCGCGGCAGCTCGGCCTTCACCGCCGTCAAGCCGCTGGACTTCGAGATCGACTCCACGTCCGCCATCGGGATCGTGGGGGAGTCCGGGTCCGGGAAGTCGACGCTCGCGCGGATGCTGGTCGGGCTCGAACCCGTCTCGTCCGGGGTGGTGACCTACAACGCGGCGCCGCTGCCGCAGTTCCTCCGCTCCCGCACCGGGCGGCGCGACTTCCGCGCGGCCGTCCAGTTCGTCGCGCAGGACACCTCGTCCTCCTTCGACCCGCGGCGCACGCTCGGCGACGCCGTCGAGACCCCGCTCGCGATACTGCACGGGATCACCGGGGACGCGGCCGCGGAGCGGGTCGCCGAGGTGCTCGCCCTGCTCCAGCTCGACCCCGGCCACCTGCGCCGCTACCCGAGCGAGGTCTCCGGCGGGCAGCGCCAGCGGTTCGCGCTCGCCCGGGCCCTCGTGGTGCGGCCCCGCATCCTGCTGTGCGACGAGGTCGTCTCCGCGCTGGACGTCTCCGTGCAGGGCACCGTGCTCAACATCATCAAGGAGTACTGCGAGACGAACGCCGTGGGCCTGGCCTTCGTCTCCCACGGGCTGCCCGCCACGGCGTTCGTGGCCCGGGAGCTGGTGGTGATGCGCGCGGGCGAGGTGGTCGAGCGCGGGCCGACCCGCCAGGTGCTGGACGACCCGCAGCACCCCTACACCGCGTCGCTGCTGGCCGCCTACCGCCGCGACCGCGCTGTCGTCGGCCCGGCCGAGCGCCCGGTCGTCGCCGCGGTGGGCCCGGCGTGACCGCGCACCTGCGCCGCCACCGATGGTGGATCGTGCGCACCCTCGTGCTGCCGGTGCACATCGCGGCGTTCGCGACCGTCGCGTTCTTCCTCGTCCGGCTCGTGCCCGGCGACCCGGTCCTGCAGGCGCTCGAAGGCACCGACACGATCACGCCGGAGATCTACGCCGAGGCGGCCGCCGCGATGGGCCTGTCCGGGAGCATCTGGCAGCAGCTCGGCACCTTCTGGGCGGGGCTCGTACGGCTCGACCTCGGCACCTCGACGGTGACCGGCCGGCCGATCTGGCAGGAGATCTGGGACCGGCTCCCGGCCACCGTGGAGCTGGTGCTCGTCGGCCTCACCGGCGCCGTGCTGCTGGCGCTGGCGCTGGGCGTGCTCCTGCTGCGCACCCGCAGCGGCGCCGTCCGGCGGGTGCTGCGCGGCTACGCCCGGCTCGCCGGCGCCGTGCCGGACTTCGCCGTCGCGATCTTCGGGCTCGTGCTGCTCTACGGCACGCTGCGGGTCGTCCCGGCGCCGATCGGCCGGATCTCGCCGGGCCTCACGCTGCCCGACGTCACCGGCTTCCCGATCCTCGACTCGCTGCTGACGGGCAGCTGGGACGTGCTCGGCTCGATGCTCGCCCACCTCGCGCTGCCGGTGGCGGTGATGGTGCTCGTCTACACCCCGACGATCTGGAAGCAGCTCGCGCTCGGCCTCGACGAGTCGGCCGCCGCCCCCGCGACGCTCTTCCGGATCGCGTCCGGCGCCACCCGGCCGGCGATCTACCTCAGCATCATGCGGCGGGCCGCCGCGAGCGCCGTGGTGATGATCGGGGCGCTCTTCGGCGGCCTGGTCGGCGGTGTGGTCGTGCTCGAACAGCTCTTCGGGCTCGGCGGGCTCGGGCAGTTCGCGCTGGACTCGGTGGACTCGGTGGACTTCCTCGGGCTGCAGGGCTTCCTGGTGTCGATCGCCGCCATCTGCCTGATCGCGTTCTTCGCCGTCGACATCGTCAACATGCTGCTCGACCCGCGGCGGCGCCCCGGCACCGCGGTGGACGGCTGAGGAGGCCCCGTGAGACGCCGCCCGAGCTGGGCCCCCTTCGTCCCGTTCGCGATCCTCGTGGCCGTCGCGGTCGTCGGCCCGCTGCTCATCCCGTTCGACCCCGAACGCGTCGCGGGCCCGGCCAGCCAGCGCCCCGGCGGGGCGTTCCTCTTCGGCACCGACGCCACCGGCCTCGACGTCTTCTCCCGCACGATCGCCGCCGCGCGGATCAACCTGACGATCGCGCTGCTCGTCACCGTCGTCGCCACCGTCGTGGGCCTGCTGGTCGGGCTCCTGATCGGCATGAACGAGGCGCGCCGCGGCCCGCTCGGGTGGGTCGGGCGCGGCCTCAGCCGGGTCGTCGACCTCTCGGACGCCGTGCCCGCGCTGATCGTCGGCGTGGTGGTCGTCGGCCTCTTCGGCGCCTCGCTCGTCAGCCTGAGCGTCGCGCTGGCGCTGATCATGGTGCCGAACCAGATCCGGCTCACCCGCGTCGAGGTGCTCAAGGTGCGCCACGACGCGTACCTGGACGCCGCCCGCATGGCCGGGATGGGCGAGGCCCGGATCACGTTCCGGCACGTGCTGCCCAACTCGTGCCGCCCCGCCCTGGAGAACGCCTCCGTGGTGTTCGGCGTCTCGATCATCGTTCTCCGGCGTGCGCTCCGGGTTCCTCGGGCCATCGGGACTCCGCCCCGGCCCACCCCCCGAGTGGGGGCGCCAGGATCTCGGCCGGCGTCTCGGACGTGATGCTCGGCCGCTGGTGGGACCTCGGTCTTCCCGGCGTTCGCCCTGTGCCTGGCCGTGGCCGGCGCAGCGGGCGTCGCCGGCGCCATCACCCGGATGAGCCGCGGCGCGGCGCTGCGCTGAGAAACGCACGGATCAACACCCGCACGTTCCCCCACCCCTCGCGCTCCCGCGCACCCATTCCAGGAGGATCACGTGACCACACCGAACGGGCCCGGCCGCAGCGCGCGGCCGGCCACGAGCGGCCGGCGGGCCGGGCGCGTGGGGGCGCGCCCGCTCGCCGCGGCGCTGGCGGTTGCCGCGCTCGTGCTCGCCGCATGCGGCGGCGGCGGTTCCGGCGGCGCGTCGGGCGCGCCGACCGAGCTCAAGCAGGAGATCGTGGTCGCGGTGCCGGCCCTCACCCCGTCCTACGGCGGCCAGGACGGGGGCAACGCGCTCAGCCTGGAGGCGTTCGAGATCAACGCCAACACCCAGGCCGGGCTCGTCCGCAACCCCTACATCCCGGGCCGGACCCCGGGCACCGTGGTGCAGGACTTCAACGGCTTCGAGGGGTACCTCGCCGAGTCGTGGGAGGTGAGCCCCGACGGGCTGACCTACACCTTCCACCTGCGCCACGGCCTGCTCAGCCAGGTCGGCAACGAGCTGACCGCCGACGACGTGCTCTACTCGTTCGAGCGCAAGTTCGCGACGCCCACCAAGACCGGCTCCATCTTCGCGCCGGCCTTCACCGACCCGGCCACGCAGCTGCGGAAGATCGACGACTACACGGTCGCGTTCACCCTGCACCAGGCCAGCTACGGCTTCACGTTCCTGGGCCTGCTCGCCAACCTCGGCGGGCACATCTACGACAGCGACTACCTCAAGCAGAACGAGACGCCCGGCGACCCGTACGCCCTCGCGTGGAGCCGCACCAACTCCGGCTGGGGCTACGGCCCGTACCGGATCGTCTCCGAGGTGCCCGACCAGGAGATGGTGCTGGAGGCCAACGAGAACTACGCGCTCGGCGCGCCGTCGGTCAAGAAGGTCACGCTGCGCGTCGTCCCGGACCCCGGCACCCGGGCCAGCCTGGTGATGAGCGGCGACGTCGACATCGCGCAGGGCATCAAGCCCGCCGACCAGGTGATGCTGTCGGGCGTCGACGGGCTGCTCGTGCCCGAGGCGGACCCGATCGAGTACGTCGACCTGACGCTCGTGACCAACAAGGCGCCGTTCGACGACGAGAAGGTGCGCCAGGCCATGGCGTGGGCGGTCCCGTACGAGAGATCATCGCCCAGGTCTACGCCGGGCGGGCCATCCGGATGTACGGCAACATCAACCCCAACACCCAGGGCTACAGCGTCGACGGGCTGCCCAAGTACACCTACGACCCGGCCAAGGCGCGCCAGCTGCTGGCCGAGGCGGGCCACCCGGACGGGATCGCGTTCGAGCTGGCCGTCTCCAACGCGGTGCCGGACCTGCTCGACACCGCGGTCCTCATGAAGTCCTACGCGGCCGACGCGGGCATCGACATCACGATCTCGCAGCAGCCGGTCGCGGCGTTCTCCCAGGGCCGCCAGGAGGCGAGCTTCCAGGCGCTGATGTACCGCAACCGGTCCCAGACCCAGTCGCCCACCTACGCACTGACGATCTTCTGGCGGCCGAACAACCACAACGCCAACCCGTCGCGGTGGGAGAACCAGTCGTTCTACGACGCGGTGAACCGGGGCATCGAGGTGCGCGACCCGCTGAGCCCGGAGGCCGGGAAGTTCTGGGAGGAGGCGATGGCGATCAACGTGGCGTCGCGCCCGAGATCTACGTCGCGTCGCTCCAGCCCTCGCAGGTGCTCCGCAGCACCGTGGGCGGGTTCGCCTACCGTTCCGAGAACGCGGTCGACTACGCCAACCTGGAGGTGGCCGCCGGCTGACCCGCGCCCACCGGCCCGGCTCCCCGCGGGGGCCGGGCCGGTGGCCCCCGCGTCCCGGTCATCGACGACTCGACGGAAGCAGGTCAGCACGGTGCCAGCGCCACCCACACCCGCCGCCGCGGACGACGAGGCCGCCGTCCGCAGGCACGGCCGGCGCGTCCTGGGCGTGACGACGCTCGGCCTCATGCTGGTGATCGTCAACGCCACCGCGCTCAACGTGGCGCTCCCCGCGATGTCGGCCGCCTTCGGCGTGCCCGCCGCCACGGCCGACTGGTTCCTCGTCGCCTTCATGCTCAGCAGCACCGCGTGCATCCTGGTGTTCGGCCGGGCGTCGGACATCCTCGGCAGGCGCGGGCTCTACCTCGGCGGTCTCGTCGTCTTCACCGTCGCGAGCGCGGGCTGCGCGCTCGCCCCGGACGCCGGCACGCTCATCGCGCTGCGGGTGGTGCAGGGCGTCGCCGCGGCCACGACGGTCGCCAACACCACCACCCTCATCGCCGACGCGTTCCCGCCGCACCGCCTCGCCCACGGCCTGGGCCTCAACATCACCGCGGCGGGCGTCGCCAACACCGTCGGGCCGGGCGTCGGCGGCGTCATGGTCACGACGTTCGGCTGGGAGTCGCTGTTCTGGATGACCATCCCGTTCGGCGTGGCGGCGCTGGTGCTGGGCCACCGGGTGCTGCCGCGGTCCCCGCGCCCGGACGGGCCCCGGGAGCGCTTCGACGTCGCCGGCGCGCTGCTGTCGACGGCGGGCCTGGCCCTGCTGCTCTTCGGGTTCAACCGGGTCGGCGCGTGGGGCGCGGACGACCCGCGGGTCTGGGGCACGGTCGCGGCCGCGGTGCTGCTGCTCGGCGCGTTCGTGCAGGTGGAGCGGCGGTCGGCGGCGCCGCTGGTGGACCTCACGCTGGTCCGCGACCCGCAGCGCGCCTATGCCTACGCCGCCGCGTTCTTCAACTCGTTCACCCGCGCCGGGCTCGTCGTGCTGGTCGTGCTGCACCAGCAGATGGTGGCCCACCGCAGCGCCGCCGAGGCCGGGCTCGTCGCGGTGCCGCTGGCCCTGCTGATGATCCTGTCGGCGCCCGCGGCGGGGCGGCTGTCGGACCGGTTCCCGGTCCGGACGCTCTCGACCGTCGGCGGGGCCCTGATCCTGCTGGCCACGGCCGGACTCGCCGTGACCATGGCCGACCCCGGCGTCCCGACCGCCGTCCCGGCCCTGCTGCTGGCGCTCGCCGGTGCGGGCACGGGCCTGTTCACGCCGCCGAACAGCGCGGCGATCATGACGGGCGTGGTGCCCGGGCGCCGCGCCGTCGCCAACTCCGTGCGCTCGGTGCTCTACAACAGCGCGCAGGCCATCGGGACGGTCGCCACGCTGCTCGTCGTGACGACGTGGCTCGCGTCCGCCGGGGTCGCCTCCTACGCCGAGCGCGTGGACGACCCGGCGGTGGTGGTCGGGTTCGTCGTCGCCGCGGCCGCGCTCACCGTGACGGGCCTGGTCGCCTGCCTGCTGTCGGCGCTGCGCGGCGGTCCCTGGACGGTCCGCCCGGCTCGGTAGAGCTCAGTAGAAGTGGACCGTGTCCACGACGTTGCGCAGCGGCTCGCCGGCCACGAAGCGGCGCAGGTTCTCCGCGAACAGCTCCGCGCTGCGCAGCGCCGCGGCCGGGTCGGCGGCCGCGGTGTGCGGGCTGATCACGACCTGCGGCATCGTCCAGAGCGGCGAGCCGGGCGGCAGCGGCTCCACCGCGGTGACGTCGAGCACCGCGGCGCGCAGGTGCCCCGACCGCAGCACCTCGACGAGCGCGTCCTCGTCGACCACGGTGCCGCGGCCGACGTTGACCAGCACCGCGCCGGGCTTCGTCGCCATCAGCAGGTCGCGGCTCAGCAGCCCGTCGGTGAACGGCGTGCCGGGGAGCGTGACGACCACGCCGTCGGCCTGCGGGAGCAGATCGGGCAGCTCGTCGACGCCGTGCACCGACTCGACGTGCGGCACCGGGCCCGGGGTGCGCTTGACCCCCAGCACGCGCATCCCGACCGCGCTGAGCAGGCGCGCGGTCTCCGTGCCGATCGCGCCGAGGCCGAGCACGACCACGGTCTGGTCGCGCAGGTGCCGCATGGTGAAGTGCGCGCCCCAGGTGTGCCGCGACTGGAGCTCCTGCAGGCGGCGCAGGTCCTTGGCGCCGACCAGCAGCCCGAACAGCGCGAACTCGGCGAGCGGGCCGGCGTGGACGCCCGCCGAGGTGGTGAACACGACCCGCGCGAGCTCGTCGGCGCTCAGGCCGGCCTGGCGGATCTGCCCGCCGCCCCCGGCCGCCAGCGTGTGCAGCCACCGCAGCGGTGCGCCCGCCCGCAGGATCCGCGCGAGCATCACCGGGTCCCCGTCCGGGATGCCCAGCAGCACGTCCGCGCTGCTCACGAGCCGTTCGTAGGCGGCCTGCTCGCCGGCGGTCCGGGCGAAGCGGGGGTCGGCCGGGTCCTCGCCGGAGAAGCGCATCGGGCGCACGAGGTCGAGGTCGACGACCACCTCGATGCCGGGGTCGACGCGCTTGACGAGGTCGGCGAGCTCGGGCGCGGCGGGGTGCGCGGCGACCACCCGCAACGGTGACACGGGCATGGATTTCCTCGCTCCGATCGTGGGGAATAACGGCATCCTAGAGCGCGGGGCAGTGGCGGCGCATTAGTCGCCGGAGCCGCCGGAAATGGTCGTCGGCCGTTTCCCGATTGCGCTGGCTGTGGGCGTGTTCGCCCTGGTCGGCGACCTCTCGGCGACGTGGCGGGCGAGCGGCGCAATCATCGGACATCACGGTGAAACCGCGGATTAACGAGCGGCCTGTTCGATGTCGGTATTCCTGCTGCGGCAATTCACGAACGGACGGTGGCCGGCCCCGTGATCGACCACCGGACATCGACGACGCGGCGCGGGATGCAGACGCTGGTGGTCACGTCGCTCTCGGCGGTGCTGGTCTTCGGCACGCTCACGGCGATCAACGTGGCGCTGCCCGCGATGGCCGCCGACCTCGGCGCGGCCGCGGGCACGGCCGACTGGTTCCTCATCGCCTTCATGCTCGCGAACACCGCGTTCATCCTCGTGTTCGGGCGGCTGTCGGACACGATCGGCCGGCGTCCGCTCTACCTGGGCGGCGTCGGGCTCTTCACCGTGGCCGGCCTGGTCTGCGCCGCGGCGCCGGACGCGGGCACCGTGATCGCGATGCGGCTGCTGCAGGGGGTCGGCGCGGCGTGCGCGGTGAGCAACTCGACGGCCGTGCTGACCGACGCGTTCCCGCCGCACCGGCTCGCGTTCGGCCTGTCCCTGAACATCGTCTCGGGAGCGGTGTCGTCGCTGCTCGGGCCGCTGGTCGGCGGGCTGCTCGTGGACGGCTTCGGCTGGCGTTCGATCTTCCTCGCCGGCGGGCCGCTCGGCCTGCTCGCCGTCGGGCTGGGCTGGTACGCGCTGCGCGGCACGCACCGGCCCCGCGGCCGGCGCGACCCCTACGACGGGCGCGGCGCGCTGCTGTCGTGCGCGGGGCTGGCGGCCGTCCTCCTCGCGGTCAACCGCGCCTCCGTCTGGGGCCCCGCCGACGCCCGGGTCGTCCTGCTGTTCGGGCTCGGCGTCGCCGCGCTCGTCGCGTTCGTCCTGGTGGAACGCCGGGTGCCGGCGCCGCTGCTGGACCTGTCGCTCGTGGCGGGGCGCCGGGCCCTGCGGTACGCGGCGGCGTTCTTCGCGGCGTCGTCGTTCAGCGCGGTGCTCGTGCTCGTGGTGCTGTACCGGCAGGTCGTGGAGGGCGCCAGCGCGACGGAGGCCGGCCTCGCCGCGCTGCCGATGGGACTGGCGATGCTCGCCGCCGCGGGGGTGGCGGGCGCGCTCGCCCGCCGGGTCCGCATCCGCACGCTCGCGACCGCGGGCGCGGTGGTCATGGCGGCCGGGCTCGCGGCGCTCACCGCGGAGCTCGCGGCGCCCGGCACCCCCGCGGCGCTCACGCTGCGCTCGTCGTGCTCGGGTTCGGCGAGGGCGTGTTCATGGCGGCGATCACCACGCGACGATGCTCGGCGTGCCGGCCGACCGCCGCGCCGTCGCCAACGGGCTGCGGTCGTGATGCACAACGGCGCGCAGGCGCTGAGCACCGCAGCGGTGCTGCTGGTCGTCGCGCTGTGGACCGGCCCGTCGTACGCCGCGGGGTCGGCGCCGCCGGACGCCCACGTCGGGTTCGCGGTGGCGGCGCTGGTGCTCACCGGCTGCGCCCTCGCCGGGGCGGTCTGCGCCGCCTTCCAGCCGCCGGACCCGCCGCCCGCCGTTCGGCCCGCACCCGTCGTCACCGGCACCCGGAGAGGAGACGAGCCGTGTCCGAGCCCGATCCGTTCGTGAGGCACCTGCTGGCGGCCGCCGGCCTGACGGCGCTCGACGAGGACGAGGTGGCGGCCTACGCCGCCGTCCTCCCGGCCCTTCAGGCCCGGCTCGCGGTGTTCCACACCGCCGAGTGGGCCGCGGAGGACCCGCGCCGGTGTTCACCCCCGCTGCGCAGGTGCCCGGTGCCTGAGCCGACCGTGCCGCTCACCATCGCCGACGCCGCGGCCGACCTGCGGGCGGGACGGATCACCGCGGTGGACCTGACCACCGCGCTGCTGCGCCGCATCGACGCGGCCGACCCGGTGCTCGGCGCGTTCGTCAGCGTGCTGCCCGAGGCGGCGCTCGCCGCGGCCGCCCGCGCCGACGCCGACCTCGCCGCCGGGCGGGACCGGGGACCGCTGCACGGGATCCCGCTGGCCGTCAAGGACATCATCGCCACCCGCGACGCGCCGACCACCGCGAACAGCCGCGTCCCGCCCGCCGGGCTCCCCACCGGCGTGGACGCGCCCGTCGTCGCGCGGCTGCGCGCGGCCGGGGCGGTGGTCCTGGGCAAGGCGACGACGTCGAGTACGCGATCGGCGCGCCCGACCCGGCCACCGGCTACCCGGTGCCGCGCAACCCGTGGAACCCCGCGCACACGCCCGGCGGCTCCAGCGCCGGCACCGCGATCGCCGTCGCGGCCGGGCTGGCGCTCGGCGGGCTGGGCACCGACACCGGCGGCTCGGTCCGCGGGCCGGCGGCGCTGACCGGCACCACCGGCCTCAAGACGACCTACGGGCGGGTGCCGAGGAACGGCGTCGTCCCGCTCGGGTTCTCCCTGGACACGGTCGGGCCGATGGCCCGCACCGCCCGGGACTGCGCGCTGCTGCTGGCGGCGATCGCCGGGCCCGACCCGGGCGACCCCACCAGCGCGGACGTGCCCGTGCCCGACTACGCGGCCGCGCTGCGCCCGGGCTCACCGGCGTGCGGGTCGGCGTGGCCCGGCCGTGGTTCTTCGACGCCGAGGGCCTCGACCCGCACGTCGCCCGGGTGGTGCTGGACGCCGTGGACGTCCTGCGCGAGATCGGCGCGACCGTCGTCGACGTCGAGGTCCCGTACGCGGCAGTCGCCCAGGACGCCAACGTGGTCACCGCGCGCTCCGAGGCGTTCGCGCACCACCGCCGCACGCTCGCGAGCCGGTGGACCGACTACGGCCGCCCCACCCGCGCCATGCTCGGGCTCGGGGCGCTCGTCGCGCCGGCGACTACGTGGCGGTGCAGCGGTTCCGCTCGGCGTTCCGCAGGGCCGTCGCCGCGGTGCACGCCGACGTCGACGTGATCGTGACGCCGACGATGCCCACCCCGGCCGCCCGCGGCGACGCCCCCGACGGGCTCCTGGAGCGGCTGCTCGCGCCCCAGTTCATGGGGCCGTGGAACCTCGCCGGGCTGCCCGCGCTCGCGGTGCCGGTCGAGCCCGCGCCGTCCGGGCTGCCGGTGTCGATGCAGCTGGTCGGGCGGCCGTTCGCCGAGGCGCAGCTGCTCGCCGTCGCCGACGCGTACCAGCGCACCACCCGCTGGCACCTCGCCGTGCCGCCGCTGCCCGCCGGCACCGACGCCGCCGACCCCACCGCCGCCTGACCGGGAGGTCCGAAGTGTCGCCCGACCCGTTCCACCTCGCCTGGTTCACCTCGTTCAACGCGCCGTCCTGGAACGCGCCGTTCGCGGGGGACATCGGCACCGAGTGGTTCACCGGCGAGTACCACGTCGACATGGCCAGGGCGCTGGAGCGGGCCGGGTTCGACTTCATCATGTTCGAGGACTCGACGATGGTCTCGGACGCCTGCGGCGGCACCACCGAGATGGACCTCAAGCACGCGCTGCACTCCCCGAAGATGGACCGGTGCCGTTCCTGCCGGTGCTCGCACGGGAGACCCGGCACATGGGGTTCATCGCGACGATGTCGACGTCGTTCTACGCACCGTTCATCCTCGCCCGCACGATGGCGACGATGGACCACCTGACCCGCGGGCGGGTCGGGTGGAACGTCGTGACGTCCAGCGAGGACCTCGCCGCCCGCAACTACGGCATGGACGCGCTCCCGCCGCACGACGAGCGCTACGACCGGGCCGACGAGTTCGTCGAGGTCGTGAAGGCGCTCTGGGACTCGTGGGAGCCCGGCGCGGTGGTCATGGACGCCGGAGCGGGCCGCTACGCCGACCACACGAAGGTGCACCCGATCCACCACGTCGGGAAGTACCACAGGGTCCGCGGGCCGCTGAACATGCCGGCGGGCCCGCAGGGCCACCCGGTGCTGTGCCAGGCCGGCGGGTCGCCGCGCGGGCGGGACTTCGCGGCCAAGCACGCCGACACGATCCTGTCCGCGCTGGTCAGCGTGCCGAAGATGAAGGCGTACCGGGACGACGTGCGGGCGCTGGCCACGGCGCACGGGCGGTCCCCGGACGACGTCAAGGTCATGTACATCGTGTCGCCGGTGCTGGGGGAGACCGAGGCCGAGGCGCGGGAGCAGGCGCGGCTCGCGTTCGGGATGGACCGGCTGCAGGTCGAGGCGACGCTCGCGATCATCTCGGCCGTCACCGAGGTCGACTTCCTGCAGTTCGACCTCGACGCGGAGCTGCCCGAGGGCATCACCACCAACGGGCACCAGAGCATCCTCGACGACTTCGTGCGCCGCAACCGCGGCAGGACGCTGCGCGAGGCCCTGCCCGAACGGGCCCGGCTCGGCGCTCGTCGGCACGCCCGACGCCGTGCCGGGCCAGATGGCCGAGATGATGCAGGAGGTGCGGCGGCGACGGCTTCCTCATCCGGTTCGAGCCGACCCGCAGCCACTCCCGCCGCTACGTCGACGAGATCGCGAGCGGGCTCGCCCCCGCACTGCGCCGGCGCGGCCTGATCCGCTCGGAGTACCGCCACCCGCTGTTCAAGGACAACCTCAAGGACTTCTGAGATGGCGTCGCTGCTCACCCTCCTCGTCCCCGCGCCCGCCGCCGGGCCCGCGTCCGGCCTCGCGGCGCTGCGCGCGTTCGTGCACGGCGCGGACGCGGCGGGCGTCGCCGCCGTGGTGGTGGCCGACCCGCCGCACGCCCCCGAAGGGCCGCCCGCGGGTGTGGAGTCGTCGTCGCTGCTGGCCGCGGCCGGGCGCGGGACCTCGCGCGTCGGCCTCGTCGCGACGGCCAGCGCCGTGCACGGCGAGCCGTACACGCGGCCCGCCAGTTCGCGGCGCTCGACCACGTGACCCGCGGCCGGGCGGGCTGGCACGTGCCCGCCGTGAGCGACCCCGCCGAGGACGCGAACGCCGGCGCGGACCCCGGACCCCGGCCGTGGGAGCGGGCCGCGGAGTTCGTCGACGTCGCGCGCACCCTGTGGGACGGGTGGGAGCCCGGCGCCGTCGTGCCGGACCGGGCGGCCGGCCGGTGGGTCGACTGGGAGCGCGTGCACCCGGCGGGCTACCGCGGGCGGTACTTCTCCGTGCTCGGGGCCCTCGACACGCCGCGGCCGCCGCAGGGCCGGCCGCTGCTCTTTCGCCTCCCCGGGACCGCACCCCGGCGGAGCGGGAGTTCGCCGCCCGGTGGGCCGGGACGTCGTGCTGCCCTGGGTCGCGCACCCCGCGGAGCGGGAGTTCGCCGCCCGGTGGGCGGACGTCGTGCTGCCCTGGGTCGCGTCGGCCGCCGACGCGGTCGCCACCGCCGGGGCGCTGCGGGCCGCGGCGCGGCGGCACGGCCGCGACCCCGCCGAGCTGCGCGTGCAGCCGGTGGCCGTGCTCGACGGCGCGTTCCCCGACGCGGCCGCCGCGTTCCGCCGCCGTGACCTGCCCGTGTGGACCGTGACCGCGGCGGACCTGCCCGCCCTGCTCGCCGCACCCGGGCTCGACGGGCTCGCGCTCGCCTGCCCGCCGGCCGTCGAGAGCCTCGCCGCGCTGCCGGCCCTCGCCTGCGACGGCCCGCCCGGGACGCTCGCGCAGCGCTACGGCCTCGCGGCCGCGATGACGTTCGGACGGCGCATCCCCGAGGGAGGAGCGGCATGATCGAGTACCGCAGCGACAGCATCCACCTGAGCCTCAACCTCAGCGAGTACGGGCGGCACGCGGGCGCGTGGCGGCACCCGGCGAGCGACCACACCGGCGTCCCGGACGTCGAGCGCTACGTGCACGCCTCGCAGGTGGCCGAGCGGGCGCTGTTCGACTCGGTGTTCCTCGCCGACAGCCCGATCCACGCCGACACCCCGTCCGGCATCACGTCCACCCGGCTCGACCCGTTCGTCGTGCTGCCGACCGTCGCCGTGGAGACGTCGGCGATCGGGCTGATCGGCACCGTCTCGACCAGCTACAGCTCCCCGTACCAGGTCGCGCGGCGGCTCGCGTCGGTCGACCACCTCTCCGGCGGGCGGATGGCCGTCAACTGCGTGGCGTCGGCCGGGAACCCCATGGCGCGCAACTTCTCCCTCGACGCCGAGCGCCCGCACGCCCAGCGTTACGCCCGCACCGAGGAGTACCTGCAGGTCATGGCCGGGCTGTGGGACGCCGCCGGCACCGCGACCGAGCCCGCCCGCCCGCTGCATCACAAGGGCGAGTTCTTCGAGGTGGCGGGCCCGCTCGACGTCGCCCGGCCACCCACCGGCCGCCCGGTGATCGTGCAGGCCGGCAACTCGCCGGAGGGGCGTGCGGTCGCCGGCCGCTGGGCCGAGGCGATCTTCGCGGGGTCCTCGACGATCCCGCACGCGCAGGCGTACTTCACCGACATCAGTCCCGGGCGCTCGCCGCCGGCCGCAACCCCCGGCACGTGACGATCCTGCTCGGCGTCTTCCCGTACGTCGGCGCGACGGAGACCGAGGCGAAGGCCCTCAAGGCGGAGCTGGACGAGTACCACCGCGAGCACGCCGACACCGTCGGGCACCTCTCGGCGCTCCTCGGGCACGACCTGTCGGCGTACGACCCGGACGGGCCGCTGCCCTACGACCGGCTGCCGCCGCCGGGGCAGGGCAACATCGGCGGCTGGAGCATGGGGACGCTGTTCCCGCGCATGGCGCGCGAGGAGGGCCTCACGATCGCCCAGATCGCCGACCGGGCCTACGTCGGCGGCCTGTCCAACCTGCAGTGGGCCGCGGTCGGCACCGGCGAGCAGGTCGCCGACGAGCTGGCGGCCTGGTTCGCGGCCGGTGCGTGCGACGGCTTCGCGATCGTCGCCCCGATGACCCCGAGGACGATCGAGGACTTCGGTGAGCAGGTGGTGCCGCACCTGCAGCGGCGCGGCCTGTTCCGCACCGAGTACACCGGCACCACGATCCGCGACCACTACGGCCTGCCGCCCGTGACCCGCAGCCCGCAGGCGCTCGCGGGCTGACGGGCCGGGCCGGGCGGATCAGGCGTGGCTCAGGCGTGGCTCAGGTGCGGATCGCGGTCAGCGCCGTGAGCAGCGGCCGCGTCCGCTCGGCCCACGGGGCCAGCCGCGGGTCGTCGGCGTAGGCGCTGTCCTGCAGGTACAACCCGGGCGCCGGGCAGGTCGCCCCCAGCTCCACGAGCACGGGCTTGAGCAGCAGCTCGGGCGCGAGCTGGTGGCCCGGCCCGGCCCCGAGCATCACGGGCAGCGCGACGACCCCGGCGAGCCCGGCGGTCGGCACCTGGTCGAGGAAGAGCTTCAGCAGGCCCGTGTAGGTGGCCTTGAACGTCGGGCTGGCCACGACGACCACGTCGCAGCCGGCCACGGTCTCGACGGCCGCGGTGACCGCCGGGTCGCCCCATCCCAGCAGCCCGGCCCCCAGCTCGACCAGGTCGAACACGTGGTCCGGCGGCGCGCCGGTGACCGTCTCGGCGACGAGCACGCCGGCGGCGAGCGTCCGGGACTGCGGTTTCGGGTTGCCGACGACGACTGCGGTGCGCACCGGACCTCCAGGGCGAGCGGACGGGACGGGCACAGTGCACTGCGGCGGTGTTACGTCCGTGGGCGCCCGAGGTTCGGGGTGCTTTGCGCTCCCGGCGCGGCCGGGCCGTACGGCCCCGACCTGCGGACGGCGTGCCGCGGAGCGGGGGTTGCGCCGGGTTCGCCGGCCCGGTCACCGTCGAAGGGGAGGTGGAGCCCTTGCCCGGCCGGTACCGCGTGCCCGCCGGGCCCGCGCGGCAGAACGCCCCCGGCCCGCCGGACGGCGGATCGGGGGCGCCCCGGTCGAACGGTCGGGCTCAGCCCGCCGTGGCCTGCCGGCGCGGCAGCACCCAGCCCGGGCGCACGAAGTGGCACGTGTAGCCGTAGGGGTGCTTCTGGAGGTAGTCCTGGTGCTCCTCCTCGGCCTGCCAGAACGGCCCGGCCGCGGTGACCTCGGTGACCACCTTCCCGGGCCAGAGGCCGGACGCGTCGACGTCGGCGATCGTGTCGAGCGCGACGTCCTTCTGCTCCTCGGTGGTGTAGAAGATCGCCGAGCGGTAGCTGCGCCCGACGTCGTTGCCCTGCCGGTTCCTCGTCGACGGGTCGTGGATCTGGAAGAAGAACTCCAGCAGCTCGCGGTAGGTGATGACCTCGGGGTCGAAGACGATCTCCACGGCCTCGGCGTGGTCGCCGTGGTTGCGGTAGGTCGCGTTCGGGGTGTCACCGCCCGAGTAGCCGACGCGGGTCGACAGGACACCGGGCCGCTCGCGCATGAGCTCCTGGGCTCCCCAGAAGCAGCCGCCGGCCAGGATCGCGCGCTCGGTCGCCATCTCGCTCGCCTCCCAATGTTGGCGTCGTCTGCGCGGCTCTCGCCGCCACCCGTATCAACCCGGGTGGGGCGGACGATGTTCCGGTGCCCGGCTCGCGCATCGAGGAGGGCTGTCGATGACGGACGATCCCGCCGTTCCGGACCGGTCGCGGCGGTTCCCGGCGACGGTGTCGGTGGACCGGCAGGGCCGCACGCACGTGCCGGTGCCGTTCGACCCCGACGCCGTGTGGGGTGCCAAGCCGCGGCACCACGTGGCCGGCACGGTCGCCGGCTGCGGAGTGCGCCTGCTCGAGTCGGGCAGGAGACAGCGCTGACCGCGGCCACCACGGACGACTCACCGGCACCTGGTCCGGGCGGCGCTAGTCGTCGTCGGCCGGCGGGGCGTCCGGCGCACCCGGGACCGCCGGTGCCTCGACGCCCGGCTGCTGTGCCTCCTCGGGGCCTTCGGCCTCCTCGACCGGAACCAGCCCGAACACCGAGAAGCTGATGACCCAGTAGGCGACGTAGCCCACGAGCAGCGCCACGCCGTGCCAGCGCCGCAGGTGCCCGGTGAACAGCGCGTACGCGGCGAAGCCGTTGATCACCACGAGGGCGGGCAGGTGCCAGCTGAACAGGTCCGGGGTGATCAGGAGCGCACCGCCGGCCAGTGCGATGATGCCCACCTTCGCGGTCACCGAGAACACGACGCTGCCGATGACGTTGCCGACGCCGATCGCGGGCGCGCCGCGCCGGGCCGGCTCCGCGGTCAGGAAGATGTCCTCCACGGAGAGCACCAGCGTCGCGATCGTCGCCCCGAAGACGGTGCCGCTGATCGCGAAGTTCTCGAGGATCCCCTCGGTGCCCTCCGTCATGGCCCAGGCGCCGAGGACGAGCCCGGCCAGCGCGAGGAGCGCGAGCAGGAGCAGCACCCAGCCGGGCCGGCCGTCCGACCGTGCACGGCCCACGCCGCCGGTCTCGTAGAGGTCCCCGGCGCCGTGGCCGCCACTGCCACCGCCGCCGCCGGCCTTCCCCGCGGTGGCGGTGGCCAGCTCGCGGCTGTCGAGCTGTTCGAGCACCTCCGCGCTCCGGAACGTCGGCACCGCCCGCCGGGACTCGCGGTACGCGACGTAGGCGACGAAGAGCACGAACAGCAGGATGAGGACAACCGCGGTGACGGGTCCCAGCTCGCCGAGCAGTGCCGGCACGACCAGCACCAGGGGAGCGACGGCGAACAGCGCGATGTAGTCCTTCGGGACCTCCACGCGACACGGGGCGATGAGGGCGGCGATCGCGAGCACCAGGCCGGACAGCGAGATGACGGTGCCGAAGATCACGCCGAGCGCGACCTCCTCGAGGCCCTCCAGGTTGAGCACCACACCGAAGACGAGATCGTCGAACTCGATGCCGGTGAACAGGATGGCCAGCAGGAAGAGCGAGACCGCCAGCCCGCGCGCCGCACCGACCAGGTAGGTGATCAGCTTCTCGGCACTGTAGATCAGGAGCGCCGCCCCGGCGGCGAACACGAGGATGGACGTCATCGGTTGCTCCCCCTTGAGCAGCGGTCAGGCCAGGTCTCCCCGTCCCGGCCGGCGGCAGTCGCTCGGGAGCATCCCGTCACCGGATGGGAACGGATTCGTGCGCCGAATCACCCAGCGTCGCAGAACGACGACCGGTCGAGCGACCTCCGTTCAGGCCCGGCGGTGGTGACTGAGAGGTCCCACACAGCGCGCAACTCCAACATCTGGGTGACTTGCACCCGTGTAAGTCCCATATATAGTGCTCGCTGTTGCTGGTTCGGCCGGTCAGCCAGACCGGTCGTCGTAAGAGGGAACCCGGTGCGAGCCCGGGACTGCCCCGCAGCGGTGAGCGGGAACGACCGCCGTCATGTGCACTGGGAGCGTGCTCCCGGGAAGCGACGGCCAGTAGGTCCGCCGGCGAGAGCCGGCGGGGGTCCGCGAGTCCGAAGACCTGCCAGCGCACCGCGCACGTCGTGCGTGGTGGTCCGACGGCCCCGAGGGAGGGCCCGGGGCCGTGCGTGGCCGGTCGTGCGTCCGTAGCGGACGCCGGGGCCACGGCTCCCCGGTTCCCGCCATCCCGTGCTTGCCGGATCGGTCAGCGTTCGCGAGGAGACAGCTGTGACCGTCACCGAACCCGCGCCCCCGGCGGCGCCCGCCCCGTCCCTGTTCCCGGCCCCGTCGGCGATGCGGGTGCGGCATCGCGACGGGAGCCTGGAGCCGGTCGACGTCACCCGCATCGTGATCGCCGTGGCCCGCTGCGCCGGCGACCTCGCGGCCGTCGACCCGCTGCGGGTCGCCACCCGCACGATCGGCGGGCTCTACGACGGGGCGAGCACCGAGGAGCTGGACCGGCTGTCGATCCAGACCGCGGCGGAGCTGATCGCGGAGGAGCCGGAGTACTCCCGCCTCGCCGCGCGGCTGCTCGCCGCGGCGATCGCGGACGAGGTCGCCGGCCAGGGCGTGGACTCGTTCTCCTCCGGGATCGCGCTGGGCGCGCAGCTGGGCCTGGTCGGCGAGGAGACGGCGGCGATGGTCGCGGCGCACGCGGCCGAGCTGGACGCGCTCGTGGCCGCCGAGCTGGAGGCCGGCGCGGACCGGCGGTTCGAGTACTTCGGGCTGCGCACGGTCCACGACCGCTACCTGCTGCGGCACCCGCACACGCGCAAGGTCGTCGAGACGCCGCAGCACTGGCTGCTGCGGGTGGCCTGCGGGCTGGCGACCACCGTCGCCGAGGCGGCCGAGATGTACCGGCTGATGGCGTCGCTGGCCTACCTGCCCAGCTCGCCGACGCTGTTCAACTCCGGCACCGCGCACCCCCAGATGTCCAGCTGCTACCTGCTCGACTCCCCGCGCGACGAGCTGGAGTCGATCTACGAGCGGTACGCGCAGGTGGCGCGGCTCTCGAAGTTCGCGGGCGGCATCGGGATCGGGTTCTCCCGGGTCCGGTCGCGCGGTGCGCTGATCCGCGGGACGAACGGCCGCTCGAACGGGATCGTCCCGTGGCTGCGGACGCTGGACGCGTCCGTGGCGGCGGTGAACCAGGGCGGCCGGCGCAAGGGCGCGGCCTGCGTGTACCTGGAGCCCTGGCACCCGGACGTCGAGGAGTTCCTGGAGCTGCGCGACAACACCGGCGAGGACGCCCGGCGCACGCACAACCTGAACCTCGCGCACTGGTCCCGGACGAGTTCATGCGCCGCGTCCAGGCCGACGAGGAGTGGTCGCTGATCGACCCGGACGCCGTGCCCGAGCTGCCCGACCTGTGGGGCGAGGACTTCGACCGGGCCTACCGGCGGGCGGAGGCCGAGGGGCGGGTCGTGCGGCGGGTCCGGGCCCGCGACCTCTACGCGCGGATGATGCGCACGCTCGCCCAGACCGGCAACGGCTGGATGACGTTCAAGGACGCCGCGAACCGGGCCGGGAACCAGACGGCGCAGCCGGGCAACGTGATCCACCTGTCGAACCTGTGCACGGAGATCCTCGAGGTCAGCTCCGACGAGGAGACCGCCGTCTGCAACCTCGGGTCGGTCAACCTGGGCCGGCACCTGACCGGCTACCCGGCCGGCGACGGCATCGACTGGCCGAAGCTGCGCGCCACGGTGCGGACCGCGGTGACGTTCCTCGACCGGGTGATCGACATCAACTATTACCCGACCGGGGAAGCCGCGGCGTCCAACCCGCGGTGGCGCCCGGTCGGGCTCGGGGTGATGGGCCTGCAGGACGTCTTCTTCGCGCTCGGCCTGCCGTTCGACTCGGCGCCGGCGCGGGAGCTGTCCACGCGGATCGCCGAGGAGATCATGCTGACCGCGCTGGAGCGCTCGGCCGAGCTCGCCCGCGAGCACGGCCCGCACCCGGCGTTCGACCTCACCCGCGCGCGGGCGGGCGTGCTGCACCCGGACCACTTCCCGGACGCCGAGATCACCCAGCCGCAGCGGTGGGAGCAGCTGCGCGCCGCGGTGGCCGAGCACGGCCTGCGCAACGCCCTGCTGGTCGCGATCGCGCCGACCGCGACGATCGCCTCGATCGCCGGCTGCTACGAGTGCATCGAGCCGCAGGTGTCGAACCTGTTCAAGCGCGAGACCCTCTCCGGTGAGTTCCTCCAGGTCAACCCGTACCTCGTGGCGGAGCTCAAGGGCCGGGGGATGTGGACGCCGCAGGTGCGGGAACGGATCAAGCGGGCCGAGGGCTCGGTCCAGGGGCTGGCGGAGCTGCCCGACGCGTGCGGGCGGTGTTCCGCACGGCGTGGGAGCTGCCGCAGCGCGCGCTCATCGACCTGGCCGCGGCCCGGACCCGTTCATCGACCAGAGCCAGTCGCTCAACCTGTTCCTGGCCGAGCCCACGATCGGGAAGCTCTCCTCGATGTACGCCCACGCCTGGGCGAGCGGGCTCAAGACCACCTACTACCTGCGGTCGCGGCCGGCGACCCGGATCGCGCAGGCGACGACCGACACCGCGGCCGCAACCGCACCGACCGCCCTGACGGTGGCCGCCGATGCGGTCGCCTGCTCCCTCGAGAACCCCGAGACCTGCGAGGCCTGCCAGTGACCGCCCCCCACACCGCCCCCGAGACCACCACCCACACCGACGGCGACCTGCTGCTCGACCCCGGCATGCGCCTGACCCTGCGGCCGATGCGCTACCCGGCGTTCTACGAGCGCTTCCGCGCGGCGATCCGCAACACCTGGACGGTGGAGGAGGTCGACCTGCACTCCGACCTCGCCGACCTCGACCGGCTCAGCCCCGCCGAACGCCACCTCGTGCACCGGCTCGTCGCGTTCTTCGCCACCGGCGACACGATCGTGGCGAACAACCTCGTGCTCAACCTGTACGCGCACGTGAACGCGCCGGAGGCGCGGCTCTACCTGTCGCGGCAGCTGTTCGAGGAGGCCGTGCACGTCCAGTTCTACCTGACCCTGCTCGACACCTACCTGCCCGACGTCGCCGAGCGCGAGAAGGCGTTCGCGGCGGTCGACAACATCCCCTCGATCCGGGCCAAGGCGCAGTTCTGCTTCCGGTGGATCGACTCGCTCGCCGAGCTGCGCACCCTGCGCAGCCGGGAGGACCGGCGGGCGTTCCTGCTCAACCTGATATGCTTCGCCGCCTGCATCGAGGGGCTGTTCTTCTACGGCGCCTTCGCCTACGTCTACTTCCTGCGCTCCCGGGGGCTGCTCAACGGCCTCGCGTCCGGCACGAACTGGGTGTTCCGCGACGAGTCGATGCACATGGAGTTCGCCTTCGACGTGGTGCGCACCGTGCGGGCGGAGGAGCCCGACCTGGTCGACGCGGCGTTCGAGGACCGGGTCCGGGAGATGATCGGCGAGGCCGTCGACGCCGAGGTGGCCTTCGCCGAGGACCTGCTCGGCGGCGGCGCGGCCGGCGGGGGAGTGGCCGGGATGTCGGTGGCGGACATGCGGGCCTACCTGGAGTACGTCGCCGACCGCCGGCTCGCCCAGCTCGACCTCCCCCCGCGGTACGGCACGGCCAACCCGTTCGCGTTCATGGAGCTGCAGGACGTGCAGGAGCTGTCGAACTTCTTCGAGCGACGGGTCTCGGCCTACCAGGTCGGGGTCACCGGCACCGTGGCCTTCGACGAGGACTTCTGACATCGGCTCGGCCTCGGCCGCTCTCGCGAGGGAGCGCTACCCGCGCCACGGGTAGTACGCGACCCAGTCGACGTACATCCGCGAGGTGCGGACCGCGCCCCCCTCGGGGAACCAGTCGAGCTGGATGCACAGGTGCATCGGGCCCGGCGGGAAGATGCTGGTGTCGGTGGTGCGGAACCACTCCACCCCGTCGACGTAGGCCGAGATGCGGGTCGGGGTCCACTCGACGGCCCAGTTGTGCCACTGCGTCCCGTCGACCCGGACCGCGTCGTGGATCTGGTCGTTGTCCGCGCCGTAGTGGAGGAAGAGCTCGGTCTCCTGGCGGGTGTGGTCGGTCATCTCCATGAAGTCGATCTCGCCGCCGACCGGGAAGTTCTCCGCGTCCGGCCAGAGCAGCAGCAGCGCGTTGTAGCTGGGGTCGCTGGCCGGCGCCCGGACCCGGCCCTCCCACCGGCCGTACATCGCGCCCGGGTTCCACGCCATGCCCGCGGTGTTGCCCGCGGCGTCGCCGGTGATCGTGAGCACGCCGTTCGCGACGCTCGCCGCGGCCGGGGTGCGCCGGCCGTTCCCGGCGTGGCCGGGGCCGTCGTAGAGGCTCCACCCGGGGCCGAGCGGGCCGTCGAAGCTCTCCACGCGGCTCGGCGCGCCCCAGCCGTACCGCTGCGCCGCGGTCACCGACCCCGGGACGGCGGCCGGGACGCGGGTGGGGACGTGGGCCGTCGTGCGGGGTGCAGGTGGCGTCGCCCGGGCGGCGCGCGGGGGAGCGGGAGTCGCCGGCGGACGCGTGGGCGTGGGAGCGGTGGTGCGCGTCGGCGCGGCCGCGACGAACGGCGCGGGCGTCGGAGTGGGGGTCGTCGGGGTGGCGGTCGCCGGTGTCGACGCCGGCCGCGGCGCGACGACCAGTCCGCCGGAGCGCATCGGCGGCACGGGCAGCGGCACGGCCGGCACGGGCTGTGCGGGCTGTGCGGGCGTCGGGGCGCTCGCCACGGCGATCGGGCCGGGCGTCCCCGGGCTGCCGGCGGGCGCCGCGGCCGGCGTCGACACCGGCGACCGCCACCCCGACGA
>MKJX01000232.1 GCA_001942415.1 Pseudonocardia sp. CNS-139
ACACCACCACCGCGACGCCGTCAACACCAGAGCGATGACAAGCCTGACAACCACGGACGTTCCCTCCAGGGCGGACCGGCTCGGCGACGGGCCGGTCGTTGCGGAGCAGGGTAGGCGGACCCAGCGAACCTACTAGCCGGTAACCAGGGCCGTGTTTCGCACCCTAACCCGCGGTCCCGGCCCTGACGGGCGGCGTCGGTTGGCGTCCGTCACTCAATCGGTCCAGATGTCTGACCTGCTCGCTCTCCTGGATGTTCACCCCGTCGGCGCATGCCGTGGCTGAGCGTGTTGCCGCGTGTCTGCCGTGTGGATGACCCTCTATGCTCCCGCTGGTCAGCATGGTCTACTCGAAGCCGGATGGTCGAGGGGACCGGGTCGGGCGCTCACCAGCCCGAGGGGGTCGGGAACGCGGCAGCCTCGGTTGGCAGTGCCACGAGGAGGAGCCGTCATGACCGCACAGGAGGCCGCCGCGCTCTGGCTCGCCCAGGGCGTGACGTCAGCGCCTCTGCAGACGTGGATCCAGGACAACGTCGTACCGCTCATCCTGCTGGGCATCGCGATCATCCTGTTGTGGATCGGCGGTCGTGGCGACAACGCCGGCGTGGCCCGGCGCAGCGTCGGACTCATCGTGGGACTCGTCGCGCTCGGCATCGCGGTGTCCGGGAACGGCCCGGAGATCGGCAACTTCCTGGCCAGCCTGATCACCGGGTGACGGCGTGCTCGTCCGCACCGACGACGAGATCTACCGCGTCGACTCCGTATGGCTCGGTCCGCCGCGGGCCACGTTTCCCTGGCGGGTGAGGTACGTCGGCTACGGCGTCGGCCTCATCGTCATGATCATCGTCATGTTCGTGCAGCGGCGGGTCGGGATCGGGCTCGACTTCTTCTCCGTGGCCTGGGCGCTCGTGATCACGATCGTGGTCACCCGGTTCGTGGGCAAGCGCATCGACTACGAGCGACCGCTCGGGCAGGTCATCGAGCTGTTCCGGCACGAGATCACCGGACCCCGCCGGCGCACCAGGGCCACCGGCGGCGAGGTCCGCACCCGGCACGTCCGGGTCGGCCCGGTCGTGCGGCCGCGGGCGGCCCGCAGGCGCGGCGCGGACCGGCGTGTCCACGCGACCGCCACGGGCACCGGCACCACCATGGGTACGGGCAGGACCACCAGCAAGGCGGAGCGCCGGGCCGACGCCGGGCGCGGAAGGGGCGTTCGCGTGTCACGACGTGACGCGGGCCGTGACCGGAGATCGTCCGACCGGAGGCGCGGCGCGCGGGGCGGGCGCGCGCTCGCCGGCGACGGCGGGCTGCCGAAGTACGAGCCCGACATCGCGCTGCGCTCCATCGAGGGCCACCTGACGCGCACCGGCTCGCAGGTCATGGCCTGGTACCGGCTGGCCGCCCAGGCGTGGAGCTTCCGCAGCGACTCCCAGCGCGAGGTGCTCATCCGCCAGATCGCCGCCCAGCTCGGCGAGCTGCAGGGCCGCTGGCTGCACCTGCGGGTCACCACGCGCCCCTACCCCGTGCACATGTGGGCGGAGTCGTTCGACCACAACGCGCTCGGACGCATGCCCGACGTCGCCGGCGCGCTCGGCTGGGACTCGTTCCTGGAGGGCGAGCAGCGCCACCTCATGGGCCTGTCGATGTCGGACAAGGAGGTCTTCCTCGGCATCGAGGTCTCCGGCCGCAGCATGCTCGACCGCTGGGTCGAGCGGGCCGCGCCGGTGTTGGGCAAGGTCGCGCCCGCGGCCGTCCGTGCCGAGCTGTCCGCGCTGTCGTCCGAGGTCGGCTACCTCGACGCGCTCGTCGCCGGCAGCGGGCTGGACGCCGTGCCGGCCACCGCGGACGACATCGCCTGGCTGATGCACCGCTCCTGCGCGCTCGGGCTGCCGGCGCCGCGCACGCTCTCCGTGGTGCCCAGCGGCGTGGCCGCTGGGAGACCGAGGACCTCGCGGCGTTCACCGACGGCATCGACATGCACCAGGAGCCGTACGCGCCGACCGTCCGGGTGATCGGGCGGCTGCGGGCGCAGGCCGTCTCGCGCAACGTCGCGGTGCTGTCCGTCGGGCTGATGGACGGCCTGCGCATCCCCGAGATCGACGACCCGTGGATGCAGCATTCCGACCGCCTGCCCTTCCCGGTCGAGTGGTCGGCGCGGATCTACGTCCGGCGCGCGAGGAGGTCACGGGCGAGCTGCAGCGCCAGATGGGCAAGGTGCGAAGCCAGATCCGGCACTACACCCACGACCACGACCTCGACCCGCCGATGTCGCTGGCCCGCCAGGCCGAGCGCGTGCTGGAGGTCGAGGACGAGCTGACGTCCGGGCTCACCCAGCTCAACACCAGGCTCTACGGCTGGTGGCGCATCGCGGTCTCGGGCAAGGACGAGGCCGAGGCGATCACCCGGGCCCAGCAGGTGCTCGACCTCTACCGGCCGAAGGTGCAGATCGAGCACCCCGAGGCGCAGTACCGCTACGCCCGCGAGTTCATCCCGGGCGAGCCGCTCGCGTCCACCGCGTACCGCCGCCGCGGCTCCGTGATCTGGGCGGCGTCGGCCGTGCCGGCGGCCACGGCGTCGGTCGGCGACCGGCGCGGGATCATGCTCGGCGAGACGTGCACCGCCACGCGGCGCCCGGTGGCCTGGGACCCCTGGCTGGCGCAGGAGGTGCGCCGGGCGTCCGGCCTCACCGCCATCGTCGGCGGGCTGGGCTCCGGCAAGTCGTTCCTCACCGGCCTCGTCGTCTACAAGACGCTGCGCGCCGCGCCCGCTGGACCGTGCTCGACCCGTCCGGGCCGCTCGCGCAGCTCACCCGCCTGCCCGAGCTGGCCCCGTTCTCCCGGCACATCAACCTGCTGCGCGCCGACCCCGGCATCCTCAACCCGTACCGGGTGGTCGCCGAGCCGCGTCCCGAGCACTTCGCCGACGAGGACGACCCGGAGCGCGCGTGGCGGCGGGAGCGCTCGCTCGCCGCGGCCACCCGCCGCCGGCTCGTGCTCGACGTGCTGACCGGCCTGCTGCCCTACGACGTCGCGCGGATCCCGCACACCCGGATCGTGCTGCTGCGCGCGGTGCGCGAGGTCGGCGGCTCGGCCGACCGGCACCCGGGCCAGGTGATCGACGCCCTGCGCCGGCACGCCCGCGACGGCGAGGACCACGCCGGGGTCGTGGCGGACTTCCTCGCCGAACGCCGCGAGCTCCCGCAGGCCGCGCTGCTCTTCCCGGACACCTCGCGCGACGACCCCTGGTACGCCGACCGCGACTACCGGCTCACCGTGCTCACCATGCAGGGGATGACGCTGCCCCGGCCGGGCAGCCCGCGCGAGGAGTGGACCGACGGCGAGTCGCTGGCCGTCGAGCTGCTGAACCTGGCGTCGTGGCTCACCCAGCGCACGATCTACGAGTCCGACCGCAACATGCGCAAGGGCGTCGCGCTGGACGAGACACACTTCCTGTCGCAGGTGCCGACCGGCAAGGTGCTCATCGACCGGCTCGCCCGCGACTCCCGCAAGTTCAACGTGCGGGCGCTCTTCGCGTCGCAGCTGGCCGGCGACCTGCTGCGGGTCTCCGGGTTCGCGTCGCTGGTCAACGCGGTGTTCGTCGGGCGCACCGACGACGAGGAGGCGCAGAACGAGGCGCTGCGGCTGCTCAAGGTGCCCACGGGCGTCGGCTACGAGCAGATGCTCGGCACGCTCTCGCCCCGCCCGCGCCACGACGACCGCCCGGACGACACCCCGCGCCAGTTCGTCTTCGCCGACGGGCACGGCGGCGTGGAGAAGATCCGCATCGACCTGGAGGCGCCGCACCTCGAGCACGTGCGCGAGGCGCTGGACACCAACCCGGACGCCAGCCGGGTCGCGGCCCGGGGTGTCCCGGCGGCCACCGGTCCGGCGGCCGTGCGCGCGCCCGACGAGCCGGCGGCCCGGCACGCGCCGCTCGCCGGACCCGCCCCGATGCTCCGCCCGGGTGTCGACCTGGGCAGCGACCTCGGCGACGACATCGACGAGGAGTTCACCGACCTCGACGACCCGGACGGGCTGCTGGCGCCCGCGCGGCCGCAGCGGTACCTGCCGGAGCTGCGCGCCGACGAGCACCTCGACCTGGCGGGCGACGCCGACCCCGGCACGGACCCCGGGATGCACGACCACGACCGCGTGCGCACGGCAGGCGAGGCCGTTCGGTGAGTCCCGGGGAGCTGCCGGCGGGTGCCGGCTGGCTGCCGGTCGCCTGGTGGTGACGGCTGCCCTGCTCGTCGGCCTGCGGCGCCGGCGCAAGGCCCGGGACCGGGCCGCGGTTGTGCCCGCACGCGGCCGCGGCGGCGCGCGGCGCTGCTGGTGGTCGCGGCTCTGGTGGGCGGTTCGGCGCTGATCGGGACGCCCGCCTTCGCGCAGCCGTTCGACTGCCGGGAGTCCCCCGAACCCGACCGCCCGGGCACCGGGCTCGTCGGGTCGCTGGACTCGGCCCCCTACGGGGTCGGCGAACCCGGCAGTGTCTACGACGAGGTCGGGTACGCGGGCCTCGTCTGGCACAACTACGACCTCGGCTGCGCCGGCCAGGCCGTGCTGAACCCCGCCGCCACCACCGACACCTGGGTCGGCAACCAGACGCTGAACCTGGCGAAGCTCGTCGTCGGCGGCGTGAACTGGGCGCACTACCTGATCGCCGAAGGCGGAGAGCTGCTGTCCCCGCTGGACCAGCTGATCGGTGACGCGACGCGCGCGATGTACGACGCCGTCTTCACGAACTGGATCGGTTTCGCGCTGGCCGTGCTCGCCGTCGTCCTGCTGGTGCTCGCGCTGCGCGGGGACCTGGCGCGCCAGACCCAACGGGCGGCCGTCGCCGTCCTCGCTCTGCTCATCGGGTCGGCGGCCTACCTCGCACCGGTGGACTGGGCCCGGGCCGCCGACGGCCTGCTCCTCAACGGCGTCACCGAGATGCAGTCGGGGTTCCTCGGGCAGGTCGGCCTCGGCAACCGGGACACGTTGCCGACGGTGCTGGTCGAGCAGACGATCTACCAGAACTGGTTGCGCGGCGAGTTCGGCGCACCTGACGTCCAGCAGGCCCAGGAGATGGGGCGGGACCTGCTGCGAGCGCAGACGTTCACCAAGGCCGAGATCGCGGAAGGCCGGGCCACCCAGCAGCTCGCCGAGCAGAAGAAGGCCGACTTCGCCGCGCTCGCTGACCGGATGGGCGACCGGTACACCTACTTCACCGGCGAGTCCGGGAGCCGGATCGGCGCCGGGCTGCTCGCGGTGGTCCAGGCCGTGTGCATCGCGCTGTTCCAGCTGCTCTCGAAGGTGCTGGTGCTCGTCGCGATGCTGCTGCTGCGCCTGATGGTGATGACCGCGCCCGCGATCGCGGTGGTCGCGGTCCTCAAGCCGGACATCCTGCCCGCGCTGCTGCGGGTGGCCGCGCGGCGATCGTCAACACGCTGGTCGTCGGCGCGCTCGCCGGGCTGCACGCGCTGCTCGTCGTCTCGCTCTTCCGGCCCGGCTCCGGCGTCGACCTGTGGCTCGCCCTGCTGGTCACGGGTGTGGTGACGGTGGTCCTGTGGGCGGTCGCGCGCCCGTTCCGGCGGCTGGTCTCCATGGTCTCGCTGACGCGGGAGCAGTTCGGCGGGATCGTTCCGGGCGCGGGCACCGGCCCGATGTCGCGGGTGTGGCAGCGGCTGCGCGGCGCGCCCGCCGAGGACCGGCAGTCCCGCTGGTGGGACGAGCGCCGCGGCGCGGCGGCCGGCGGCGGCCACTACCCGCACGGCGACCGGCCGGAGGCCGAGCCGGTGATCCGGGTCCCCGCGCAGGCGAGCCGGCAGCGGGCCCGCACCGACGTCGTGCCGCAGCGGGTCGCGGAGATCGTGCCCGCGGCCCGGCGGCCGGCGCTCCCGGCCGGGCCCGACGGCGCGTCGGCGGAGGCCGGACGGCCGGGCCGGAACGAGCCGGACATCGACGAGCGGGTGATCTACCGCCGCCCGGACGCCGTGCCGCTGCGACCGGGCGGCGCCCGCCCGGTGCAGGCCGAGATCGTCGACGGCGTCCCGGTGTACCGGATCTACCGGCCGCGCCCGACGCAGGCCGTCTACACGCCGCGCGGCGGGCCGTCCGGTGCCCGTTAGGTCACCGCGCGGCCGTTCCGCCGCGTACCGCGCGCTGTGGGAGTGGCCGCTGCGCTCGCCGGGCCGGCTCGCGTTCACCGTGATCGTCGTGGTCGCCGTCGGCACGGCGCTGAGCTTCGGGATCGGCTACCTCACCGGCAGCTCGGCGGGCGGTGGCGGCACGGAGCCGTCGGCCACGGCCGGCCCCGCGACCAGCGGGTTCCCGCGCACCGGCGCGACCGGGTCGGCGCCGGCCTCGCCCACACCGACCGTCCTGCCGCCGGTCGCGGAACTGACCCCGACGACGCTCCCGGTCTCACGCGCGCCCGCCGCCGCGTTGGAGGTCGCCGCCCGCTGGACGGCCGCGTGGGTCCGCCCGCCGGACGGCACCCCGGCGCAGGAGTGGCTCGAAGGGCTGCGGCCGACGACCACCGACGAGTACCTCGGTGTCCTCAGCGGCGTGGACCCGGCGAACATCCCGGCCACCCGCGTCACGGGCGAGCCGCGGGCGGTGCAGGTCTCGCCGCGCTCGGTGCGCGTCGAGGTCCCGACCGACGCGCTGACGCTCGTCCTGCTCGTGACGGACACGGAGTCGGGCTGGCGGGTCGCCGGTTACGACCGGGCCTGACGGGAGCGGGGGGATGCGCTTCCTGCGGCCGCTGCGGCTGCTGCTCCCGTTCGTCGCGATCGGCCTCGCGCTGCTGCTGTTCCTGGGCGTCGGGTTCGTCGCGTTCAACATCGGCGGTGGCGGCGGCCGGCCCGTCCCGTACACGGCGTGCGACGCGGGGCTGCGCTCGCCGGCCGGCCCGCTCGGCGGGGGCGCCGCGGGCGGGGTGCGGATGGCCGACCTCAGCGACGAGCAGCGGCAGAACGCCGCGACGATCATCGGCGTGGCCCGGCAGATGGGCGCGCCGCCGCGGGCGTGGCTGATCGCGCTGGCCACGGCGATGCAGGAGTCCACCCTCCGCAACATCGACTACGGCGACCGGGACTCGCTGGGGCTCTTCCAGCAGCGGCCCTCGCAGGGCTGGGGCTCCCCGGCCCAGGTGCTGGACCCGGTCTACAGCACGACGATCTTCGTGGAGCGGCTGCTGGAGGTGCCCTCCTGGGACGACATACCGGTCACGGTGGCCGCGCAGACCGTGCAGCGCTCGGCGTTCCCGGACGCGTACGCGAAGTGGGAGCCGCTCGCGGCCGAGCTGGTGCAGCAGCTCGCCGACGTGGCCGACCCGGCGGGCTGCGGCCGCATCGCCGTGCTGCCGCAGGGCGTGGCGGGTGCGGCGATCTCCTTCGCGATGGCCGAGGTCGGCAAGCCGTACGTGTGGGGCGCCACCGGGCCCAACACCTACGACTGCTCGGGGCTGGTGCTGCGCGCGTTCCAGTCGGCCGGGATCAACCTGCCCCGTGTCTCACGCCAGCAGTACTACGCCGGCGGGCACGTGCCGGTGGCCCAGGCGCAGGCCGGTGACCTGCTCTTCTACGCCACCGACCCGACCGACCCGGCCACGATCCACCACGTCGTGCTCTACATGGGCGACGACCGGATCGTCGAGGCGCCCTACACCGGCGAGCGGGTGCGGGTGCGCCCGGTCAACTGGAACCACGAGGAGCTGGTCCCCCTCGCGACCCGCCCCGGTACCACGCCCAACCGGGCCTAGATCGATACCGGCTGCGCCGCCCACGGGGACGCCGGGCTCTGGGAGAGTGGGGAGTGCCCGTACGGGCACGAGTACCAGCCAGGAGCCGCATGCCCCCCGAACCGTCCGTGCCGGCGTCGACGACGCCCGTCAAGGACTACCTCGACCGTCCTGCGCCCGGCGCGACCGAGGACCACCTCGTGGTGCCCCGGTCGCTCGCCCAGTCCATGCCGCTGCGCTGGCAGCAGGTGTTCGTGGGGCTGCTCGCCGACCTGCACGACGCGTACGGCCACCTGTCCTGGCCGGACTACCGGGTCGTTCCCAGCCGGTGGGAGGTGCTCGCCGACCTCGACGAGGAGCAGCTCGCCGCCGCGGGCTACCACGCCGACCTCAGCCCCGACGGGGAGCTCGAGTACCGCGACGCCGACGACCGGGTGGTCGAGGAGCCGGAGCGGCACCGGGTGCTCGCCCCCGTGGCCGACCCGCTGCCACCCGCGTCCGCCGGCCGCGTCGAGCCGCGGCCCGCCGCCCCGCTCTAGGTCTTGTACCAGCGCGGACGGGCGTCCGGGAACACGGCCGCCGGGCCCTGCGTTGGAGCGATCGAGCAAGTTGAGCGCGACGGGCTCAAGGCCGTCATCGGATCACGGGGCCGTCGCGTGGCAGACTTGAGCGAAGGCAACTCAAGCTATATCGGAGGCACTCACCATGGCTCGTGCGGTCGGCATCGACCTCGGGACCACCAACTCCGTCGTCGCCGTCCTCGAGGGTGGCGAGCCGACGGTGATCGCGAACTCTGAGGGTTCCCGCACCACGCCGTCGGTCGTGGCGTTCGCGCGCAACGGCGAGGTGCTCGTCGGCCAGTCGGCGAAGAACCAGGCCGTCACCAACGTCGACCGGACGATCCGGTCCGTGAAGCGCCACATCGGCAGCGGCTGGACCACCCCGGACATCGACGGCAAGAAGTACACGGCGCAGGAGATCAGCGCGCGGGTGCTGCAGAAGCTCAAGCGCGACGCCGAGGCGTACCTGGGCGAGGAGATCACCGACGCGGTGATCACGGTGCCCGCCTACTTCGAGGACGCGCAGCGCCAGGCCACCAAGGAGGCCGGCCAGATCGCGGGTCTCAACGTGCTCCGCATCGTCAACGAGCCCACCGCGGCCGCGCTGGCCTACGGGCTGGACAAGGGCGAGAAGGAGCAGACCATCCTGGTCTTCGACCTGGGTGGTGGCACGTTCGACGTCTCGCTGCTGGAGATCGGCGAGGGCGTCGTCGAGGTCAAGGCGACCAACGGCGACAACCACCTCGGTGGCGACGACTGGGACGAGCGGGTCATCACGTGGCTCGTCGACAAGTTCAAGAGCTCGCACGGCATCGACCTCACCAAGGACAAGATGGCGATGCAGCGGCTCCGGGAGGCCGCGGAGAAGGCCAAGATCGAGCTGTCGAGCCAGTCGACGGCCACGATCAACCTGCCCTACATCACGGTCGACGCCGACAAGAACCCGCTGTTCCTGGACGAGACGCTCTCCCGCGCGGAGTTCCAGCGGATCACGTCCGACCTGCTCGACCGCACCCGCGCGCCGTTCAACCAGGTCGTGAAGGACGCCGGCATCTCCGTCGGCCAGATCGACCACGTCGTCCTCGTCGGCGGCTCCACCCGCATGCCGGCCGTCACCGAGCTGGTGAAGGAGCTCACCGGCGGCAAGGAGCCCAACAAGGGCGTCAACCCGGACGAGGTCGTCGCCGTCGGCGCCGCCCTGCAGGCCGGTGTGCTGCGCGGTGAGGTCAAGGACGTCCTGCTGCTCGACGTCACCCCGCTGTCCCTGGGCATCGAGACCAAGGGCGGCGTGATGACCAAGCTCATCGAGCGCAACACCACGATCCCCACCAAGCGGTCGGAGATCTTCACCACGGCCGACGACAACCAGCCGTCCGTGCAGATCCAGGTGTTCCAGGGCGAGCGCGAGATCGCGGCCTACAACAAGAAGCTCGGCATGTTCGAGCTCACCGGGCTCCCACCTGCTCCCCGCGGCGTCCCGCAGATCGAGGTCTCGTTCGACATCGATGCCAACGGCATCGTCAACGTGTCGGCGAAGGACCTGGGCACGGGCAAGAGCCAGGCCATGACGATCACCGGCGGGTCCGCGCTCGGCAAGGACGAGATCGACCGGATGATGCGCGAGGCCGAGCAGCACGCCGAGGAGGACAAGCGCCGCCGCGAGGAGGCCGAGGTCCGCAACCAGGCGGAGTCGCTCGTCTACCAGACGGAGAAGTTCGTCAAGGAGAACGACGAGAAGCTCCCGTCCGAGGTGAAGGACTCGGTCAACAGCGCGCTCGGCGAGGCGCAGACGGCCCTGAAGGGCACCGACACCGAGGCCATCAAGGCCGCGATGGAGAAGCTCGCCACCGAGTCGCAGAAGATGGGCGCCGCGCTCTACCAGCAGCCGGGCGCGACGGCGCCGCCGCCTCCGGTGGCGACGCGGGCCAGCCCGGGGGCGGCAGCCAGGCGCAGGGCAACAGCGCCGACGACGTGGTGGACGCCGAGATCGTCGACGAGGAGAAGGACAAGAAGTGAGGGACGACGACCGCAACGAGCGCGCCGAGAACGGCGACGGTGAGCGGGTCGTGGTCCGGGACCGGCGCCGGATCGACCCGGTGACCGGCGAGGTGCGCGCCCCGGCCGACGAGCCGGCCGGGGCCGCCGGCCAGCAGGAGGCGCAGTCGCCGGACGCCGTGGCGGCCGCCGAGCTGGCCGCCCAGGTGGCCGAGCGCACCGCCGACCTCCAGCGCCTGTCCGCCGAGTACGCCAACTACCGCAGGCGGGTCGAGCGCGACCGTGAGGCCGTGCTCGTCGGGGCCCGGGTGCAGTTCGTGGCCGAGCTGCTCACCGTGCTCGACGACCTGCAGCGGGCGGAGGCGCACGGCGACCTCACCGGGCCGTTCAAGGCCGTCGGCGACAAGGTCGTCGCGGTGGTGCAGAAGCTCGGCCTCGAACCGTTCGGCCTGGAGGGCGAGCCCTTCGACCCGTCGGTGCACGAGGCTGTGCAGCACGAGCCGGGCGACGTCTCGGGGCCGACGGTCACCGTGGTCGCCACGGTGCTCCGGCGGGGCTACCGCATCGCCGACCGCGTGCTGCGCCCGGCGATGGTCACGGTGGCCGACCGGGCCGACGACGGCACCGCCAGCGATCCGGATGCCACCCCGGCAGCAGATCCCGATCCGGCCGAAGGCCGCTAGCGCTCAGAGGAGGGCGGAGTGACCCAGCGCGACTGGATCGAGAAGGACTTCTACCGCGAGCTGGGCGTTTCGTCCGGGGCCTCGGCGGACGAGATCAAGAAGGCGTACCGGAAGCTCGCGCGCGAGCTGCACCCGGACGCCAACCCCGGTGACGCCAAGGCCGAGGCCCGGTTCAAGTCCGTGTCCGAGGCGTACGGGGTGCTGTCGGACGAGAAGAAGCGCCGCGAGTACGACGAGACCCGGGCGCTCTTCGCGGGCGGCGGCGGGTTCGGGGCCGGCGCCGGCGGGTTCCCCGGCGGGTTCGGCACCGGAGCAGGCGCCGGGCAGCCGTTCGACCTGAACGACCTGTTCGGCCGGGCCGGCACCACCACGACCGGTGGTGGTGGCGGGTTCAGCGACCTGCTCGGCGGCATCTTCGGCAACCGCGCGGGAGCGGGAGCGGGCCAGACCGCGCCCCGCTCCCAGCGCGGGGCCGACGTCGAGAGCGAGCTGACCATCGACTTCGTCGACGCGGTGCGCGGCGCGGAGGTGCAGCTGCGGCTCACGGCCCCCGGCCGGTGCGAACGCTGCGGCGGCACCGGGGCCCGGCCGGGCAGCACGCCGCGCATGTGCCCCACGTGCGCCGGCGTCGGCCTGGTCAGCCGCAGCCAGGGCGCGTTCGCGTTCTCCGAGCCGTGCCGCGACTGCCGCGGCACGGGCCGGATCATCGACGACCCGTGCCCCGAGTGCGGCGGCGACGGCGTGAGCACGCGCACCCGCACCATCACCGTCCGCATCCCGGCGGGCGTGGCCGACGGCCAGCAGATCCGGCTCAAGGGCCAGGGCGAGCCGGGCCGGGGCGGCGCGCCGGCCGGCGACCTCTACGTCAAGGTGCACGTCATGCCGCACCGGGTCTTCGGGCGGTCGGAGCGCAACCCGGACGACCTGACGCTGGCGGTGCCGGTCACCTTCCCCGAGCTGGCGTTCGGCACCACACTGACCGTGCCCACGCTGGACTCCACCGTCTCGCTCCGGATCCCGGCGGGCACGGCCACCGGGCGGACGTTCCGGGTGCGCGGGCGCGGTGTGCAGCGCAAGGGCAGGAGCGGTGACCTGCTCGTCACCGTCGAGGTGGCGGTGCCCGCGAGGCTGGACGACGCGGCCGCGGCGGCCCTGCAGTCCTACGCCGAGGCCACGAAGGAGACCGACCCGCGGGCCGATCTGCTGGGAGGTGGCAGGTGATGAACACCGGCGGGCCGGGCCCGCCCCCCGGAGCCACCCCGGACAGCCCCGTCTTCGTCATCTCGGTGGCGGCGGAGCTGGCCGGGCTGCACGCGCAGACGCTGCGCAGCTACGACCGGTTGGGGCTGGTCAGCCCCGGCCGGTCGGCCGGTGGCGGGCGGCGCTACTCGGCGCGGGACATCGCGCTGCTGCGTGAGGTGCAGCGGCTCTCCCAGGAGGAGGGCGTCAACCTCGCGGGCATCAAGCGGATCATCGACCTGGAGAACCTCGTCGACGAGCTGCGCGCCCGGCTCGCGGAGCTGGAGCACGAGGTGCAGGCGGCCCGGGTCGCGGCGGAGCAGGCGGCGGCGAGCATCCACGCCTCCTACCGGCGCGACCTCGTGCCCGTCGACCGGCGGCAGTCGATCGTCGTGTGGCGGCCGAAGCCGCGGGAGTGACTGCGTCCTACGACCGCCGGTTGGCGGCGGCTCAGGCGGCCGGGTTCGTCGCGCTCAGTCCATCGTGAACGGGTCGTACCGGATCCGGTCGAGCGGCGTGCCCGCCACGAGCATGCGGGAGACGGTGGCCCGGATCATCGACGGCGACCCGCAGACCAGCACGTCGTGGTCGGCCCACGCGCCGTAGCGGGTGACGACGTCGGCGAGGGTGCCGCGCTCGGCGCCCGAGCGGCCTCGTCGTCGGCCGGGTTCTCGACCACCGGGACGATGTCCAGCCACGTGTTGTTGTAGGAGAGCTTGCGCAGGCCGTCGAGGGCGTAGAGGTCCTCCCACGTCCGGCCGCCGACGAACACGTGCGTGTGCGGCTGCTCCGGCCGGGCGGCCACGTCCTCCAGCAGGGCCCGGATCGGGGCGACGCCGGTGCCGCCGGTGATCATCAGCAGGTCGCGGCCGGTGCCGGGGTCGACGTGCATGCGGCCCATCGGCGGGCCGATGCGCCAGGTGTCGCCGACGCGGGAGTGGGCGACGATCGCGCGGCTCACCCAGCCGCCCTCGACCGCACGGACGTGGAAGTCGACGGTGCCGTCCGGGCGCGGGGCGTTGGCCGGGGAGAGGTAGCGCCACAGCCGCGGCCGCTGCGGGGTCTCGACGCTCAGGTACTGGCCGGGCCGGTACGGGATGGGCTCGCTGGTCTGGAGGGTGATGAGCGCGATGTCCCAGCCGACCCGCTCGTGGTGCACGACCCGGCCGAGCCAGGACGCCGGGCCGCGTTCGGCCTGCGCGGCCTCGCGCATCGCCGCGGCGACGACGCCGTAGGCGTCGGTCCAGGCCTGCTTGACCGGCGCGGTCCAGGCGTCGCCCGCGTAGTCGCCGATGGCGGTCAGGAGGGCGGCGCCGACCGCGTCGTAGTGCTGGGCGACAACCCCGAACTTGCGGTGGTCGCGACCGAGCTGCTCCAGGAACGGGACGAGCTCGTCGGGCTGGTCCACCATCTGCACGACGTGGACGAGGGCGCGCAGCAGGCGGCTGCGCTGCACCTCCATGTTCACGGGGAACAGGTCGCGGGTCTCGGGGGCGAGCCGGAAGAGCGTGGAGTAGAAGGCCTTGCCCAGCGCGTCGGCCTGGGACTCGACCGCGGCGAAGCTCGTGCGGATGATCTCGGCCATCCCGGACTGCTCGCTGCGGGGCTCATCGACGCTCGGAAGGTCGGTGAGCAGCTGTTCAGCGGTCATGGACGGTCGGTCTCCCTCTCGACGTTCGGGGCCGGGATCGAGGGCTCCCGGACGCGGAGCTTATCGTGCCGGGCCCGTGATCCGTGACTCTTGACAGTTCGGGCCGGGCCCGCGGACGAGCGGAGATCGGTTCTTCTTGAGCGGAACACGCTCAACTTTCCTGACGTTGTCCATGGCGACGGGCACGATGTGCTCAGGCGAGAAGACGCAGGAGGAACGAGGGGATGGACTCCTTCAACCCCACCACGAAGACGCAGCAGGCCATCTCGGCCGCGGTCCAGGCCGCGACGCTCGCCGGCAACCCCGACGTCGGCGCGACGCACCTGCTCGGCGCGCTGCTGGCGCAGGGCGACGGGATCGCGGCGCCGCTGCTGTCGGCGGTGGGCGCCGACCCCGCGGCCGTGCGCGGCGAGCTGACGCAGCTCGGCAACCGGCTGCCGTCGGCGGCCGGGGCCACGGTGAGCGCGCCGCAGCTCTCGCGGGAGGCGCTGGCCGCGATCACCGCGGCCCAGCAGCTGGCCACCGAGATGGGCGACGAGTACGTCTCCACCGAGCACCTGCTGGTCGGGCTGGCCGCCGCGCGCGGGCCGGTCGCCGACCTGCTGCGCCGCCACGGCGCCACCCCCGAGGCGCTGCGGGAGGCGTTCACGCGGGTCCGCGGGTCGAGCCGGGTGACCAGCCCCGACCCGGAGGGCACCTACCAGGCGCTGGAGAAGTACGGCGTCGACCTCACCGAGCGGGCCCGGGGCGGCGAGCTCGACCCGGTGATCGGGCGCGACCCGGAGATCCGGCGGGTCGTGCAGGTGCTGTCGCGGCGCACGAAGAACAACCCGGTGCTGATCGGCGAGCCCGGCGTCGGCAAGACGGCCATCGTCGAGGGGCTGGCGCAGCGCATCGTGGCCGGTGACGTGCCCGAGTCGCTGCGCGGCAAGCGGGTGGTCTCGCTCGACCTCGGCGCGATGGTGGCCGGCGCGAAGTACCGCGGCGAGTTCGAGGAGCGGCTCAAGGCCGTGCTGAAGGAGATCACCGACAGCGCCGGCCAGGTCATCACGTTCATCGACGAGCTGCACACGATCGTCGGCGCCGGCGCCACCGGCGAGGGCGCGATGGACGCCGGCAACATGATCAAGCCGATGCTCGCCCGCGGCGAGCTGCGCATGGTCGGCGCCACCACGCTCGACGAGTACCGCCAGCGCATCGAGAAGGACCCTGCGCTGGAGCGTCGGTTCCAGCAGGTGCTGGTCGGGGAGCCGTCCGTCGAGGACACGATCGGCATCCTGCGCGGGCTCAAGGAGCGCTACGAGGTGCACCACGGCGTCCGCATCACCGACGCCGCGCTGGTCGCCGCGGCGGCGTTGTCCGACCGCTACATCACCGCGCGCTTCCTCCCGGACAAGGCCATCGACCTCGTCGACGAGGCGGCGTCCCGGCTGCGCATGGAGATCGACTCCCGGCCGGTCGAGATCGACACGGTCGAGCGGGCCGTGCGCCGGCTGGAGATCGAGGAGATGGCGCTGTCCAAGGAGGACGACCCGGCCTCCCGCGACCGGCTGGCCGCGCTGCGCGCCGAGCTGGCGGAGAAGCGCGAGGAGCTGTCGGCGCTGACCGCGCGCTGGCAGAACGAGAAGGGCGCGATCGAGAGCGTCCGGGAGCTGAAGGAGCAGCTGGAGGGGCTGCGTGGGGAGTCGGAGCGCGCCGAGCGCGACGGCGACCTGGGCAAGGCGGCCGAGCTGCGCTACGGGCGGATCCCGGCGCTGGAGAAGAAGCTGGAGGAGGCCACCGCCGTCACGGCGCCGGGGGCCGAGTGATGCTCAAGGAGGAGGTCGGCCCGGACGACGTGGCCGACGTCGTCTCGGCGTGGACCGGCATTCCGGCCGGGCGCATGCTGGAGGGCGAGACGGCCAAGCTCCTGCGCATGGAGGACGAGCTGCGCAAGCGGGTCGTCGGGCAGGCCGAGGCCGTGCGCGCGGTGTCCGACGCGGTGCGCCGGGCCCGGGCCGGCATCGCCGACGAGAACCGGCCCACCGGCTCGTTCCTCTTCCTCGGGCCCACGGGCGTCGGCAAGACGGAGCTGGCCAAGGCGCTGGCCGAGTTCCTCTTCGACGACGAGCGGGCGCTCGTGCGGATCGACATGAGCGAGTACTCCGAGAAGCACTCGGTGGCCCGGCTGGTCGCGCCCCGCCCGGCTACGTCGGCTACGACCAGGGCGGCCAGCTCACCGAGGCGGTGCGCCGGCGGCCGTACACCGTGGTGCTGTTCGACGAGGTCGAGAAGGCCCACCCGGACGTGTTCGACACGCTGCTGCAGGTGCTCGACGACGGCCGGCTCACCGACGGGCAGGGCCGCACGGTCGACTTCCGCAACACGATCCTGGTGCTGACGTCCAACCTCGGCTCGCTGGCCATCGCCGACCCGGCGCTGGACGACCGCGGCCGCCGCGACGCGGTGATGGCCGTGGTCCAGCGGCACTTCAAGCCGGAGTTCCTCAACCGGCTGGACGACGTCGTGGTCTTCCACGCGCTCTCCACCGAGGAGCTGACGTCCATCGTCGACATCCAGCTCGACGCGCTGCGCAGGCGGCTCGCGAAGCGCCGGCTCACCCTGGAGGTGTCCGACGCCGGCCGCGAGTGGCTCGCGCTCAACGGGTTCGACCCGGTGTACGGGGCGCGCCCGCTGCGGCGGCTGGTGCAGTCGGCCATCGGCGACCAGCTGGCGAAGGAGCTGCTGGCCGGCGACGTCCGCGAGGGCGACACGGTCCGGGTGGACCTCGACCCGCGCGCCGAGGGCGGCACCGGCGCCTGGTCGTCGGGCGGGGTCTTCCGGTGGGCACCGTCTGACCGGCCGGGTGGGCGTCCGGCTGATTCGGGCAGGTCCGGGCCGTGGCGTTCCCGCTCGTCACGGCCTGCGACGGCTACCCTGCTCGGCGTGGGCCTCTCGTCGACGGTCTGGTTCGTCATCGCGGTGATCGCGCTGCTCCTGGGCGCGTCCTGCTGCTCGCGGACGGCCGCAGCGGTGGGGGCGGTTCGAAGGACCGCAAGCGGTGGGCCGCGCTGCGCGGCTGGGAGTACCTGGACACCGATCCGGTGCTGCCCAGCCGCTGGCGCTACGGCACCATCCACCAGGGTGGGCCCGGGGTGGCCCGCAACCTCATCAGCGGCGACGTGCCGACGCCGGACGGCCCGCGCATGGCGTACGTGTTCGACCACGAGCAGGCGGGCCGGCTGACGTCCGTGCTGGTGGCGGTGCAGGTGCAGGCGCAGCTCCCGGCCGCCGTCGAGCTGCGGCTGCCGTCCGCGCCGCTGCCCGACGACGCCGGGCTCGACCTGCTGGAGCCGGTCGGTGACCGCTACGCGTTCGTCTCGGACGCCGGTGCGGTCCGCCCGCTGCTCACCCAGCGGCTCGCGGCCGCGGCGGACGCCGTCGGCGACGACGTCGAGCTGCTGTGGGCCGAGGAGTCGTGGGTGCTCGCGACCGCCCCGATCGGCTCGACCGCCGAGCGGGTGCAGGACCTCCTCGCCGACCTCGCGGAGGTCGCCACCGCCCTGGAGCAGGGCATGTCCGCGCGGTTCCGGGGCGACGCCCAGTAGTTCTCCCGGGCCCGCCGGCCGCTCAGTAGGGTCGGCCCGTGCCCACCGCCCTGATCACCGGTGCCACCTCGGGCATCGGCGCCGCCTTCGCCCGCCGGCTCACCCGCGACGGGCGCGACCTCGTCCTCGTCGCCCGCGACCGGACGCGCCTGGAGACGGCGGCCGAGCGGTACCGGGCCGCCGGCGTGGCGGTCGAGGTGCTCCCCGCCGACCTGGCGGTGGCCGCGGACCGCGACCGGGTCGCCGCCCGGCTGGCCGACCCCGACGCCGCGCCCGTCGACCTGCTGGTCAACAACGCCGGGCTCGCGCTCCCGAGGTCGTTCCTGAAGTCGGAGCCCGCGGCCGTGCTGCGCCAGCTGGAGGTGCACGTCACCGCGGTGCTGCAGCTCAGCCGGGCCGCGCTGCCGGCCATGGTCGAGCGCGGCCGCGGGGCGGTGGTCAACGTCTCCAGCGTGCTCGGGCTCATGCCCGGCGCCACGGCCTACGGGGCCGAGAAGGCGTGGGTCACGACGTTCACGGAGAGCCTGGCCGCGACGCTCGACGGCACCGGCGTGCGGGCGCTCGTGCTGTGCCCGGGGTTCGTGCGCACGGAGTTCCACGAGCGCGCGGGGCTGGACATGGGCGCGCGGACCGGGCCGTTCTGGCTCGACGCGGACCGCGTCGTGGAGGAGTGCCTCGCCGACCTGGCGAGGGGCAAGCTGGTCTCGGTGCCCAGCCCGCAGTACAAGGTGCTGGTCGCGCTGGCCCAGCTGCTGCCGCGGCCGCTGGTGCGCCGGGCCGTCGCGCAGCGGAGGTCACGATGACGGGGAGATCACGATGACGGTCGACGGAACGCCCGACACGCAGCGGGAGGAGCTGGCCGGCCTGGTCCGCGAGCTCGGCGTGGTGCACGGGCGGGTGACGCTCTCGTCCGGTGCGGAGGCGGACTACTACGTCGACCTGCGCCGGGTCACGCTGGAGCACCGGGCCGCGCCGCTCGTCGGGCGGCTGGTGCGGGCGCTCACGGTGGACTGGGACTACTCCGCCGTCGGCGGGCTGACGCTGGGCGCCGACCCGATCGCCGACGCGGTGCTGCACGCCGTCGCCGCGGAACGGGCGGCGGACCCGGACGTCCCGCCGGTCGACGCGTTCGTCGTGCGCAAGTCGACCAAGGAGCACGGGATGCAGCGGCAGATCGAGGGCCCGGACATCGCGGGCCGGCGGGTGCTCGTCGTGGAGGACACGTCGACGACCGGTGCTTCCGTGCTCACCGCCGTGAAGGCGGCGCGGGACGCGGGCGCGAGGTGGTCGGGGTGGCCACGGTGGTCGACCGGAACACCGGTGCCCGGGAGATCATCGAGGCCGAGGGCGTGCCGTACAGGGCACTGCTCGGGCTGGCCGACCTCGGTCTCGCCTGAGGTTCGAGACCGAGGGCCGACCAGCCCGAGCACGTTCAGCGGCGTGCGGTCACTCGACGGTGATCCGCACCGCGTCGAAGGCGGGCGTCTGGTTGGCGCGCTGCATCATCGGGACGCGGTGCGACCCGTCGCCCGCCCACACGGCGCACTGGGCGGTGCCGGCGGTCGGCATTCCGGTGACCGTGATGGTGACGGTGTCGGGGTCGGTGCCGCCGCCGTTGTCCTGGGTGGCCAGGAAGAAGGCGGGGACCGGCGCGGCGTCCGGCGCGACGTCGGTGCTGTCGAGCATCCGGCACGCGGTGTGGAAGTGACCGCGCTGGATGCCGTTCTCGTCGAGGAACGAGCTCTCCAGGTAGTAGCCGCCGGCCGCGGCGCCCAGGAACCGGTCGCGGATGAGGTTGCGGGTGCTGACCTCGATCGTGAAGGTCTCGCCGACGCGGACGGTGTCGGGCGAGTTCGTGATCAGCAGCGACGGGCTCTTGTCCTCCGCGGCGACCTCGCCGAACGCGGTGTCGACGCAGGCCGGCGCGATCTGGAACCCGGTGTGCGGGGGCAGGTCGCTGTTGGAGCAGTCGCGGCCGAGGACGTCGAGGCCGTTGTTCTCCTGGCCGCCGCCGTTGTCGCCGCCCGCGTCGCCGCCCGCGTCGCCGCCCGCGTCGCCACCGGCGTCCTCGCCACCGCCGGCGTCGTCGTCCCCGCCGTTGTCCCCGGCGTCGTCGCCGTTGTCGCCACCGTTGTCGCCGCCGTCGTCCCCGGCGTTGTCGCCGTCGCCGGCGTCCTCCCCGCCGTTGTCGCCGTTGTCGCCGGCCGGGGTGTCGGGGGCCGCGCCCTCGTCCCCGCCGTTGTCGCCGCCGTTGTCGCCGTCGGCGCCGTTGTCCGCGCCGTCGTCGCCGGTGCTCTCGTCGCCGCCGGCGTTGTCGTCGGCGTCGTCGCCGGTCGAGCCGCCGACCGGGCGGACGACCTCACCGTGGCTGTCGTGCCCGCCGGACGAGGCGAACGCGGCGTCGCACGCGGTGGGGAGCACGGTCACCGCGAGCGCGGCGGCACAGATCGCGATCTTGCGGACGAGCCTGCTGCGTGCGGTCCTGCTGTCTTTCGTGCTGGTTGGGGACATGCCCAGGTCTCCGTTCGGGGTCGGAGTTATCGGAAGGACACCGGCGGCGGGGATCGGCCGCCGGGTTGCGGCGCGGATGCGGGGAGCGGCGCCGGTCGAGCTCGATGTGAAGTTGTCGGGAGGTCCGTGTCGTCGGAACCGGCCGTGACCGGCTAGCGGCGCATCGAGTGCCGGGCGCGGGCGCGGGGCATCCGGTGCGCGCCGGACTCGGAGACCGCGCGGTGCGACCCGGTGTCGGTGACAGCGCGCTGCGGGCCGGTCTCGGTGAGGGTCCCGGTGCGAGCGGTCGACTCGACGACGGCTTCGACCGGCATCTCGTCGGCCATCCGCCGGGCCGGGCCGCCCCACCGGTGCGATCCGGTGTCGGTGACGGCGCGCATCGGCCCGCTGTCGCTGATCCGCTCGGCCGTGATCGTGGGGATCGGGCCGGTGTCGTCGATCGCGACCTCGGTCGGGCGCGGCGCCGGGATCGCGGCCAGCGCGGTCAGCCCGGTGAGCGGGGCTCCCCGGTCCGGCACCGTGACCCGTTCGCGGCGTTCGGCGTTGCGCTGGCGCAGCGCCCAGAACAGGGCGATCGCGGCGAGCAGCGCTGCGGCGAAGACGAGCACCGGGACGACGAGGTCGCCGGGGTTGGTGCCGCCGCCGAACAGGCCGGGCGAGGCGTCCGGGAGCGCCGAGTAGTCCACCAGCCGTGCTCTCCAGGTACTGGTGGTGCCGGTTGACGAACTCGGCGGCCGTGATGGCGAACTCGCGCACCAGGTCGTTGCGCGTGGTCGCCCGGACCTGGGAGATCACCGGCAGGACCATGCCGTGCGCCTCGCGCACCCGCTGGACGAACACGCGGTCGTAGTCGGAGCCGGTCTGCGACGAGATCTCGTTCATCCACGCCACCTGCTGGGTGGACGGGCTGCTCGGGAGCAGGACGCCGAGCTGGTTGGCGACCCGGCGCACCTCCTCGTCGAGCTGGGCGTGCTCGACGGCGAGCTTGCGCCCGACCTCCCGGACCTCCTCGCTGCTCGCCTGCTGTTCGGCCTGCTGGCCGGTGGGTGCTTCCCACAGGCCGGCCAGCCGGACCTTGACGAGGAGATCCCGGTCGGCGGCCCCGAGCGGGCCGAACTCGGTTTGCGTCCAGCCACCGGTGCCCGGCGAGCCGGCCGCCCATGACTGGTAGACCGTCGCGGAGACGGCCAGCAGCACCACGACCATCAGGGCGCGGCGGAGCAGGCGGGGGATACGGCGGAGCATGAAGGCCTTCCTCTAGGCGAAGTCGAACTGCTCGGTGTGGATGTGCTGGGGAGCGACACCGATGAGGTCGAGGACGCTGAGTGCGTCGGTCACGAGTGCAGGGGGACCGCAGATGAAGAACTCGAAGGTCTCGGGGGACTCGGCGCCGGACAGCACCACCGACATCAGCTCGACGCCGATCTCGCCGGTGTGCCCGGACCAGCCCCGGGTGGGACGCCGCAGCACCTCGGTGACCTCGAGGTCCATGTGCTGGCGCAGCTGTGCCAGCTCGGCGCGGAACAGCAGGTCCTCCGGCTTGCTGGCCACGACGACCAGCCGGTAGGGGCGGCGGTCGCCGCGGTGGGCGGCGGTGCGGACCATGCTCATCATCGGGGTGATCCCGACGCCGCCCGCGATCATGACGAAGCCGCCGGCCTCGTCCGAGTCGTTCGTGAACGCGCCGTGCGGCCCGTCCACCCACACCGGGCTGCCCAGGGGGAGGCGGCGGATGGTGCTGGTGAAGTCGCCGGCGTGGCGGATCGTGAACTGCGTGGTGCCGTCGTGGGCGCTGGAGGCGATCGTGAACGGGTGCTCCTCGGCGAGCACCGACCGCTCCAGCCGGATCCACGCGAACTGGCCGGGCGAGAAGGCCCAGCTCGTCGCCGGGCCGGTGCCGCGGCGGCGGGGCTCCAGCACCAGCGTGCTGACGGTCTTGTTCTCCCGCCGTACGTCCCGCACCACGAACTCCGTGGACGGGTCGCCCCAGGTCCGCCACGCCCAGCGGTAGCCGAAGACCATCAGCACGAGCAGCGCCATCAGCGCGAAGAGCGTGGCGAACACGGTGTCGGTGACGAGCTGGCCGAGGCCCAGCACGTGGACGGCCGCGAAGACGAGCGCCGCGGTGGCGAACGCGATGTGGCTCGCCCGCCAGACCTCGTACGAGAGGCGGGCCTGGCGGCGCAGGAGCGCGAGCGCGGCCAGCGCGACGAGCGCGACGGTGGCCCCGGTCGCCGCCTGGGCGCGCAGCGGTGCCCGGGTGAGGTCGAGCAGCGCGATGTTGCGCGGGTCGGCGGCCACCACACAGGCGAGGTGGGCGAACACCAGCGCGGTCGTCACGACCCCGAGGTAGCGGTGCAGCTCGATCACGGACTCGATGCCGAACGCGCGGTTCAGCGACCGCAGCCGGGACGGCAGCACGGCCGCGCACACGAGCGCCGACAGCGCGAGCAGGCCCGTGAGCACCGACAACCGGTGCCACAGCCCGTCCTGCCACATGCGGGCAGCCGTGGGCATGGCGAGGTAGGCGAGCGCCGGGGCACCGACGATCGCCCCGCAAAAACGCTCAGCCACACCGCGCGCAGCAGCCGCTGGTCCATGGCCGGGGACCGTATGAGGTGCCGAGGGGCCGGGGTTGCGAAGCTGAGAGCCCGGTCCGTCAGATGCGGTTAACGACGCGGCGAATGGTCGGTTATTACGCCGTTCGGGTGGCTTTTGGAACCGAAGGCTGTGTAACGCGTTCAGGCTGTGCCCGCCCGGGCACCCTCCGGCGCCCGGTTGTGCCGCTCGCCGACGAGCCGGGACCGCAGGGGGACGCGGTGGCTGCCGCGCGGCGCACGATCCCCTCGACGGATGGCAGGCGAACGGCGCTCGCGAATCGGAAACCTGCTCGCAACCGGAACGGCGCATCCGTTCGGTGACTCCGTGCCCCATACTCGGATGTCACGGTCAGGTCACGGTGGGAGGTCGGATGGATCTTCGGTCCGATCGGAGCCGTGCGCGCTGGGCCGTGGTGGGCCTCGCGCTCGCGGCGGCGCTGCTCGTCGGTGCGTGCGGCGGTCCCGCGTGGACCTACGTCACGAACTCGGAGGACCGCACCTACCTGCGCCTCCCCAACAGCTGGCGGCCCATCGACACCGCCGAGCTCGGTGCGGCGATCGGGCTCGACCCGACCGTCGACACCCGCCAGCAGGGCTTCTGGCTGGCCGGCTACGACGCCTCGCCCGACCCCTCCACGGCCCACCTCCTCGGTCCGCACTCCGAGGACCCGGCCATGTTCGTCGGGGTCCGCGACGTCCCGCCCTCGCTACGTGGTCAGGTGTCGCTCGACCTGCTGCGCGACTACTTCCGGCCGGTGTCGGACGAGGCCCGCCAGCAGGCGTCGGCCAACCCGATGTCGCCGTACAGCGGGTTCGGGCTGATCGCCGACGAGGTGCTCACCCCCGGGGACGGGCTGCGCGGTGTGCACACCGTGTACCAGTACCGGATCCAGGGCGGGCCGGCCCAGGTCTTCGACCAGACGCTCTACGTCAACGACGACGCGAGCAAGGTCTTCATGCTCTTCGTGCGGTGCTCCACGCAGTGCTACGAGCAGCGCCAGTCGGAGATCACGAACGTCGTCTCCTCGTTCACGGTCCGGGAGAACCCATGACAGCGCCGGCCACGCCGCATCCCCAGGGCGAAGGGCTCACCCCGCCCGACGAGCCGCCACACGCCCGGGAGCGGCCGACGCGCAAGAAGATGGGTCTGGGACCGCACCCGCATCCTGCTGCTGCTCCTCATCGCCTGGCTGGTCCTGGTCTGGGCGTCGATGGCGGACAACCCGCTGCTGTCGTTCGGCGACGCGCTGCTGATCCAGGTGGTCGACTCGCAGTGGCTGCTCTGGCTCGCCGGGCTGGAGCTGCTGCGGCAGCTGCACTACTTCGTCAGCGAGCGCTGGTCGGGCTACCACCTGTTCTGGACGCACAAGGTGTTCGGCGGCTGGGACCGGCTGCTGCGGCGCAACCTGTCCGACTGGACGCGCTTCCGGCTCACCCGGCTCGTCAACATCGTGCTGTTCGTGACGCTGTTCGCGGTGGTCGCGGGCCAGATCCTGGAGACGTCGCCGATCCTGGCGCTGTTCCAGGTGCCCGCGATGCTCTACGGCGCGCTGCCGCTCATCCTGCAGCTGCTCTTCGCGTTCTTCTTCATCGCGTTCCAGTTCATCGGCCTGTTCTGGCTGCTCTCGCGCGGCGGCGTCGACACGTACTACCCCGACGACATCACCACTCGCTTCAAGGACGTGTGGGGCCAGGACCACGTGGTCGAGCGGGTCAAGGAGAACATCGTCTTCCTGGAGGACCCGGACGAGATCGAGAAGAAGGGCGGCTACGTCCCCAGCGGCCTGCTGCTGTGGGGGCCGCCCGGCACCGGCAAGACGCTGATGGCCGAGGCCGTGGCCGGCGAGACGGGCAAGCCGTACGTCTTCGTCGACCCGGGCGCGTTCACCAACATGTTCATGGGTGTCGGCATCCTCAAGGTCAAGTCGCTGTTCCGGAAGCTGCGCAAGCTCGCGCTGCGCTACGGCGGCGTGATCGTGTTCTTCGACGAGGCCGACTCGCTGGGCAACCGCGGCACGCTCGCCCAGGTCGGGCCGGGAGGCGGCCGCATCGGGCACCGGGCGCCGTTCCAGTCGGCGGGCTGCCACGGGTTCAGCTACCTGTCCGAGGACACCCGCTGGCTGCTGGCGAAGGAGGCGCTCGACAGCGCGCCCGCCGCGCCGCTGGAGACCCCGCGCAACCGGTTCGTCATGGGCGGGATGGCCGGTGGCGGTGGTGGGATGGCACGCTGCAGGCGCTGCTCACGGAGCTGTCCGGGCTCAAGAAGCCGCGCGGCCTGATCAACCGCTACGGCCGGCGCATCCTCGGCATGCGGCCGAAGCCGCCGCCGAAGTACCGCATCCTCGTCATGATGGCCACCAACATGCCGGAGGCGCTGGACGAGGCGCTGCTGCGGCCGGGCCGCATCGACCGGATCTACCGCGTCGGCTACCCGACGAAGGCCGGCCGGGTGCGCACCTACCAGGGCTACTTCGAGAAGGTCGCGCACGAGCTCACCGACGAGCAGATCGACAAGCTCGCCACGATCACCCCGTACGCCACCGGCGCGAAGATCAAGGACCTCGTCAACGAGGCGCTGATCATCGCGATCCGGGACGGCCGGGAGATCATCACGTGGGCCGACGTGATCCGGGCCAAGCAGCTCAAGGAGCTCGGCCCGCCCGAGGACGTCGAGTACATCGAGCGCGAGCGGCACGCGGTCGCCGTGCACGAGGCGTGCCACGCGGTCGTCGCGTTCCGCACGCGCCGGCACATGGAGATCGACCTCGCGACGATCGAGAAGGGCAGCGACTACCTCGGCATGGTCGCGAGCATCCCGCCGGAGGACCAGTTCACCCGGTGGCGCTCGGAGTTCGAGGCCGACATCCTCGTGTCGCTGGCGTCGCTCGCGGGCGAGCGGATGTTCTTCGACGGCGACTCGTCGTCCGGCGTGTCGGGCGACCTGGAGTCGGCCACCGCCGTGGCGTCGTTCATGGAGGGCTACTGGGGCATGGGCGCCACGGTGTCGTCCTACTCCACGGCCAAGCGGCTGGAGGTCGGCAGCCCGGGCGGCGGCCGCGGCGGCCCGCAGAAGGGCGAGAGCACCGAGGCCGAGCTGCGCAAGGCGCTCGCCGACCGCATCGAGGACCAGCTCGCCGACCTGCTCGACCGGGCCGAGTCGATCCTGCGCGACAACCGGGCCGCCGTGCTGGCGCTCGCGCACGCGCTGGAGACGCACAAGACGCTCTCCGGCGAGGACGTCGAGGCCGTGATGGAGGGCCGGGTCGGCATCACGGTGGACGGCACCGTGTACGCGGACGCGGCATTCGCGGCGCAGCTGGAGGAGTACCACCAGGCGGCCGTGGGCGCGCACCGCGGCCACACCGCCGTGAAGCTGGCGCTGCCGGCGGTGCACCGGCACGACCCCGAGCCGGCCGGCTCGGACACCGCCGCGGCCACCGTGCACGACCCGCGCTGACGCACCCGCCGCCGCGTCCCGTGCCAGGATCGCGGCGGTGGACGGCGGAGACGTGGACGAGCTGCCCGGGCCGAGCGAGTGGGCGGTGCCGGGGCAGGTGGGCGTCGGCCCGTGGCCGGGCGGTGAGGGGGCGTGGCCGGGCGACGAGCGGTACGACCCCGACCTGCTCGCGCACGGCGACACCCGCAACGTCGTGGACGCCTACCGGTACTGGCGCCGGGACGCGGTGGCGGCCGACCTCGTGCGCCGCGCCCACCCGTTCCACGTGGCGATCGAGAACTTCGGGCACGACCACAACATCGGCACGGTGGTGCGCACCGCCAACGCGTTCGCCGCGGCCGGCGTGCACGTCGTGGGGCGGCGGCGCTGGAACCGCCGCGGCGCGATGGTGACCGACCGCTACCTGCGGCTGCACCACCACGACGAGGTGGCCGGGCTGGTGGCGTTCGCCGCGGCGAACGGGCTGGCGGTGGTGGCCGTGGACAACACGCCGGACGCGCAGCGCCTGGAGACGGCGGCGCTGCCCCGGGAGTGCGTGCTGCTCTTCGGCCAGGAGGGCCCCGGCGTGACGGAGGACGGGCGGGCCGCCGCCGACATGACCGTGTCGATCGCGCAGTTCGGCTCCACCCGCTCGATCAACGCAGGCGTGGCCGCGGGAATCGCCATGCACACGTGGGTGCGTCAGCACGCCGAGCTGGACACCGCGTGGTGACGCTCCCCGGTCAGCGGCAGAAGAAGCAGGGCAGGTCGTCGCCGGGGGTGGGCGAGAGCTCCTCGGCCGGCACGACGAGCAGCGCCGGCACCGGCGGGCCGTCCGGCTGCTGGTAGAGGTCGTTGGCGACGAACAGCCAGTCGCCGGAGTCGGGGAACGTGAGCAGGTGGACCTCCCCGTTGCGCACCCGCACCCGGTCGCCCGGGCGGAGCGCGTGGCCGGCGCGGACCAGCTCGGCGAGGTCGTTGAGCACGGTGGCCGCGGTGGCCTGCGTGGTGGCGAAGAGGATCAGCTCGGGGTGGCCGAAGCCGGAGAGCCCGACGGTGTAGACGAACGGCGGGCCGTCGTCGTCGCCCAGCACCGCCTGCAGCGCCCAGCCGTGGTGTCGAATCGCCTCGCGCTGCCACGCGTCGTGCTCGTCGAGCTGGTGGGTGAAGCGCTCCGGGGTGTCCATGCCGGGCAAGCTACGCCGCGCCTCCGACGGTTCCGGGTGCCGGCGCGGCCGCGAAATCCGGGAGATCCGTGAGCGGTCCGTTCCTAGACTCGGCCGGTGCCCGCCGGAAGCCAGACTCTCGGTCTGTCGATGCCCGAGCACCGCCGGCCGCTGCGGACCGGAGACGATCACCCACCGTGGATCAGGGTCCGCACCGACACGGACGAACCGCTGTTCTGATCCTCGTTCAACCGTCGTCGCCGAGTCCGCTCGATCCCCGCCGTGATCAGATCACGCGCTCTCTGCCCGTACACCGCTGACTTCTGTAGCAGCGTGAACGCCTTGACGTGCTGCTCGATCTCGCGTGGCTGCGTGATGTCGAGTCCCGCCGAGACGCCTTCGATCTGGACTCGCTCGTCATCGAAGATCCAGAAACTCCCCTGAGCAAGGCAGAGCCGTTCGCCTCCGGCAGGGATGATGCCGATACTGACTCGCGACAGCGACATGACGGCTAGCAACCGGTCAAGCTGTCCCGCCATGACGTCGGTGCCTCCGACGCGGGTCCGCAACGTCTGCTCTTCGAGAACGAATACGAATCGTCGATTGCCCGTGTAGATGACCTGTTGACGTGCGATACGCGTAGCTATCGCCTCGTCGATGTCACTCGACAGTCCGAGGAACTCGTTCCAGAACGTCAGAATCGCGGCTGCGTACTCGGCGGTGTGGAACAGGCCCGGGATGACTGTGTTCTCGTAACCGCGGATGAGGCGCGTCCGCTCGTAGAGCGGTACCGATGACTCCTGTGAGCGCTTTAGCCCCGCGCGCATGTGGCGTTGCCACTCGACGTACATGGAGTCGATCGCGCGAGCCGTTGCGACCAGGTCGGGTATCTGGTCGGGCGCTCCGCACGAGATCGCCCACAGTCGGAGGTCTTGTTCGCTCGGCGCTTGCTTGCCGTGCTCGATCTTGCTGATCTTCGTGAAGTGCCATCCACACCGCGCGGCGAGGGTCCGCGCCGACAGGCCAGTGTCGCTACGAAGCTCTCGGAGACGGGCGCCGAAAGCCTGCCGAGCTTGCTGAACCTGCGGCGTGGACACCTAGACCGGCTTGAACTCGCTGTGCGGCGTCGCGAGCTTCCAGGCGGCTTCGAACGCGCTAGCACACTGCGCCACGATCTCGGGGTCATGAGTGATCTCATGCCCGAGAACGTGACCGTCTCCGGAGAAGTGCGTGAACGCAACCGTGCGACGATCGAACATCCAGTAGTCGTTGCCCGGTAGTAGCAATGTAGAGGCTCGCTTCCGAGTGAGCCACCTGACGTCTTCGCCGGCTTCTACCAGCTTCGCCGCGTCGAGCCATTCGAACCGAATGTACGGCGTTACCGGCTCCGAGACGATCCGAAGCCGGCGCAGCACCTTGCCCGCACGGAGGTTCGCCCCCATCAGTTCGAACCATGGGCGCCACCACTCGACTTCGGCGTCGGGATCGAGCGGTTCACCAATGAGCCACGTCCGAAACCGGTCACGTTCGATGTCGGTCGTGTACACGTCCCGCATCTCGACGTGTACGGCCTCGCGTTCGTACGTCGTGAGGAGCTCGTCTCGCTCCTCCTCTGCGATCGGCTCCAACGCCTACCCCGTCGTCAAGAGTGCGGCTACGGCGGACTTCGTGACGTGAACGCACGTCTCGTAGCCCGGAATGTTCATCTGCCGGATTGTATCAGGATCGGTTACCCGCCTTCCGCGGAGAACGTAGTTCCCATTCGGCGTCCGGTCCACGATCGGCTCCGCGATCCGCTCGATATCACCGATGAGGCCGTCGCGCTCAAGGTATTTCATCAGAGAAGCCGGAATCTCAATCAGTGTCTCGTCATCCTGCACGTCATTCCGGGCGAGAACTCCGAGATCAAGAATGATCCATCCTTGGATCACGTACGAGTCCTGGTCGGTCGCGTACAGGGTCGGTGAGTTGGTGGGTGTGGACTCCTTGCCCAAAAACCGAAGCTGCACAGCCGCGCTCCCCTCGGGTCATGTTGCTCGGTCGTGCGGTCGAGCTTGGCTGTGGTCGAGCAACACGTCAAGTGCATGGAGCCTCTTGCTTCTCTGCGTAGACGTGACGATCGGTGATCAGTGGGAGGTCGATCGAGTCGTCTTCAAGCAACTTTGAGCAACTTCGTTCCGTGCGATGGTGCTCGCACGCGATCGTCTCCTCGTGGACGTGGCGACCAGAGAAGACGACGACAGCGCGGAGCAAGGCCACGCGGGTGGCCCGCGACGGGTGCGCCGACGACCGTCGCAGATGTTCGTATCGACTCGGTCGACTGGCGCGCATGCGGCGCACGATGACAGCGGACTCGTGCGGTGGCGTCCGCGAGTTCGCCCAACGCATCGCGAACACGTGGTTCGTCGAAGCGAAGCTCTGGGCCGACCTTCCAGCAGCGTCGGACTTCCCCCTTGGCTCCCCCTCGGGAGCGCTCCTCACCCAACCGCGGGGCTACGCGGCTCAGCACTGCGACGCGAAGGCGTTGTCCTGGTTGGCCTCAGAGAGCGTCGAAGAACCCGGTGATCGCTCAGCGTGGCTGACGTGCTAGCCGATC
>MKJX01000233.1 GCA_001942415.1 Pseudonocardia sp. CNS-139
CACGTCGAGATCCTCGACGTCTCCCAAATGCTGCTCGCCTCGGTCAAACGCGGCGCCGCGTCCGACGGGAAGGTCGGCGCGGTCGGGGACTGAGCGCCCGCGTCAGCAGGGCCGGAACTCGGCGACGACATACCGGGACGGGGCGATCGGCGCGATCGTCAGGCGGCCGAGCTGCGGCCCGGCCACCTCACCGGTCGGCCACCGCATCGCGCACGCGTCGACGGTCAGGCCGTCACCGGCCGGCGCGCTGGGTGCGTCGGCCTCGGCGTAGAGGTCACGGTTGGTGACTCGCGCCGAGAGCACCCCGACCGCCGCGACGCAGTCCGGCTGGCCGAGGGACTCGGCGAACGCCGTGCCGGCCTGCTCGGACAGGAGGTTGTCGCAGACCGCGCCCGGGCTGGCGAGCGCGATGCGGTTCAGGAGGAGCGGCAGCACACTGCCGGGCCGCGGGGCGCCCAGGTTCGCCCGGGTCTCGGCCTGGTGCGCCGCGAAGTCGGCCGCGCTCTCCTGTGCCTCGCGCACCGACGACACCGCGAACCCCGCCCCGCTGACCAGGCACAACACCAGCCCGACCGCCGCCAGCCGCCACCGCGGCAGCTGCGCGAGGCCGGCGAGCAGCACGCCGATGCTCACCGCGAGCGCCCACGCCCACGGCGTGGTGCTCACCATCAGCCCGACGACCACGACGAGCCCGGCGAGCGGGAGGTCCCAGCCGCGCAGCGGCCCGTCCAGCCGCAGCACCCGCAGCACGAGGAGCGCGGCGAACCCGATCAGCCACGGGATCCACGACAGCCCCGCGAACGGCCACAGCAGCAGGGCGGCGACCAGCGCCGCGATGCCGACGGCGCCGCGCGGCGACCGGATGAACCGGCGCCAGTCGAACCGCGGCCGCGGCCGCTCGCCGGGGGGCTCCGGCGGACCCGGGGCACCCGGTGGCGGCGGGCTCGGCGGCCCGGGGAGTGCGGGCGGGCCCGCGTCCGGCCGGGCGGCGGGAAGCCACGGGGGCCGGCTGCTGCCTCGCTCCTCCACGCCGTCCGAGGCTACCGGTCGGACGGTCCGGCTCCCAGGGAACGCCCCGCGTCGCCGGCCCGTCGCCACTCCAGCGGCGGGGCGCCGTGCTGCGCCGGAAGCACTTGGTGAAGTAGCCGCGTCCCGGTAGCCGACCCGCGCGCGACGGCCTCCACCGTCAGGTCGGTCGTGGCCAGCAGCCGCCGGGCCTCGATCATCCGCCGCTCGGTGAGCCACTGCTGCACGGTGCGCCCGGTCTTGCGGCCGACGACCGTCGTCAGGTGGCCGGGGGTCAGCCCGACGGTGGTGGCGACGTCGCGCAGCGAGATCGGCCGCCGGTAGCCGGCCTCGATGGCGTCGAAGACGGCGGCGAGCAGCGGCTCGTCGCGCAGCGCCAGGTCGTCCACGACGTCCGCGGCCAGCCGGGAGACGGCGACGAGCAGCAGCGTCAGGTGGGCGAGCACGGCCTCGTTGTAGCCGTCGCGCCGCCCGCGCAGCTCCTCGTCGAGCGCGCCGAGCCGGGCGGTGAACGCGGCCCGCTCGGCCGGCGGCACCCGGAGCCGCTGCGCGCCGCCCGCGACCCCGCGCACGAACGGGAAGAGCAGCGGGTGCGCCCGCCAGGTGAGGAACGTGCCCGGGGCGGCCGCGTCGACGACGTCCGGCGGGAAGTAGACGGCCCAGCCGGCCGTCCCGTCGAGGCCGCCGGACCCGACCGGGTCGACCACCTCGCCGGGCGCGACGACGAACACGTCGCCCGCCGCCAGCTCCCACAACCGCCCGTCGACCCGTACGGTCCCGCCGCCCCGTTCGATGTGCACGAGCAGGAGGAAGTCGTGGGCGTGCGCCCGGCCGCCGCCGAACCGGGCCGGGTCGAGCTCTCCGCTGCACGCCCGCATGACCCCGACCGGCGGCACGCCGGGCACCCGCCGGTACCCCATGACGGGCGCGCCGTCGGCGACCCGGCGACCGGTGTCCGCCGGCACGACCGAAGAACGTCCCAGATGTTCCACAGATGGACCAAGGTGGCCAGGTCGATGCGTGTCCAGACTCAGGTGTGGCACCGGAACATCGTCACATCGAACGAGGAGAACCGCCATGACCGAGCACCACCAGCACTCGCGGGGCCACGGGCACGGCTACCTGCCCGCGATGGGCAGCGACCGGCTCATCCGGATCTACGACCCGTTCACGTTCCTCCTCGGCATACCCCGCGCGCACCGCCGGCTCGCCGACCAGGCCGACGTCCGGCCCGGCGCCCGTGTGCTGGAGATCGGCACCGGCACCGGCAACCTCGCACTGCTCGTCGCCCGCCGGACCCCGGACGCGGAGGTCGCCGGGATCGACCCGGACCCGCTCGCGCTGCGCATCGCGCGCGGCAAGTCGGCCCGCCGCGGCCTTGAGGTGCGGTGGGACCGCGGCTCGGCGACCGAGCTGCCCTACCCGGACGAGAGCGTCGACCGCGTGCTCTCGTCGCTGATGTTCCACCACCTCGGCGCGGACGAGAAGGCGAAGACGCTGTCGGAGGTCCACCGCGTCCTCAAGCCGGGCGGGCGGCTGCACCTCATGGACTTCACCGGGCAGCACACCGGGATCGTGCGGCTCGTCCACCGCAACAACCCGCACCTGGACGGGAACGCGGCCGACGCGATCTCCGACGCCATGCGCACGGCGGGGCTCACCGATGTGCTCCTGGTCGAGCGCCGGGGGGCGATGTCCTACTTCCGCGCCACCCGCTGACGGTCAGAGCCAGCCGTTGTCCCGGGCCAGCCGCACCGCCTCCGTCCGCGTGCCGGCGCCGAGCTTCTGCATCGCGGACGAGAGGTAGTTGCGCACCGTGCCCGGCGAGAGGTGGACGCGCCCGGCGATGTCCGCGGCCGTCCCGGACCCGTCGACGGCCCGCAGCACCTCCAGCTCGCGGTCGGTGAGCGGGCAGTCCTCGGCCATCAGCGCGGTCATCGCGAGGTCCGGGTCGACGTAGCGGCCGCCGCCGTGCACCCGGCGGATGACGTCGGCCAGCACCGACGCCGGCGCGCTCTTCGTGACGAACCCGGCGGCGCCCGCGGCCAGCGCCCGCCGCAGCACGCCGGGCCGGGCGTGCCGGGTCAGGACGATGCACCGGGTGCCGGGCTCGTGCACGGCCACCCACTGGGCGACCTCGGCGCCGTCGCGGCCGGGCATCTCGACGTCGAGCACGGCGACGTCGGGGCGGTGTGCGCGGATCCGGGCCACGGCCTCGTCGCCCGTGCCGGCCTCGGCGACGACCTCGAGGTCGGGCTCCAGCCCGAGCAGCGCCCCGACCGCACCGCGCGTCAGCGACTCGCGTCGGCGAGCACCACCCGGATCGGCGCGCTCACCGGGCCCCCGGCAGCACCGCGTCCAGCCGGAACGTGCCGTCGGGGCCGGGACCGGCGTCGAGCCGGCCGGCATGATCGTCGAGGTAGCGGCCGAGCGCGGCGAGCCCGGTGCCGAGCCCGTCGGGGCCGGTCAGCAGCACGCCGTCGTTGACGACCTGCAGCCGCGCCCGCCCGGCCGCCACCTCGATGACGACGGTGCACCGGCTGGGCTGGGCGTGCCGGAGCACGTTGGTCATGGCCTCCCGCAGCACGCGCCCGAACACGGTGCGCGCGGCCGGCCCGACCGCGGCCGGGTCGCCGTGCACCTCCAGCCGGACGCCGGCCGAGCCCAGCACGGCCCGCGCCCCGGCCAGCTCCGTGACGAGATCGGTCGTGCGGGTGTCGTGCACGAGCGCCCGCACGTCTCTGAGCGACTGCCGGGCCACCCGCTGCACCTCCTCCATCTCGGCGACGGCGCGGTCCGGGTCGGCGGCGTGCAGCCGGGCGGCCAGCTCGCTCTTGAACGCGACGACCTCCAGCGCGTGGCCGAGGATGTCGTGCAGGTCGTCGGCCAGGCGCAGCCGCTCGCGCGCGGTCGCCAGCTCCGCCGCGGTGCGCCGCGAGTCGTCGAGGTCGGTGACGGCCTTGAGCCACCACAGCCGCTCCACGTCGACCGTCCACATCAGCGCGACGTACGCCGCGGCGAACCCGGCGAAGACCGCGCTCGGCGTCGCCCCGTAGGCCGGGCCCGCGACCGCGATCCCGAGCCCGGCCACGGCGAGTGTCGCGGCCACCACCCAGATCGCGGTGCGGCGGGCGCTCATCCCGCCGACGACGTCGCCGAGCAGCACCCCGCTGATGATCGCCCAGAGGAACCCGGACGGGCTGCCGGCCAGCCCGACCAGCGTGAGCGCCAGTCCGGCGGCCGGCGCCACGAACAGGAACCAGCGCGGCGCGGGGCGGCCGAGCGAGCGGACGAGCTCCCGGATCCGCCAGAGGTGCAGGCCCAGCGCGGCGAGGTAGAGCGCCCCGACCACGGGCCCCAGCGGCAGTCCCGGCCAGCCGTTCCAGAACACCGCGGCCGGGACGATCAGCATCCAGCCGGTCGTGAGCAGCAGCCCGATGCGGCCGAACCGCCGCGCGGCGCGCACCCTGCGCTCCTCGGACCCGTCCACGAGGCGAACGTAGCCGACCGCGGCCCGCCCGGCCCGGCGCCGATGACAGCTGTCATGCGGTCCGGTGCGGGTGTCAGCCGCGGTCGTGACCGCCGCGACTACCGGGCGCCCGGGGCCGGTGGCGACGCTCGAGGCATGACGAGAGCCATCGACCGGCCCGGCACGGGCCCCGCCCCGCCCGACCCGCGCACGACCGCCGTCCACGTGCGCGGCCTGCGTGTCCGCTACGGCGCCTTCGAGGCCGTCCGCGGCATCGACCTGGACGTGCACCGCGGCGAGGTGTTCGCGCTGCTCGGGACGAACGGCGCGGGCAAGACCACCACGCTCGAGGTGCTGGAGGGCTTCGGCGTCCGCAGCGGCGGCACCGTCTCCGTGCTCGGGCTCGACCCGGCCGCGCGCAGCGGGGAGCTGCGGGCCCGGATGGGCGTGCAGCTCCAGGACGGCGGGTTCGTCGAGGAGCTGACGGTGGCGGAGACGCTGACGCTGTGGCAGCGGCTCGTCGAGCGCCCCGACCGGCCCGGCCGGCTGTTGGAGCGCTTCGACCTGCGGGACCGGCGGGATATCCCCGTCGGCAAGCTCTCCGGCGGGGAGAAGCGCCGGCTCGACCTGGCGATGGCGGTGTGGGGCTCCCCGGAGCTGGTGATCCTCGACGAGCCGACGACCGGCCTGGACCCCGAGTCGCGCCGCCGCACGTGGGACGCGATCCAGGAGCTGCAGGAGGCGGCCCGCACGGTTGTGCTGACCACCCACTACCTGGAGGAGGCCGAGGCGCTGGCCGACCGGGTGGCGATCATGCACCGCGGCCGGGTGGCCGTGACGGGCACGCTCGCCGAGATCGTCGCGACCCAGCCCGCCGGCTTCTCCGCGGTGCTGCCGGGCCCGCGCCGAACCTCCCGGATCTCCCGGCGCTCACCGGCACCGCCGAGCTGGACGGCTCCCGGTTCCGGGTGCGCACCAACGCGCTGCAGGACGACCTCACGGCGTTCCTGGCCTGGGCGGCCGCCCGAGGGGTGCGGCTGGCCGAGCTGCGGGCGACCCCGGCGTCGCTCGCCGACGTCTACCACGCCGTCCGGACCGAGGAGGACCCGCGATGACCGCGTCGACCACAACACCGATCCGGGCCGCCGGCGCTCCGCAGTCCGGCCGGGTGCTCGCGCTGACGGCGGCCGAGCTGCGGCTGCTGCTGCGCAACCGGACGGTCGCCGTCTCCGCGCTCGTGGTGCCGCTCATGTTCGGCCTGCTCTTCGCGCTCATCTCGCCGGACGGCGACGCGCTGGTGGACGGCTCGGTCGCGGCCCGGCAGCTGGTGATCGTGCTCGGCATGAGCGTCTACGTCACGGCCACCCAGACCGTCGTGTCGCGACGGCACGCCCGAGTGCTCAAGCGGTTCCGGACGAGCGCGCTGTCGGACACCGGGCTGCTGGTCGCCGTGCTCGCGCCGGCCGTGGTGATCGGCCTCGGCCAGCTCGTGGTCATCGCGGTGATCGACGTGCTGTCGGGGTTCTCGGCCCCGGTGGCGCCGCTCGCCCTTCTCGCGGCGGTGGCCGGTGGCCTGCTGCTGTGCGTGCCGGCCGCGCTCGCCACGTCGGCCGTCACCCCGTCGCCGGAACGGGCCCAGATCACCACGCTCCCGCTGACGTTCGTGCTGCTCGCGGCCGGTGTTGTGGTGCCGCTGCTCCCGCCGGACGGTCCCCTGCAACTGCTGCTCGCCGTGCCCGGCTCGGCCATCGGTGCCCTCGCGACGACGGCGTTCACCGGACAGATGTGGGGCAGCCCGCTCTTCTCGGTGGCCGCGCTGCTGGTCTGGCCGGCCGTCTTCGCGTGGCTCGCCGCACGGCGGTTCCGGTGGGACGCCCGGAACTGACCCGGCCGGGTCAGCGTCGGGTGTCGGCCCGGTGGAAGTTCTGGTGGGCCCGCGACGGCGTCGGCCCGCGCTGCCCCTGGTAGCGCGAGCCGACGCCCGCGCTCCCGTACGGGCGCTCGGCCGGGCTGGAGAGCCGGAAGAGGCACAGCTGCCCGATCTTCATGCCCGGCCACAGCGTGATCGGCAGGTTCGCGACGTTCGACAGCTCCAGCGTGATGTGCCCGCTGAACCCGGGGTCGATGAACCCGGCCGTCGAGTGCGTCAGCAGGCCGAGCCGGCCGAGGCTGGACTTGCCCTCCAGCCGGCCGGCGAGGTCGTCGGGGAGCGTGACCTCCTCGAACGTCGACCCCAGCACGAACTCGCCCGGGTGCAGCACGAACGGCTCGTCGCCCTCCGTCTCGACCGCGGACGTCAGCTCGTCCTGCTGCTGGGCCGGGTCGATGTGGGTGTAGCGGGAGTTCTGGAACACCCGGAAGAAGCGGTCCAGCCGTACGTCGATGCTCGACGGCTGCAACATCGCCGCGTCCCACGGGGAGAGCACCAGCCGCCCCGCGTCGATCTCCTTGCGCAGGTCACCGTCGGACAGCAGCACCCGACCAGAGTAGTGGGGCCTAGACCTCGGTGTTCGACGGGCTGGACGGGAACGGCGAGGTCAGCAGGGGCGACGGGCACATGCCGAACATCCAGGCGACGGCCTGCTCCACGCGCGCGGCCTCCAGCCCGTCCGAGGACGGCACCGGCGTGACCCCGGCCGTGGCCAGCAGCTGCCGGATCGTCGACATGACGGCCGGGCTGAGGATGCTCCGGATCGAGTCGCCCGGCTGCGCGACGTGCGGGCCGTCGACCAGGACCGCGGGCGTGCCGAGCCCGGGCGCGTCCGCGACCAGCTCGGGGTCGTCCGTGACGAGCACCGCGCTCGCCGCGATCAGCTGGACCAGCTCCGCCAGCGGCATGTGCCGCACGACCGTGGCCCGCCGGTGCTGCTGCAGCGGGTAGGCGACGCCGTGGCCGGCGAGCGCACCGAACACCACCAGCTCCATGTCGGGCTCGCGTTCCAGCAGGTCGGGCAGCCCGGCGAGGACACCGAGCGAGTCCTGCCGGTCCAGCCCGACCAGCACCAGCCGCGGCCCGCCCGCCCGCACCCGGCGCACCAGCCGCGCGAAGCGCAGGTCGGCGGGATGCGGGTTGGCGTAGAGCGTGTCGCCGACGGAGATCTCGTTCGGCCCGATCGAGCTGCCGAGGTTCGAGTGCCCCGTCGTCAGGAACAGCGACGCCAGCTGGGCGATGATCCGCCGGTTGGCCTCCTGCGGGAACGGGCACAGCAGGTCGTCGGTGGCCAGCCCGCTCTGCAGGTGCACCACCGGCACCTGCCGCCAGAACGCGACCTGCGCCGCGACCGCCGCCGTCATCCCGCCGCCGTAGACCATCACGGCCGACGGGTCGAGGTCCACCAGCAGCTCGTCGATCCGGCCCATCAGCATCGACGCGACCGCGGCCGGCTGCGGGGGCCGGCGGCTCGCGCAGCAGCTGGGTGATCTCGGCGGGGACGCCGAGCGCCTCGAACGCCTCGTGCACGGACATCGGGTCGGGGCCCGTCGCGACCGTGACGGCGGTGATGCGGCCGGCGTCCGCGAAGGCCGTGGCCACGGGCGCGAGGCGGGCCACATCGGGCCGGCTGCCAGCGATGAGGAGGATGTCGTGGTCCTGCGCCGGGAGCGAGCCGTGCTGCGGGTCGAACTCGGTCATGGGCGGGTCCTCTGCGGCCGGGGGAGCTGGCCTTGCGGGCCCTTGGAGTGTGAACCGGGAGTCGACCGGCCGTCGAGGTCTCGACCCGCCCCTCGACGCCGCCAGGGTGAGAACCACTCCGATGGACGTACGTTCAGGGGCAGATCCGCTACGGAGCGTGAACTGCTACGCTTCGGCTAGCACGCTGCGGATGTAGTTCAATGGTAGAACATCAGCTTCCCAAGCTGAGAACGCGGGTTCGATTCCCGTCATCCGCTCTCAGGTAAAGGCCCAGCTCAGACGGCATGAACGCCCGAGCTGGGCCTTCGTCGTTGCATGATCAACCTGCGTCCCAGCAACAGCGCAGCAACTAGGCGACGGGTACGAGCGCACCAGCTGCCCCGTCCTCGTCGTCCTCCCCCGTCCACCTTCTGGCCGCCCTCACTCTGCTTGTGGCTGCCGCTGCCGCGGTGCTCATCGACGAGCGCGGACAGCCGCTCCGCGATGAGCCGGTCTGCCTCGCTCGTCGCCCGCTGGTAGATCAGCGCCGCGCGCATGTCGTCGTGCCCCATCCGCGCCATGAGGTCCTTGGTCGACATGCCCGCCTTCGACGCCCAGATGTTCCCGGCGTGCCGGAGGTCGTGGAAGTGCAGCCCCTTGAGCCCGAGCTTCGCGACCATCTCGGTCCACTTCACCCGCTGACTCCACGTCCCGCGCCGCAGTGCCCTTCCCTGCACGCCGGTGAACACCAGCGCATCCGGACCCGAGTCGGCGAACTCCGCCAGATGCTTGACGAGGTCCGCCCGAACCGCTGCCGGGACGGCGACCGTCCGCACGCCGGCCCGCGACTTGGGCGGCCCAACCACGAGGCCCTTCCCCTTGACCTCCGTGTGCGCGAACGCGATGCGCACCGAGCTGCCGTCCGGCGCGATGTCCTGCCGCCGGAGCGCGGTCACCTCACCCCACCGCAGCGAGGCGAACGCCGCGAGGAGGACGAGCATCCGGAACCGTCGATTTGGCATGGCGTCGGCGAGCGCGAAGACCTGCGCGACGGTCAGCACCGGACGCTCCGCGCGGTTCTCCCGATCGGCCCCGCGGATACGGCAGGGGTTCGTCGTGAGAATCCGGTCCTCGTCCACCGCGGTGTTCAGGACGGCCCGGAGCAGCCGGTACGCCTTCGCCGTGACCGTCTCGGACACACCGCGCTTCCCGAGCAGATCGGCACGCCATTGCCGAACGGTGGCCGACATGAGGTTGCCGAGCTGCACGTCACCGATCTCCGGCGTGATGTAGCGCCGCAGCAACCAGCGGTATAGCTCGACCGTCCGGGGACGGAGCGCCGGCCGCTGAGTGATCCACTGTTCCGCGTACTCACCGAGTTGGACCTTCGCCCGCTCCGGGTTCGTCCAGTCACCCGAGATGACCAGCGTCTCCGCCGCAGCCAACCAGCGATCCGCGTCCCGCTCGCGCTTGAAACGGTGCGGTGCGAAGTGTCGCTTGCCGTCCGGTCCGAGGTAGCTCGCCTGGTACTCCCCGAGCGACGTCTTCCGCACGCTCCCGAAGCGCCGCCTCTTGCCCTTGTTGTTCGGCATCAGGCAGCCCCGCCCAGGTCGCGGCGCACCGTTGCACAGGTGATCGCCTCGACCCGTCCGGCCTGGACGAACGCGTCCAGGTCGGTCACCGCGATCCGGACGTGAGCGCCGACCTTGTGGAAGGCGATGCGCCGTTCCGCGATCAGCCGCCTGACGAAGCGAACCGACGTGTTCAGGTAGTCGGCCGACTGGCCGACCGTCAGGTACCTCACCATCGCTCCGCCCTCCTCACGCCGCTTGATCGCCGGTTGCCGAACGGTCGCCGGGTGGACCGTCGCCAGCCGCGAGCTGTGCCGCCGCGTAGTCGGCTTTCCAGCGCTGCCGTTCGGAGATCGCGTGCAGGAGCAGGACGGGCCGGGTGGGCACGTCGGGATCACCGGCGTTCGTGCGTTCCCACTCGAACGGCCCGTCATCGACGGCGTAGCCGGGCCGGACCCCGGCACGGTCGAGCAGTTGCCGAACGAACGCGGCCCGCTCGGCGCGGTGGTCGTCGAGGGTCTTGTTCGACCACTTGCGGGAGACGAGCACGCGGCGCCCGGCGATGCCGAGGTGTTCGGGCTTGTGCGCCTTGCCCTTGCACACGCCGGGCGTGGTCGACGAGCGAGCGCCCTTGGGCTGGACGCCGTAGAGCAGCCAGACGCCGCAGCGCGGTGAGCACGGCGTGACGCGCAGCTCGGCGACGAGCCGTCGGGCGTGCTCGCGCTGACGGTCGGTGGCGTCCTCGCCGAGCCCGGCCGCCTGACCCACGGACTTCGTGAGGTACTTGGTCAGGTAGCCGACGTGGCGGCCCGCTTCCTCGGTGCCGCCGAGGATGCCCTTCACGTGCACCTGCGTGCCGAAGCGCACCACGTGCGCGGGTTCGGCCAGGTCGTTGCACGCTTCGTCGAAGGTGGGCAGCGGGTCGCGGGTGTCGGGATCGACGAACGCCTTGGCCGTGCCGTCCCAGCGCGGCAGCCGGTCGCCGCGGTAGCGCTGTTGGTCGTGCGCCGGCCACCACACCTGGTGGTAGGTGGCGGCCGCGATGGCGCGCAGCTCGGCGCGCGGGATGGTGCCGCGGATGGCCGCATGGAAGTGCGGTGCCCCGCGTCGCTGCGGTTCGACGGTGCCGAAGTACTGGACGTCCCAGCCGACGCAGCGGCGGGTGTTCTGCCAGAACCGGTCGACGAGCCGCGGGAAGTGGATCGCATCACGGGCGGCCCGCCGGTAGTCGTAGCTGTCCGGGTCGACGGCGGCCCCATCGCCGCCGACCCGCCCGTAGGTGTCGAGCGTGAGCGTGAGGAACGTCGAGGGGCGGTAGCGCCCGCCGTAGACCTGACCGACGGTGCGGTTCTCGACCGGCCGCCGGGGCAGGTCGGGCGCATCCTGGCGCCGCCGCGTGGAGCGCTTCACAGCCGCCTTGTCGGGCGGGTCGAGCGGCGCGAGCCGGCCCCGGACGCCGAGCGCGCGCAACTCCTCGTTCAGCTCGTCGACGGCCTCCCGGATCTCGTCGCACGCCTCCTCGTCGCCATCGGCACGGGCCCGGGCGTAGGCCGCGTGCAGGTCCGCCCGGGCCGCCATGACCTCCTTCTGCAGCGCGGACGGCACTGCTGGTGCGGGTACCGGTTCCTCGTCGAGGTGCCAGCCCTCCCGGCACTGGGTCATCCGCAGCCGCCGCGCCTTGTCCGCGCAGGGACGGCAGACGTCCTCCCGGGTGGACCCGCAGGGCACCGGGACGACGTCCACCCGACCCGTCGCGAGGTCGATGCGCCGCATGGCCAGCGGGCGCACGCACCACCCCGTGGTCCTCCGCGAGCTGGTGAGCGACGTGCCCGGAGAGGGCGAGGAGCACCTTCTGTGCCCGGGTGAGCTGGTCCTGATCGATCTGCTCCGGTGCGTCGGGCGCGATGTGTTCGGTGCTGGTCATGCCGCCTCCCGCCGAGCCAAAGCACGGGGTGCGTGACCGCCGGTGACGTAGGCCGTGAGCCGGTCGAGGTCAGCGCTCGTGATGTTGAGGCGCGCCCCCGGTCGACCTCACGCCGGCCGTCGGTCTTCACCCAGGCGACGCCGGGTGTGTTCTCGTCGATCTCGTGCGCGGCCGCCCCGCGTTCCCGGGCGCCGTCGCCGAGCACCATGTCGACCTGTTCGGCCTCGTCGAGCCGCATGGCGATCTTGACCGGGAACAGATGCCGGAAGTCGATCACCGACTTGCGCGGGTCCTGCACCGCGCCGACCACGCACACACCGAGCGCACGGCCCTGGCTTGTGAGCGTCTGCAACGCCATCTGCGCGCGGGTCTTGAACCCCTTGTCGGTCTGGTAGGCGACGACGTCGGCCAGCTCGTCGACGATCAGGAGCACGAACGGCACGCCGGACTCCGGCGTCCACTCCGACACCTTCCGGTCCCGGAACCGCTCGGCCCGCTGACGGGTGAGGGTCGCGACGTGTTCGAGCAGCTCCACGGCGGACTCGTCGTTGCCGTAGACGAGCTTGGTGAACAGCTCGGGCGCGCGGCCAAGTTCCATGCCGCCTTTGGGGTCGATACCGAAGACCTGCACGTGTCCGGCGCGGATGGCCGGGGCGAGGTGCCACAGCGTCGCCCATACCGCCGAGGACTTGCCCGCGCCGGTCGCGCCGACGACGAGCACATGTCGGCCGGCGAGCCGGACCCGCCAGGCCGCCCGGTCTCCAGCGTGCCGAGCACGACCCGTCGGAGGTCCACGACGGTCGAGGTGTCCGGCAGCTCGGGTGCCGGGAGGGGCGCGGCCAGGGGGTCGCGGTGCAGGAAGTCGAGCCAGATGCGGCGCGGTTTGTCCACTCGGATCCGGCAGGCCATCGCCCCGAACGCGTGCGCCAGCGTCTCCGCCCGCCGCGCGTAGTCGGCCGGGGACTGGCCCCGCAGGAGCACCACCGAGACCCGATCCCGCCAGCCGTCGGAACGGACGCGTCGGATCGTCGGGTAGAAGCGGGAGCGGCCGATGTGCTTGTGCAGCTCGGAGAACGCCATCGTGCGCCGCCAGACCCGGGCGACACCCACGCCCGCCGGGCCTCCGAACGGAGCTGCCGCACCGCGACCCGCGAGAACGAGTCCGGCCAGCGCCACCGCCAGACGCCGGCCATCACGGCGAGCCCGAGCACCGCGCCGAGCGCCCACCACCATCCGACCTGGAGACCGAGGACGACGACGCCCGCGGCGCCGAGCAGGTTCACGGGGTACCGCCAGACCCGCCGGGCGGCGAACTCCAGAACCCGCACGACCACCCACACCGCGATGACCGGCGTGAGCGCGAGCAGGCCCTTCCGCGGGATCATGAACCACCACGCAGCCGGGGCCGTTCGACCTCCAGCGGCGCGGGGGCCGTCCAGTCCTTGCGGCTCATGCCGTCACCCCCAGCTCACGCCAGTTCGAGAGCGCGCCGGCCGCGTCCGAGGTCGGGCGCCGCTCGGCCCGAGCCCGCCAGTCCGCAGCGAGGTCACGCCAGAACCGGGCGTCGCCGCGACACTTGCTTCGGGCGCGGAGCGCCGCCCGGCCGTGAATCGCGTCCACAGCACCGGAGAGGTAGGACCAGCGTGCGAGCAAGCCCCACCAGGCCGCTTCCCGTGCGCAGATCATCGCGAGCCGCTCTGCGCGAACTGCCCGTTCGAGATCGGTGGAATACGGCAGAGCGAGAGCATCGAGGTGCTGCTTATCGAGATCGTTCAGGGCGGTGATGATCCGCACCTGTGCGCGCTCCTGGGTAGCCCCGACCGGGGGAACGTCCCTGCTTGACGTGGATCGGGCAGTACCCGATATCCTTCCCATGACTCGAATCTCCTTGTTTCCCCATGAATGCATGGCTGTTCGAGTGGCGTGGAGTCGTCCGGGAAACAGTCAGGCCCGCCAAGACTTCGACTGTTACCCGGACGACCACGCCAACGCTGGTATTCGGTTATCGATCGACCGTGATCACCGGTAGTTCGGTCGTTTCCTCGCACAACCGACACACCGGATCGCGGACGTCACCACGAGCCCACCGGTTGATGCCGCAGCATGGGCACCGCCGCCGGAGCATCCGCACCCGAGGCGGAAGGGCTTCCCCTTCGCCGGACTCGCCGTGACCTGTCGACAGGCCGTCTGCCTGCCCGTACTGCACTTCTTGGTTCCTGCTTGTTCGCCTGCCGAGCAGGCGTAGCCTCATGGCGCCACCACCCTCACGTGGTTGTGGTAGGCGCGGGGCGGGCAGGGCCTGCACGCTCATCCACCCGTCCCGCGCCGGTCTACGGCGCCAAGCCACCGCCTTTCTCAGGTGACCGATCGGCGTCCTTTCCGTGCCCTTCGCTGCCCGTCGGTGCGTCCAGCACGAGCGACAGCAACCGGCTTTCCAGCGCCAACAGCCGCAGGAACTCCGCCATCTCCCGACCGCCGTCGGGCCCGCTCGGTGCGATGACGACGACCGCGGCCGGATCAAGCACCAGGCGCAGCCCCAAACCACCGTCCCGCGTCCGGACTGTCTCCGCCCGGGCATCGACCAGGGAGGCGACAGAGATCCGCTCGCGTTGGATCGTCACTTCCATCCCCTACTCCTTGGCGTCTTGATCACGGGAGCCTTCCAATTGCGCACGGCGCTCGAACTCCTCCGCTGCAATTGCGCAGGCATGACGAGCCCACAACGGCGCCGCGAGATCGGCGGCGAGCATTCGCCACGCTTGCGCCACCGCCGAGTAGCCGAGAGCAAGCCGGGTTATCGCTGCCCGATCGCCCGTCTTCGCAGCGGCGAACAACGCGGCCGTCTGCTCCGCGTAGGCGGAGTTCCAGCGGGCGACCGCCTCACGGGACGGTCGCGCCACCGTCAGGCCGCCTTCTCGCCCTGGCCCGGCTGCGGGGTGGGCTTCCGCGTCCCGGTCGTCGGGGCGGTGATGCCCTTCGCGCGGATCGTGAAGCCCTGGTACTTGAACCGCTCACCCATCACACGCGGCTCCACCGTGAGGCCCTCGAACACCACCGGACGGACCTCGACGCCGGGCATGACCTGGACCGCCGAGGGCGGCACCGGCTGGACCTCCGCCGTGATCACGACCGTGACCGAGGCGTCGCGCTCCTTCTCCGCCGACGGGTCGGTGACCACGACCTTCCACTGCCGCAGGCCCGTGGCCTCGTCGATCCGCTGCTTGGCCTGCTTGCCCCGAGCCCGGTCCTCGGGGCTCAGGTACTCCATGTCGGGGACGACGCCACCGACCATCAGGGCGCCGCTCGGGAACACCTGCTCGAAGCCGGCCGCGAAGCGCGTGCCATACGGAACCGCCATGCCTACCTCCCTCTCTCGTCTAGCCGGTCTGTCCGACCTAGCCAGATCGAGAGTAAGCCAGGTTGCCTAGCCAAGTCAAGCAAGTTGGTGAGCTAGGCCGCTAGGCGGGCTAGACAGGGACCCCTATGCTCCGAGCAGGTTGTCAACATGAAAATTCGGGCAGACGCCGTGACGTGGCGCTGTGGGAGAGGAAGGGGTGGCCTCCGTGGCACTGGACCCAGACGACCCGAGACCGCCGTATGTGCAGGTCGCGAACGCCCTCCGAGCCGCGATCCTGACCAAGACCTTCAAGGCCGGCGACAAGCTGCCGTCCCGCAACGAGCTGGCCAAGCGCTACGACGTCGCCCCGATGACCGTGCAGAACGCCCTCCGCGAGCTGCGCGACGAGGGGCTGATCGTGTCGCGGCAGGGCAGCGGCGTGTTCGTCCGCGAGCGCACGGAGCGCCCGGTCGGTCTCCGCCCGCACATGGAACGCGCCTTCGAGGCCGAGCGCGTGACGGTCGACTTCGCCGGGTTCTCCGGCGAGACGCTGCACGGCGTCATGCAGGAGCCGTTGGACAAGATCCGCATCGGGCGGCTGACGCCGAAGGCGATCCACGTCCGCATCCTGGTGCCGGACCCCACGATCCCGTGGTCGGTGCCGTCCACCGTCGACACCCACGCCGACAGCCCCGCGTTCCGCAAGCGCGCCGAAGAGATCATGCGCCGCCACACGCTCGCGATCATCGACAACGTCTCCGAGCTCGGCGAGCTGGGCCTGATCTCGGACGTCTCCGCCGAGGTGCGGGTGCACCCGGTCGCGCCGATGTTCAAGCTCTACGTCGTCAACGGCGATGAGGTGTTCTTCGGCTTCTACCCGGTCCGCGAGCACGTGCTCTCGCTCGGCGGCGAGCCGCAGGCGATCTACGACCTGATGGGCAAGGACACGATCCTGTTCCACCACTCGATGTCCGACGACGACACGAGCACCGGCAGCCAGTACGTCGAGCAGTCGCGCATGTGGTTCGACAGCGTGTGGAACACGATCAGCACGGAGTACAAGCGGTGACGTTCGACCAGGCGCCCACCAGCGCCGGCGACCTGCGCCGCATCCTCTCCCGCACAGAGGCCCTGCTGCTGGACTTCGACGGCCCCATCTGCGACGTGTTCGCAGGCGTCCCCGCGCACCTCGTCGCCGAACAGCTCCGCACCGTCCTCGCCGACGGAGGCCACACCGAACTGCCGCCGAGGTCATGAAGACCGAAGACCCCTTCGACCTCTTCGAGTTCGCCGCCACCCTCGGCCCGGACGAAGGCCGCTATGTCGAGGCCGCTATGCGCGCCCACGAAGTCGACGCCATCGCCAGCGCCGAACCAACCCCCGGCGCCCACGATCTCATCCGCGTCTGGCGCGATACCGGCCGTGTTCTCGCGATCGTCAGCAACAACTCCCGGGCGGCGGTCGAGGCGTACCTACACCTCCACGACCTCACGCACCTGGTCCGGGTCGTCTCCGCACGCAGCTCATCCGACCCGGCGCGGTTGAAGCCGAACCCGCTCCTCGTCGAGGCGGCCGTGACCGATCTGGGCCTACCGGCCGAGGTGTGCACCCTCGTCGGCGACTCCGTGACCGACGTTGAGGCTGCCCACAGCGCCGGAGCCTTCGCGATCGGATACGCGAACAAGCCCGGCAAGGCCGCCCGACTCGCAGCAGTCGACGCCGACGCCATCACTACCAGCATGGTCGATCTCGTGAGGTTCGCGCGCAGTCTGTAACGCTGCCGAATCTGCCTCTATGGGATCAAGGCGCCGCCTCCGCGGCGCGCGGCCCGCCGACCCACACCCCTCTGCCTCCGGCCGGGTCGGGGTCGGCGGGCCGCGCTTCTCTACGTCAACTGGTCGCCATGCATCTACGGCTGCCGACTCACCTGATACTTCTCAGACGGATGAACGATCAATCCACACTCAAGAGTCCATCCCCGGCTGATCGCAGCTCAGAACGGAAACTTCAGCTATGGAACCAAGCTGGCTATCTCACCGAGCTTAGTAAGAGCCCTTGCGAAACTCGGGCTTCGACTCTGCGCCAGACCGATATCGACACGATGCGACAACTTTGGCTGCCAGACCGGCTTGACATACTTGGTCGGAAGCAATGCGGACTTGATCGAAAATTGGGCATGCGCGGACTCATCGTACGCGAGATCGAGGTCCAGGGTCTCCGCGGAGGCGTAGAGCCAACTCTCGTAGTTGCGCTCGGCAAGCACAATATGCACCGGCACTTTGCTGACCTCTTGTGCTCTCGGCAACAGCGCCGGTCCAAGTTCACATACTGGATCATCATCGCTGTCGAGCACAACGAGTATTCCACAACAACCGGGGCGACTGGCCGCAACACTAACGAAGCCTTCGATCCCCTTCGGCGTCGTTATTGAACCGCGACCGTTAGCCGGAATCGGCTTGCCGAGGATATCTCGATATTCGCCAGCTTCCTGGAGGTACCGCCTAAACAGGACCGGCACGCCATTCTTATCGCCTGGGCCCTCGACAATCATGCCTATATGCGGCTGCGTTGGGAGCGCCGTCATGCCGAGAGCGGGTCAAGCGCATCGGCGCGTAGCAACGCCCCCGGAGTGATCAAGCCATGCCTCACCGGTTCCCGGCTATGCTCGGCTACGAAGGACACATGGGACGCACCGTCCTCAGACCAGACGACTCGAATATCATCGAGATCGAGATTGTCAACAATATCCGCGCTGTGAGTTGTGATGACCACTTGGCAATCCGCCGAGTACTCGCGCAAGATTTGTATAAGCGTGTGCAGAGCGCCGAGGTGTATCGCAACCTCCGGCTCCTCCACCACTAGCAGCTGTGGCCGCACAGGCTGGAGGAGTGAGACGAATATGGCAAAGCTTCTCAAAGTGCCGTCCGACATCTGCTTCGCCAAGAATTCCCGGTTGCCCTGCGCGCCTTCGTTCTGCACAAAGGCCACAGACAGCTTGTCGGCAAGGTGCACTATCTTATAGCCCTCGATGCCGGGCACTATCGACTGGATATAGTCAATTAGCTGGGCTCGCTCATCCCTATCAAAGAGTTCCAGTATGCTCACAAGGTTCGATCCATCAGGCTCAAACTCCCGCGTGGACGATGGCTCCTGCAACTCGCCAACACGGCTAGGATTGATCTCGACATTCTGAGTAAGGCTCAGTACCCTGGAAACCCAGAAACCTGCCTCGGAAAAGGACGCTTGGATTGCACTTTGGCCAGGCGGAACTCTGACCCGTCGCTTGCTAGACGCCTCATCGAAGGTCCTTCCATCGACAAAATCTCGCCAGTGTAGCGAGTCTCGCGTTCGAAGGAACGAGTACTCGTCGCTCCCAAGATAGATCTTCGCTTCCTCTCGTTTTACCTCGTACTGCTTCCCCTTTAGGGAAGCTAGACGAATCTCGTAGAACGAAGGCTTTGCGTTTCCGAATCGGAAATTTATCCGAATCCCGGGATCATACGGGCGACCAGAACTCCTGTGCCGCAGTTGATCAAAACCCCCTCGCCGGGCTATGGCGACCGGTAAACCATGGATCGGGATATCACGCAACAACTTGATGGCAGCAATAGCATTCGACTTGCCGCTCGAGTTCGGCCCGACCAATGCAATAAAGTCGCCTAGCTCGATCTTCGCCTCTCGAAACGACAGGAAATGAGTCAACTCAATCGAGAGGTAACGCAGGTGGTCGCGCGTCCCAGAGGCGCTACTCATGTCAACATCCTAGACCTACTTGGGCTCATCAGGACGGGCGATCAGTCCCTGATCAACCCTGTCGTGGCCACGGTGAACACACCGAACCCTTGCGCCGAATCATCGTCCACGTCCCGCTGCCCGCGTCAAGGGCGGCTACGCCGTCGCTACGCGATGCCCTCCGGGCACCCTTGACCCGACCACCGCGACGAGCTGAACGGCCAGCACGAGGGGCCGGGCGGGGGATGGGTCGCAGCAACAGCACAGCAACAAGCCCCGGTCAGCAGGGGTCAACGGCGGCCACCCCCGACCGGCCCGCGCCGCTGGTCAGCGCCCTGACGTCGGACCGTTCCCCTGGTTCCCAAGCTGAGAACGCGGGTTCGATTCCCGTCATCCGCTCTCAGGTAAACGCCCAGCTCAGACGGCATACGCGCCCGCGCTGGACCATAGCCCTGCTCTCCCCCCGGTGCGCATCGAGCGGCCTACATCGCGCGTGCCTGCCGGAAGAGTGTCGCGATCTCACCCGTGAACCAGTACACGGCCGGAGCGCCCTCCTCGGGAGACTCCCAGGACCACGGCAACGCGCGCCCGGCAGCGAAGCAGTGCCGGCCAGGCCAGGCGAGCACTCCAGCAACCCCGTGCTTGCCGTTCGGGATCCCCAGCATCTCAGACAACTCGTCGCCGCTGTACTTCCGCTCCGGGTTGTCGATCAAGGTCGAGAAGAGCGCCCTGGCAGTCTCACTGAACTTCGACCACACAGCGGCGGCGACCTCGACGTCCACCTCCGCCCATGGCGTGTGCGCCTCACTGTCTGCAGCCTCAGGCCCCACGACGGTCGGCGGCGAGGAAAGCCAGCCTCCAAACATCGAATAGAACTCCGCGACCCGCTCCGCAGGCACCTTCACTGTCACGTCGATCACCTTCGGCTCCCAGATACTCACCGAACCCTACTTTCCCCTTCGAGATAACTGTACCAGGTCTAGCAGACATGTCTAGAGGTTTCTGAGGTATCTCCTAGGTCTAGAGACATGTGTTCGACCGCCAGCTCATCGCCAGCAGTTCAAACGCGCTGGCCTCCATCGGTGACGCCGATCCACGGGGCATCACCCCGCACAGCCGGGCTACCCCCCCACCCCAGGACACGTCCGCGCCGACTCCGCAGGCGCTCGTACGTGGGAAGGAGGGGTGCCGATAGCCCTCTGTTCGCGGGCGTGCCCCGCACGGACTTCGACGCGTTCACGCGCGGGCTCGACGCGGTGCTCGCCCGGTTCCGCGAGCTGGGCGGCGGCTCAGCGCTCGACCGCCCCGACGAGCTCCCGCAGGACCGCCCGCACCTCGTCCGGCCGCTCCTGCCACGGGTGGTGGCCGGCGCCGTCCAGCAGCGTCAGCTCCGCCCGCGGCAGGGCCGCGGCCAGCTCCTTCACGCCGTCGGACGGGCGCGGGTCGGCGGCGCCGTGCACGATCACGACCGGCGCGGTGACGCGCGCGCAGATCGCCCGCTCGGCAGCGAGCGTGCGGGCGTCGGTCTCCGCGTTGATCGCGGCGTTGGCGGCCGCGTTCACGGCATATGGCATCGCGGCCAGCGCACCGGCGAGGCGCGGGGCCGCGACCGGGTCGGCGAAGTCGGGGATCCACGACAGCGTGCGCCACTCGACCTCCTCCGCCGGGCGGCGGTCGCGGGCGCAGCTCCGCCAGCCGGGCCCGTTGCCGTGCGGTGAGGCGGGCCGCGGCCCGCTCGCGGTGCGCCGCCCGGTGCGCCGGCCAGCCGAGGCCGACGCCGCTGCAGTGGAGGACGCCGGCGACGCGGTCCGGGTGGGTGGCCGCGTAGTCGAGGGCGAGCATCGCGCCGAACGAGTGCCCGGCGACGTACCACCGCTCGTGGCCGAAGTGCGCGCGCAGCTCGTCGAGGTCGGCGACATAGCGGGCCATGCGGTGGTCGCCGCTGGGGCCGGAGCGCCCGCATCCGCGCTGGTCGTAGCGATACACGGACGCGAGGCCGGACGCGAGGGCGGCGAACGGGCCGAGGTAGTCCCACAGGCCCGGACCGCCGTGCACGAGCACCACCGGGGGCGCGCCGGGCCGGCCGCTGCGGGTCGTCCACAGCCGCGCGCCGTCGCTCGTCTCGACCATGGCCTCCACAGGAGGGAGACAACCAGATCAGTCGGGCAGCATCGGCATCTCCCATCCCGCGGCCGCCCCACCAGCACCGCGCGCGTGACGGAGGCGGTGCCGAACCGCTCGCGCACGGAGTCGAGCGCCGTGTCGAGCGCGGCCGCGCTGCCCTCGTCGAACGGCAGCTCCATCTGGCAGGGGACGTCGTCGTCGAGGTTGCCGACCGCGATGCCGACGAGCGTGAGCCCGCGCTCCTGGACGAGCGGCGCCGCACGCACCAGCTGTGACCGGACGGCGGCGAGGATCCGCTCGGTGGCGGCGGTGGGCCGGGCGAGCGAGTGCGAGCGGGTGATGCGCGTGTAGTCGGCGAACCGCAGCCGCAGGACCACGGTGCGGCCGATGCGGTGCGCGTTGCGCATGCGCCGGGCGACCCGGTCGACCAGCGAGACGGCCACCGCGTCGATGCTCTCCGCGGTGTGCGGGCCGCGCCCGATGGCGTGCTGGGCGCCGATCGAGCCGCGACGCCTGCCCACCTCGATGCGGCGCGGGTCGCGGTTGTGGGCGAGCGCGTGCAGGTGCCGGCCGAGCGCCCGGCCGAGCACCGAGATGAGCACGGACTCCGGCAGCGCGGCCACCTCCCCGACGGTGCCGATGCCGTAGGCCCGCAGCTTGTCGGCCGTGACCCGGCCGACGCCCCACAGCCGCTCGATCGCCAGCGGGTGCAGGAAGCCCAGCTCCTGGTCGGGCGGACGAGCAGCAGCCCGTCCGGCTTGGCCACGCCGCTCGCGACCTTGGCGAGGAACTTCGTGCGCGCCACGCCGACGGTGATCGGCAGGCCGACGCGGGAGCGGACCTCCGCCCGCAGCCGCGCGGCGATGTCGACCGGGGCGCCCGCGATCCGGCGCAGGCCCCCGACCTCGAGGAACGCCTCGTCAATCGAGAGCCCCTCGACGAGCGGGGTGGTGTCGCGGAAGACCTCGAACACCGCCTTGCTGGCCGCCGAGTACGCGGACATGCGCGGCGGCACGACGATGGCGTGCGGGCACAGCGCGAGCGCCTGCCGCCCGCCCATCGCGGTGGCCACCCCGCAGCGTTTGGCCTCGTAGCTCGCGGCCAGCACCACCCCGACCCCGACGATCACCGGCCGGCCGCGCAGTGACGGGTCGTCGCGCTGCTCGACCGATGCGTAGAACGCGTCGAGGTCGGCGTGCAGGATGGTGGCCTCGCTCGACACGAACATATGTTCGCATCGAGCCCCGACAGTTCCCAGCGGGTCGCCTGACCCCGACAATCCGATCATGACGCCGGAGCCGTACCTGGAGACCGCGCGGATGGTGCTGCGCCCGCTCGCCGCGACCGACCTGGACGACATGGCCGCCCTGCACGCCGACCCCGCCGTGATGCGGTACCTCGGCCGGCCGGCCACCCGTGAGGAGGTCCGCGACGAGCGGCTGCCCTGGTACCTGGGCTGCGCCGAGCGGCACCCGGGCTTCGGCTACTTCGCGGCCGCCGAGAAGGCGACGGGTGTGTTCCTCGGCTGGTTCCTCTTCCGCCCGCCGCAGGACCGCGAGCCGCGGCCCGGCGAGATCGAGCTGGGCTACCGGCTGCACCGGGCCGCGTGGGGTCGCGGGCTGGCGACGGAGGGCTCGGTCGCGCTGGTCGCGAAGGGCTTCACCCAGCTGGACGTGCGGCGGGTCGTCGCGACGACGATGACGGTGAACCGCGGCTCGCGGCGGGTCATGGAGAAGGCCGGGCTCCGCCACGTCCGGACATACCACGCCGACTTCCCGGACCCGCTGCCCGGATCCGAGGAGGGCGAGGTGGAGTACGCCCTCACCCGGGACGAATGGCGCCCCTAGCCCGCGAGGAACTCCGCGATCACCCGCCGCGTCCCGGGCAGGTCGGCCTCGTCCTTCCACTGCTCGACCAGGCGCGCCCCGGGCACGCTCGACGCCAGCAGCTGCGACGCGCTGCGCGGGTGGTGCTGGTCGTCGCCCTGGAGCACGAGCATCGGCCTCGTGACGGTCGCGAGGAACGAGTCGGGCACGCTGAACAGCGTCTCGTCGCCCTCGTACATGGCCTTGCGGTAGGCGGCCCACTCGGCCGGGCCGGCCTCCGGGTGCTCCTCGGCGAGGCCGGTCGCCCAGCCGTCGAAGAGCTGCTCGAACGCCTCGCGGTTGGCGTCGCGCCCGATGGTCTGGAGCACGACGGTCTTGTCGACGCGCTCGGGAACGGCCTTCAGCAGCCCGAGGATGAACGGCCCGCCGATGCACATGCCGACGACGTGGAACCGGTCGACGCCGAGGTGGTCGAGCACCGCGAGCTGGTCGGCGGTGTAGCTGGCCCAGCTCTCCACGCCGGTGACCGGGGCCGTCGTGCCGCCGCCGGCGTTGCGCTGGTCCATCGTGATGACGCGGTACCGGTCGGCGAGCTCGGTGACCGGGTTCCACGCGGCGCGGCCCCAGGCGGACGCGGTGGACCGCATCCCGCCGGGCGCGAGCGCGAGCACCGGGAACCCGGAGCCCTCCTCGAAGTACTGGATTCGGACGTCCCCACGCTCGATGACCGGCATGCGGGAAGTCTGCACCACGAAGGGGGTCATCTGACACGTGGCGGACGCAACGGCGGCGCCTTCGCGATCACCACCGTGCCGGCCAGCGCGAGCGCGAGCCCGACCGCGAGCACCCAGCCCCAGCCGGGCCGCACGGGGTCGCCGAGCAGCAGGATGCCGGCCATGCCGGGGATGAGCACCTCGGTCACGGTGAAGACGGCGGTGACGGCCCCGACGTCGCCGCGGGAGAGCGCCGCCGTGTAGCCGATCATGCCGACCACCCAGAACCCGACCACGAGGTACGTGGACGTCTGGCCGAGCAGCAGCGCGAGGTCGAAGCCGTCGGCGGTCTGCACGTGCGCGGCGCGCACCGAGACGGCCCCGCCGCCGAACCCGAGCCCGGAGACGATCGCGAGCGGCCAGGCGTGTTTCCCTGCCGCAGGGCCAGCACGGCGACGGCGAGCAGCAGCACCGACACGAGCAGCACGACGTCGACGCCGCGCTGCCGGATGGGCGGGTGCTCGCTGCCCGCGCTCGCCGCGACCATGACCAGCCCGATCAGGCACCCCGTGACGGCGATCCGGGTGGAGAGCGGCAGCCGCGCGCCGATGAGCCGGGCGTGAGGACGGCCGTCATCGCGATCGTGCCGCCGACGACGGCCTGCACCGCGAAGACGGGCAGCACGCGCAGCGCGAGCACCGAGCAGCCCCACGCGAGCAGGTCCGTGACCAGGCCGATGACGTACCGCGGCTGGATGAAGGCAGGCCGCTTCCGGGTCGCTCGCCGGGCCCCATCGGCCTGCAGGAGCGCCCCTAAGCTGTTGAGGACCATCGCCACCACGGCGAAGACGATCCCCAGAAGCACCGCGTCAGCATGCCGCCCCGGGTTCGGGGCTGCCCGTTCAGGTCAGCCGCAGCTGCATCACCGGCAGCCTGCGGCCCAGCGTGGACTCGGTGTGGCGCACGGTCGTGCCGCCCATCCGGGTGTAGAAGCCGACCGCGTACGGCTCGGCCTCCCACTCCATCACGGTGGCGCCGGCGGCCCGGGCGCGGGCCGCGGCGTGCTCGAACAGCAGGCGCCCGGAGCCGTGCCCGATCTCGTCCGGTTCCAGCCAGAGGTCGTCGAGCACGACGACGTCGCCGCGGTGCAGCAGCGTGTAGAAGCCGCGCACGACGCCGTCCCGCTCGCCGACCTGCACGTCGTTGGTCGCGACGACGTCCGCGGTGAGGCCCATCGTGGCGGCGAACCGCCGGACGAAGTCGGGCGGGTAGCCCCAGTGCGCCTTCGAGCGGACCGCCAGCGCGGCGAGCGCGGCGGCCTCGTCCGGACGGGCCGGGCGGACGACCACCCGGCTACCGCCTGCGGTTCGCCGGCACGCCCGCGACCTCGAAGAACCCGCTCATCAGGCCGCCCGGCACGGCGGCGTCCGGGTCCCACCGGGCCGCGCGGTGCTCCTGGAGCCGCCGCAGCGGGGCCTGGGACAGCCGCACGAACAGCAGCATTAGCAGCGTGCCCACCAGCGCGGGCACCCCGACCAGCAGCACCGGCCAGCCGAAGTAGGCGTAGGCGACCGCCAAGGCCGCACCCTCCAGCGCGATGACCGCCGCTCCCATGCGCACCACTGTGCCGCTCCCGTTCTCTCGTTCCTACGTCAACGGCTGTTCGACCGGCAGGTCCGGCACCTCGCCGCCGACGTCGCCGGGCGTGTGCGGCCCGGACGCGTCGCCGGTGGGCGGCGCCTCGGTCGGCTCGGCGGTCGGCTCCGCGGTGGGCTCGGTGGTCGGCTCCGGCTCGTCGGTCGGTTCCGTGGTGGGCTCGGTGGTCGGCTCGTCGGAGGGCGGCGCGGTCGAGGTGCGGCCGCCGCCCTGGTTGCCGTTGCCGCCCGCCGGCGGGCGGTCGCCGTTGCCGCGCGGGGTGGACCCGTCGCTCCCACCGGGGTCGCCCGCGGTCGGGGCGTCGCCGGCCGGCGCGGACGTCGGGATGCCGCCCGGGGCGGTGTTGAGGCCGAGGTCGGGGTTCTCCGCGCGCGGCCACAGGAAGACCGCGGCGATCACCGCCACCACCGCGACGAGCCCGCCGACGGCGATCAGCGGGCCGGGCGCGCGGCGGCGCGGCTCCGGCTCGTCGTCCCAGTCGGGCTCGGCGGCCATCGCGCGCGGGCGGCTCGGCGGGAGCACGGACGTCGCCGGGTCCGGCCGGTACGCGGCGGCCGGGCGGGGCGCCGGTGCGGGGGCGGCGCGCCTGCGGCCGGAAGCCGCCCTGCGGCGGCGGGCCCGGGCGGGCCGGGCGCGGCGGCGCGTTGAACACGACGGTCGGGCCGGCCGGGGCGGGCGGGCCCGGCGGCACGGGCGGGACCGACACGCCCGGCCACGACGCGGTCGGCATCGGCGAGACGGCGAGCGCCGCCCCCTTCGCGATGGCGTTCTTGGGGTCGGCGTCCACCGCGACCGGGCGGCCGAGCTGCTCGGACACGAGCTGGGCGACCAGCGGGATCCGGGACGAGCCGCCGACCAGCAGCACCGCGTCGAGCTGGTCGGGCACGAGCCCGGCCGAGACCACCGCGCCGCGCAGCGCCGAGACCGTCTCCTCGACCTGCGGCCGGATCAGCGCCTCGAACTCGCTGCGGTGCAGCCGGACCGAGCCCTGCGTCGACGGGAGCAGGACCGGGATCGAGACCTCGGTGTCGCTGCTCAGCGCCTCCTTGGCCTCGGTGCACTCGCGCCGGATGCGGGCCACCGCGGACAGCACGGCCGGGTCGGTCTCGTCCAGGCCGGCGAACGCGTCGGGCATGCCCTCCAGCACGTGCCGGAAGACGGCGTCGTCGAAGTCGATGCCGCCGAGCCGTTCGAGGCCCTCGGGCCGGCCGAGCAGGGTGAACGCCGGGCCGCCGGCGCCGTTGCCGTCGCCCTTGCGCACGACCGCGGCGTCGAACGTGCCGCCGCCGAGGTCGTAGACGGCGATGGTGGAGCCGGGGCCGACGCGCTCGGCGGCCGCGTAGTGCAGCGCCGCGGCCTGCGGCTCCGCGAGGAACGTGACGCGCAGCCCCTGCGCGGCGAGCGCGCCGCCGAAGAGGTCCTTCTTGTGCTGGCCCCAGGACGCGGGGTGGGTGACGCCGATCCGGTCGGCGGGGCCGCCCTCGCGTTCCGCGACGCGGTCGACGACCCAGCGCAGCAGGCGCGCGGAGAGCTCCTCGGGGGCGACCGGCCGGCCGCCGAGCACCACGGGCGTCGGGTCGCCGATGCGCCGCTTGAACTCGCGGACGACGCGGTCCGGGTCGGTCAGCGCGCGCCGCTCGGCCGCCTCGCCGACGACCACGCTCCCGTCGGGCGCGACGAACAGTACTGAGGGGACCGTGGCGCTGCGGCTACCGAGAGTGACGACCTCGGGCTCCACCCAGCGCCGGTCCGAGGACCGGCACACCGCGGCCGCGGTGTACGTGGTCCCCACGTCGATGCCGAGCTGGTAGCCCATGCCTTCCCTCCCCCGAACACGCCGGCGTCCGGGCCGGCCCCACCCTGGCCATCGGAGCATTCCTGCCACCCGTTAGCGGCAGGCCACCGGGGGGTGCCGGGGTCGGGGGAAGATCCCCCATCCCCCTATCGGGACCCCCCGTCCGAACCCCCGAACGGCCCCGCGTTCCCCGATGGCGACGCCCGGGTGAACGGCTAGCGTCGTGCGCGTGGGTGAGGCGCTGTCCCTGATGGAGTTCCTGCAGGAGCTCGTCTCCGACGGCGGGATGCGCGACGCTTCCTGGCCGACCCGCACGGCACGCTCGCCGGCCACGGGCTCGCGGAGCTGAGCCCGGCCGACGTCCACGACGCGTTGGTGCTGGTGGCGGACACGCGGACGCTCGACTACGGCCAGGGCGCCGCCGGGCCGGGCGCGCCGCCGCCGGACGGGCACGCGGACGCCGTGGGCTACCTCAGCTCGTACCTGACGGGCCCGGTGGACGACGGCGCCGACCTGGCGTTCGGCGCGGGCGACCCGGACGCCGACCTCCCCGGCGACGACGCCGGCGACGCCACCGAGGACGGGGCCGCCGACCCGTTCGACATGGGCCCCACCGCAGCCGACGACAACTTCGGCTCGGGCGCGTCCGACGACCTCTACCAGCACGAACCCGCCGGCACTGACGGCTGGGACAACGCCTGGGACGACGGAACGGACCTGCCGGCCGGCCCCGCGCACGGCCACGACGCCGACTTCTGAGCCGGTCCCGGGCCGGCCCCCGATTCCCCTAACGCGAGCCGCGCCCGTCCCCGAACACCCCGCCGGACCGGACTCTGTGCGATCCCCGATGGCCCCGTGCGCCGCCGCCCCTAGCTTTCTTCTCAGCGCCGGGTCACCCGGCACCGCGAGCTTCCAGAGACCGCAACCGTCAGGAGACCCGAGATGACCACCTCGACCTCGCTCATCGAGTTCCTGCTCAACCTGCTGCGCGACCCGGAGGCCCGGGAGCAGTTCCTGGAGGACGGCGACGGCTACCTCGCCTCCTGCGGCATCGACCACCTGTCGGCGACCGACCTGCACGACGCGCTCCTGCTGCTGCAGGACAGCCAGGACGCCAGCTTCGACCGCGAGTACAACACCGGCGGCAACAGCGTCACGGTGCACACGCCCCCGCCGCCGCCCGCGGACAGCGGCGACCACGAGGACGCCGTGCAGTACCTGAACAACTACATCACCAACAACTACATCAACGACAGCGACACCATCATCGACAACTCGGTGAACCAGAACATCGACACCGACGGTGGCGACTTCGACCAGAACATCGAGATCGACCCGACGATCAACACCGGTGACGGTGGCGTCGCGATCGGCGGCGACGTCGAGGACTCGAACGTCAACACCGGTGACGGCAACGTCGTCGGCGAGGACAACGAGGCCGTCCTGGGCGACGACAACAACACGAGCTTCGGCGACGGCGACGTCAACGAGGCCGAGTTCAGCGACGCAACGTGAGCAACGGCGGTGCGCTGTCGGTCGGCGGCGACGCCGAGACCGACGTGGACGACTCGTTCAACGAGACCACCACCACGACCACCACCGAGACGAACACCACGACAGAGGACTCGTTCAACACCGAGGTCGAGACGCACACCGACAACTCGACCGAGGTCGACTCGCACGACGAGATCGAGACCCACACCAACAGCCACAACGACACCGACTTCCACGTCTGATCGGTTCGACGGCAGCACCGGCACCGACCGGTGGCCCGGGTAACCTCCCCGGGTGATGTGACCGCCGGCCCCGCCATCCCACGGGATCTCCCGGGTGGCGGGGCCGGTGTCGTCATCGGGGTGCATCGAGGGGAGGCAGGACCGTGGCGGTTCCGGCGGCGATCGAGCTCGTCGACCTCGCGCTGAAGGCGACCACGGCCTACGACCGGCCCGATCTCGGCGGGCGGCTGCTGCAGACGCGCAAGCGGCTCGCCGACCCGGACGTGCGGGTGCTGGTCGTGGGGGAGTTCAAGCAGGGCAAGAGCCAGCTGGTGAACGCGCTGGTCAACGCACCGGTCTGCCCCGTCGACGACGACATCGCCACCGCCGTGCCGACCGTCGTCAAGAACGCAGCCACCGCGGTGGCGACGCTCGTGCGCGAGGGTCCGGACGGCACGCCCGGCGACCGCACGGAGGTGCCGGTCGGCTCGCTCGCCCAGCACGTGTCCGAGGCGGGCAACCCGGGCAACAAGGCGATGATCGGCTACGCGGAGGTCGGCCTGCCGCGCAAGCTCTTGGAGGGCGGGCTGGTGCTCGTCGACACGCCCGGCGTCGGCGGGCTCGGCTCGGCGCACGGCGCGGCGACGATGTCGGCGCTCCCGACGGCCGACGCGGTGCTGCTGGTCTCCGACGCCGCGCAGGAGTACACGGCCCCGGAGCTGGAGTTCCTGCAGGCCGCGATGGCGCTGTGCCCGAACGTGGCGTGCGTGCTCACCAAGACCGACCTGTACCCGCACTGGCGGCGGATCATGGAGCTGGACCGGGGGCACCTGGCCAACCTGGGTGTCACGGCGGAGTTCTTCCCGGTGTCGTCCACGCTGCGGCTGCACGCGACGCAGACGAAGGACTCCGCGCTGATGGAGGAGTCCGGGTTCCGGCCGCTGGTCGACTTCCTGCTCAAGCGGGTGGTGGCGCTCTCCGACGACCTCGACCGCCGTTCCACCAGCCAGGACGTGCTG
>MKJX01000234.1 GCA_001942415.1 Pseudonocardia sp. CNS-139
CTCGACCGGCTCAGGGCCGGGGCTCAACGCTCGCGGCTTCGACACCGCGGGCGCTCCCGCTCCCGCCCGCCGTCCTGCTGCCCCCGCCGGCCCGCCGGACGCCGTCGAGCCGGGACCCGGCTCCCCACCGAACCCCGAGCGCCCGGCGCCGAACGACTCGACCGGCTCAGGGCCGGGGCTCAACGCTCGCGGCTTCGACACCGCGGGCGCTCCCGCTCCCGCCCGCCGTCCTGCTGCCCCCGCCGGCCCGCCGGACGCCGTCGAGCCGGGACCCGGCTCCCCACCGAACCCCGAGCGCCCGGCGCCGAACGACTCGACCGGCTCAGGGCCGGGGCTCAACGCTCGCGGCTTCGACACCGCGGGCGCTGCCGGGCCCCCCGTCGTTGCCTCAGCGCCGCCGCCGCGCCCGACAGGGCCGGGGCTCAACGCTCGACGGCTTCGACACCGCGGGCGCTGCCGGGCCCCCCGTCGTTGCCTCAGGCGCCGCCGCCGCGCCCCCGACATCGGCCGCCCCGGTCCCACCCCCCGCCCCGGGCCTGGTCGAAGGCGTGATCGGCACGCTGTCCGAGCTGACAAGCCCGGTGGCCCCGCTGCTGCGAGACCTGGCCGACGTACTGACCAAGCGCATTCTGGCTCCATAACGCAGTCCGGAAGGCCTGAAAACTGCGTTATGGAGCCAGAATGCGGTCGGTGGGGGTTCATCCCGCGCGGGTGAGGGGATTCCGACGGAGAGCCGACCGCCGGGAGTGTCCGATGCCCTCGCCCGCCGACCCCACCGCGATCCGCCCGTTCGAGGTCCACGTCCCGGAGGAGCAGCTCTCCGAGCTGCGGCGGCGCATCGCCGGGGCGCGCCTGCCGTCCGGGGAGCTGGTCGCGGACCGCTCGCAGGGCGTGCAGCTGGCGACGGTCCAGGAGCTGGCCCGCTACTGGGCGACCGACTACGACTGGCGCGCGTGCGAGGCGAGGCTGAACGCGCTGCCGCAGTTCACGACCGAGATCGACGGGGTGGACATCCACTTCGTGCACGTCCGGTCCCCGCACGAGGACGCGTTGCCGCTGGTCATGACGCACGGCTGGCCCGGCTCGGTGGTCGAGCTGCTGGAGACCGTCGGCCCGCTGACCGACCCGACCGCGCACGGCGGCACCGCCGCGGACGCGTTCCACCTGGTGCTGCCGTCCCTGCCCGGCTACGGCTTCTCCGGCGAGCCGACCGAGCTCGGCTGGGACTCCGGCCGCATCGGGCTCGCGTGGGCGCGGCTGAATCGGACCGCCTCGGCGTACCGGCACTATGTCGCCAGGGCGGTGACGTGGCGCGGCCGTCACGGACGCGATGGGCCGCCAGGGCCCCGACGGCCTGCTCGGCATCCACGTCAACCTGCTCGCCGGGGCGCTCGGCATCCGGGACCTGCTGCCGGCGGAGACCGAGGAGGAACGCACGGCGCACGCCGCGGTCGAGACGTTCACGGCGGACGGCTTCGGCTACTTCCTGGAGCAGTCCACGCGGCCGCAGACGATCGGCTACTCGCTGCTGGACTCGCCGGTCGGGCTGGCGGCCTGGATGCTCGACCACGACACGGACAGCTACTACAAGATCGCCCGCGCGTTCGTCGACGGCGCGCCCGTCGGCAACCTCACCCGCGACCACGTCGTCGACAACCTCACGCTCTACTGGCTCACGGGCACCGGCGCCTCGGCGGCCCGCTGGTACTGGGAGTTCGGGCGGGTCGCGGCCGCGGCCCGGGCGTCCGGCCAGGCGCCGCCGCCGGTATCGGTGCCGGTCGGCTTCACGACGTTCCCCGACGAGATCTGGGCCGCCCCGCGCAGCTGGGCCGAGGCGGTCTACCCGGGCCTCGCCTACTTCCACGAGGCCGACAGGGGCGGGCACTTCGCCGCCTGGGAGGAGCCCGACCTGTTCACGGCCGAGGTCCGGGCCGCCTTCGCGTCCGTTCGCTAGCTCGGTTGCTCAGGCGCGGATCCCGTCGAAGACGATCCCGATCAGCCGCCGCCCCTGCGCCGCCCCGTCCTCGTCCGGTCCGACGCGCCACAGGAACCCCATGAGCAGCAGGACGTCGGCGGGGTCGAGGCCGGCGCGCACGGTGCCGGCGGCGACGCACGCGTCCAGCAGCTTCGCGACGGCCGCGACGACCGGGGCGTAGGTCTCGTTGATCGCGTCCTGGACGGCCGCGTTGTGCAGGGCCTCGCCGAGGCCGTGCTTGAGCCGGACGTAGTGGGCGAGCGTCTCGAACCACGTGACGAAGGCGTCGGCCGCCGGCCGGGTGGCGAGCAGCCCGTCGGCCGAGTCGACGAGTTTCCGCACGTCGTGGTGGTAGACGGCGAGGATCAGCGCCTCCCGGGTCGGGAAGTGGCGGTAGAGGGTGCCCGCACCGACGCCGGCCCGTTTGGCGATCTCGTTCATCGACGCGGCCGGCGAGCGGGCGAGCAGCTCGTGGGCGACGTCGAGGATCGCCGTGTGGTTGCGGGCCGCGGCCCGGCGCTGGGTCGCGTAGGTACCGCCGGTGCCGGTGCCGGTACTGGGTTCGGTGCTCATCGGTCGTTCGCGCTCCGGTGGGACGTCTGTTGACATGCGGAGAGTTCTCCGCTAGCTTCCGCACTTGCGGAGACTTCTCCGCAAGTCTCGCCTGCGAGGAGATGGCTCCAGCATGAACGACGCTCCGGGAAACCCGCGTGCCGAGCGGGTCCTGGTGACCGGTGGCACCGGTTACCTGGCCGGGTGGTGCATCGCGGCGCTGCTCCAGCGGGGCTACCGGGTGCGCACGACGGTCCGCTCGGCCGCGCGCGAGGGCGTCGTCCGCGACGCGGTGTCGACGGTGACCGACCCGGGCGACCGGCTGGAGCTCGCGGTCGCCGACCTGACGGCCGACGCGGGCTGGGACGCCGCGGTCGCCGGATGCGAGCACGTGCTGCACGTCGCGTCGCCGCTGGGGGACGAGCACTCGCGCGACGCGGACGCGCTGATCGTCCCGGCGCGGGACGGGGCGCTGCGCGTGCTGCGGGCCGCGACGGCGGCCGGGGTGCGGCGGGTTGTCATGACGTCGGCGGCCAACGCGGCCAGCCCGGCGTCCTACGCGGCGGACGGGTGCACCGACGAGACGCTCTGGACCGTCGACGACCCGGCGCTGCCGGCGTACCGCCGTTCCAAGACGCTCGCCGAGCGGGCGGCCTGGGACCTCATGGCCGGCCACGACGGGCCGACGACGCTGGCGACGGTGCTGCCGGGTGCGGTGTTCGGGCCGGTCCTGAGCACGGCGAACCTGGGCTCGGTGCGGATCGTGCAGCGGCTGCTGGAGGGCCGGATGCCGGGGGTGCCCCGGATCGGGCTGGAGGTCGTGGACGTCCGGGACGTCGCCGACCTGCACGTGCGGGCGATGACCGCCCCCGAGGCGGCCGGCGAGCGGTTCCTCGGCACCGGCGAGTTCGTGTGGATGCGTGAGATGGCCGCCGCGCTCCGGGCCGGGCTCGGCGCGGACGCGGCGCGGGTGCCGACGCGCCAGCTGCCCGACGTCGCCGTGCGGCTCGCGGCGCTGGTGGACCGGTCGCTGCGCCCGATCATGCCGGGACTCGGCCGCCGCAACCGGCACAGCACGGAGAAGGCGCGCCGGCTGCTGGGCTGGCGGCCGCGCCCCGCCGCGGACGCGGTGGTGGACTGCGCGCGCAGCCTCGTCGGCCACGGGATCGGCTGAGCCGGGCCCCGCCCATTGCGCTGCGTGACCCCACCGCAACCGGCGCGCTCCCGATCACGTGCTGATCTCGGATTCTTTCGAGGTCAGAGGTGCATTCATATCCGAGCTGCCCGAATTGGATCTCCGCGAGATCGCATATTGCTGCTACGCCGCTCGGACCAGCCCTTCCGACTAGTTCTTCGGGCTTCGTCCACTTCATGTACATCCAGGCGTAACGCCATGTCTGCCGCGAATCGACTACCCGACATCCCGTTTGTCCGCCGAGGACGGATCTTTCAGGGCGGAGAGGTGTGTGATGTTGGCGAAACCACCGACGATCTCGATCGTCATACCTGCCTTGAACGAGGCCGCGAACCTCCGCGTCGTTCTCCCGAGACTTCCGCAGGTCCACGAGGTGATCCTGGTGGACGGGCACTCGGTGGACGGAACGGTCGAGGTCGCTCGGGAACTGTGCCCGGGGATCACCGTCGTGCAGCAGACGCGTCGTGGGAAGGGCAACGCACTCGCCTGCGGATTCGCCGCCGCGACCGGCGACATCATCGTGATGCTGGACGCCGACGGGTCCGCCGACCCGGCCGAGATCCCGTCGTTCGTCGGGGCGCTCGCGGGCGGGGCGGACTTCGCCAAGGGCAGCCGATTCAGCGCAACGCGTTCCGCCAACGGCGCGCACCGGATCGACGGGGAGTGCGGCAGCGCGGACATCAGCCGGCTGCGCCGCCTCGGCAACGCCGGGCTGAATGCGCTGGCCAACGGCCTGTTCCGGACCCGCTACTCGGATCTGTGCTACGGCTACAACGCGTTCTGGCGCGACATCCTGCCGCTGCTCCGCCTGCCCGCGCCGGCCGCCCGCGGTCCCGACCCCGGCCGCATGCTGTGGGGGGACGGCTTCGAGATCGAGGCCGTGCTCAGCTGCCGCGTCGCCGCCGCGCGCCTGCAGGTCACGGAGGTGCCCAGCTTCGAGCGCCGGCGGCTCTTCGGCGAGACCAACCTCCGGACCTTCGTGGACGCTCGCGGGTCCTGCGCACGCTCCTCGTGGAGCGCTTCGCGGCCGGGCGCCGCCGGCACCGGCGCGCGCCGGGCACCGTGCCCGCCGACATCGCGATCCCCGCCCCCGCGACCGCCGCCGGGCTGGACGCGATCCGCGCGCGCCGCCCGCCCGCGCCGGTCGGCCGGCCCCGGTACGCGGCCGGCGCAGCCGGTTCGCACCTCTCCGACCTCTGGCACTGGGCCGACCAGCGGACCGAAGGGCACACGCGATGACCGCCCACGACACGTCCACGCCCACCGGGCCGTCCGTGCGGACCGCGGGCGCCTCGCGCCCCTCGGCCCGCTCCGCCCCGCCGCGCGTCTCGGTGGTGATCTGCGCGTACGCCGACGACCGGTGGGACGACACGCTGGCCGCGGTCGCGTCGGTGAAGGCGCAGCGGCCGCGCCCGCACGAGGTGATCCTCGTGGTCGACCACAACCCCGCGCTGCAGGCCCGCTTCGCCGCGGCGCTCGACGTCACCGTGATCGAGAACCGCGAGGCCCGCGGCCTGTCCGGCGGGAAGAACACCGGCATCGCCGTGGCGACCGGCGACATCGTCGCCTTCCTCGACGACGACGCCGTCGCGGAGCCCGGCTGGCTGGAGGCGCTGGCCCGCCCGTTCGCCCGCAACGACGTCCTCGGTGTCGGCGGGCTGACGCTGCCCGCCTGGACGACGGCCCGGCCGCGCTGGTGGCCGGAGGAGTTCGACTGGGTTGTCGGGTGCACGTTCACCGGTCGCGAGCCGGGCGTCGTGCGGAACCTGCTCGGGGGCAACGCGTCGTTCCGGCGGGAGCTGTTCGCCGCGGTCGGCGGCTTCCCCGCGCACATCGGACGCGGCGGCGGGAAGCGCCCGCTGGGGTGCGAGGAGACCGAGTTCTGCATCCGCGCCACGCAGCGCACGCCCGGGGGCACGTTCGTCTTCGACCCGCACGCGGTGATCCGCCACCGGGTGCCGGCCAACCGCGAGCGCTTCCGCTACTTCCGGTCGCGGTGCTACGCAGAGGGCCTCTCGAAGGCGCTGGTTCACGCGCAGCGTCGGCGTCTCCGACGGCCTGGCCGCCGAGCGCACGTACGCGACGGTGGCGCTGCGCCGCGGGATCGTCCGCGGCCTGCGGGCCGGCGCCCGCGGCGACGCCGGGGGCTTCCTCCGGGCCGGCGCGATCCTCGCCGGGCTCGTGTACACCACCGCCGGGTACGCCGTCGGGACCGTGCAGGGCCGGGGCGGCGGGGCGGTCCGATGACCGGCCGGGTGCCGGTGCTGATGTACCACTCGATCGCGACGACCGCCGGCGGCGACGCGCGCGCTGTCGGTGCACCCCGCCGACCTGGAGCGGCAGCTCCGCTGGCTGCGCGACAACGGCTTCACCGGGCTGACCTTCGGCGACCTGTGCGCGCGGGTCCGGGCGGGCAGCGACCTCCCGGACCGGCCCGTCGTGCTGACGTTCGACGACGGCTACGCCGACGTGCACAGCGAGGCGCTCCCGCTGCTCGCCCGGTACGGCCTGCCCGCCACCGTCTTCGTGACGACCGGCTGGATCCGTGACGGCCGGCGCTGGCCGCCGGGACGCCGCTCGACCGGACGCTGGCGTGGACGCAGTGCGCGAGCTCGCCGCCGCCGGCACCGAGATCGCGGCGCACGGCCACAGCCACGCGCAGCTCGACCAGCTCGACCGCAGGGCCCTGCACGGCGAGGTCGGCCTCGGCAAGGCGCTGCTGGAGGACGGCTCGGGGTGGCGGTCCCGAGCCTCGCGTACCCGTTCGGCTACTGGAGCGGGCGCGTCCGGGAGGCCGCCGCGGCGGTGGGCCACGCCCAGGCGGCCGCGGTCGGGAACGCCGCGGCCGGCCCCGGCGACGACGTCCTCGCGGTCCCGCGGCTCACGGTTCGCCGCGCCACCGCACCCGCCGCGTTCGCGCAGATCGCGCGCTGCCAGGGGCTCGACCGGCTGTACCGGCGGGACCGGGTGCTGACCGCCGGCTACGCCGTGGTCCGCCGGTCGCGCCGCACGCTGCGCACCCTCCGAACGGGCCGCCGTGTCTGAGCGGCACGCCCTCGCGGTCGTCTCCCCTCGCCGGCACGCGACGGGCGAGTCCCCGAGGGCGGGCCCTCGCCGACGGGTGTGTGGCGGTCGGCCGACACGGCGCTGCGCCGCACCGGGGCGGTGACCCGCTCCGACCTCGCCGTGGCCATCCTGGTGGTGACCGGACTGGTGTCCTGGTGGCGGTCGGCCACGACCCTGCCGCTGGACGCGATGACTGACGTCGGCATCGTCTCGGTGCTGACCCCGGGCATCTGGCTCGGGTTCCTGCTGGTCGGGGCCGCGTTCTTCACCGCGCTGCGCGCCGGCCGCGTCCCGGCGATCGTGCTCTCCCTCGTGGCGTCCGTGCTCGTGCTGCACGGCCTCGGAGTCGTCGCCGAACCCGAGATGCGCTTCCACGTGCCTGGCGGCACATCGGCATCGCCGACTTCATCGGCGACGGCGGCCGGCTCGACCCGGAGCTCGACGCGTACCAGAACTGGCCGGCGTTCTTCGCGCTGACGGCCGTCGTCCGGCAGGCCACGGGGCTGGGGGAGCCGTCGGGCGTGCTCGCCTGGGCGCCGTCGTGCACAACCTGCTCTACCTCCTGCCGCTCGTCGCGATCGGGCAGCGGGTGCTGCAGAACCCCACGGCCGTCTGGCTCGCCGCGTGGCTCTTCACCGTGAGCAACTGGATCGGGCAGGACTACTTCTCGCCGCAGGGCTGGTACCTGTTCGTCTACCTCGTCGTGCTGGCCGTCGTCCTGGAGTGGTTCGCCCCGGACGGCCCCGGCCTACCGGCCCGGTCCCCGAGGCGCTGGACGTGGCCGCCGGTGCAGGGCGCGCTGGTGGAGCGCGCCGCGACGCCGGGCCGGCGCAGCGTCCTGCTCGCCCTCGTTCTGCTCCTGTCGCTGGCGGTGCTCGGCGGCCACCAGCTCACGCCGTTCGCGCTGGCGCTCGGCACCGGCGCCGCGGTGCTGGTCGGCTGGTGCCGGGTCCGGACGCTCCCGGTTGTCCTGCTGCTCGGCACGCTGCTGTGGACGGGGTACGCCGCGACCGCCTACGTCGCCGGCCACCCGGAGACGTTCAGCCAGATCGGCGCGATCGCCTCGATCTTCGAGCAGACCGTCGAGCAGCGCCTCGGCGGTTCGCCGGGACACGAGCTGGTCGTGCAGCTGCGGCTGCTGGAGACGCCGGTGCTCTGGGTGCTCGCCGCGATCGGCGTGCTCCGCCTCCTGCGCCACCGGCGCCGGCGCATCGCGTGGGGGCTGGCGGCGCTCGCCCTGTCGAGCTTCCCGCTGCTCGCCACCCAGTCCTACGGCGGCGAGGCGCTGATGCGCATCGCGTTCTTCGCGCTGCCGTTCATGGCCCTGCTCGCCGCCGTCGGCCTGGCCGGGCCGGCCGCCGGCCCGGTGCGCCGCCGCGCGCTGGTGCCCGCCGTGCTGGTCGGCGCGCTGCTCGTGGCCCTCTTCCCGCTCACCCGCTACGGCAACGAGCGCATGGACTGGAAGACGCCCGTCGAGGTGGCGGGGGTGCAGGCGATGTACGCCGGCGCCGGCCGGGCTCCGTCATCACGTCGGTGACGGGGTCGCTGCCCTGGCGCTCGGTGCAGTACGGCGACCACGACTACCGCCTCCTCGTCGACGGCAACCCCGTCGAGTCCGACCCCGACGTCGGGATCCAGGGGACGGTCGACCTGGCCGCCCCGGACCTCGCGGTGATCGCCGAGCAGGTGGAGTCCCGGATGACGGCGCTGCCCGGGCAGGCGTCCTACCTGGTGCTCTCCCGCAGCCAGTCGGCCGAGCTGGACCTCATGGGCCCGTTCCCGCCGGGCGCCCAGGACCGGCTGCTCGCGGCCCTGCGGGGGTCCGCAGCCTTCCGCGAGGTCTACGCCAACGCGGACCTGACCGTGTTCCAGCTGATCGGAGGACGGAGGATCACATGAGCCTCTCACCTGCCAGGCCGGTGTGGGCGACGCGCCCGTGCCCGTCGGGCTGTCGCTGCTCGCCGTCGCGGTCGCCGTCCTCGTGCTCCTCGACGTGCGGTCGCCGGTGCGGGTCGCGTTCGTCCTCGTCTTCGTGCTGACCGCTCCGGGCTGGGCCCTGCTCGACTGGCAGGGGCTCGCGCGGGGCTGGCTGGGCGCCGCGCTCGCCGTCGCCACCAGCGTGTCGCTGGCCACCGTGGTCGCGACCGCGCAGCTGTACGCCGGCGTCTGGTCGCCGACCGCGACGGTGCTGGTGCTGGCGCTGGTCACCGTGGCCGCGAGCGCGCTGTCGCTGCGACGAAGGGGAGGCCCGCGGTGATCGACGTCGTCACGGGGCCGCTCGGCTTCGCGTTCGTGCTGGCTGTGCTGGGGCTGCTGGTCACGCGGGAGTTCCTGCGCCTGCACCGGCCCACCGCCCTCCGGCGCCGCACGTCCGTCGGCTCGGTGCTGACCTACTGCGCGGGGGTGCTCGCCTTCGCTGTGCTCGCGCTCCGCCTGATCGACCTGTGAACCCGACCGAGGAAGGTGATCGTCAGTGAAGGCAGTCATTCTCGCCGCCGGCTACGGCCGGCGGATGCGGCCGCTCACGGACGACCGGCACAAGACGCTGCTGGAGATCGGCGAGCGCACCATCATCGACCGCATCCTGCACGGCCTGCGCCTGCACGGCGTGACCGACGTCGTGCTGGTGACCGGCTACCGGGCCGACGAGCTCATGCACCACGTCCGCGCGAACCATCCCGACCTGGACTTCACGTTCGTGCACAACGAGCGCTACGACCGCACGAACAACATCTACTCGATGGCACTCGCCTTCGAGCGGATCACGTTCGACACCGATCTCCTGCTCATCGAGTCGGATCTCATCTACGAGCCCGCGGTGCTCGACCGGATCATGAAGAGCAGCTGGGAGAACGTCGCGCTGGTCGACCGCTACCGGCCGGGAATGGACGGCACGGTCGTCACGATCACGCCGGAGGGAGTGGTCTCGCAGGTCATCCCGTCGAGCCAGCAGGGCGCGAACTTCGACTTCGGCGACAAGTACAAGACGCTGAACATCTACCGGTTCTCGCGCGACTTCTGCGCCACGACGCTGCACCGGCTGCTGACCACGTACGCCCGGCTCATCGACGACAACTGCTACTACGAGCTGGTCCTCGGGATGCTGGTCTACATGCAGCAGGCCGAGATCCACGCCGAGGTGCTCGACGGCGAGCTGTGGAGCGAGGTCGACGACCCCACGGACCTGCGCCTCGCCGAGTTCAGGTTCAACCCGGGGGCCGCTACGCGCTGCTGGAGTCGACGTGGGGCGGGTCGTGGGACCTCGGCGTGCTCGACTTCGCGTTCATCCGCAACATGCACTTCCCGACCCCGGCGATGTTCTCCGAGCTGCGCTTCCACCTGCCGGAGCTGCTGCAGAACTACGGGTCGAGCCAGGGCGTGCTCGACACCAAGCTGTCGTGGGCGCTGCACTGGCCGGAGGTGCACACGCACCTGCTGTCCGGCGCGTCGCAGGTCTACCCCTGGCTGGGCGGGTGGTTCGCGGGCCGGCGGGTGCTGGTCCCGGACCCGACGTTCGGCGAGTACCCGCGGGTCCTCCCGGACGCCGACCGCTACCGGGACGCCCCCGGCGTGGACTGGGACGAGATCGAGCGCAAGGGCGCGGCCGCCGACGTCGTGGTGTTCGTCAACCCGAACAACCCGACCGGCACGACGCTGCAGAGCGAGCGCATCGCGGCGTTCGCCCGGGCCCACGAGCACACGACCGTGGTGGTCGACGAGTCGTTCGTCGAGTTCTCGGGCCAGCAGCCGATGGCCGAGATCGCGCCGCGGGACGGCCTGCGCAACGTCCTGGTGGTCAAGAGCCTGAGCAAGAGCCTCGGGGTGCCGGGGCTGCGCCTGGGCGCGCTCCTCACGCTCGACGAGGAGCTGTCGGCCCGGATCGGCCAGGCGACGCCGATCTGGAACACGAACTCGGTGGCGGAGAACTTCCTCGACATCATGCTGAAGCACCGCCCGGCGCTGGAGCAGTCGTTCCGGCGCACGGTGTCCGACCGCGCCGACCTCGCCGCGATGCTCGCGCGGCTGCCGGTCGTCGACCGGGTCTTCCCGAGCGGCGGGAACTTCGTGCTCGCGCGGCTGGCGATCCCCGGGGCGGCGACGAGCGAGCTGACCGCGCGGCTCGTGGAGAAGCGGCTCGTGCACGTCAAGGACGTGTCGCACAAGTTCCCGGGCGACGACGGCTACTGGCGGGTGGCCGTCCGCACGCCCGCCGACCACGACCGCCTCCTCGACGCGGTCACGCAGCTGGCGCACCGGCGCTACGAGCACCCGAGCCCGGCCGTGTCGGGCGCCGTGCCGGGAGGGATGGCATGAGCGGCGCAGCCACATCGGACGGCGCCACCCACGCGACCGATGCGCCCGAGTCCGGACTGCTCGCCACGTTCCGCGGCAAGCTCGCGATGTACCGGGCGCTGCGGACGATCCCGGACAACGAGGAGCTGTCGTTCCTGACGGCGCTCAGCCCGCTCCTGCGCCAGGCCCCGGCGGCGCTGCCGCTCGTCGGGGAGGCGCACAGGCGGCGCCGGGGCGCGCTGTTCGAGGACGACATGCGGCTGCTCAACGACGTGCTCGCGGACGGCCCGCTCGCCGGCCGCTACTGGGTGTGGGCCGGGCTCCTGCTGGGCTGGGCCCGCGAGGGGCGGGTGCTCCCGCACGACGTCGGGGACGCCGACTTCGCCTTCTCGGCGCGCGACGACGCCCTGCTCGCGATGGCCGAGGACCAGCTGGCGGAGGCCGGTTTCCGGCGCTGGTTCAGCTTCCGCAACCACGCGGGGGAGCGCACCGAGCGGGTCTACGTGCGCAACGGGTTCCGGTTCGAGTTCTTCCGGATGGACGACGTCGGCGAGGACACGCACGAGTACCACATGTACGGGCCCGGTCGCAGCGGCACGATCGAGTTCGTCGGGCACCTGCCGCGCCGCGGGCTGGAGCCGTTCGAGTTCCTGGACCGCACGTGGCTCAAGCCGCGCGACCACGAGCTGCTGCTGCGCACCTGCTACGGCGACTGGCGCACGCCCGACCCGACGTGGTCGGTGTTCGACGACCGCAGCCTCGTGGCCCGCCGGGTCTGGCGGCCCGCCGCCGCTGCCCGCTGAGGTGGGACGCGGAAATGGGGCGGGGGAGCGGGTTCGGGAGGGCGTCCGAGGGCACGTGGCCGGGGACGAGCGGACGCCCCTGCCCGGGAAACGGGCGCGCCGGTGGTGGTGGGTCGTGGCGGTCGCGGTGGCCGCCGTGGTGGTGGTGGTCGTGCCCCTGACCTCGCCGGTGCCCCCGCGGCCCGCCCAGGCGCTGACCGTCGGCGTGGCGCTGACGCAGCGCGCCGCCGACCCGTGGAACCCCCGCGCGGCCACCGGCCGGGCCACCGAGATCCTCGGCCGCGTGGCGGACGCCGCCAACCAGCACATCATGGGCTGGGGCGCGCTCAACCCGGCGCCCGCGCCCGGCGAGCGCGACTGGGCCTCCCTCGACGCCCGCATGCAGCTCACGCCCGGGCCGGCGTCGAACCGGTCGTGACGCTGTGCTGCGCCCCGGACTGGATGAAGGGCGGCGAGCCCGGCGAGACGGACTGGAGCCGGATCGAGGTGGCCCCCGACCCCGCGCACTACGCCGACTTCGCCGCGCTGGCGGTCGACGTGGCCCGCCGCTATCCGCAGGTCCGGCACTTCGTCGTGTGGAACGAGCTGAAGGGGTTCTTCGACGCGACCGCGGACGCTGGGACGTCGAGTCGTACACGCAGCTGTACAACACCGTCTACCGCGCGCTCAAGGCGCACGACCCGACGCTGCAGGTGGGCGGCCCGTACGTGGTGATGGACAGCTGGTCGGACCCGGACACGGCGAGCGACCCGTCGCGGCTCGCGGGCCCGTGGGGCGTGGTCGACCAGCGGGCCCTGGACGCCGTCGAGCACTGGCTGGCGCACGCCGACGGCGCCGACTTCGTCACCGTGGACGGCTCGAACGGCACCGAGGACGAGGGCCTGATCACCGACCCGGAGGTCGCGAACGAGAAGTTCAGCGCGATCACGCGGTGGCTGGCCGCGCGGACCGACCTCCCGATCTGGTGGATGGAGCTGTACCCGGACGTGCGGCCGGACGACGACGTGTCATCGGACTACGCCGCGGACGTGGCCCTCGACGCCGTGCTGCGCATCGGGGACGCCGGCGGCGACGCGGTGTTCCTCTGGCAGCCGGAGGCCGACCCGGACTTCCCCTCGGTGGCGCTGTGGGACTCCACCGCCGACCCCGACGGCGGGCAGCCGCAGCCCCTCGTCGGCCGGATCGAGGGGGTCGCGCAGATGTGGGCGACCGGCCGGGCGGTGCGCCACGAGTGGCAGGACGGCCGGCTCGTCCTCGCCCCCGCCGACCCGGAGAAGCCGTGACCGTCCGCCGGCCCCGGGAGGAGCGGGCGCCGACCGCGCGGGCGCGGCTGCTGCCGCGCGACCCGATGCAGCGCAGCGCCGCCGCGCTGGCCGCCAACACCGCCATCACGTCGCTGCTCGGGTTCCTGTACTGGGTCGTCGCCGCGCGCTACTACAGCCCGGCCGTCGTCGGCGAGTCGGCCGCCCTGATCTCCGCGCTGCTGCTGATGGCGAACATCGCCGAGCTCAACCTCTACAACACCCTCATCCGGTTTCTCCCGACGGCCGGGGCGCGGTCCCGGCAGTACGCGGTGCGCGCCTACCTCACCGTCGCGGTGGCGAGCGTCGTCGTGGGCCTCGTCGCGCTGCCGTTCCTCCGCGGCCTCGACCTCGTGCGCGAGCTGCTCCGGTTCGGCCCCGTCGGCGTGGCGTGCCTGCTCGCGGCCGTCCTCGTCTGGACGCTCTTCGCGCTGCAGGACAGCGTGGCGATCGGGGTGCGGGCGGCGATCTGGGTGCCGGTGGAGAACGGCGTGTTCGGCGTCGCGAAGCTGCTGCTCCTGGTCGCGTTCGCGGGCGTCGCCCCGCTGTTCGGCGTGCTCACGTCGTGGCTGTTCGCGATGGTGCCCGTGCTCGTCCTCATGAGCTGCCTGGTCTTCTGTCGCCTGCTGCCGCGCCACGCCGCCGAGAGCGGCGCCGGGCCGGAGCAGGTCACGCGCCGGCACGTGCTCGCGTTCATGACGCTCGACAACGTCGCGCTCATCGGGGCGACCGCGGCGAACTACCTGCTCCCGATCGTCGTCGTGACGCTGGCCGGCAGCGAGGCGAACGGCTACTTCTTCGTCGCCTGGAGCGTGGCGGGCGCGCTCGACGTGGCACTGGTCAGCGTCGCGAGCTCGCTCACGGTGGAGGGCTCCCGGCAACGCGGGCGGCTCGGCGAGCTGGTCGTGGCCCTGCTGCGCCGGATGTTCCTCCTCGCGGTGCCGATCGCGGTGGTCGTCGTGGTCGCCGCGCCGCTGATCCTGTCGCTCTACGGCCCGGCCTACGCCGCGCACTCCGCCGACCTGCTCCGGCTGGTCGCGGTGGCCGTCCTGCCCCGGATCGTCGTGGTCGTCTGGATGAGCATGAACCGCGTGCTGCACCGGCTGGGCCGGATCCTCGCGGCGCAGTCCGTGCTGACCACGGCCGTGCTGGGGCTGTCCATCGTGCTGGTGCCGCGCTACGGGATCACCGCGGTCGGCGTCGTGCACCTGGCCGTCCAGACCGTGATGGCACTGGCGCTCGTGCCGGGCATCCGGAAGGTCGTCGCCGAGGGGCGCGCGCCGAGCCGGAGCCCGGGTCCGGTCAGCGGCGGGTGAGCACTCGTAACACCGACGGTGACGACGCCGAGCCTTCTCCCGATGCAGCGACCTCGCGGAGGTTCGGGAGTTCCGGTTGGCCGATTCGAGCCACGACTACAACGCGTTCATCTCCTACGGCCGCGCGTCCGACGCCGCCCTCGCTCCCGTGCTGCGGGACTCACTCAACGGGTACGCCCGCCCGGCCTTCCGGCCCCGGGCCATCCGCACGTTCTGCGACACGCGCAGCCTCGCCGCGGGCGGCGGAGTCGAGTCGTCGCTCCGTTCCCATCTCGACCGCGCCGAGCACTTCGTCCTGGTCGCGTCGCCGGCCTCGGCGCAGTCGGAGTGGGTGGCGAAGGAGCTGCGCTGGTGGCTGGAGACGCGGTCGGCCGACCAGATCGTCATCGTCCACACCGAACGGGACGATCGCCTGGACCCGGACTCGGGTGACTTCGACTGGGCTCGCACGGACGCGCTGCCGGCGTTGCTGCGAGGGACGTTCGACGAGAGCCCGTTGCGCGTCGATCTGCGGGGGATGTCGCCGGACGCGCTGTCGATGCGCGATCCCCGCTGGTCCGACGCGATCGCGACGATCGCCGCCCGCCTGCTGGGCCGCGACAAGGACGAGCTCGTCGGAGAGGACCTCCGGCAGTACCGGCGGGCCGTTCGCTTCCGGCGTGCGTCGGTGTCCGGGCTCGTCGTGCTCACGGTGTTCGCGCTGGTGGCGACGGTGGTCGCGGTGGTCCAACGGGACGCGGCCGTCACCGAGGCGCGGCGGGCGCTGGCCGGGCAGATGATCGCGCAGTCGAACGAGCGGCGGGAGGCGGCGCCGCGGGAAGGTCTGCTGTTCGCGCTGGCCGCGCACGAGGTGGATCCCACGCCCGCGTCGCGGGCGGCGCTCCTGAGCGCCGTTGCCGAGGGGCACTACCGGGGCGAGCTGCGCGGCCGTGCGCAGCCGGTCCGGGCGACGGCGTTCAGCCCCGACGGCCGCATCCTGGCCGGCGGCGACAGCGCCCATCGCGTGTACCTGTGGGACCGCGCCACGCGGACCCGGCTGGCCGAGATGGCAGTGGGCGGCGACGTCTTCGACCTGCGGTTCACCGACTCCGGGATGCTCGTCGTCGCGGCCGGGGGCACGACCAGCCTGTGGGACGTCGGCAACGCGGCGGCACCGGTCCGGCTGTCCACGATCCCCACCGAGGAGTGGTCGTTCATCGACAGCACGCTGATCGCCGTGCGGGCCGACGGCACGCTGCTGGTGACCGGGGGCGGCGGGCTCCGGGTGACGACGTGGGACATCAGCCGGCCCCGGTCCCCGCGGCGGCTGGCCGGGCTCGAGTTCGAGGAAGGTCCCGTCTACTCGATGGACCTCGACGCCGAGGGCGGGGTTCTCGCGATCGGGACCTACGACTACAAGGCGTCGATCCTCACGGTCGACCCGGCCGGTGTGCTCGTCCCGCGGACGGAGGTTGTCGTGGACGGCCCGTTCGACGGCATCTACACCGTGGACTTCTCCCGCACGGGCCGCCGGCTGGCGATGAGCAGCGGCACCAGCGTGTTCCTCACCGACCTGGCGAACCTCGACCAGCCGGCCCGGCTCGCCCGCCTGGACGACCACGCCGACCGTGTGCTGGACCTCGAACTGAGCCCGGGCGGCCGGCTCGTCGTCACGGCGGGCATGGACAACGTGGCCACCGTCTGGGACATCACCGCGGTCGAGCACGCCCGGGTGATCACGACGCTGCGCGGCCACGGTGACTACGTGGGCGCGGTGGCGTTCGATCCCACCGGCGGCGAGATCGCCACCGGCTCGGACGACGGCCTCGTCCGGCTGTGGGGCAGCCGGTCCCCGGGCAGCCCGCTCCTGCGCAGCTCGACCACGTGGGGCTCGCCGGGGCGGGCGGTGACCCTCGTGGGGGACGGACCGCAGCGCACCGCGGTGTACGGGTCGGCCTCCAACGCGCTGACGATCGTCGACTTCGACCCGTGGGTCGTGCACTCCACGCTGACCGTTCCGGCGAACGCCAAGGCGCGCCAGACCGTCGCGACTCTCGGGTTCGGCGGAGTCAGCAGCCTCGACGCGGCCGGGCGGCGTTCCCTGCTCGCCGTGGCCGGCAACGGCGACACCGGGGAGCTGGGCCGGATCGTCACCCTCTACGACATCGCCGACCTCGCGGCTCCGAGGGTGCTCAGCGTCATCGAACGCGAGACGGACACGTTCGACCCGGTCGTGTTCAGCCCGGACGGGGGGCTGCTCGCGATCGGTGTGCACCACTGGAAGGAGGATCCGTCGTCGGCCGAGTACGTCGAGCTGTGGGACGTCCGCGACCCGGCGGCCCCCCGGATGGTCTCGACGCTGAAGGCCTCGGGCCGGTCGGTCCAGTCGGTGACGTTCACGCCGGACGGCACCGCGGTGGTCGCCGCCGGCCAGAGCGATGATCTCGGCGAGGTCGGGTTCGCCGAGCAGTGGGATGTGCGGGACCCCACGCGCCCGCTGCCGCTGCCGCCCTTCACGGCGGCGTCGGGCATCAACAACGCGGTCGCCGCTGGCGGCGAGCTGGTCGTCACGGGCGGCACGGACGGGAACGCCCAGGTGTGGACCCGCGACCCGGATCACCGGCCCGTCCCGCGCGGCCGGCTGGTCGGCCACACCGGAGCGATGCGTTTCGTCGCCGTGAACCCGACCGGCTCCCTGGTGGCGACGGCCGCCGAGGACGGCGAGATCCGGCTCTGGGACACCGCCGACCCCGACCGGCCCGTGCTGCTCGGCCGCCTCTCGGCGCACCTGGCCGTCGCGACCTCCCTCGACTTCAGCCCGGACGGCGCCTTCGTCGTCAGCGCCGCGGCGGACGGGCTACTGGGCAACTGGGACCTCTCCGACCTCTACGCCGTGATCCGCGATCCCGAGGCCGCGGCGTGCGCCGTGCTGGGCCCCGACATCGACCGGGGGCCGCTGCCGGAGGACCTCGACGCGGAGATCTGCGCATGACCGACGGAGATCCGCCGCTCGCAGCGGCGGCGGTGCCGGCGGCCTCGCCCCGAGAGCTGGGCCTGCGGCGTTCGGACATGTCGGCGGTGTGCCGCGCCGCCGCCGATCTCTCGGCCCGCGGACAGCGCCTCACGAAACGACTCGTGCAGGTCGAGCTGACCACCCTGGTCCTCGCGGCCGTCGCCGGGCTGACCACGGTCCGGGTGGGGCCCGCCGGGGTCGACGTCCTCGCCGCGGTCGCCGGGCTGCTGTTCATGGTGTCGTTGGGCTGTCTCGTCTACCGGAGCCTCAGCAGGCCGGAGAACGCCTGGTACATGGGACGCGCGGCGGCCGAGTCCGTACGCACCATGGCCTGGCGGTTCGCCGTCGGCGGGAACCCCTACCCCGCGACCTCACGACGAGGGACGCGACGGACGTCTACCTCGGGCGCGTCTCCGAGCTACTGGGCCAGCTCGGCGAGATCGGTCTCGCGCCCTCGTCGGCGACCGACAGCGAGGTGACGCCCGGAATGCGTGCCGTGCGGGCGGCCGGGTTCGACGACCGGCGCGCCGTCTACAAGCGCGACCGCATCCAGGACCAGATCACCTGGTACACCCGGCGCGCCGAGGAGCACCACGGGGCCGCGGCCCGCTGGCTCGCCGCCGCGGCGGCGGCCAGCGTGCTCGGTCTCGTCGCCGCCGGCCTGCGCATGTTCGCGACGATCGACGTCGACCTCCTCGGGGTCGCCGCCGCGTGCGCCTCCGCCGCCATCGCCTGGAACCAGCTCAACCAGAACCGCAACCTCGTCTCCGCCTATCGCGTCGCGGCCCGGGAGCTCGCCATCATCCGGGACCGCATCGACCACATCGACGAGGCCGAGCTGCCCCAGTTCGTCGCCGACGCGGAGGACGCCATCTCCCGCGAGCACACCATGTGGCTGGCCCGCCGCGGGGCGCTGCGCATCTGAACCGGTCCCGTCACATCGTGATGACGACCTTGCCGCGGGTGTGCTCGTCCTCCATGTAGCGGATCGCGTCCGGCACCTCGGCGAGCTTGTAGGTCCGGTCGAGCACCGGCCGCAGCGTCCCGGCGTCGGCGAGCTCCCGCAGCGTGGCGAGGTTCTCCCGGCTCGGGCGGGCGTCGACGGTCAGCAGGCGGTGCGTCCGGACGAGCGGGGCGAGCAGCATCGCGCGGATGACGAGGCCCATCGGCCCGATCAGGCTGCCGCCCTCGGACGTGCCGCCGCCGGCCAGCAGGAGCGTCCCGCCTTGCGTGAGCGTGCGCCGCAGCCGGGTGAGCGGCTGGTTGCCCACGAGGTCGAACACCACGTCGTAGCGGTCGCGGTCGCGGGTGAAGTCGTCCTGGGTGTAGTCGATGACGTGGTCGGCGCCGAGCGACGTGACCAGGTCGACGTTGCGCGTGCTGCACACGGCCGTCACCTCGGCCCCGAGCCACTTCGCGATCTGGACGGCGAACGTGCCGACGCCGCCGGACGCGCCGTTGATCACGACCTGCCGGCCGGGCCGCACCCCGCCGCGGTCGCGCAGGCCGACGAGCGCGGTGTTGGCCGCGAGCGGCAGCGCGGCGGCCTGCTCGAAGGTCAGGCCGGCGGGTCTGGTGTCGACGACGTCCTGCGGGGCGCACACGTACTCGGCGAACGCCCCGGCGGCCTCGCCGAACACCTCGTCGCCGGGTCGGAACGCGGTCACCCCGCGGCCGACGGCCGTCACCTCGCCGGCGAAGTCCGTGCCCCGGATCGCCGCCTCCGGCCGGCGCAGGCGCATCTCGCCCGGCGCCATCAGGCGCGCGAGGTACGGGTCGCCGCGCATGAAGTGCCAGTCGCGGGCGTTCACCGCGGCCGCGTGCACCCGGACGAGCACCTCGTCGTCCCCGGGCTCGGGCCGGTCGACCTCCGCCGGCCGCAGGACGTCGGGGGAGCCGTACCGGTCCTGGATGATCGCTTTCATCGTGCCTCCCGATGGTGTGTGCGTGGCGCGCGGTGCACGATCAGCTCGGCCACCGCGAGGTTGATCGCCCAGCCGGCGAACATGAGCAGGGCGTTGGTCGTCCCGTCGGGCTCACCGCGGCGAGACCCCGGCTCAGCTGGGTGAGGGCCTGGGGTGCCCAGGCGCCCAGGGCCACCGCGTAGGCGCGGATCATCCAGGCCCGGTGCCGGGGCGACGTCCCGGCGCCGAGTCGCGGTGACGGCGAGCACGAGGAACAGCGCCCATGCCGTGCCGAAGACGAGCCGGAAGCCGGTGAGGAGCGGGCCGGCCGCGTCCGCGTGGGAGAGGGAGAGCCACAGTCCCGACACCGCCCCGCCGAGCCGCAGAACACGACCAGCCGCCCGGCCGTGCGGTGCCAGCGGGGCCGGCGCGCACGGAACCGCGGCGCGAACTGGAACGCGCCCAGCACCGCGTACCCGACGACCGCCGCGGCGTGCACCATCGGCGCGGCGGCGAGCCCGTCGCCCGGGGCGACCTCCGTGCCGGCGGCGCGCTGGACGAGCCGGACGACGCCGACGGACACCGGGAAGAGGCCCAGCGCGAGCAGCCCGGCCGGGACGAGCCATCCCCGCTCCGCCCCGGTCGTGCTGCGCCGTGCCGCTGTTCTCGTCACGCCATCGATCGTCGCCGCCGGCGCGCGGCGGATCATCGGAGCTCGGGCCGGTGCTTCCTCCGCCCGCGGGCCGGGCCGGGCTCGTACTTTCGGCTATCGCCCCGCGTTGCGGCGCCGGACCCGGTCGGTCTCGTAGGCCCAGATGGCGATCTCGACGCGGTTGCGGGCACCGAGCTTGCTCATCAGGCTCGCGACGTGGGTCTTGACCGTGCTCAGCGAGATGTGGAGCTGGTCGGCGATCTCGCCGTTGGTGCGCCCGGCCGACACGGCGGCGAGAACGTGCTCCTCCCGCTCGGTGAGCGCGTCGACCGGCTGCACCGGGGCCGCGGCCGGCCCGGCGCCGGCGAACGCCTCCAGCAGCCGCGCGGTGACGTTGGGGGCGATCAGCGCGTCGCCGTTCGCGGCCGCGTGCACGGCCTGGGCGAGCAGGGCGGGGCCGGCGTCCTTGAGCAGGAATCCGCGGGCGCCGGCCCGCAGCGCCGCGTAGACGTACTCGTCCAGGTCGAACGTGGTGATGACGACGACGGCCAGCGGGTCGGGCACCGCCGGGCCGGCGAGCGTGCGGGTGGCCTCGATGCCGTCGACCACCGGCATCCGGATGTCGAACAGGCACACGTCCGGCCGCAGCCGCCGGGCCATCTCGACGGCCTGCCGCCCGTCGGCGGCCCCGCCGATCACCTCGATGCCCGGCTGGGTGTCGAGGATCATCGTGAGGCCGGTCCGGATGATCTCCTGGTCGTCGGCGACGAGCACGCGTACGCTCACGCCCCCTCCTCGCTGACGCTCGTCGGGCGCGTTCGGTCGGCCGCTGTGCTCGATGGTGAGCTCGCAAGCTCGCTCACAGGCCCGCCCCGGCGCGCGGCAGCACCGCGGTCACCGTCCACCCGCGGTCCGGGTTCGGCCCGGCCTCGCAGGTGCCGCCGAGCAGGCCCGCACGTTCGGCCATGCCGATCAGCCCGTGGCCCTGCACGGACACCGGACGGGTGGCGCCCTCGCCGTCGTCGCTCACCCGCAGGCGCACCGACCGGTCGTCGACGAGCACCCGGACCTCGATCCGGGTCGCGCGCCGGGCGTGCCGCCGCGCGTTGTGACCGACTCCTGCGCGAGCCGGTAGACCGCGGTCCCCACCGACGGGGGCAGGTCGTCCACGTCCCCGACCACCTCCACGTCGACCCGCGGGCCGGCGTCGGGCCGGCCGGCGAGGTGTTCGAGGTCGGCGATGCGCGGGTTGGGCGTCAGCTCCGCGGGCTCGTGCTGCCGCAGAACCCGGACCATCGTGCGCATCTCGGACAGCGCACGGGATGCCTCGGACTCGATCAGCCGCAGTGCGTCGGCCGCGGCGGCGGGCCGCGCGTCCGCGGCGGCCAGCCCGGCCTGGGCGCGGATCGCCATCGCCGAGATGTGATGGGCGACGGTGTCGTGCAGGTCGCGGGCCAGCCGTTCCCGTTCGAGCAGCTTGACCTGGTCGAGCTCGCGCAGCCGGGCCCGCACCCGGTACCGCAGCGCCGCGCCGAGCGTGCCGGCCAGGGTCAGGATCACCAGCCCGGCGGCCGTGTCGGCGAGCGTGATGGTGCCGAGCAGCAGCGACACGGACAGCTTCGCCAGCACGATCCCCGAACCGAGCACCGCCTCGCGTCCGGACCCCCAGCGGATCAGGGAGAACGGCAGGACCAGCATGAACACCATCGTGTTCAGCTCGGGCTCGACGCCGGTCAGCACCGGGACCACCGCGCACACCCCGAAGCGACCGCGACCGTCAGCAGCGGTTGCCGCCGCCGCCACAGCAGCGTCGGCAGCAACCCGACGGCCACCGCGACCGACAGCACCGGCGACCGCAGGTCCGTCCGCTGCGCGCCCTCGGCCACGGCGGCCACGGCCAGTGCGCCCAACAGCACCCAGTCCCGCCAGGCGGGCACGGGCGGAAGCGGTGGGCGCGGCTCGTCCCACAGCGACCGCAGGAAGGCGCGCACCGGACCATCGTACGAACGCCGGGGCCCACGTGGCCCGACGTGTGACGGTGGATCAGCTGTCGGATGTCGGCCGGGCCGTCAGCTCGTCGCGGGCGCCGTCCTGCGGCGCAGGCGGGGCGCGATCAGGTGGTCGAGCCCGAACCGGCCCGAGCCGGTGACCGCGAGCACGAGGCCGAGCAGGCCGAGCGCGATGACGAGCTCGGGACCGTTGCGGTCCATCGCGAACAGGACGCTGGTGTGCACGAAGGCCCAGGCACCGGCCATGTTCAGCGCCATCAGGATGCCGACGAGCGGCACGGCCAGGCCGAGGATCATCGCGGCGCCGCCGACGAACTCGAAGAGCACGTTGGCCGGGCCGGTGATCCCGGGCAGCGGGACGCCCGCCTGTGCGAAGAGCGTTCCGGTGCCGGCGAGCTGCCGCCGGCGAAGTCGTAGAACAGCCGGGCGTGCGCCAGCATCATCACGCCGAGGCCGACGCGGGCCACGAGGAGCACGAGGTCCCGGCCGGTGCGGACGACGGGGCCGGTTCCGTGGGCGGTGGCGGGTGCGGTGGTCATGGCGGTGTCCTCTCCTGTCGTCGCGTGCACCGTTCTGAGCTGCACTGATGTGCGTATGACCACCACCGCCCCGAGAACTCATCGCCGGGCTCAGAGCGTCGTGTCGTCGACCGGGCGCCGCCAAGCGGCCCGTACCCCGCCGGCGACGGCGATCACGGTGTCGCCGCAGCGCAGGATGTCCCCCGGGTGCAGCACCACTCCGGTGTCCGGTACGGCCGCGCCGTTGCAGAACGTGCCGTTGCGGGATCCGAGATCGACCGCGGTGACCTGCCCGTCCCGGACGTCGAGGGCGGCGTGTGTGCGGGAGACCGCGCGGTCGTGGACGAGGGCGACGTCGGCGGCCGGGTCGCGGCCGAGCACGAGGCGCCCGGCCGCGGGGAGCGCCCGGCGCCGGGCCCGGCCGGTGCCGTCCACCCAGGCCAGGGTGGTGCGGTCGGTGGCGGCGGGACCGGGGTGATGACGGGCAGCAGTGTCGAGGTGCCGGCGTGGGAGAGGATCGCCTGCTCCAGCGCGCGCAGGGCCGGGCCGGGATCGAGCCCGGCCCGGTCCGCGAGCACCCGTCGGGCCTGCTGGAACGCCTCGAGTGCCGCGGCCTGGCGGCCCTCGCGGTAGAGGGCGACCATCAGCTGGCCCCAGGCCTGCTCCCGCAGCGGGTCCTCGGCGACCAGCTCCTGCAGCTCGCGGACGAGCCCGGGTGTGTCGCCGGCGTGCAGGTCGGCGGTGATCCGGGCCTCGACGGCCTCGCGGCGCAGCTGGGCGAACTCCGGCGGCAGCACCTTCAGCGCCACCGGCCGGTGCAGCCGCGGCTGCCACGCGCGGAACACCACACCCATGCCGCCCCGGCCGAGCACGCCGTCGACGCGGAACTCGCCGAACTGCTCCCCGGCCTGTGGCAACCCCACCAGTGGCAACGCGACCCCCACCCAGCCGGCGACGCACGTACCTCAGGCCGCCGCCGCAGGACGCGGCGACGCCACGGTCGTCGCGCTCCTGGACGGTCGGTGCCGGTCGGACCCGGTCCGACCGGCTCGATCAGCGGCCGGCCGTCAGCACGCCCAGCTTCCGGAGCTGCGCGAGCGCGGCCAGGGAGCCCTCGCAGACCATGTCGTACCCCTTGCGCGAGGCGGCGGTCAGCTCCGGGCCGGCCAGCTCCGGGCTGCCGGTGCCGAACGGCGGGGTCGGCGCGTACTGGATGTCCAGCTCCACCCGCCTGGCGATCTCCTCCCCGCGCAGCTCGGCCAGCACCAGCAGGCCGACCTCGTAGGAGGCGCTCGCGGGGCCCGCCGTCCAGATGTTGCCGTCCCTGACGACCTCGTTGCCCTCGACCGGAATGGCGCCCACCTCCGGCAGGACCTCCAGGAGCTGGAAGTTCGTCGTGGCCCGCTTCCCCTCCAGCAGCCCCGCCGCGCCCGCCAGGATGACGCCGCCGCAGACCGCGACCACGTGCTCGGCCCGGCGGGCCGCCCGTCCGAAGAACTCGATCACCTCGGGATCGGCGAGCACGTCGGGCATGATCGCGCCCACCGCGAGGACGTCGAGCTCCTCCGGGCACTCGTCGAAGGTCGTCGTCGGCACGGTGGGGAACACCGGGGTCCCGACGAGCGTCTCGCGGTTCTTCCACAGCAGATGCAGGTTCACCCCGGGCTGGGCGCGAGAACGGTCTGCACGCCGATGATGTCGCACGGGAAGTAGCCGGGCGACAGCAGGATCCCGACGTCGAGCGGGTCGGACACGGTGACCTCCGTGAGCTGGGGAGCGCGACCCTCGGCCGCAGTTTCAGCCTAGCTGATACTGCGCCGCCGCAGGCCGACGAGGTCTGCGCGGCGGCGACGGCGGCATCCGTCGGACAGCCATGGAGCGTGCCGGCCCCGGTGCGAGAATGCGCAGGTGGCAGCACCTGGGGAACCGACTGCGCTGCGTCCGGACGCACCTGGACCGTCGTTCCTGATCATCATGCTCGCGCGGCGCCTGCGGGCCGACGTCGAGCAGCGGCTCGCCACCCACGGGATGTCGATGCGGCACCTGTCCGCCCTCGGGCACCTCGCCCGGGAGCCTGGGCTCTCCTACACCGAGCTGGGACGCCGCGCCGACGTCACCGCGCAGAGCATGCAGGCGACGCTGCGGCACCTCGAGGAGCACGGCGCTGTGGAGCGGCGCACCGAGGCGGGGCGTGGGCGGACGGCCCGGCTGCACGTCACCGAGCTGGGCGCGCGGTTGATCGCCGAGAGCAGGGCGGTCTTCGCGTCCGTCGACCGCGACCTGCTCGCCGGGCTCGACCCTGAGCAGCAGGAGGCGGTCACGACGAGCCTCATGCTGCTCGCCGGCATGGCGGGGGACCGGCGCCCGACGGCCGAACGCGCGCTCCGCTGACCCGGCGTCCGGCGTCGCTCGGCGCGGCGCCTGCCGTGGCCCTGGAGCCGGACAGGGGTCGGCGCGGGGACGATGAACTAACCTCCGATATCGCGTTTATAGGTTATGGTCGGGGTGGCGTGCGTTCCGGATGCCCCGCTGTCACCCCGCGGGACGCGGGCGCCCTGCTTCGATGGAGGAGCTGAGATGCGCATCGGGACGATGTGGCGCTACCCGGTGAAGTCGATGCTCGGGGAGCGAGTCGATCGCACGCGTCTGAACACGGCAGGCCTCCCCTTCGACCGGACGCTGGCCGTGGTCGACGACGCCACGGACGTGGTGGCGTCGGCGAAGAATCCGCGCCTGTGGCGGGATCTGCTGAAGTACTCGTCGAGGGTCGACGGGCACGCCGTCCGGATCACCTCGCCCTCCGGCTGGGCTCGCAACGCGGACGAACCGGACGTCGGGGCGTTGCTCTCCGGCGAGTTGGGCAGGCCCGTTCGGCTCTGCACGGAACGGCACGCCGGGGCGTTCGTGGAGCGCCCCGACCCGGAGGACGTCCTGACTCACGGGGTCGACGCGCCGTCCCGGCGGCCCACCTGGAGATCGGCCAGGGCTCGCCCGGCGCGACGTTCGTGGACTACGCGCCGGTTCACTTGATCACGAGCGCCACCGTGGACGAGCTCGGGACCGAGCACGTCCGGTACCGGCCCAACCTCGTCCTGGAGGCCTCCCCGGACACACCGCCGTTCGTGGAGAACTCGTGGGTCGGTCGCGAACTGCATGTGATCGGTGCGGAGGGTGGCACCGCCGTGTTGAGGGTCTCGTTGCCGACACCGCGGTGCGCGGTACCGACACTCGAGCACGGTCTGCTGCCCCGAGCCCCGCACGCGGTCCGGGCACTGATGAGCTCCAACCGGGTTGACGTTCCCGGATTCGGTGTCCTGCCGTGTGCCGGCTGTTATGCCGAGGTCCTCGGGGTGGGGACGTGCGGGTGGGGGATGAGGTGGTGCTGCGATGACGGGAGGTGGGCTGCCTCGGCCCGTACCGACGGGGGAGCGTCGGACGATGTCGCTGGGGCTGCCCGTGTTCAACAGCGGCCGGCCGACCGGTAGCCAACCCGTATCGCACATTCGCCCCGGCGCGTGCTGCGCCCGATCACGAGCCGAACGGGCTCGTCCAGCTCCCCGCTGTCGACGTCCGGCGGATCGCGCTGCCCGTCGTCCGGCGTCGCCACGTCCGGCATGCTAACCGGCTACTAGGTGTTGACAAGTTAGGTGCGCGTGCGCTGTGCTGGCGTGGTCTAACCGTCAAAATCGCTGAAAGGGGTTAGTAGTGGCTGAGATCCACCACAGGGCGACGATCGTGAGCGGGCAGCGGGTCTTCTACCGGGAGGCCGGCCCGACCGACGCACCCGTCGTGCTGCTGTTGCACGGATTCCCGACCAGCTCACGCATGTTCCGGCACCTCGTTCCCGCCCTCGCCGACCGGTACCACGTCATCGCGCCCGACCACATCGGCTTCGGACGGTCGGCGACCCCGCCGCCGGCCGAGTTCCCCTACAGCTTCGACGCCTTGACCGATGTCACCGAGGGCCTGCTCGACCGGTTGGGGATCGAGCGGTTCTCGATGTACGTGCAGGACTACGGCGCGCCCATCGGCTGGCGCCTCGCGCTGCGACGGCCCGCGGCGGTGCAGGCGATCATCAGCCAGAACGGCAACGCCTACGACGACGGTTTCGTCGAGTCGTTCTGGGCGGCCTTGTGGGCCTACGCGCAGGAACCCGGCCCGGACACCGAAGGCCCGGTGCGCGGCGCGCTGACGCTGGAGGCGATCCGCTGGCAGTACGTCACCGGGGTCGCGGAGCCGATCTGGTGGACCCGGACACCTGGGTTCTCGACCACGCCGAGGTCAACCGGCCGGGCAACCCCGAGATCCAGCTCGCCCTGTTCCGCGACTACGCGACCAACCCTCCGCTCTACCCCGCGGTGCACCAGTACTTCCGCACCAGCCAGGTGCCGCTGCTGGCGGTCTGGGGCAGCGGCGACGAGATCTTCGCTCCGGCCGGGGCGACGGCGTTCGCCCGCGACCTGCCCGGCGCAGAGATCCACCTGGTCGACGGCGGGCACTTCCTGCTCGAGAGCGCCCTCGACACGGTCACCGGGTATGTCCGCGGCTTTCTCGGCCGCACCCTCGACCCGGCCCGCACCCCTTCCGCCCGGGAGCTCGGAAGGACGCCATGACCACCTCCAACGCCGCCTTGACGGATCGGAAGGTGCTGGTCGTCGGCAGGGGCAGCGGCATCGCGCGCGCCGTCGCGCTGGCCGCCCGCGACGCCGGCGCGCAGGTCGTCGCGGCCGGACGCAACACGACGGCCCTCATCGCCGCCTACACCGATGAGCCCGGTGTCACGACCGAGGTCGTCGACGTGACCGACGACGCCTCGATCGCCGCTCTCGGCGAACGGATCGGCGCCGTCGACCACATCGTGTCCACCGCGTCGGCCCGCGCCCGCGGACGGATCGAGGACCTCACGCGCGACGCCGTCAGGGCATCGTTCGACACGAAGGTCATCGGGCCGCTCATGCTCGCCAAGCACCTCGGCCCGCGCATCAACCCCGGCGGCTCCATCGTCCTGTTCTCCGGCGTCGCCGCGTTCAAGATCTCGGCCGGCACGCCGGCCGTCGCCATCACCAACGGCGCGGCCGACACCCTCACCCGATCCCTCGCCGTCGAACTCGCCCCGATCCGCGTCAACGCGATCTCCCCCGGAACGGTCGACACCGGCGCCTGGGACGCCCTCGGTGAACAGGGCAAGGCCGATCTGTTCACCGCGCAGAGCCGGCGCAACCCGGCACGGCGGGTCGGCACGGCCGCCGACATCGCCGAGGCGGTCCTGTTCGCGATGACCAACACCTTCCTCACGGGCGTCACCCTCGCCGTCGACGGCGGCGAAGCCCTCACCTGACGCGATCCCGGCCCGACGAAAGGACGAAGTCATGGGTCTGTCCTGGCAGCGAGGACCCCTCGGCGTCGCGCCGGTCGGACGCTTCCTCGTTCCCGATCCGCTGCCCGAGCGCCTCCTGTACGCGGAGCCGCTCCGCCGCCGGATGCGGGTGCGGTTCGGCGGAGAGTGGATCGCCGACAGCGAGGACGTCGTCCTCCTCCACGAACCCGCCCGCTACCCCGTCGCGTACTTCCCGATCGAGACCGTCGTGCCCGGCGTGCTGCAGCCGCTCGAGACGGTCACGACCCACGGGGACCTCGGAACGACCTCGTGGTTCGCCGTCCAGGCGGGCGGGCGGACCACTCGGCGTTCCGCCTGGCAGCACACGGCACTCCCGTCCTACGCGAGCGATCTCGCCGGACGGATCGCCTTCGCGTGGCGCGCGATGGACGCCTTCTACGAGGAGGACGAGCGCATCGTCGGCCACGCCGCCGACCCCTACCACCGCAACGACATCCGCGGCACCTCGCGCCACCTCGTCGTCCGTGTCGAGGAGCGTGTCGTGGCCGACACCACGAACCCTCTGGTCCTGTACGAGTCCGGCTTCGCTCCCCGCTGGTACGTGCCCCGCGGCGACATCGACGCCGCCGCCCTCGGCCTGGCCGAGGGCCAGACGTTCTGCCCGTACAAGGGCCTCGCCAGCTACTACGACGTTGCCGGCGTCGCGCGCGCGGCCTGGTCCTACATCGACGCCTGGCCCGAGGTGGCGCGGGTGCGCGATCACGTCTCGTTCGAGCCGGACCAGGTCACCGTCACGCTCGACGGCGAGGTCCTGCGGCTCGAACCCGGCCAGCAGGTCACCCCGCACGGTATCGACCGCGGACTCACCCCGGCCGAGATCGCCACCGAACCGGCCGCCTGAGGCCAGCCGGCCCCGGGTCATAGCCCGGTCGGTTGGAGACGGCCTCCACGTGACTCGGCCGTCACCAAATCAGAACGCTGTTAGGATCTGTGGCGCTGACGGTAGTCGTTGTCAACAGGGACCGCTCACCGGTACCGACCCGTAGGAGGCGCCTCATGGGTGTGGAGGGTGAGGTGCCTGTCGTGCGGTGCCGTGCTCAGCTGGTCACGACGCGGTTGCGGGCCTGTCGGTGATGCTGGTGGTGCTCGATCTCACGGTGGTGAACGTCGCGCTGGAGGCGGTCGGCGGCGAGTTCGCCGCGCCGCTGTCGGCGCTGCAGTGGCTGGTCAACGGGTACTCGCTGGCCACCGCGGCGCTGCTGCTGAGCGCCGGATCGCTGGCCGACCGGCTCGGGCGGCGCGGTGTGTTCCTCGTCGGCATGTCGGTGTTCACGCTCGCCTCGCTGGGCTGCGCGGTCGCGCCCACGGTGACCTGGCTGATCGTCGCCCGGATCGTCCAGGGGCTGGGCGGCGCGCTCGTGATGGGCACGACCATCGGCCTGATCGCCGGCGTCTACGAGGGCG